>NZ_JAJNKD010000016.1:0-157565 GCF_021043325.1 Ideonella azotifigens
GAGTGGTAGTTCAGTTGGTTAGAATACCGGCCTGTCACGCCGGGGGTCGCGGGTTCGAGTCCCGTCCACTCCGCCACTCCTTTCGAATATGCGCATGGTAGTTGCTGCAAGGTTTCTTGCACCATCATGACCGTACCCAGGACGCCCGTCAAACTTTTGGTTTGCGGGCGTTTTTGCGTTTTGGTTCGCCTTTCGCCGCATTCGCACCGAGAATCGGCCTCGTCGCTTCAGTCCGTCCGCCGCCGATGTCTCCTGAAATTCTCCTGCTTGCGCTGGGCGCCGCCGTTGCCGGTTTTGTCCAGGGCATTTCCGGCTTCGCGTTCGGCATGGTAGCGATGTCGTTCTGGGTCTGGGGCATTGCGCCAAACGTGGCCGCGGTGATGACGGTGTTCGGTGGCCTCACCGGGCAGTTGCTCTCGGCCGCCACCGCCCGCCGCGGCTTGAACCTGCCGCTGCTTGCGCCTTTCCTGGTTGGCGGTGCCATCGGTGTGCCGATTGGCGTACTCATCCTGCCGCACCTGAACGCTGCCCATTTCAAGCTGGTGCTGGGCAGCCTGCTGCTGGTGTTCTGCCCGGCCATGCTGTTTGCGCCGCGTCTTCCCGCGTTGCGCTGGGGCGGCCGGGCGGGTGACGGCCTGGTGGGCGTGCTCGGCGGCGTGATGGGCGGCATTGGCGGCTTCACCGGCGTTGCGCCGGCGCTGTGGTGCACGCTGCGCGGCTACGACAAGGAAGTCAGCCGCACGGTGCTGCAGAACTTCAACCTGGCCGCGTTGGCGGCGGCTTTCGTCGCCATGGTGGTCTCTGGTGCGGTGCACCTGGACATGCTGCCGAAGTTTGCGGTCATCGCCCCCGCGATGGTCATCCCCACGCTGCTGGGCTCGCGAATCTACGTGGGCCTCAGCCCGCTGGCGTTCCGGCGCGTCGTGCTCAGCTTGTTGTCGCTGTCAGGGCTGACGATGCTGCTGGCCTCGCTGGGCACGCTGCTGCGAGGCTGATGTCTCGTCAGGCTGCGTTTGCCGACTGCGCCTGCAGACCGGTGACACGCAGCGCAAAAGCCGCCGAATCCGCCAGGCTTGCGCGTGCTTCGGGCAGCGTGATGAAGGTCGGCCAGACATGCGGCATGCCGGGCTTGATGTGCAGCTCGCTGGCCACGCCGTGGGCCAGCGCACGGGCGTGCAGCCGCTCGCTGTCCGACAGCAGGACTTCGCTGCTGCTGGCGTGCAGCATCATCGGTGGCAGCCCGCGCAGGTCACCGAACAGCGGCGAAGCCAGCGGGTCCTCGGCCGAGCGGCCTGCGAGGTAGAAGGCCGCGGCCTGTGGCAGTGCCTCGGGCGCGAACATCGTGTCCGAGCGTGCATTCAGCCGCATGCTGTCGCCCGCGCAACTCAGGTCGGCCCACGGTGAAAACAGCAGCGAGCCGGCCGGCAGCGCGAGGCCTTGCTGGCGCGCAGCGAGCAGGGTGGCCACCACCAGCCCACCCCCAGCCGAGTCGCCTGCGAACACGGTTTCATCGGGCAAGGTGCCTTCAGCCAGCAGTTGCCGCCACCAGGCCAGCGTGTCGTCCACCGCCGCTGGGCAGGCATGTTCGGGCGCCATGCGGTAGTCCAGCGACAGCACCCGCATGCCGGTGCGCTTGGCCAGTTGCGCCGCGGTCGGGCGGTGGGTCACCAGGTCGCAGAAGAAATACCCGCCACCGTGGCAATACAGCAGCGTGCCGCGAGGCGAGGGTGGCAGCAGCCACTCGGCTGCGCAGAGGCCGCGAGCCGGGTCCGCGGCGACCGGCTCGCGGCGCACGCCGCGGGGCAGCGGGAGGTCGCGTGTGGTGCGGTTCACGCGGTGCCGAATGGCCAGCGCGTCCAGCGGCCCTCGGCTGTGGCGCTTGAAGGTGAAGCGCAGCACCAGGTTCAGCAGGGAGGCTTGCAGGCTCATGGTCGCCCTCATTGTGGGGCAGAGTCCTGTTCCGCAAGGGCAGGCGCTCTGCGCCTCCCTGCTGTCTCTTCAGCGCGCGCGGTTGGCGGCAGCCTTCTGCCGCTGCTTGGCCTCCGCAGCAGCGCGCTTTTGCTGCGCCTTCAACTGTGCGGGTGAGCGCACAGCCACCGGCAGGCTCCTCAGCGTGGCCGGCTTGACGGCCGTGACGCCCGGCTCCACGCGGATGTAGGTCGAGCCTGCCGGGCTGCCATCTGCGCGTTGGTACTGCACCTGACCGAAATAGTGCTGGCTCGCAGACAGGCCGCTCCAGCTGGCGGTCGCGGTGTAGGCCTTGCCCACCTTGGCCTTGTCGCTCGGCAGGCCGCTGACCTTGAAGTCGCCCAGCGCCGGGTTCGCGGGGTTCAGCACCGAGCGGTAGGCGGTGTAGTCGGCATAGCCGCTGCCGCTGGCCAGCGGCCACATGCAGAGCTGGTAGGTGCCGGGTGCGGGGTTCTGCATGTCCAGCACCAGGTCGTTGCCTTCGAAGTGCGTGAAGCCGTAGAAGCCGCCGCTGGCGTCGGTGTACCAGGTGTAGAACAGGCTGGTGTCGAGGTTGATGTCGGCCGCGGCGTACGAGGTCCGCACGTAGCTGGTGTTGGCTGGCACGGTGAACTCGCTCACGGTGCAGTCCAGGTCGCCATAGGCTGTGTGGCCCTGGATCGTGTCGCTGGCGGTCAGGCCCAGCGTGGCGGTGGAGGTTGCGCCGCCAAAGCCGTAGACCACGTCGAAGGCCAGGGCGCCGGAGGTCTCCGGGCTCAGCAGGATGGCGGGTGCCAGCAGTTCCTGCGCCGTCACCTGGATGGGGCTGCGCACGATGTGAACACCGTCGGTCCAGGTCAGCGTGCCGGCCACCGGCGTGTTGAATGGCGCCGTGCTGCGGCTGATCTTGACCGTGAATTCGCCGATTTCGCCCTTGCCCAGGCTCAGGCTGCTTGGCGAGACGATCACGTCGAACCCAGGCAGCACTGCCGAGGCCGTGTAGGTGGCACTCGCACCGCCCACGTTGCGCACCTTGCGGTGCACCGTGCGCGAACCGGCGAAGGTCGCGGCGATGGACGGCAGGTTCGGGTCTGGCAGGCTGGTGACGTTCAGGCCGCTGCACTCGGCGCCGGTGCTGTCGTACCAGCCTTCCGAGCACAGGAAGCGCATGTAGTCGCCATGGAAGGCGGGGTAGACCAGGCCGGGATCGACCGCGCCATTCGGGTTGGCATGGCCGGCACCGAAGCCTGCCACGCTGGTGTCCGGGCTGCCATCGGCCAGCTTCACGCCGGTGGTGGTGGTCATCAGCGCAGACTTGATGGCCGAGGGCGACCAGCTCGGGCGCGCCTGGCGCAGCAGCGCAGCCATGCCGGCCACGTGCGGCGTGGCCATGGAGGTGCCGTCATAGGCCGCAGCCACGGGTGGCGGCACCATGCTGCCGTCTCGGATCGCGTAGTTCTCAGCCTGCGTCTTCTGCGTGTAGGCGACCGACGCGATGATGCTCACGCCGGGTGCCGTGAGGTCCGGCTTCATGAGGTTGGTGGACGCAGCGTTCGGCCCCAGCGACGAGAAATACGCCATCACCGGCGCGACCACGCCCGGCACCTGATAGCGCGCGCCAATGCCGCCGGTCGCGCCACTGTTGGCCGCATAGGCGCGCACTGCGTCGCGGTCGGCGACGGCAAGGTGCACCGTGGGCACGGTGTGCCAGTCGGCATCCAGCTCTTCGTCATCGGCATTCAGCAGCACCATGCCGATGCCGCCAGCGCGCTTGACCTCGGCGCTCTTGTCCAGCCGCGTGATGATGCCGCCGCGGTCGCAGACGACAAGCTTGCCGGCGGCTTTACTCGGGTCCAGGCTGTTGGGCGCGCACCAGTTGGCCTGGTCGGACGAGACGCCGGCCGCGGCCATGTCCTGGGCCAGCCGCAGCGGTGCGGCTGGCAGCGCTGCGGCATTGAACGAGGCGCCGCTGTAGGCCGCGCCATTGCCCAGCGTGAGCTGCGCATACGGGTTGCGGTCGTGGGTGGACGCGCCCACTGTGGTCAGCCAAGGCGCGGGGTGGCCAATGGTGCCTGGCATGCCCGAATTGCCTGCCGCCGCGGCCACGAAGACGTTGGCGCTGGAGGCTTCGAGGAAGGCCAGCTCCACCGGGTCCAGCATGTCGCCGGGGTTGCCGCTGACGGAGAAGTTGATGACGTCCGCACCGTCTGCGACGGCCGCCTCGATCGCGGCCACGATGTCGCTGGTCATGCCCACGGCTTGCAGGCCCGCGGAGGTGGAGGTGGTGAACAGCGCCTTGTACGAAGCCAGGCGTGCCCGCGGGGCCACGCCGCTGGTGCTGCCCAGGAACAGGCCGGCGTTGTCGTAAGCGGGTGCCAGTGCATTGCCGCCGGCGGTGGACAGCGTGTGCGAGCCGTGGCCGTTCTCGTCGCGCGGCGAGTCGGAATAGGTGCCGAACCAGGGCAGGTTGCCGCTGGCCAGCCAGCCGGTGTTGAAGACGCGGGCGCCGACCAGCTTGTGGTTGCAGGCCGAGGCCGGGAAGGCCGGGGCCACGGTGCAGCCGCCCAGCCAGTGCGCCGGCGGCGCGCCATAGGCCAAGGTGCCACCGGTTGCGACGGGCACGCCGTTGGCATCCACATGGTCGTAGAAGGCCGGGTTCTCGGGCTGCACACCGGAGTCGATGGTGGCGATGACGATGTCTTCGCCCTGCAGCTGCACGCCCTTGCGCTGGTGGGACCAGAAGCCCGCCGCGCCGTCCAGGCCGAGGAAGGCCGGGGTGGAGACGGTGTCGGCCACGCGCACGCTGTCCAGCGTGACCTGGCGCACCTTGCCGCTGGCCTTCAGGCGCTGCACCTGGGCGAGGGTGAGTCGTGCGGCAAAGCCGTTGAAGCTGATGCTGTAGCGCTGGCTGGGTTTCACGCGCGAACCCAGCAAGGCCAGCAGCTTGTCCTGCTCACGTGCCAGGTGGGCCCGGTAGGCCTGCACGGCGGTGGTGCGTACGTCCAGGTACTGGCCTTCGCCGACCTGTGTGGCCTGAAGGCCGGCGACGTTGCCGGTGTAGCTGGCCACTGGCGCGTCGCGCAGCTGAACGATGTAGGTTCGCGCGGCCGGCGCCGCCTTCTTCGGGGTCTTCTCGGGCGTGGCGCCAAGGCTGGCGGCGGACAGGCCGGCCAGCAGCATGGCTGCGCACAGTCGTTGGAGGATGGGGGTCATGGGGACTCCGTGGGATGCGTTGAATCTGGTGAGGGGGCGGGCCCGCCGAGGCAGCACCCGCCGGGCTTGATCAGCGAGCCTTCTGGGCTTGCTGTTGCAGCCGCTTCGCCCTTGCCGCGCTGGAGGTGTCAATGGCCGCCTTGGCCTGCGAGGCGTTGCCGGGGCGCTGCAGCAGTTGCGGCGCACTGCGGCGCTGCACCGAGGCCGCGCCGGCTTCCACCCGCACCATGGTCGTGCCGAGCAGGCTGCCGTCTTGCCGCAGGTAGTCGACAGCGCCGAGGTAGCGCTTGCTGGCGTTCAGGCCGCTCCAGTTGAAGCTGGCCGGGTAGACCTTGCCGGCCTTGGCCTTGCTGGTGGGCAGGTTCGCCACCTGCAGGCTGCCGCCGATGTCGGAGGTGCCGAGCAGCCACTGGTAGGCGGTGTAGTCGGTGTAGCCCAGCGCCGTGGTGAAGGCGAACACGCAGAGGTTGTAGTTGCCCGCAGCCGGCAGGTGCATCTCGGTGACCAAGTCGCTGCCTTCGGTGTGCTCCACGCCGGTGTTGAACCAGCCGTTTTCGTCCAGGTAGGCCAGGTACAGGCTGTCCACGCCCTTGCCTGTGGTGTCCACCGGGTTCAGCGAGGCCCGGGCATGCAGGGTGTTGGCCGGAATGACCACCGGGTTGCAGGTGTAGGTGCCTTCGGGTACGTGGCCGGTGACCTGCGCCGCTGGCTTCAGGCCGGCCACTCGGGTGCTGGTCTTGCCGCTGAAGCCGTAGACCACGTCGGCCTCGACCGCATCGCTCAGGTTCGGGCTCTGCAGCAGCGTGGGCGCCTGGAACTCGACCGCCTTGAGCTGGATCGGGCTGCGCACCAGGTGCACGCCATCGCTCCAGCTCAGCGCGCCGGTGGCCAAGGAGCCGAAGGTGGCGGAAGTGCGGGTGAACTTGACCGTGAACTCGCCGACCTCGCCCTTGGCCAGCGTCAGGCTGCTGGGCGAGACGAGCACGTCGAAGCCGGGCACCGCGGCGGTGGCCGCATAGGTCGCGGTGCTGTTGCCCACGTTGCGCACCTTGCGGTGCATGGTGCGCACGCCTGCCACCGAGCCGGCGAGGGCCGGCAGGTTGGGGTCGGGGATGCCGTTGACCTTCACGTCGGCGCAATCGGCGCTGCTGGCGTCGTACCAGCCGGCGTTGCACAGGAAGCGCACGTAGTCGCCCTGGAAGGCCTGGTAGACCAGGCCCGGGTCCAGCGCGCCGCTGGGGTTGGCATGGCCGGCGCCGTAGCCGGCCACATCCGGGTCGGCGCTGCCGTCGGCCAGCTTCACGCCGGTGGCCGTCGTCATCAGCGCGGACTTGATGGCCGAGGGCGACCAGCTCGGGCGGGCCTGGCGCAGCAGCGCGGCCAGGCCAGCCACGTGCGGCGTGGCCATCGAGGTGCCGTCCAGCGAGGCCACCACCGGCGGCGGCACCAGCGTGCCGGCGCGCTCGGCGTAGTTCTCCGCCTGCGACTTCTGCTGGTACGCGAACGAGGCAACGATGCTGACGCCAGGTGCGGTGAGGTCGGGCTTCATCACTTCTTCCGCAGCCAGGTTCGGGCCACGCGAGGAGAAGTCCGCCATCACCGGGGCGACCAGGCCGGGCACCTGGTAACGCGCGCCGATGCTGGCACTGGGCGAGGCCTTGGTTGCGTAGCTGCGCACGGCGTCACGGTCGCTCATGGCCAGGTGCACCGTGGGCACGGTGTGCCAGTCGGCGTCCAGCTCCGCAGCCTGGGTGTTGAGCAGCACCATGCCCTTGCCACCTGCGCGCTTGACCTCGGCGCTCTTGTCCAGGCGAGCGGTGGCATCCCCCCGGTCGCAAACGACGATCTTGCCCGCGGCCTTGCTGCTGTCCAGGCTGTTGGGTGAGCACCAGTTGGCCTGGCTGCCCGACACGCCCGCGGCCGGAATGTCCTGCGCCAGGACCAGCGGGGCCGCCGGCAGGGCGGTGGCGTTGAACGAGGCGCCGCTGTAGGCAGCGCCATTGCCCAGCGTGAGCTGCGCATAGGGGTTGCGGTCGTGCGTGGAGGCGGCCACCGTGGTCACCCATGGGCCCGGGTTCTGCACCGTGTTGTACGGGCCGTTGTTGCCCGCCGCGGCGGCCACGAAGATGTTGGCGTTGGAGGCGCCGAGGAAGGCCATCTCCACCGGGTCCAGCATGTTGTACGGGTCGCTGGTGACCGAGAAGTTGATCACGTCCACGCCGTCGGCCACTGCTGCGTCGATGGCCGCGATGATGTCGCTGGTCATGCCCACGCCCTGCGGCACGCCGGCCACCACCGCGGTGAACAGTGCCTTGTAGGAGGCCAGGCGTGCCCGCGGCGCCATGCCGCTGGTGCTGCCGAGGTAGACGCCCTTCGTGTCGTAGGCCGGTGCCAGCGCATTGCCGCCAGCGGTCGACAAGGTGTGCGAGCCGTGTCCGTTTTCGTCGCGCGGCGAATCGGAGAAGGTGCCGAACCACGGCTCGGTGCCGCTGGCCAGCCAGCCGGTGTTGAACAGCCTGGCGCCGATCAGCTTGTGGTTGCAGGCCGTGGCCGGGAAGGCCGGTGCCACGGTGCAGCCGCCTTTCCAGTGCGAAGGCGCAGGCCCGTAGGCCACGGTGCCGCCGCTGGCAACCGGCACGCCATTGGCATCCACCTGGTCATAGAAGGCCGGGTTCTCGGGCTGCACGCCGGTGTCGATGGTGGCGATGATCACGTCCTCGCCCAGCACGGACAGGCCCTTGCGCTGCTGCGACCACACGCCCTTTGCGCCGTCCAGGCCCAGGAAGCTGGGCGTGGAGACGGTGTCGGCCAGGCGTGGTGTGTCCGGCGCGACCAGGCGCACCTTGCCGGTGGCCTTCAGGCGCTGCACCTGGTCCAGCGTGAGGCGGGCGGCAAAGCCGTTGAAGCTGACGCTGTAGCGATGCGTGGCTTTCACGCGCGAGCCGAGCGAGGCCAGCAGTTGGTCCTGCTCGCGGGCCAGGTGGCTGCGGTAGGCCTGGACGTGCGCGGCGCGCACGTCCAGGTGCTGACCTTCGCCCACCTGGGTGGCGGCCAGGCTGGGCAGGTTGCCGGTGTAGCTGGCGGCGGGTGGCGCGTTCAGCTGAACGATGTAGCGCTGCGCGGGTGGCGCTGTCTTCTTGGCGGGGGCGGCGCCGTGGCTGGCGGCCGAAAGGCCGGCCAGCAGCAGCGCGCCGCACAGGCGGTGGAAAGCGTGGGTCATGCGGACTCCGGGGAACCTGAAGGAGGAGAGCGGAAAGGGGTAGCAATAGAGGGCGGCACTCACGCGGGACCGGGGGCTCAGCTTGTGGCTGGCGCCGGTGGCGGTGGTGGTGCAGTCCGGTGTCCGACGGTAGATGCAAGGCCGGGGCCGCGACATCAGGGCGGGGCCCCGTCGCGCGGGGTCGATGGGCGCTTGGTGGCAAGCGACCTGCGATTTTTAGAAACTATCGTGCGGCTGGCTCGGCGGCGGCGCCTTCCCAGGCCCTGTCCACCACCGCTTGCGCACCGTGTCAGGCCGATCGAGGTGCCTTTTTCAAAGGGATGCGGCCGCCAGCGAGACTGGCGTGGTCTGCAGGCTGCGCCATTGCGAGGGCAACATGCCCATCTGCTCGCGGAATTCGCTCGCAAACAGGGCGGCCGAGCGGTAGCCCATGGACGCGGCGATGTCGCGGATGGGGCGGTCGGTGTGCAGCACCAGGTTGGCAGCGAACTCCAGCTTCTTGCGCTTCAGGTAGGCCGAGAGCGTGGTGGCGCGAGCCGACTTGAAGGCGTCGTCCAGCGTGCGGCGGCTGACACCGCAGGCGGCGACCACCTCGGCCACGCTCGGGTTTTCGGCCACCCGCAGCTCGATCAGGCGCAGCGCTCGCTTCAGGCAGGTGGGCTCCAGCGCCCGCAAACGGTGCAGGGGCTCGGCCACCGCGTCGCCTGGCAGTTGCGGCTCCACATCGGCCGGCACGCGCTGGTCGGCGTGTTCGGCCGAGCCAGCCGCGTTCATGATCAGCGCGTAGTGGCGCTTGTAGGCGGCCAGCGCGGCGGGGAAGTCACCGGCAGCCTCGAAGCACAGCGACTGGTAGAACAGCACGTCGCGCACGGCCACCGTCAGCCGGGCCGACTCGGCCACGCGCAGGGCCTGCGGCAGCACGGCCAGCGCGCCGGCCACATCGCCGCCGTCGTGCAGCACCATCGCGGCGCAGAGGCAGGCCCAGGCGGCCAGTGGCGGGTCGGTGTCGGTGACTTCCCTGGCCAGCGCGCTCAGTGCCTGCCCGGCCGCAGCCACCGCCGCTGGCCTGCGCGTGAGTCCCAGCGCGTAGTGGTGCGTGATCTCGATCTCGGCCCAGCGCGTGCCTTGGGGCAGGGCCGCTCGGGCCTGGTCCAGCAGTTCCAGCACGTGCGAGAGCGTGGCCGGCTCGCGCCGGAGTTTCGGCAGGTGGGCGAAGGCGGGCAGTGGCACTTCGGGGTTGCCTGCGCTGTGCATCAGGCGGGCGATCAGCCAGGCCTTCAGGCTGGTGGCATGGGCCAGCAGGTAGCCGTCGCCGCAGGCCTGGGCAATCAGCATGGCCTGGTCGACCAGGCATTCGTAGGCGGCCTCGATCTGCCCCATGCGACCCAGCGCCAGGAAGCGCAGCAGGTAGGCCTTGGCGCGCTGCGGCGCGGGCAAGGTGGGGGCTTGCAGCGCGGCCTGCACCAGCACATCGGCCTGCCGTTCCTGGCCCAGGTCGTACAAGGCGCGGGCCATGGCCACCTGGCACGCCGCAGCCTGCGCCGGCACGCCGTTGGCGCGGAAGATGCGCTCGGCCCGCTGCAGGGCTGACCAGGCGCCCAGCGGGTCGATCAGCTGACTGGGCCAGCTCGCGCCGGCCAGCACGGCTTCTGCCTCCAGCACCAGGTCACCGGCGTCGACGGCCCAGGCCTGTGCCTGTGCGGCGTCTGTCCGCCGTGCGACCTGATCCAGCGGCGGCCGCCGGGCCAGGTCCTCCAGCAGTGCGCGGGCGCGCTGGCGGAAGGTGGTGTGGCTGTGGTTGGAAGCGCGGGGTTGAGGGACTGTGGGAGCGGGCATGGGCCGGTGCAGGGGGGCGGTAGCCCTGAGCCTACACGCAACGCGGCGCCATGCATTCAGCCGCGGGCGATATCGCCCGCGGCAGGCCGCTCATTTCCCCAGCACGGACGACTTGGGAATCACGAAAGCCTGGGCTATGCCCGAGGTCGCGTCGATGCCATAACCCACGATGTCCCCATGCGACATGCCAGACGGCATCGTCGACGAGAAACCGTCCAGCTTGAAGGAAGTGACCTTGGCAGTGCTGCGCTTGTAGAAGCAACCCATGGTATTGAAGTCCTGGTCATAGCAGGGGCCGACAAAATCGCCATTCTTGTTGAGCCCGGCGACCCCCGCCATGTTGTTGAATTCGTTGACGGGATCCAGGATGGAGACGGTGCCGTCCGCCTTCCAGATGAAATCATGGCTCGCACCACTGGTCTCAATATACGAGCCCGCCACGTCCCCGTTATCATTGATTGCGTAAATCTGGGTGAACTGGGCATCGGGAATTTTGTAGTATTTGAACGTCCCATTGGTCCATGTGAAGCCCACGCCGCGCCCGGTCGAATCCGTATAGAAATAGGCAGCACCCGCCACCACGTTCTGATTGTTCAAACCCCAGACATCTGTGGCCTGGGCGTGTGGCACCTCAATCGCAGTGAAGGCCTTGCTCGCTGCGTCGTAGAACCAGCCGTAAGCGCCATTCACACCCGCAATTTGCCCGTAGCCCGCAACATTGCCCGCGTTGTTGATGGCTTGCGCGAAGGTCGAGGTTGGTGTTTTGGGATAAACAACATCGGTATAACCACCGTCTGCAGTGCGCAGGAAACCCAAGGCATTGTAATTGGCGTTGTAGTAATACCCCACCACCGTGCCGTGCTTCTCCATGCCAAAGGCAAAAGTGGGGAATTTCGGGTTGTCATAGGCCTGGAATCTGAGCGGCTGCTCTACTGCTGCGCCCGGATTGGCGGCCGTTGCAGAGGCGCACGCAAATGACAATGCAAGCCCTGTGGCCGCAAGAATGGAGGCGAAGAGACGCGAGACACGAAGATTCATGATGATTTCACCTTTTAACTGAGATTTGAAGGGTTGGATCTGGCATGCATGTCCCAGGTTTTCCTGGACTTCACCGAGACGTGGCGAATACTCATTACCGGCCCAAAGAAAAACAATCTTGGTCAGACTTGAGGCCGCCATGCATTGACTCTGATGGACCTGATGAGGGTGGGCGGCCGACATGCAGGCCGTGGTCCAACGGTAAATGCAAGCCCGGGGCCGTGGGCCAGCCGCGTGAGCCCTCACGGGGCCACGGATGAGCGCATTACCGCAAGCTACCCGCGAATTCTGGAAACTATCGCGTGCCGGCGGCTACGTTCAGGAGGGATCGGCGGCTGGCGCGACCGGTGCGGCCTGCAGGCTGCGCCAATGCGAGGGCAGCATGCCCATCCGGTCGCGGAATTCGCTCGCAAACAGTGCGACCGAGCGGTAGCCCATGGACGCGGCAATGTCGCGAATGGGGCGCTGGGTGTGCAGCAGAAGGTTGGCCGCGAACTCCAGCTTCTTGCGCTTCAGGTAGGCCAGCAAGGTGGTGCCGCGAGCCGCCTTGAACGCCTCGTCCAGCGTGCGGCGGCTCACGCCGCAGGCCGCGACCACTTCGTTCGCGCTCAGGTTCTCCGCCACGCGCAGCTCGATCAGCCGCAGCGCGCGCTTCAGGCAGGCGGGCTCGAGCGCCCGCAGGCGGTGCAGCGGCTCGGCTGCCGCGTCGCTCGGCAATTGCGGTTCGAGGTCGGCCGGCACGCGCTGGTCGTGGGGGTCTGCCGATTCGCTTGGGTTCATGATCAGCGCGTAGTGCCGCTTGTAGGCGGCCAGTGCAGCCCCCAGGTCGCCGGCAGCTTCGAAGCACAGCGACTGGTAGAACAGCACGTCACGCTCCATCACCGTGAGGCGGGCCGACTCGGCCACGCGCAGCGCCTGCGGCAGCACGGCCAGCGCGCCTGCCACGTCGCCGCCCACGTGCAGCACCATCGCCGCGCAGAGGTAGGCCCAGGCGGCCAGTGGCGGGTCAGTCGCGGTGACTTCCTCGGCCAGCGCGCAGAGCGCCTGCCCGGCTGCGGCCACCGCCGCTGGCCGGCGCGTAAGCCCCAGCGCGTAGTGGTGCGTGATCTCGATCTCGGCCCAGCGTGCGCCGGCTGGCAACGCGGCGCGGGCTTCGTCGAGCAGGCTCAGCACGTGCGCCAGCGTGGCCGGTTCACGCTTGAGCTTGGTCAGGTGTGCGAAGGCCGGCAGCGGCAGCTCGGGGTTGCCTGCGCTGTGCATCAGCCGGGCGATCAACCAGGCCTTCCGGCCGATGGCGCGGGCCAGCTGGTAAACGTCACCACAGGCCCGGGCCATCGGCACGGCCTGGTCGACCAGGCATTCGTAGGCGGCTTCGATCTGCCCCATGCGGCCCAATGCCAGGAACCGCAGCATGTAGGCCCTGGCGCGCTGCGGCGCGGGCAGCGAAGGCTCCTGCAGGGCGGCCTGCACGACCACGTCGGCCTGGCGCTCCTGGCCCAGGTCGTACAGCGCACGCGCCATGGCCACCTGGCAAGCGGCTGCCCGGTCGGGAATGCCATTGGCCCGGAAGATGCGCTCGGCCCTTTGAAGCGCCGACCAGGCGCCCAGCGGGTCGATCAGTTGGCCTGGCCAGCTGGCACCGGCCAGCAAGGCCTCGGCCTGCAGCACCAGATCGCCCGCCTCGACCGCGAGCGCATGGGCCTGCGCGGCGCCTTCCCGCTGCGCGACCTGGTCGAACGGCGGCTGCTTGGCGAGGTGGTCCAGCAGGGCATGCGCTCGCTGGCGGTTTTGAGAGGAAGAGGCGCGGTGCGGCGTGGCGGTTTTGGCGGGCATGGACCTGCGCTATCTCCCTGGTGACAACAGCTTCAGCTTCAACAACCCGGTGACCAGCCCGGTGCCGACCAGGATCACCGCGCAGCCGGCCAGCATTGCGCCGGTGAGCTGTTCGGCGAGGAACAGCGCGCCCCAGAGCACCGCGAAAGCGGGGATCAGGAAGGTCACGGTCATTGCATTGGACGCGCCCATGCTGGCGATCAGCCGGAAGTACAGCACATAGGCCAGGCCGGTGCAGACGACCGCCAGCAGCACGGCAGCCAGCCATTCGCGTGCACCCGGGTTGACCTCGGGCCAATGCGTGAGCATCAGCGGCACCAGCAGCAGGCTGGCGGCGATCTGGCTGCCGGCGGCCAGCGCCATCGACGGCACGCCCGTCAGGTAGCGGCGGGTGAAGTTGGCCGAAAAGCCGTACAGCAGCGTGGCGGCCATGCAGGCCAGCACCGCCAGTGCGGGGCTCACGCCGTGGTCGCCGGGGCGGAAGCTGGCCTTGTCCCAGGCCAGCCACAAGACGCCTGCAAAACCGATGGCCAGGCCCAGCGACTTGGCGCGCGTGGGCTTGTCGCCCAGCCACAGCCAGGCCAGCAGCGCACCCCACAGCGGCGTGGTGGCGTTGAAGATGGCCGAGAGGCCGCCGTTGATCGCCAGCGCGGCCACGCCGAAGCAGACAAACGGCAGGGCGGAGTTGGTGATGCCCACCAGCAGGATGGGCTTCCAGTGTTTCAGCAGCGCACCCTGCTCGCCACGCCAGACCAGCAGCGGCAGCAGGCACAGCGTGGCGCCCACGGTGCGCATGCCAGCCAGCGCCAGCGGGCCGAAGGCCGCGGCGCCCATGCGGATGAACAGGAAGGAAGCGCCCCAGATGGCGGCGAGCAGGAGCAATTCGGCGAGGTGGCGAGGTTTCATTCAGCGTGTTCAAAAAGCGGCAGCGGGCTGTCGGCTTCGCTGCAGCGGGTTGGCGCGAGGGCGGTCAGCGCACCTTCGCGTGCCAGCAAGGCCTGCTTGCGGTCCAGCCCGCCAGCGTAATCGGTCAGGCCCCCATCGGCGCCCACCACGCGGTGACAGGGCACGAGGATGGACAGCGGATTGCGGCCCACCGCGGCGCCCACCGCGCGCGAAGCGCTGGGCCGGCCCAGTTCACTGGCGATGCGGCCGTAGCTGCTGAGCGTGCCCGTGGGAATGGCCAGCAGCGCGCGCCAGACCTCGCGCTGGAACGGCGTGCCGTCGGCGTCCAGCGGCACCTGAAAGACACTGCGGCGCGCGTCGCGCCAGTAGAGCGCCAGTTCGTCGGTCGCCTGGCGCAGCCAGCGCTGGGACGGGTTGTCCGGTGCATTCAACGCGCCGGGATGATGGCGCTGGCCTTCGAACCAGGCGCCGGCCAGGCCGGCTTCGGTGGCGGCCAGGCGCAGCGGACCCAGCGGCGTGTCCACGACAGTTTGTGCGACCCAGGGGCGATGAAGAGCGAGTGTCATGGCGACCTCCTACGAGAGATTGGGGGCGGATGGCGAGAGCGACTGCCAGAGCTGCAGCACCGCATAAGAACGCCACGGCCGCCAGGCTTCGGCCAGCAGCAGCGAGGCGGGGGCACGCGCGCCTTGCAGCGCCTTGACCACGCCGGCATCGGTGGCCGGAAATGCGTCCGGCCAGGCCAGCACCCGCAGCGCGACCAGCTCGCAGGTCCAGTCGCCCACGCCGGGCAGCGCACGCAGCCTGGCCAGCGTGTCGGCCATCGGTGCAGCCGGGTGCAGCGCCAGCTCGCCGCTTGCCACTTCGCGGGCCAGCGCCTGCAGCGCAGCCACGCGGGTGCGCACGATGCCCAGCGTGCCGATGGCTTCGGGCGTGGCCTCGGCCAGCGCCTGCGCGGTGGGGAACAAATGCGTGAGGCCGGGCACCGGCGTGGCCAGCGGCTGGCCGAAGCGCTGCACCAGCCGGCCAGCCAGCGTGCAGGCCGCGGCCACGGTGACCTGCTGGCCGAGGATGATGCGCACCGTGGTTTCGAAACCGTCGATGCAGCCGGGCACGCGCAGGCCCGACCGGTAGGGCTGCGGCATGCCGGCCAGCACTGCGGCGAGCGCGCCGTCCACCGCACTCGGATCGGCGTCCAGGTCCAGCAGGTGGCGCACCCGGGCCACCACCGCGCCAAGCGCTGGCGCGAGGCCGGGTGACAGCGTGAGCCGCACCTGCGCCTTCTCGGGCTCGAAGGCCAGGGCCAGCCAGCCTTCGCAGTGCTGGCCGCGGTGGGTCAACGCGAGCGTGCGATGCCAGCGGCCCTCATGCAGGGCCTCCACGCCCGGCAGTGGTCGCGCAGCCAGGAAGCCCTTCATCGCGGCCACGTCATACGGCGGGCGCCAGGCCAGCTTGACCGTGGCCGGCTCGCTGGGCAGCGTGGCGCTGCCGTCGGCCGACTGTCGCCGCAGCGCGCTTGGCGCCAGCCGGTAGCGCTCGGCAAAGGCCGCGTTGAAGCGCCGCACGCTGCCAAAGCCGCTGGCGCCGGCAATTTCGGTCACGGGCAGCTGGGTGTCGGTCAGCAGTTGCTTGGCCAGCAGCAGCCGGCGCGTGGCCAGCCAGTCCACCGGGCTCACGCCGTGCATGGCCTGGAAGATGCGGCGGAAGTGGCGGTCCGTCACGCCCAGGCGGCGCGCCACGTCCGGCAGCGCCAGCTCTTCGCCCTGCGCGACGGCGTGTTCGATCCACTTCGCGCCGGCACGCGCCAGCGCCTGCGAAGAGTCGGCATGCGAGAGCCCCGGCGCCAGCTCCGGCCGGCAGCGCAGGCAGGGCCGGAAACCCGCCTGTTCGGCGCCTGCGGCGTTGGCGAAGAAGCGGCAGTTCGCAGCCTTGGGCAGCTTCACGCGGCAGATGGGCCTGCAGTAGATGCGGGTGGACGTGACGCCGACGAAGAGCCGGCCGTCGAAGCGCGCGTCGCGGGTTTGCAGCGCGAGGTAGGCGGCACTGTCGGACAGCGCAAGCGCCGGCGCGGCAGCAGCGGTTTCGGCCGCTGCATCGGCCGGCGCGGCCAGGGCGACCAGTGCGTCAGGCGAAGGGGTGTTTCTCAGCGACATGGCGGCATGATAGGCCGCTGGTTGGCGCCGACTGGCCGTTTTCGGACCTGTGCATCGGAGCGCCCGAACGCCCGGTCACATGGCCTTGAACAGGTGCACGTAGGCGCGGCTGACCGGCAGTTCGGCGGCATGGCCCTGGAGCCTCAGCCACAGCCGGCTGGCCTCGTCGCGCCGGGTGCTGGCCAGGTGGTTCAGGTTCACCAGCGTGGCGCGGTGCACCTGCCAGAACTGCTGCGGGTTCAGCCGCGCCGCCAGATCGGCGACGGCGGTGCGGATCAGGTGCTGCCGGCCGCTGACGGTGTGCACACAGGTGTACTTGTCGTCGGCCTGGAAGAACAGCACCTCGTCGACTGGGATCTGGTGCGTGGTGTCGCCAGCGCTGGCGCGGATCCAGCGCAGCGGCGGCTCGGCCACGGCGGCGGGCGCCTGCAGCTGCTGCAGCGTGCGCGCCAGCAGGCTGTCGTCCGATGGCAGCGGCTGTTGCAGGCGAGCCAGCGTGCGCTGCAGCCTGGCCTCGCTGACGGGCTTGAGCAGGTAGTCCACCGCGGCGGCCTCGAAGGCCTGCACCGCGAACTCGTCGAAGGCGGTGACGAAGACCACGCGCGTCGGGCCCTCGATGCCCTGCGCCACCTCCAGCCCGGTCAGGCCCGGCATGCGGATGTCCAGGAAGGCCACGTCGGGCTGCAGCGCATCGATCTGCTGCGCCGCTTCCACACCGTTGCGCGCCACGGCGACGATTTCCAGCGCGGGCCACAAGGCCTTGAGTTGCTCGCCGAGAAAGCGGGCGAGGTGAGGTTCGTCGTCGGCAATCAGCGCAGTGGTCATGGGTGATTCGGGGCAGTGGCAGTGGGCAAGGGCCGCGTCGCGGCAGCGGGGGCGACTGGCAGCACCAGCAGCGCCGACACGCCGCCTTCCGGGCGCTGCGTCAGCGTCAGCGAGGCGTCGTCGCCATGGGCGTGGGCCAGGCGCGCGCGGATGTTGGCCAGCGCGCTGCCGGTGCCTGCGCGAGGTGAACGCGCGGGCGGCGGCTCGCCGGGCTCGGGCCAGCCCAGGCCATCGTCGCGCACTTCCAGCCGCAACTGGCGACCGACGCGTTCGGCGCGCACCAGCACCTCGCCGCCTTCGATCTTTGGCTCCAGCCCGTGGTGGATGGCGTTTTCGACCAGCGGCTGCAGCAGCAGTGCCGGCAGCGGCAGCTCGCGCAAGTCGGCTGGCACCTCGATGCGCCAGCGCAAGCGGTCGGCCATGCGCACGCCCAGCACCTGCAGGTAGGCCTCGACCAGCGCCAACTCCTGGCCCAGGCTGTGCTGCGCGTCGCGCAGGCCGGCGAACGACGCGCGCAGGTAGTCCACGAAGGCCTCCAGCATCCAGCGCGCGCGCTGCGGGTCGGCTTCCACCAGGCTGACCACGTTGGCCAGCGTGTTGAACAGGAAGTGCGGTTCGATCTGACCCTGCAGCAACCTCAGCCTGGCCTCGGCCTCGCGCTTCTCGGCCGCTTCGGCGCGGGCCTTGCCGTTGAAGTACAGCGAGACCAGCGCCGAGAACATCAGCACGAAGGCCAGCATGCCCAGCACCAGGTTGACCGAGTTTGGCCCGTCGGACTCGATGCGCGTGAACCGGCCGGCCAGCGAGGTGGCCAGCGGCCAGCCGATGGCCACGCCCACCAGCGGCGTCACATTGAACACCACCCGCCTGCGCCCGGGTGGCCAGGCGGCAATGCGGGCCTGGCCAAGCAGGCGCACCACCAGCTCACACAGCAGGTGGATGAAAAATGCGATGAACAGGCTGACGAACAGGTTCACACCCAGCCAGTGGCGCCAGTTGGGCCAGCTCGTCCAGTCCTCGCCGCGGGCGTGGAAGATGAAGCCCAGCAAGGTGAAGAACACGCCGATGGCGGTGCCGAACAGTGCGGTCCACAGCCATTGCAGCCAGCCCGGCCCAGCCGGTCGCTCCTGGTGGACGCCAGCCGACCAGGCGCGCAGCGAACGCTTGAGCAGGGCGATGGAAGACTTCATGCGGTTGCAGTGTAGGCAGGCACTGCCGGTGGCGGCAGCGGGCTGCGATGGATGGCGAGCCGATGCGACAGTTGGCCAGCGGCTGTCGGGAACGGTACAGACCTGGCAGGCGCATTCCTTGCACGCCCGCCGGTTGAGCAGACTGCGGCTTGCGCTGACAAGCGCGACACGGTGGCTGCCTACAATCGGCGCCAGTCTCACATTGACCCAGACCCCTCAGGGAAACAACACAGGATCCGCCCGCCATGCAAGTGAACGCATCGATCTTCAAGGCCTATGACATCCGCGGCATCGTCGGCAAGACGCTGGACGAAAGCGTCGCCGAGCACCTGGGCCGGGCCTTCGGCACCGAGGCGCTGAAGGCCGGCGAAAAAGCCGTGGTCGTCGGCCGCGACGGTCGCCTCTCGGGCCCGGGCCTGGTCGATGCGCTCAAGCGTGGCCTGGCCTCCACCGGGCTGGACGTGGTGGACATCGGCGCGGTCACCACGCCCATGGTCTATTACGTGGCCGCGACCCGCGCCAAGCAGGGCTGCACCAGCGGCATCCAGGTCACCGGCAGCCACAACCCCAAGGACTACAACGGCTTCAAGATGGTGCTGGCCGGCCGTGCGATCTACGGCGAGGAGATCCAGGGCCTGCGCAAGCGCATCGAGGCCGAGGACTACACGGTGGGCAAGGGTCGCATTGGTGCGATGGACATCGTGCCCGAGTACAGCCACCGCATTGTCAGCGACTGCAAGCTGTCGCGCCCGATGAAGATCGTCGTCGACTCCGGCAATGGCATTCCCGGTGCCACCGGCCCGGCCATCCTGAAGGCCCTGGGCTGCGAGGTGATCGACCTGTATTCCAAGGTCGACGGCGACTTCCCCAATCACCATCCGGACCCGTCCAAGCCCGAGAACCTGGCCGACCTGATCAAGGTCGTGCATGCCACCGGTGCCGAGCTAGGCCTGGCCTTCGACGGCGACGGCGACCGCCTGGGCGTGGTCACCAAGGGCGGCGACATCATCTACCCGGACCGCCAACTGATCCTGTTCGCGCGCGACATCCTCAAGCGCGTCAAGGGCGGCACCATCATCTATGACGTGAAGTGCACGCAGCGCCTGGCGCCGGAAGTGGAAGCCGCTGGCGGCAAGCCGCTGATGTGGAAAACCGGCCACTCGCTGGTCAAGGCCAAGCTGAAGGAAACCGGCGCGCCCATCGCCGGCGAAATGAGCGGCCACATCTTCTTCTCCGAGCGCTGGTACGGCTTCGATGATGCGATGTACACGGCCGGCCGGCTGCTGGAAATCCTCTCGCGCAGCGACGACCCCAGCGCCGTGCTGAACGCACTGCCCACCGCCTTCAACACGCCTGAGCTGAACGTGCCCTGCGCCGAAGGCGAGCCGGCGCAGGTCATTGCCAAGCTGCTCGAAACCGCCAAGTTCCCGGGCGCCGAGATCATCACCATCGACGGCCTGCGTGCCGAGTACCCGGACGGCTTTGGCCTGGTGCGCGCCTCCAACACCACGCCGGTGCTGGTGATGCGTTTCGAAGGCCACACGCCCGAAGCCATGCACCGCATCGAAACCGACTTCATGACTGCACTGCGCACCGTGAAGCCGGATGCGGAGTTTGCCGCTGCCGCGCATTGAGCTGGCACTGGTAGCGGAGCGCGCCGTCGTGTCCCAGGGGCTGGCGCGCGCCGCCTATTCAACGCTGTTCCGGCTGCTGATCCCGGCCTACCTGCTGCGGCTGTGGCTGCGCGGGCGGGCCGAGCCAGGCTACCGCGTGGCGCTGCCGCAGCGGCTGGGCTTTGGCGAGCCGGCCATCGCGCCGGGAGCGCTGTGGCTGCACGCGGTCTCGCTCGGCGAGACCAAGGCGGCAGCGGCGCTGGTCGATGCGCTGCGTGTGCAGCGTCCGGGCCTGCGCTTGTTGTTGACCCACGGCACTGCGACGGGTCGCGAAGCCGGCCAGGCCTTGTTGCGCCAAGGCGATGCCCAAGCCTGGCTGCCGGTGGACACGCCCGGCGCCGTGCGGCGCTTCCTGCGCGCCACGCGGCCGGCGGCCGGCGTGCTGATGGAGACCGAGATCTGGCCCAACCTGCTGCATGAAGCCGGCCGTGCTGGCCTGCCGATGGTGTTGGCCAATGCCCGCCTGAGCGAACGCAGCGCGCGCAAGGGCGAGCGGCTGCGCGCGCTGATGGCGCCTGCGGTGCAGGCGCTGGCGCTGGCGCTGGCGCAAAGCGAGGCCGATGCGCAGCGCCTGCGTAGCGCCGGTGTGCCGGACGTGCAGGTGGCCGGCAACCTGAAGTACGACCTGCAGCCGCCTGCCGCGCAGCAAGCCATCGGCGAAGCCTGGCGCGCGGCGCTGGCGCGGCCCGTGGTGGTGCTGGCGAACTCGCGGGATGGCGAAGAAGCGCTGCTGTTGCGCGAATGGGGCCAGGCGTTTGCAGGGCGCCGTGAGCGGCCCTTGCTGCTGATCGTGCCGCGGCATCCGCAACGTTTTGACGACGTGGCCCGGCTGGTGGCGCAGTCAGGGCTGTCGCTTGCTAGGCGCAGTGCCTGGACGGCGGATGAGCCGCCGGCCGAAGCCGCACAGGCAGATGTCTGGCTGGGCGATTCGCTGGGCGAGATGTCGCTGTACTACAGCCTGGCCGACGTGGCGCTGCTGGGCGGCAGCTTTCTGCCGCTGGGCGGGCACAACCTGATCGAGGCCGCGGCCAATGGCTGCCCCATCGTGGTGGGGCCGTCGACCTTCAACTTCGCCGAAGCTGCGCAGCTGGCCCTGGCCGCTGGTGCGGCCCGGTCAGCCCAGGACGTGCCGCAAGCACTGGCCATGGCAAAAGACTGGCTGGCGCATCCGCTCGCATTGAGCGAAGCCGTTGCGCACGCCCAGGCCTTTGCTGCGCGGCACCGTGGCGCGGCAGCCAGGATGGCTGCTGCCATCCTGGCGCGCTGCTGAGCGGGCTTATTTCGCGAGCAGCGCGTTGGCGGCGGCGATGTCGCTCGGGTTCAGTTCACCCGAAGCCTGGCGCAGCTTGAGCTTGCCGAGGATCACGTCGTAGCGGGCCTTGGCCAGGTCGCGCTGCGTGGTGTAGAGCTTGGTCTGGGCGTTCAGCACGTCCAGGTTCACGCGCACGCCCACTTCGTAGCCCAGCTTGGTGGCATCCAGCGCCAGCTTGCTGGAGACCTCGGCGGCTTCCAGCGCCTTGATCTGCGCCATGCCGGACTGCACGCCGAAAAACGCGGTGCGCGTGCCCTGGGCCACGCCGCGGCGGGCGGCTTCCAGGTTGTTGACCGACTGATCTTCCAGCGACAGGGTTTCCTTGATGCGGTTCTGCGTGGCGAAGCCGGCGAACAGCGGCACCGTGACCGTCAGGCCGATGGCCGAGCTGCCGTTGTTGCCCTTGAGCGAGCCAGACGAGGTGTCGGTGTCCAGATGGCCCTTGGTGTAGCTGCCGGTCAATGCCACTGTGGGCAGGTGGCCGGCGCGGGCCTTGGAGGTTTCCAGCTTGGCCACGTCCAGCCCCAGGCGGGCTTGCTCGATGGTCGGGTTGTTGGCGTCTGCCGTGATGACCCATGGGTCTACCGACGCTGGCGCCAGCAGCGGCAGCACCACCGGCACGGCCAGCGGTCGCGGCTGCAGGTTGTCGCGACCGACCAGTTGCTCCAGCGCCACGCGCTTGACGCGCAGGTCGTTGTCGGCGGCCAGTTCCTGGGCCAGCGCCAGGTCGTAGGCGGCCTGGGCTTCGCGGGTGTCGGTGATGGTGGCGGTGCCGACTTCGAAGTTGCGCTGCGCCGAGGCCAGCTGCTCCTTGATCGCGGCCTTATTGGCGCGCACCGTGTCGAGCGCATCGCTGGAGGCCAGCACGTCGAAGTAGGCCTGGGCCAGGCGCACGATCAGGTCCTGCTCGGCGGCACGCAGCTGCGACTGGGCGATGACCACGGCCTTGTCGGCCTGGTCGATGGTGATGTCGTTGGCCCGGTTGAAGACGTTCTGCGAAGCCGACAGCGTGGCCGAGTGGGCGTTGGTCTCGCTGCTCTTGGGCGTTGTGTAGGGCGTGTCGCTGGTGCTGCGCGAAAGGCCGGCCGTCAACTGCACGCCGGGCAGGCGCAGCGCCATCGTCTGGTCGGCGCGGTACTGGGCCGAATCGGTCGCTGCGCGCACTGCGAGGTAGGTCGCGTCGTACTGATGTGCTGCGTCGTACAGGTCCTGCAGGCTTTGCGCGTGGGCACTGCCGGCCAGGCACAGGGCGGCCAGGGCCAGCGGCGACAACGCGCCCAGGCGGGGGCTCAACAGACGAACGCTAGAAAACGGCATGGTGCTTTCCTCAGGATGCGCGAGAGACAAGAGACAAGGGTGCGTACAGGGCCGGTGGGGTGTTCGGGGCGGCACGGCGCGGGCGCTGCTCAGTAGCGCGCCACGCCGGGGTCGACCTGGGTGGACCAGGCCTCGGTACCGCCGGCGAGGTTGTACACGTGTTCGTGGCCTTGGCGCTGCAGGAATGCGACGACTTGCGCGCTGCGCATGCCGTGATGACAAAAACAGACGATGGGCTGCAGCCCGGCAAGTTCGGCCAGCCGTGCCGGCACCTGGTTCATCGGGATGTGCAGCGTGCGCGCGCCGGCCACGGCCAGCGGCGCCAGCGCCACCTCCCAGTCCTCCCGCACGTCCAGCAGCACAGGCTGCCCGGTGGCTTCGGCGGCCGCTTCGGCCACGAAGGCGGGCAGGTCCTGCGCGTTCAAGCTGTTCATTGGCGTGCGATGCGTCCGGGAAAGCGGGTTCAGAAGTGGAAGCGGCTCGGCTCGGCGAAGTCGTCCAGGCGAGGCACCACGGTGTCGAACAGGTCGACCTTGGTGACGGCCGAAGCGCTGGTGCGGGTGCGCAGCGTGGCGCGCATCACCGGCTCTTCGCCTTCGACCGCCACCAGCCGGCCGCCGACCTTCAGCTGGTCCAGCAGCACTTGCGGAACGGCGGCCACCGAGCCGGACAGCACGATCACGTCGAACGGGCCTTCGGCGGCCAGGCCCTGGCTGCCATCGCCCTCGCGCACCGTCACGTTGGACAGGCCGGCGCGGCGCAGGTTGTCGGTCGCCATCTTGACCAGGGTGGGGCGGATCTCCATCGAGATCACGCGCTGCGCGCGGTGGCCCAGCAGCGCGGCCATGAAGCCCGAGCCGGCGCCGATTTCCAGCACCGTCTCGTGGCGCTGCACCTTGGCTTCCTGCAGCAGCCGGGCCTCGACGCGCGGCGCCAGCATCAGCTGGCCTTCAGGCAGCGGCACCTCTGTGTCGACAAAGGCCAGCGCGCGGTAGGCCGGTGGCACGAAGTCCTCGCGCTTGACGACGGCCAGCAGTTCCAGCACGGCGGTGTCCAGCACATCCCAGGGGCGGATCTGCTGTTCGATCATGTTGAAGCGGGCTTGTTCGATGTTCATGGCGTGTCCTGCAAAAGAGGCAAGGGCGAGCGAGCTGGACGCACTGCGCCGACTCGCTGGGTTGGCGGCACGGCCGCGCGGGTTAACCCTTCATTTTAGGCAGCTTCTCGGCCTGTATTTCAGCCGGCCGAGCCTCGGAAACCCGCGCTTGCGCAGCCGCTTGCAAATCGCCCTCCTGCGGCCTGCTCAGCCCCAGCAGCAGCAGTTCCAGGTGCTGGCGGATGAAGGCGCGCGGGTCCGACTGCGCCAGGTCCGCATAACCGCAGGCGTCCAGCGTGTGCTTGTGCATGCACATCATGATCAAGGGCATGACGATGCTGTGAACCGCCACGTCGATGCTGACCGGCCGGAACTCGCCGCGCTCGATGCCGGACTGCACCAGCCGCGCGATCACCGCGCTGCCGGGCTGCACCACATGCTCGGCGTAGTACTGGGCCAGCTCCGGGAAGTTGCGCATCTCCGTCAGCACCAGCTTGAAGACGCCGGAAGCCGGGCTCTCGAAGATCCTGACCCACCATTCCGCCAGCACATCGACCAGCATCTCGGTACAACTGCCGGTGTGCGCCTGGCGCACGCGTTCGCCTTCGGCGATCTCGGCTGCCAGCGTCTGCTGGATGACGGCCTTCAGCAGGTCTTCCTTGCTCGGGAAGTAAAGGTAGAGCGTACCCTTGGACACGCCGGCCCGGTGCGCCACCTCGTCGGAGCGGGTGGCGGCAAAGCCTTTTTCGACGAACAGCGACAGCGCCGCATCCAGCAATTCCTGGGGGCGGGCGTCTTTGCGGCGCTGGCGTTGGGACGGTTCGGACATGTTAATGACTGACTGGTCAGTAATCCTAGCAGGCTGGTTCCGCCCGTCAAGCAAAGGCTTGGCGCGAGCCGTGCTTAAGACGTGCGTCGACTCAGGGTTGTCCCGAGGCGGCGGGTATCATCCCGCCCGATTCGCGGGGTCCCCCCGCGCTAGCTCAAGGAGATGCACTTGGATTGGTTGCTGCTGCTGAAGGCCGCCGTGATGGGCGTGGTGGAAGGCCTGACGGAATTCCTGCCGGTGTCGTCCACGGGGCATCTGATCCTGGCCGGTTCGGTGCTGGGTTTTGAAGGCGGCAGCCTGACGCCAGAGAAGGTCAAGGCCTTCGAGATCTCGATCCAGACCGGTGCGATCCTGGCCATCGTGCTGGTGTATTGGCAACGCCTGAGCGCGGTGGTGCGTGGTTTGGGCACGGAGCGCAATGCGCGCCGCTTCGCATTGAACGTGCTGATCGGCTTCCTGCCGGCGGTGGTGTTTGGCCTGCTGATCGGCAAGAAGGTGCAGGAACTGCTCTTCACGCCGCTGATCGTCGCGGCCACCTTCATCATCGGCGGCTTCATCATCCTGTGGGCCGAGCGGCGCAAGAACGTGGTCATCCGCGTGGCCGAGGTCGAAGACATGACGCCCTGGGACGCGCTGAAGATCGGCCTGGTGCAATGCCTGGCCTTTGTGCCGGGCACCAGCCGCTCGGGCTCGACCATCATCGGCGGCATGCTGTTTGGCCTGTCGCGCAAGGCGGCCACCGAGTTCACGTTTTTCCTCGCCATTCCCACGCTGATCGGCGCTGGCGCGTACAGCCTGCTGAAGGTGCGCCACAGCCTGGTTGCGGCGGATCTTCCGCTGTTTGCGGTCGGCTTCGTGTTCTCGTTCATCGCCGCATGGGCTTGCGTGCGCTGGCTGCTGCGCTACGTCTCGACGCACAACTTCAACGCCTTTGCGTGGTACCGCATTGGCTTCGGGCTGCTGATCCTGATTACGGCTTACACAGGCGTGGTCAGTTGGACGGACAGTTAAGGTTCAGCGTCTGGTGAAAACGAGGTCCCAAACCCCGTGGCCGAGTCTGAGGCCGCGGGCCTCGAACTTGGTCAGCGGCCGGTAGTCGGGCTTGGGCGCGTAACCCTGCGCGGTGTTCGTCAGCGCCGGTTCGGCGGACAGCACTTCCAGCATCTGTTCGGCATAGGGCTGCCAGTCGGTCGCGCAATGCAGCTTGCCGCCCAGCGCCAGGCGGCTGGCCAGCAGTTGCACCAGCGGCGGCTGGATCAGCCGGCGCTTGTTGTGCTTCTTCTTGTGCCAGGGGTCCGGGAAGAAGATGTGCACGCCCGCCAGCGTGGCCGGGGCGATCATCTGCTCCAGCACCTGCACGGCATCGTGCTGCACGATGCGCAGGTTGCCCAGGCCCTGCTCGCCAATGCGCTTGAGCAGCGCGCCCACGCCAGGCGTGTGAACCTCAACCCCGATGAAGTCGGTGTCGGGCCGGCCAGCGGCGATCTCCGCCGTGGCCGCGCCCATGCCAAAGCCGATCTCCAGCACCAGCGGCGCCTGCCTGCCGAACACGGCCGCGGCGTCCAGCGGCTGGTCCTGGAACGGCAGCACGAAGCGTGGCCCCAGCTCTTCCAGTGCACGCTGCTGGCCGGTGCCCATGCGGCCGGCGCGCAGCACGAAGCTGCGGATGCCGCGGCGCGGCGTGGCCGATTCGTCGGCGGGCGAAGCCTCGTCCGAAGGGTGGTCGGCGGGTGGGTTGGGCAGGGCAGTCATCGCGTATCGAAAGGCGGCACGCCCGGAGGCCCGCCGCGAGGAAGGGGAGCGCATTTTGCCAGTGCTGATCTGCCCGTCGTGCTTGGGCGATGATGACTGCATGGCTGACGACCTGCACCAACTGAGCTTGAACGACCTGAAGCTGCTGAGCCTGCTGCTGCAGGAGCGCAGCGTGACCCGCGTGGCCGAGGCCAGCGGCCAGGCCCAGCCGGCAGTCAGCCGCAAGCTGCAGCGGCTGCGAGAGGTGCTGGCCGACCCATTGCTGGTGCGCAGCGGCGCGCGCCTGGTGTTGACCGAGCGGGCGCTGGGCCTGCGCGAGCCGCTGCGGGAAATCATGGCTCAGGCCGCGCGGCTGGAAGGTGCCACGGTGTTCGACCCGAGCTTGGCCGAGCGCAGCTTCCACATCGTCTGCTCCGACTGCCTGCCACCGGACTTCCTGCCCGGCGTGGTCAAGCGCCTGACTGCAGCCGGCCCGCGCATCGGCGCCCATGTGCGCCCAGCAGACCCTGCCTTCGACCTCGCGCAGGCGCTGGACGAAGGCGGCGTGGACCTGGTCATCAACAACGACCCCAAGCCGCGCGAGGACCTGCGCCTGGGGGCGCTGTTCACCGATGATGTGGTCTGCCTGATGCGCCGCGATCATCCGCTGGCGCAGGAGCGTCGGCTGCCGCTGGCGCGTTACCTGCGCATGCGCCACCTCGCGCCCTATACCGGCTCGCAGCCGCGCAGCGGACCGATTGACGGCGAGCTGGCCAAGACAGGCTACCAGCGCCAGATCGTCGCCACCGTGCCCGAGTTCAATCTCGCGCCGTTTGCCTTGCTGGACAGCGAACTGGTCTTCACCACCGCACGCCGCTTTGCCGAGCACTACGCGGCACAACTGCCGCTGGTGGTGGTGCCCGCACCCGCCGAGCTGCCGCCGATGCGTTTCTACCAGCTCTGGCACGAGCGCAACCATGCGAGTGCGGCCAGTCGATGGCTGCGCGAGCAGGTCAAAGCCCAAGTCAAAGGACAGGTGGGTCCATAACACTTGGGCCATGGCCTGTATGGCCTGGCTCGGCCTGTTGCCATGAGGGGTGGCTCCCTAGACTTTGATCCATCTCAAGGAGCCCGCCCATGCAACGCCGCCACTTCCTGCACCTGAGCACCGCCGCTGGCTTGGCCGGCTTGGCCGCGGTGCCGACCGCCCGCGCCGAGCGCGAACTGACCCCGCTGAAGTTCACGCTGGACTTCCGCATCAGCGGCCAGGTCGCACCGTTTTTCGTCGCGCTGGCCAAGGGCTACTACAAGGACGAAGGCCTGGCGCCCAGCTTCGACGTGGGCTCGGGCTCGGTGGCCGCCATCACCCGCGTGGCCAGCGGCGCCTACGACTTGGGCTTTGGCGACCTGAGCGCGCTGATGGAGTTCCAGTCGGTGCAGGGCACAGCCGCCAAGGTGCAGGCCGTCTACCAGTACTACAACCGCGCGCCGTTCGCGATCATCGGCCGCAAGGACCGCGGCATTGGCCCGGACTTCAAGAGCCTGGCCGGCAAGCGCATTGCCGCAGCCGCCGTCGAGTCCACCCGCCGCGCCTGGCCCATGGTCGCGCAACACGCCGGCATGAAGGCAGATGCCTTCGAGTGGGTCACCACCGACTTCTCGCAGCGCGACAACGTCATCGTGCGCGGCGACGTGGACGGCGCGACCTACTTCCACGACTCGGCGCTGTCGCTGTTCCAGCGCATGGCCCCGGCACAGCTTTCGGTGCTGGTGTTTGCCGACGCGGGCCTGAGCCTCTACGGCAACGCCATCCTGGCGTCGACCGAACTCACCAGCAGGAGGCCTGAGCTCGTCAAGGCCTTCCTGCGTGCGACCAATCGCGGCCTGCAGGAGACGCTGGTCGACCCCGTTGCTGCCATGGCTCACGTGAAGCAACGCGAGCCGATGCTGGACGAGAAGGTCGAGGTGCAGCGCTTTGGGATCACCGCGAAATACGTGGTGACGGCCGACACCCGCGAACATGGCCTTGGCGCCGTGCGGCCCGAACTGCTGAAGGCCCAGCTCGACGAAGTGACCCGCACTTTCGCGCTGAAGAACCCGCCCAGGCCGGAAGCCGTGTTCAACCCCACGTTCCTGCCGGCCGCTGCAGAGCGCATCGTCAAGGCCTGAGGTGAGCATGCAGCAGGACCTGCTCAGCGACGCCGACGGTACTTACCTGCGCCGCGCGATCGCCTTGTCCGCCGAGGCCGCCGCGCAGGGCAACCGGCCGTTTGGCGCGGTGATCGTCTCGGCCGATGGCCAGGTGCTGGCCGAGGCCATCAACAACAACGCTGCGACCGGCGACTGCACCGCGCATGCGGAAGTCAACGCACTGCGCCTGGCCTCGCCGCGCCACCCGCGTGCGCTGCTGGCGGGCGCCACCATGTACGCATCCGGCGAGCCCTGCGTGATGTGCGCCGGCGCGATCTTCTGGGCCGGCATCCGGCGCGTGGTGTTCGGCATCGACGCCGTCAGCCTGCGCGGTTTTCGCGTGCTGCAGGCCGGTGCCGGCGACCTGGAAATGTCATGCCGCGAAGTGCTGGCGCGCAGCCCGGAGCCGTGTGTCGTCATCGGCCCGGCGCTGCAGCAGGAGGCGGCGCTGCCGCACGAGGCGTACTGGCGGGTGAGCGCTGCCGCCAAGGCCGAAACACTGGAGAACACACGATGAACCCCATGCTCGACGAACTGAAGAGGGAGGCCCGCATGGGCGCAGTGGGCACCGAACGGCCACGCGAGGTGCGGGTGATCGACCTGGCCAACTTCGAACAGCGCCAGGCGGAGATTGCCGACCAGCTGTGGGACGCCGCGGTCGACGTGGGCTTTTTCCAGCTGGCCAACCACGGCATTGACCTCGCCGCCACGCGTGAGGCCTTCGAGATGACCGAGCGCTTCTTCGCACTGCCGGCCGAGACCAAGGCCCGCCATCCGCTGAAGAAAGGCCTGAACGCCGGTTGGGAAAGCCGCGCCCAGGTGCGGCCGTCCACCGGCACGCCGGACCAGAAGGAGTCCTACCAGATCACCCGGCCGCACATGGCCGGCCTGTGGCCGAGCGAGGCCGAGCTGCCGCAGTTCCAGGCCACGATGCTGGCCTTCGAGGCCAAGGCCTGGACCGTGGCAATGCAGGTGCTGTCCTGTTTCGCGTTGAAGCTGGGCTTCGCGGCGGACTTCTTCACCCGCGCCCATGACCCGGCCCGGCCCGGCTACCAGAGCACCTTGCGCCTGCTGCACTACTTCGCGGTCGACCCGGCGCAGCGCGCGAACATGGGCCTGTGGCGCGCCGGTGCCCACACCGACTTCGACTGCCTGACGCTGCTGTTCCAGCGCGCAGGGCAGGGAGGGCTGCAACTGCTGCCCGGCAAGGACATGGACTCGCAGGCCTGGACCTCGATCACGCCGGCCGACGAGCTGATCACCTGCAACATCGGCGACATGCTGATGCGCTGGAGCGACGACCAGCTGCCGTCCAACTTCCACCGTGTGCGCAACCCCACGCCAGACGAATACCAGGGCCCGCGCTACAGCCTGGCCTTTTTCGCCCAGGCCAACCGCGACGTGATGATCGAAAGTCCCGCCGGCAAGTACGCACCCATTTCCGCCGAGGACTACCTGCAGCAGCGCGTCAACGCCAACTTTGCGAAGTACTGAGCCTGACGCACGTCAAGCCCGAGGCGCCTGCCGGATCGCGTAAACTCACGGCCTTCGCGGGCGTAGTTCAATGGTAGAACTTCTGCTTCCCAAGCAGATAGCGTGGGTTCGATTCCCATCGCCCGCTCCAGACGACCCCACACAAAAGCCAAGGCCTCACCGCCTTGGCTTTTTTGTTGAGCAAGTGCGACCTTGGGTCAGCCCAGGACGGCTTCGTAGTCCTGACCACCGTAGAATATGCCGTGGATGAAGACGACCTCGCTTTGGTCGTCGGGTTCAAAGGCGATCACGGTGCTGCCGCGGAAGTGGGTGACCCTCATCCCAGGACGGATGTCATCACGGGCAACACCACCGTGGGGCAGGTTGCCAATCTCCTTCTTGCAGTGCTTGACGATGGCGGTGACGAAGTTCGCGGCGTTGACTGGCGATTTCGGTGGCCCTTCGGCGATGAAGTCCTCCAGGTCCGCGAGCTGCCGCTGGGCTTTCGGCAGGAACTCGACTTCGTAGCGGATCATCCTGCGGTACTCGCCTTTCTGCGTTGATCCAGCCGTGACAGCAACTCCTCGGCTGACACGCCACGGGTGCCGTTTTTCTTGCGATCATCGAAGGACGCGGCAACGTCCGTGAGCAGCCATTGCTCGACTGCCCTGTCTCGGGCGCGCAGCATGCGCAGGCCATCTCGAAAAACCTCGCTGTCGCTGGCGTACTCGCCGGAGGCCACCTTCTGGCTGACGTACTCAGCCAATTCGGGCGGGATCGAGATGCTCATCTTTCGGCTGATCTGAGACATGGGCGCCTCCTGAGTGGGTAGGAATAAATACTACCAGACGCGGGTCAACGCAGCTCATGTGGCGGCATCGTGCTGCGGCATGGATGCCTTCATGGGTCAAACCTTCAGCTTGCCCGGCTTGGTACCGTTGGAGGTGTTGCGCCAAGGCCTCGCAGCCAGGCCTGAAACCCGACCCTGCAAGCCATTTGCTTGGCCGCTTGAGCCAGGGCAAGGTGAGCGGCCTGCCGCTAGTGGTTTGTCCGACTGGGGTCGACTTTGAGCGCGCGCGTACAGTCACAGGCAACAAAAACGAACGGTCGTTCGTTTTGATCTCGAGTGTTTTAGGAGCTCCCGGATGCGTTTCCAGCGCCCCCTGTTTTTGCTGCCCGTGGTCGCTGCCGTGTTGGCCGGCTGCGGTGGCAGTACCGACGCGCCACCCCCGCGCGCCACGATTGTTCTGGCGCAGCTGGCCGGCCAGGCCACCACGGCCCAGATCGACGCAGGCACCACGGCCACCGGCCTGATCGGCCTGACGGGCGCCGCGGTCTGCAATGTGGACATCCGCTATGTGGTCTACCAGACCCGCGACCCGGCTGGCCAGCCTGCCACGGCCAGCACCGCGGCCTTTGTTCCTTCGGGCACCGATGCCAGCTGCACCGGCTCGCGTCCGGTGGTGTTGTACGCGCACGGTACGACGATCGAGAAGGCCTACAACATGGCCGACATCACCCACAACTCCGAAGGCAGCCTGGTCGCAGCGCTGCTGGCAGCGCATGGCTACATCGTGGTCGCGCCGAACTACCTGGGCTATGACGAGTCCGGCCTGGACTACCACCCGTACCTGAACGCCGAGAACAGCGCCATCGACATGGTCGACGGCCTGCGCGCCGCCAAGGCCTACCTGAACGAAGCCAGCGCGGTGAAGCCTTCGGCCCAGCTGTTCGTGACCGGCTACTCGCAAGGCGGCCACGTGGCGATGGCCACGCACAAGATCATCGAGCGCGACTACGCCAGCGAGTTCACCGTCACAGCCTCGGCGCCGATGTCCGGCCCGCACAACCTGGCCAAGTTCATCGCCCAGATCAACAGCGGCCCGGATGTTTGCCCCACGCTGGGCTCGTCCGACCCGAACTGCACGGTGAACGCCGGTGCCACGCTGTTCACGCCGCTGCTGCTGACCAGCTGGCAACGCTCCTACGGTGACGTCTACAGCGACGCCGCCAGCGTCTACCAGTTGCCCTATGGCGCGGCCACGGCCACGCTGCTGCCGACCAACAGCACGGCGGAAGAATTGTTGACGACCGGCAAGCTGCCCGCCGACACGACCTTCCGCAAGCTGTTTGGCACCGGAGGCTTGATCCAGGAGAGCTACCGCGCGTCCTACTTTGCCTCAGGCAGCGGCTTCGCGAAGGCCGCCGCGGCCAACACGCTGCTGGGCTGGACGCCCAAGGCGCCGATGGCCATGTGCTACAGCGCGGCCGATCCGACCGTCTATGCCTACAACACGACCGACATGCAGGCCGACCTCGCATCGCGCGGCGTGCTGGTGCCAGCACTTGATGTGCGTGGCGACCCGGCGACCATTGCTGGCACGCTTGGCAATTCTGCTGCACAGCTGGCCGGCGCTTTCCAGGTCAACAACCCTGCGGCAGGCACGGCAGTCGGCACGCCTGGCACGGAGAACGACCACGCAGCTGCGGCGCCATATTGCGCCACTTTCGTGCGCGGCTTCTTCGCCAACTTCGTCCAGTGAATGCCGAGCGCCAAGGATTCAAACCGATGACTTCCCGATTCCAATTCCCTTCGCTTTCGACCAGCCTGCGCGCAGCCGCGCTGGCCGCGCTGGCAGTGGCTGGCCAGGCCCACGCAGCCGATGCCGGCACCGGTTCCGGCAGCATGCTGGACGGCTGGACCTTCTACCTGGGTGGCGCCTACATCGACGTGCACGCCAAGTCCAGCCCGCTGAGCGGCACCAGCACCACGTTCCCAGATGGCAGCACCCACGCCGCGCGCTTTCGCATTGACGATGCCAGCACCGTCGGCTTTGGTCTGGTCTACCGCTTCAACAAGACCTGGAGCGGCGAACTGGCCCTGGGCCTGCCGGCCGAGCACAGCATCCACGGCGAGGACTTGCTCGAGTCCTTCGACCAGATCACGCTGGTCAAGCAGGCGCCACCGGCTGCCTTCCTCAACTACCATTTCCCCGAGGTGGCAGAAGGCGTGTCCTTCTTCGTCGGCCCGGGTATCAATTACACGCGCTTTCTGCGCGCCCGCAACACCGCTTCGGGCAATGCGGCGGCCGGTGGCGAGACCAAGGTCAAGCTGGATTCGTCCTGGGGCCTGGCGGGCCACGTCGGCGGCACCTGGCAGATCGACCGCAACTGGTCCTTCGTCGGCACGGTGGCCTACGCGCACGTCACCAGCACGCAGACCTCGACCACCCAGACCAACCTGGGCAACGGGCCGGTCACGGTCACGCACACCGCGAACATCAACTTTCGCCCGGTTGTTTATTCGCTGTCGCTGGGCTATACGTTCTGAGCTTTGCGCGCCGGCATGTCCGGCGCCTGCCCTGATGGTTCAACGCCGCGCATTGCCGCGGCGTTTTCCATGGGGGATCCGATGCGCTGAACAGCCGGGCCCACTCCGTGTTTTCCGTGTTCGCGGGGCCCTGGCTTCGGGCATCATGCACAGCGAACACAGGGATCTCTCATGTCCGCCACGCCTTTCCAGGTCTTTTGCCTCAGCCCCAAACTGCCCGATCTGATCACTTCGGGTTTCGGTCCTTTCGTGCTGCGCAGCTGCGCCACGCTGGACGCCTTGTCCGAACAACTCAACACCCAGGTCACAGACGGCAGCGAGATCGGCCCGGCCTTGTTGATCCACCTGCCTACCGCGGGCGGGCTGGACAAGCTGCTGCAATGGCCCGGGCTGGCGCGCGCGGTGATGGCCGCGGCCGTGCTGGTGGTGGCGCCCGAGCCGGCGCCAGTCACCTGCCTGAAGCTGCTGCAGGCGGGTGTGCGCGAGATCCTGTCCGAGCGCGAGGTCAATGACGAGATGATGGGCCGCTCGCTGCGCATTGCGCTGGAGCGCAAGCGCCAGGACGACGCCGCCCGCCGCGCCTACAGCATCGACCTGACGACCGGCCTGCCCAACCACCACCAACTGCTGGAGCACATGACGCACCTGCTGGCGCTGCGCGAGCGCGAGCCGGCCTCGATGGCGCTGATCGTGCTGCACCTGGACGGCTTCCGTGCTGCCGAGGCCAGCCTGGGCACCGAATCGGCCAACGTGCTGCGCCGCAAGGCGGCGGTGCGCCTGCGCGCCTCGCTGCGCGCGAGCGACGTGGTGGCCTCGCTGGGTGGCGACATGTTCGCGGTGCTGCTGGCCTGGATCGACGCGGACGACGATGCCGAGCGCGTCGCCCGCAAGCTGCTGTCCTCGGTCACGCAGCCCTTCCAGGTGACGGGGCACAGCGTGCCGCTGGGCGCGCGGGTCGGCGTGGGCCAGTACCCCGCGCACGGCAAGGACGCGCAGGCGCTGCTGTCGCGCGCCGTGGCCCAGGCCTCGGGCGAGGCCATGAGCCGGCTGCGCAGCGTGGGCGCGGCGGCAGCAAACGACGACGAGTGAGCCTCAAAGGCTCACTTCAGGATGTCGCCCAGGCACAGGTACTTGGTCTCGACATAGTCCTCGATGCCCTGGCGGCCACCTTCGCGGCCCAGGCCCGATTGCTTGACGCCGCCAAACGGCACTTCGGCGGTCGAGATCAGCCCGGTGTTGATGCCCACCATGCCGTACTCCAGCGCCTCGCCCACGCGGAAGATGCGGCCCACGTCGCGGCTGTAGAAGTAGCTGGCCAGGCCGAACTCGGTCGCGTTCGCCAGCTCGATGGCTTCGGCCTCGGTCTGGAAGCGGAACACCGGCGCCACCGGACCGAAGGTCTCCTCGCGCGAGCAGCGCATCTCGGCGGTGGCGTCTGCCAGGACCGTGGGCTGGTAGAAGCGGCCTTCGATCAGCTCGCCGCCGGTCACCAGGCGCGCGCCCTTGGCGACGGCATCCGCCACGTGTTCCTGTACCTTGGCAATCGCCGCGTCGTCGATCAGCGGGCCCAAAACCACGCCTGCCTCGAAGCCGTTGCCCACCTTCATTGCCGCGGCCTTCTCGGCCAGCTTTTCGACGAAGCGGTCGTAGATGCCGTCCTGCGCGTAGAAGCGGTTCGCGCAGACGCAGGTCTGGCCGGCGTTGCGGTACTTGCTGGCCATCGCGCCTTCGACCGCGCTGTCCAGGTCCGCGTCGTCGAAGACGATGAACGGTGCGTTGCCGCCGAGTTCCAGCGACAGCGCCTTGACCGTCGGCGCGCACTGCGCGGCCAGGATGCGGCCGACCTCGGTCGAGCCGGTGAAGGACAGATGGCGCACCACGTCGCTGCTGCACAGCACCTTGCCCACTTCGATGGACTGCTCTGCATCCGCCGTCAGCACGTTCAGCACGCCCGCCGGCATGCCGGCACGCTGCGCCAGCTCGGCCACTGCCAGGGCCGACAGCGGCGTGGCCTCGGCCGGCTTGATGACCACGGTGCAGCCGGCAGCCAGCGCCGGCGCGACCTTGCGGGTGATCATCGCGATCGGGAAGTTCCACGGCGTGATGGCCGCGCACACGCCCACCGGCTGCTTGATGACCAGGTAGCGCTTGTTGCCGTCGGTGGTCTGCACGGTTTCGCCGTAGACCCGCTTGGACTCCTCGGCAAACCACTCGATGAAGCTGGCGCCGTAGGTGACCTCGCCCTTGGCTTCGGCCAGCGGCTTGCCTTGCTCGGCGGTCATGATGCGGGCCAGGTCGTCTGCATTCGCGTGCAGCAGCTGGAACCACTTCATCATGATGGCCGCACGTTCCTTGGCCGTCTTGCCCTTCCAGGCCGGCCATGCGCGGTTGGCCGCGACGATGGCGTGGTGCGCCGATTCGGCGCCATGGTTGGCCACCTCGGCGAGCAAGGCGCCGGTGGCCGGATCGTTGACCGCAAAACGGCCAGGCGCGGGCGCCCATTCGCCATTGATCAGCGCGTCGCTCTTCAGCAGGCTGGGGTCGCGCAAGGTGTTCAGCGGGGAATTGCTCGTGGGGCTCATGTCCATGGAAATCTCCGGAATCGGCCGGCGCGCTGCCGGCAGGGTAGGACGCGGACTCTACAGCGCGCGTGCCAGTGCTTTCGTGTCTGCGTGTTGCTTGAGGCTGGCGGCGCGGCTCACCGCCGTGGCACGCCCGGCAGCACGCACAGCATCTCGTAGAGCAGGTTGGCACCCAGCAGCGAGGTGTTGCCGCTGGTGTCATAAGGCGGTGAAACCTCCACCAGGTCGCAGCCCACCAGGTTCAGGCCGAAGCAGCCGCGGATGATCTCCAGTGCCTGCGGCACGTTGAGCCCGCCGATCTCCGGCGTGCCGGTGCCGCCGGCGTAGGCCGGGTCGATGCCGTCGATGTCGAAGCTGAGGTAGCAGGGCGCGTCGCCAATCGCTTCGCCAATGCGCGCCATCAGCGGCGTGAGCGACTGCCACCATACCTCGTGCGCCGGCACGATGGTGAAGCCTTGCCGGCGTGGCCAGTCGAAGTCGTCTGCCGCGTAGCCCGAGCCGCGCAGGCCGATCTGCCAGACCTTGTGGTTCTGCAGCAGACCTTCGTCGACCGCGCGGCGGAAGGGTGTGCCGTGCGCAATGCGCTCGCCGAACATGTCGTCGTTGACGTCGGCGTGCGCGTCCACTTGGATCAGCGCCACCGGGCCGTGTTTCTCCGCCACGGCGCGCAGGATGGGCAGCGCAATCGTGTGGTCGCCGCCCAGGGTCAGCGGTATGCAGCCGGCCGCCAGCACCGGCCGGTAGAACTCGGTGATGATCGGGACAGACTTTTCCAGCGAGTAGGTGTTGATCGGCACGTCGCCCAGATCCGCCACCTGCAGCGCATCGAACGGAGCGGCGCCGGTGGCCATGTTGTAGGGCCGGATCAGCGACGACTCGGCGCGGATCTGCCGCGGGCCGAAGCGCGCACCGGCACGGTTGGAGGTGCCGATGTCCAGCGGCACGCCAATGAAGGCGGCGTCCAGCCCGACGGGCGAACTGGCGACCGGCAGCCGCATCATGCTGGCCGGCCCGCCGAAGCGCGGCATCTCGTTGCCGCCCAGCGGCATGTTCAGTTCACGGCTCATGGTCTTGCTTTCAGGCTCGACGGCCACGCATCCACTCCAAGGCGCCCATCAGCGCGGTGGTGAACAGGATCAGCAGCGTGGCCACGGCGGCAATCGTCGGGTTGATGTTCTCGCGGATGCCGGTGAACATCTGCCGCGGCAGCGTCACCTGGTCAGGCCCGGCGATGAACAGCGTGACGACGACCTCGTCAAACGAGGTGGCAAACGCGAACAGCGCGCCCGAGATCACGCCCGGTGCGATGACCGGCAGCGTCACGCGGAAGAAGGTTTGCAGCGGCCCGGCGCCCAGGCTCAGCGAGGCGCGCACCAGGTTGTGGTTGAAGTTCTGCAGCGTGGCCAGCACGGTGGTGACGACAAACGGCGCGCCGAGTGCCGCGTGCACGATGATCAGCCCGGCGTAGGTGTCCGACAGGCCGATGCGCGCGAAGAACAAGTAGCAGGCCACGCCAACGACGACGATGGGCACGACCATCGGCGCGATCAGCACGCTCATCAGCAGGCCCTTGCCGGGGAAGTTCGCGCGCGCCAGGCCCACGGCGGTGAGCGTGCCCAGCGTGGTGGCGATGACGGTGGCGGCCGGCGCGACGATGAAGGAATTTTTCGCCGCCCGCGCCCATTCATCGGACGTGAAGAGGTTGTGATACCACTGCAGCGACCAGCCCGGCATCGGGTAGGCCAGGAACGAAGACGCCGAGAACGACAGCGGCATGATCGCCAGTATCGGCAGCAACAGGTACAGCAGCACGCCCAGGCTGAACAGCCGCAGCGCCCACCAGCCGGCCTTGTCCAGCAGCGTGAAGTAGGCCGGGAATTGCGGTCGAAGAAATGAGAAAAAACTCATGCCGTTACCCCAGGCTCAGTTCAGACTTGACCACGCGGCGGTACAGCGCATAGAGCACCAGCGTGGCCGTCAGCAGGATGGCGCCCAGCGCGCAGGCCATGCCCCAGTTGATGTCGACGTTGGTGTACTGGGCGATGTAGTAGCTCAGCATCTGGTCGTCTGCGCCGCCCAGCAGCGCGGGCGTCACGTAGTAGCCAATGGCCAGGATGAAGACCAGCAGCCCACCCGCGCCCACGCCTGGCAGCGTCTGCGGCACGTACACACGGAAGAAGGCGGCCAGCGGCGGGCTGCCCAGGGAGACTGCCGCGCGCAGGTAGGTCGGCGAAACCGACTTCATCACGCTGTACAGCGGCAGGATCATGAAGGGCAGCAGGATGTGCGTCATCGAGATGATCACGCCGGTGCGGTTGAACAACAGCGCCAGAGGTTCCTGAATCACGCCAACACCCATCAGCGCACTGTTGACCAGGCCCTCGCGCTGCAGCAGCACGATCCATGCGGCCACGCGCACCAGGATGCTGGTCCAGAACGGCACCAGCACCAGGATCATCAGCACATTGGCCTGGCGCGCATTCAGCGTGGAGAGCCAGTAGGCCAGCGGGTAGCCCAGCAGCAGGCAGCACAGCATCACCACCGCGCTGATCTGGAAGGTGCGCAGCAGGATGGACGAGAACACGCGCTGGTCCGGCGCCACGCGCTCCAGCCCGCCCTCGGCCTTGCGCTTCAGGTCCACCGAGGTCAGCAGGTAGTCGGGTGTCCAGCGGCTGGCGTTCTTGGCAATCGCCTGCCAGTACGGCAGCTCGCCCCAGCGCGGGTCCAGCGCCAGCATCTGCTCGCGCAGCGCGTCGGGTGTGGGCGTGGTGCCTGCGGGTTGCAGCTGCGGCAGCGCGCGGTAGGTGCTCATCACCAGCGAGCGCGAGCCGGGCTGCTCGGTGTTGAGGCGCCTTGCCAGCGCACCGGCTTGCGCCGGCTCGGGCAGGGCCGCCAGGTCGGCCACCACGGCCGCGTAGGCAGCAGGGGCGGGGGGCAGGTGGCGGTCCCACTTCGAGAGTGCCTGCGCGGTGCGGGGCAGGGCGTTGGCCACTTCCGGGTTCTCCACGGCACGCACCAGCAGCGCGGCAATGGGCACCAGGAAGGTGGCCAGCAGGAACAAGAGCAGCGGCAGCGTGAGCGAGATCGCCGCCAGGTGCCGGCGGCGCTGGGCCCGGGCCAGCGAGCGGGCCAGCGCGTTGCCTTCGGGGGCGGGCGCCGGTGCGGCTGCGAGTGTCGTCACGGTGCTGCTGCTCATTGCGTCAGGCCATCACTGCGCGGCCCAGGAAGCAAAGCGCTTTTCCAGCGCCTCGCCCTGGTCGGCCCAGAAGCCGATGTTGAACTGCAGCGCATCCTTGCTGTTGGCCGGCGAGGTGGGCAGCAGGGCCAGCACCTTGGGGTCCAGCTTGGCCAGGGCCTTGTTGTTGGTCGGGCCGTAGGAGATGTTTTGCGCGTATTCGGCCTGGGCAGCCGGCGAGGCGGCTGCGGCGATGTACTTCATCGCCAGGTCCTTGTTCGGCGAGCCCTTGGGAATGACCCAGTAGTCCAGGTCGTAGATGCCGCCGGTCCAGCTGATCTTCAGGTTCTTGCCTTCGCGCTGCGCGGCGTCAATGCGGCCGTTGTAGGCCGTGGCCATCACCACGTCACCGGCCACCAGGAACTGCGGCGGCTGCGCACCGGCTTCCCACCACTGGATGCTGGGCTTGAGTTCGCTCAGCTTCTTGAACGCACGGTCCGCGCCGGCGGGCGTGGCCAGCACCTTGTAGACGTCCGCGCTCTTCACGCCGTCGGCCATCAGCGCGAATTCGAGGTTGTAGCGCGCGCCCTTGCGCATGCCGCGCTTGCCGGCGAACTTCTTGGTGTCCCAGAAATCGGCCCAGGTCTTGGGGCCGTCCTTGAGCTTGTCGCCGTTGTAGGCCATCACGGTGGACCACACGAACGCGCCCACGCCGCATTCGGTCACGGCAGCCGGCTGGAAGTCGGCCTTGTTGCCGACCTTGCTCCAGTCCATCTTCTCGAACAGGCCTTCATCGCAGCCGCGCGCCACGTCCGGGCTTTCGACCTCCACCACGTCCCAGCTGATCTTGCCGGTCTCGACCATGGCCTTGATCTTGGCCTGCTCGCCGTTGTATTCCACGATCACCAGCTTGGCGCCGCTGCTCTTCTCGAACGGCTCCACATACGCCTTCTTCTGTGCCGCGCCATTGGCGCCGCCGAAGTTCACCACCGTCAACTGGCTCTGGGCCAGCGCTGGCAGCGCGGCCAGCATCGCCGCGGCCGCAAAGGCCATGGACGTCTTCTTCATCGCAATAACTCCTGAAAGGGCTTGAGGGAGGGACGTGTCGTGCAGCGAGAGAAGTCACGGGCCACCGTCAGCTTGCGCTGCAGGGCCTCTTGATGTGCGGGCCTCGGTCGGGCCTTTGGATCCGGGTTCAGTGATAGATGCGCAGGTAGGGCTGCGGAATGTGCAGCCACACCGCCTGGCCCACGACCGGCTGCAGCCCGCCTGCGAGCGGCAGCTTGACGGTGGCCGGCGCCTGGCCGTTGACGGCGCAGCGCAGCCGCAGGTGGTCGCCGAAATAGATGATGTCGGTCACGGCGGCCTGCACCGCATTGCCCAGCGCCTCGGGTTTGACCAGGCAGGGCTCGATGCGCTCGGGCCGCACGGAGGCCAGCACCTGGGTACCGGGCAGCGCACGGTTGATGTTCAGGCCCGTGAGCCGCTCGCCGGTGGGCAGCACCAGCTCGCAGCTGTCGCCGTCGGCCTGGCCCACAGTGCCGGTCAGCAGCGTGCTGTCGCCCACGAAGCCGGCCACGAAGCGGTTCACCGGGGTTTCGTAGAGCTGCTCGACCGGGGCGATCTGCTGGATCAGCCCGTCGTTAAAAACGGCCACGCGGTCGCTCATGGTCAGCGCTTCGCCCTGGTCGTGGGTGACGTAGACGAAGGTCACGCCGAGCTTGCGGTGCAGTTCCTTCAGCTCGATCTGCATGTGCTCGCGCAGCTGCTTGTCCAGCGCGCCCAGCGGCTCGTCCATTAGCACCAGCTGCGGCTCGAACACCAGGGCGCGGGCCAGGGCCACGCGCTGCTGCTGGCCGCCGGAGAGCTGGCCGGGCAGGCGCTCGCCCTTGCCGACCAGCTGCACCATGTCCAGCGCCTTGGCCACGCGGGTGGCGATGTCGCCCTTGGGCACCTTGCGCACCGTGAGCGGGTAGGCCACGTTGTCGGCCACCGAGAGGTGCGGGAACAGCGCGTAGTTCTGGAACACCATGCCGAAGTTGCGCTTGTGCGGCGGCGTGCGCGTGATCGGCGAGCCGTCCAGCAGGATCTCGCCTGCGGTGGGCGACTCGAAGCCCGCGAGCATCATCAGCGTGGTTGTCTTGCCGGAACCCGACGGGCCCAGCAGCGACAGGAACTCGCCGCGCTGGATGTCCAGGTCCAGCGAGCGCACAACCAGGCTGAGCCCGTCGTAGGTCTTCTGCACACCTGCAAACCGAACAAGTGGGCCCCCAGACCTGTCGCTGCGCGTCAGGCCCCCCGAGGGGGATGAGTCAACTTGGGAGCGGCCCTGCGTTGCCTCATGCGGCATGGTGTTCATCGGTCTCAGCCTTGCTGGACGGCGGCGCTGAAGGCCTCGCCCAGGACGGCCAGGCCTTCATCCAGCAGCGCATCGCTGGCGGTCAGCGGCACCAGGATGCGGATCACGTTGGCATACACGCCGCAGGACAGCAGCACCAGGCCGCGCTTGATGGCTTCGGCGCAGACGCGCTTGGTGAGATCCGCGTCAGGCTTTTCGATGTCGCCGTCCTTGAACAGCTCGACCGCCACCATCGCGCCCAGGCCGCGCACGTCCTGGATCTGCTTGTGCTTGGTGGCCAGCGCCTTCAGGCCGGCGGTGAGCTTTTCGCCCACGGCCACCGAGCGGGCCAGCAGCTGCTCTTCCTCGAACACGTCCAGCACCGCCAGCGCCGCGGCGCAGGCCAGCGGGTTGCCGGCATAAGTGCCGCCCAGGCCGCCGGGCAGCGGCTTGTCCATCAGGTCCGCACGGCCGATCACGGCCGAGAGCGGGAAGCCGCCGGCCATGGACTTGGCCATGGTCACGATGTCCGCCGCCACGCCCCATTGCTCGCTGGCCAGCCAGGTGCCGGTGCGGCCGGCGCCGGTCTGCACTTCGTCGGCGATCAGCACGATGCCGTGCTGGTCGCAGAGTTTGCGCAGCGCCTGCACGAAGTCCTTGGGGGCGACGTAGAAGCCGCCTTCGCCCTGCACCGGCTCGATGATGATGGCGGCAACGCGGGCCGCTTCCACGTCGTATTTGAAGATGTGTTCGACAGAACGCAGCGCCTCGGCGGTGCCGATGCCGTGCAGCGGGTTCGGGTACTCGGCGTGGTAGATCTCGGCCGGGAAGGGGCCGAAGCCGGCCTTGTACGGCGCGACCTTGCCGGTGAGCGCCATGCCCAGCAGCGTGCGGCCATGGAAGCCGCCGCCAAAGGCGATCACGGCCTGGCGGCCGGTGGCGGCGCGGGCGATCTTCACGGCGTTTTCGACCGCCTCGGCGCCGGTCGACAGGAAGTAGGCCTTCTTGGCGAAGTCGCCCGGGGTCTTTTCGATCAGGCGCTCGGCCAGTTCGACGTAGGGCTCGTAGGCCAGCACCTGGAAGCAGGTGTGGTGCACCTTGTCCAGCTGCGCCTTCACGGCGGCCACGATCTTCGGGTGGTTGTGGCCGGTGTTCAGCACCGCGATGCCACCGCCGAAGTCGATGTACCGCTTGCCTTCCACGTCCCAGACTTCGGCGTTCAGCGCGCGCTCGGCAAAGACCTCGTAGGTCTGGCCCAGCCCGGTGGGCAGCGCAGCGCGGCGGCGCGCCATCAGCATCGCATTGTTCGGAGCTTCGTGTTTCATGGTCTTTGCCTTCCTGTCCTGGTTTGCAGGTGAGGCGCCGACTTTAGGCCTCATGACACGGGCGTTACCATGTACAGCGCGAGGTCTTGTGCGGTGCACTGTGCAGGCCGCAAGACCTGTACAGCGCGCCGCGTCGGCCTTCCTCCATGCTCCAGCTTCAGCCCCAGTCCAGCATTTCGCTGGTGGCCCAGATCGTCGAGGGCCTGCGCTCGCAGATCGAGCAGGGTGGCTTGCGTGCCGGCGCCAAGGTGCCGTCCATTCGCCAGTTCGCGCATGCGCACCAGGTCAGCGTGTTCACCGTGGTCGAGGCTTACGACCGGCTGGTGGCGCAGGGCTGGCTGGTCTCGCGCCCGCACTCGGGCTTCTTCGTGCGGCGGCGGGCGCAGGCCGACGGTCCGGCACAGACCCAGGTCGCGGCGGGCCAGGGTTTCGATGCCATGTGGTACATGCGCAAGATCTTCGAGCACCGCCACCTGTCCATCAAGGCCGGCTGTGGCTGGCTGCCGGGCGACTGGCTGGCCGAAGACGGCCTGCGCCGCGCGCTGCGCGGCCTGGCCAGCGAAGACGCGGACCTCGGCGGTTACGGCGATCCCAAAGGTTACCCGCCGCTGCGCCAGTTCATTGCCGAGGCCTTTGCCGAGCAGGAAGTGCAGGTGCACCCCAGCCAGGTGCTGCTCACGCAAGGCTCCAGCCAGGCGCTGGACCTGGCGGTGCGCCGCCTGGTGCGCGCGGGCGACACGGTGCTGGTTGACGACCCCGGCTATGCCAACCTGCTGTTCAGCCTGCGCTTCCAGGGCGCGACGCTGGTGGGCGTGCCGCGCACACCGCAGGGCTACGACCTGCCTGCGCTGGAGCGCTTGATCGTGGCGCACCAGCCCAAGGTGTTCTTCACCCAGCCGCGGCTGCAGAGCCCCACCGGCTCGGTGGCCCAGCTGGCGCACCTGCACCGCGTGCTGCAGCTGGCCGAGAAGCACGACCTGACCATCGTCGAGAACGACATCTACGTCGACCTGGACCCGAACCCGCGGCCATCGCTGGCCAGCCTCGATCAACTCAGCCGCGTCATCACGGTCGGCAGCTACTCCAAGACCATCTCGCCCAACATCCGCGTGGGCTACCTGGTGGCGCACCCGGACATGGTGGAAGACCTTGCGCAGCTGAAGATGATCGCCGGGCTGACCAGCGCCGAATTCGGCGAACGGCTGGCGCTGGGCGTGCTGATCGAAGGCCGCTGGCGCAAGCACCTCAAAGGCCTGCGCGAGCGGCTGGCCGATGCTCACCAGCAGGTCGGCCAGCGGCTCTCGGGCCTGGGCTTCGAGCTGTTTGCCGAGCCCAAGGCGGGCATGTTCCTGTGGGCTCGGCACCCTTTGGTCAGCGACCCGGTGGCGCTGTCCAACAAGGCGGCCGAGCACGACATCATGCTCGGCCCCGGCCACCTGTTCTCGGCCGACCTCGGCCCCACGCCGTGGATGCGTTTCAACGTGGCGTTTTCGCTGGACACCAAGCTGGCCGAGTTCTTCCAGGCGCAAGGCCTGGGCTGAGCGTCCTCAGCGCGCAAAGAATGGCCGGTCGTTGTCGCAGGCCGGGTCCGGGCCGTAGGCTGTGTCGATGACCTTGTCGTCAAAGCCCATGCCGACCATGAAGCGCTGGCAGAACGGCGAGTCGTAGCGGTAGGCCCAGACGATTTCCTTCGGGTAGTGCACGCCGAAGGTGGTGCCGGGCCGGCCGATCGCGAGGCGCACTTCGTCGGCCGTCATGCCGGCCCTGATGGCGTTGAAGTTGCGCTCGGTCAGCACCTGCTCGCCGCTCACCAGCTTGTCGTCGCCATCGAAGCGCACGAGGTAGGTGAAGCGGCCGAACGGTCCGCTGGCGAATTCCAGCGTGTGGCCGCCGCCCGGTTGCGGGTAGTCGCCGGTGGGCTGGCCGAGCTGCTGCGTCACGGCGGCGGGGCTGGCGCCGGGTTCGAACTTCGGCGGAGAGAAGATCGCACAGGCACCGAGACTGGCCACCGCGGCGGCGGCGGCAAGGCCACGCCAGGCCTTGGAAAAGAAGGGCGAGCTCATCATCCCGATGAGCTTACGCGCGATGCAAATCCCTGCCGGCGTTGGCGGGTTGCTTGCCGAAGACGTGCATCGGCGCACGCCAGCGTGAAGTTCAGCGCAGCCGCGTGCCGATCTTCATCGCAGCGCGCTGGTAAGCGCGGAAGCGGTGGCCCAGGCACAGGTGCAGCGGCATCGGCCATTCCTGCCGTGCCAGTGCCTGCACTGCCAGGCCGCCCTGGTTGCGCAGCCGCGTCCACCAGCCCAGCTGCAGCACGATGACGTAGGCCTCGCAGGCCGGGTCGGCCGGGATCTCGCGGCGCAGCAGCCAGGCCTGGCGCACGCCCTTGCCATGCTGGGCCACCAGCTTGCCCATCGCCACGCGCGTGTCCGCCGCCAGCTCGGCTGGCAGCAGCTTGCCCTTGGGGTCCAGCCGGTCCAGCTGGTGTTGGCGCAGTGCTTCCAGCTCGGCCCGGGCCTGCCAGCGTTCTGCCCAGGGCTTGGCGGCCGCCGGGTCGCGCTCGATCAGCCAGGCATGCGCACGTTCGCAGGCGCCGCGCGTGGCCTCCACGTCCAGGCGCATGGCGGCCTCCAGCTGTTCCAGCCCGCCGGCATCGTCCCGCGCCAGCCGGGCCGAGCCTTCGAGGAACAGGCCCAGCGCATGGTCCGGGTGTTCGCGGTTGAACTCGGCAAACGCCTCACGCAGGTCCAGCTCGGGCTGCAGGCCCATGCTCAGGCGCAGCAGTTCCAGGCGCTGGTCGCTGTCGCGCTCGGCCATGGCTTCGAGCTCGGCCAGGCGCTGGCGCCGGGCCTGCCACTGGGCGTGCTGTTCGCCCCAGCCTTCCGCGGCGTTTTCGGCCCAGCTGCGCTGGAACTCGCTGCGCAGCGTGTCGGCCACCGGGCCCAGCAGCACCTGGGCCGCCGAAGGACCGGCCAACGGGGCGGGCGCGGCCTGCGCTTCGGCGCCGTCCGCGCCCAGCGCCTGCAGGCGCTGGCGCAGCGTCGGGTGGGTGTCCATTGCGCCGGGCGAGCGGTCCAGTGCGCGGTCCAGCCATGGGCCGGTGCGCGTGGCGGGCAACTGGGTAGCGACCGCCGCCCAGCGCAGCGCCAGGTCCGGCGGCGGCGTGGCCTGGTCGCGCGTGGTTTCCAGCAGTTGGTCGAAGAAGCCCGAGCGGTGGGCCGAGGCCAGGTTGGTGCGCTTGAGTGCGGCCACTGCGGCGGCGCTGCCCACCAGCTGGGCCGAGGTCGCGTCGGCCTGGTATTCCTGGGCCCGGGCCAGCACGAAGGTGTAGGCGTTGAAGTAGGGCGCGTAGGCACCCACGGCGCGCTGCATCAGCCGGCCGGCCCAGCCGCGCCAGGTGGCGGCGTGGCCCTGGATCGTGGCCCAGCTGAAGCGCAGCCGGTAGATGAAGGCGCTGAAGCGGCCGTGTGCGCCGCACAGGTGGCCGTACTCGTGCGCCACCACGGCCATCGCCTCGTCAGGCGACAGGCTTTCCAGCAGCGGCAGGCCCAGCAGCAGGTGGTTGCGCGGAAAGCCGATCAGCCCGAACAGCGGGCGCTGCACGATGGCCGCATTGATGCCGTCCACCACCAGCACCTGATGCACCGCCGGGCCGCGCAGGCGGCGGCGCATGTCGTCCAGCGCGGCGAACAGCGCCGGTGCGTCGCTGCGCTGCAGCTTGCGCCCCTGCGGTGCGGGCAGGCGCACGAACAGCGCCTTCATGGTGTTGCGCAGCAGCAGCCAGACCGGAATGGCCACGAGCAGCAGCAGCTTGCCCAGCTTCAGCAACAGCAGCCAGGCCGCCGGCCCGCCCACCCACAAGGCCGCCGCCACCGCGCCCCCCAGCAGCACCAGGCCGATGCCCAGCCCCAGGCCGATCAGCCCCAGCAGCCCGAAGCCGGCGAGTGCCAGCAGCGCCACCTTGAGCTGGTAGCGCCGGGGCGCGGCCGCGCTCTCGGCCTCCAGCCGAGCGACCATGCGCTCGAAACGTTCGATTTCCATCTTTCCTCCCTCATGCCAAGCTTCTTGGACCCTCTTTGAACTTGCGGTTTTCCGCTTTGGCTGCATTTTGTGACGAGGCCTGCCTGCCGCACAACCTGGGCAGCCCGCGCCCCAGGGCCACGGGCTTGCCCAGGCCGCAAGGCCGGCCCTCGCCACCTATAATCGAAAGCTTCGCCAGACTCGGCGTGACCCTCGAGAAAAGACCCGGATGAAAGCCGCAGAGATCCGCCAGACCTTCCTGAAGTTCTTCGAGTCCAAGGGCCACACCATCGTGGCCTCGTCGCCCGTGGTGCCCGGAGACGACCCGACGCTGTTGTTCACCAACGCGGGCATGAACCAGTTCAAGGACGTGTTCCTGGGCTTCGACAAGCGCGCCTACACCCGTGCCACGACCAGCCAGAAGTGCATCCGCGCCGGCGGCAAGCACAACGACCTGGACAACGTCGGCTACACCGCGCGCCACCACACCTTCTTCGAGATGCTGGGCAACTTCAGCTTCGGGGATTACTTCAAGCACGATGCCATCCAGTACGCCTGGGAGCTGCTGACGACCAAGTTCATGCTGCCGGCCGAGAAGCTGTGGGTCACCGTCTACGCCGAAGACGACGAGGCCTATGACATCTGGCACAAGGTGGTGGGCGTGCCGGCCGAACGCATCATCCGCATCGGCGACAACAAGGGCGGCCGCTACGCCTCCGACAATTTCTGGATGATGGGCGACACGGGCCCCTGCGGCCCCTGCACCGAGATCTTCTACGACCACGGCCCGGAAATCGCCGGCGGCCCCCCGGGCAGCCCGGACGAAGACGGCGACCGCTACATCGAGATCTGGAACAACGTCTTCATGCAGTTCAACCGCACCGAAGACGGTGTGATGCACAAGCTGCCCAAGCCCTCGGTGGACACCGGCATGGGCCTGGAGCGCCTGGCTGCGGTGCTGCAGCATGTGCATTCGAACTACGAGATCGACACCTTCGTTGCGCTGCTGGCTGCCGCGAAGGCCGCCGTTGACGGTGCCGGGGCTGGTGACTGCGACAAGGACAGCGCCTCGCTGAAGGTCATCGCCGACCACATCCGCGCCTGCTCCTTCACCATCGTGGACGGCGTGATCCCCGGCAACGAAGGCCGCGGCTACGTGCTGCGCCGCATTGCCCGCCGCGCCATCCGCCACGGCTACAAGCTGGGCGCGCGCACCCCGTTCTTCCACAAGATCCTGCCCGAGCTGGTCAACCAGATGGGCGACGCCTACCCCGAGCTGCGCCAGGGCGAAGCGCGGGTCACGGCCGTGCTGAAGCAGGAAGAAGAGCGCTTCTTCCAGACCATCGAGCGCGGCATGGAGATCCTCGAGGCCGCACTGGCCACGGGCACCAAGGTCATCGACGGCGAAACCGCCTTCAAGCTGCATGACACCTTCGGCTTCCCGGTCGACCTGACGGCCGACGTCTGCCGCGAGCGTGGCGTGACGGTGGACCAGGCCGGCTTCGACGCCGCAATGGCGCGCCAGCGCGAGCAGGCCCGTGCAGCAGGCAAGTTCAAGATGGCCGCGGGCCTGGCCTACACCGGCTCGCCCACCACCTTTCACGGCTACGACGAGCTGCTGCGCGAAGCCTCGCGCGTGGTCCAGGTCTATGTGGACGGCAGCCCGGTGGACGTGGCCCGCGCCGGTGACGACGCCGTCATCGTGCTGGACCACACGCCGTTCTACGCCGAGTCCGGCGGCCAGGTGGGCGACACCGGCGAGCTGCGCAACGCCAGCACCCGCGTGGTCGTCGAAGACACGATGAAGATCCAGGCCGACGTGTTCGGCCACCACGGCCGCGTGCTCGAAGGCGAAGTCAAGGTGGGCGACACCTTCACCGCCCGCGTCAACGCCGAGCACCGCGCCCGCACCGTGCGCAACCACAGCGCCACCCACCTGATGCACAAGGCCTTGCGCGAAGTGCTGGGCACGCACGTGCAGCAGAAGGGCTCGCTGGTCAACGCCGAGCGCACCCGCTTCGACTTCGCGCACACCTCGCCGATGACCGAAGCGCAGATCAAGGAAGTTGAAGCCAAGGTCAACGCCGAGATCCTGGCCAACGCTGCGGCGCAAGCCGAAGTGATGGCGCTGGACGACGCGCAGAAAAGCGGCGCGATGATGCTGTTTGGCGAGAAATACGGCGACACCGTGCGCGTGCTGAGCATCGGCAGCTCGAAGGAACTCTGCGGCGGCACCCACGTGCAGCGCACAGGGGACATCGGCCTGTTCAAGATCGTCAGCGAAAGCGGCGTGGCCGCCGGCATCCGCCGCGTCGAAGCCGTCACCGGTGCCAACGCGCTGGCCTACCTGCAAAGCCTGGAGCACACGGTCAACGAAGTGGCCGCCTCGCTGAAGGCCGCACCGGCTGAGCTGAGCAGCCGCATCGGCAGCCTGCAGGACCAGCTGCGCGCCCTCGAAAAGGAAGTCGCCTCGCTGAAGGGCAAACTCGCCTCCAGCCAGGGCGACGAACTGGTCGCCCAAGCCGTCGACGTCAAGGGCATCAAGGTCCTTGCCGCCACCCTGCAAGGCGCAGACGCCGCAACGCTGCGCGCCACCATGGACCAGCTGAAAAACAAGCTGAAGACCGCCGCCATCGTGCTGGCCGCAGTCGACGGCGGCAAGGTCCAGATCGCCGCAGGCGTCACCGCAGACACCATCTCCAAGCTCAAGGCCGGCGAACTGGTGAACTTCGTGGCCCAGCAAGTGGGCGGCAAGGGCGGCGGCAAGCCGGACATGGCGATGGCTGGGGGGACCGACGCTGCGGCGCTGCCGGCGGCGCTGGCGGGCGTGCAAGCCTGGGTGTCCGAGCGTCTCTGACACTGCGCTGCCCGCCTCATTCAAAAACCCGCTTCGGCGGGTTTTTGTTTTTGGGGCGCGGTGTGTCTGCGAGCCAGCGTGCTACCCAACGCAACCCGGTTTTCCCTCGTGGGGTACGGCGTAGCGAAGTTGCTGCATCCATCCGGGAAAGGTTGACGAAATGGCGCCGCCTGCATCCAATGAGACCGGACGAGGACTGCTCCTTTCGCCGGAAATTTCGCAATGAATGACACGGGTCCAGCCGCTGGAAAAATCAATGCCGACGCTAACTTGCGGCCACTTGAGATCCCATTTTTATGGAGACAGGTAGGTCTTACGCAGCAAAGCGGTCGCCCGATAAAGAAGTAGGGCACTCAACGTGCTCCGTCCTTTGCCGCGTCAACCCGAGCGACCACAAACACCTCCTGAGAGTCACATGAATACTCACCGCGCAAGACGCCTCCTCGAAGTGTTAGCTCGCCGACTAGACTATCGAGACTCGCACCTGTATCCTTTCTTTGCTGACTATACGGACGGCAAGGTGTTGGCCGATGCGCGGAAGTTCCTCCGAGATCAACTACTAATGCTGCTCTCTATCGTGACAAAGTCCGCTCTCCGAGACGATGCTGACCTTCTCCGTGCTAATGTACTTTCTTGCCATCGAAGCCTCGTCTCCTACGCCGAACTGCTCGCTCGATTCTTTCCCAAGGAATGCGAGGAGGCTCGTCGACTCAATGCCCCATTCGATGAGACACCCTACAGGCAAGCATTCGACAGGATGGCCGGCGATCCGCTTGGCCTCGATGCGCGTGCACTTGATACGCGCGGAGAAATTCCGGAACGAAACCAGCACCCCGTCCACTTCATTGAGATATTTCGCCAAGCGCAAATGGCCTTCGACCAAGTCGCTATTGAACTTAATATAGATATCAAGAATAAGAATATTGCAGATGAACTGGTCCGATCAATAGTCTTCAAGCCGGAATACAAACAAGCGGGGATGGCTCTACTAGCCTATTTTGGAACGATAGTTGAAAAGAAGTATCCAACTCTCGACGTTCGAATTCGCATCGAACAGGAGGGCGATAGGGTTTCCCTCATAATCGAGACCCCATCAGGCGAAATAGAGAAGATTGAACGGGAACTTGGCCAATATGCCTTGGTTGTCTCCGGCGATCTGTCCGTTGACGAATACATGCCAGATGCCAGAGACGCTATGGCACTTCGACATAAGCTGGAACTTTCACGCTTGGAGGTTCAGCAGACGCGAGACTTGCTTTATATCGAGAGAAAGGGCCTCGGCGACCGAATCGCCTCCCTCGAGGGAGAAATTGGCTTTATGCGGCGCCTGCTCGACAAGACGCAGTATGAGTCCGGACAAACGGCGGAGGCACTGCGGAACATTGCTATGTCGTTGACCGGCGACAATCGCGAGATGATGAGAGTTATCGCCGACTCTTTCGAAACGAGTGATCAGCCATCTGTCGATAAACTCGTGGAGCAGTTGAACCCACTGCTACAGAGTCAGCCATCACTGGCCAACACCCTCAAGGAACTCTTTGTGAAAGGGTCTATTCAGGGTGCTGCAGGGAACTACTTGTACGCCGCGTTGATGACACTGCAGAAGATGGCCTAGCGGACTGCTGAAATACCAAGGCGGTCTCAAGTCTGGATCTCGGGGTCACCCATTAGCCGCCTCCGTCAATGGGGACGAGCAGATTTCTGCGGTCGTCCCCCGCATTTTTCCCTCCAAAGCCTGCATTCCCAGCCGTTGAGGTCACTGCACACTTGGTTCTCGGAGATTGGTTGCGCCGCTGCGCACCAGTCACCCATCAGGATCAAGGCTCGGGCGCTTTGCGGCGACTGGCCCCTGGCTGCGTTCGCAGCCCCAGAAAACCCCTCTGTTCCCCACCGCGTCCAATCCACGCAGCCAGTCGAGCCGGCCGCACAGGTCTGTGGCTTCGCACGGGTGCGATCCAGCCCCTTGTGGCTCACGGTACGGGCGCAACGAACTCTTTGCTTGGGTGGGATCGGCGCTGGCGGACACGTCGAAAGGCTTGCCGTCTTTCATGACGTGGTAGCAGGCTCGCGCTAGCTCGCGCGCCACTGCCTTGATGGCGACCACCGACAGGCTGCTGCACTTCTTCCGCTACCAGCGTTATGCTCAACAGCCCGCCATTGCTGCGCGCGGTCATCTGTCTTCGGCCCCTCAGCTTCAACGTAGACAACACAGGAGAATGTCGTGTCAGTTTCCGTAGCGTCGCAATCAGATCTTGAGTTCACGCGCGCATTCGAGGGCGGTGAAATACCAGCCAGCGAGTTCAATCACCTCGCTCACCTGCGCATGGCCTATGTCTATCTTTGTCGAGGCGATTTGAATTACGCCGAGCAGAAGATGCGTGAGGCGCTCCTGGCATTCCTCGATGCCAATGAAATTCCTCGTGAGAAGTTTCACGAGACACTCACCCGCGCATGGATCATGGCGGTCTCTCATTTCATGAGCCGAAGAGACGCTAGCGCCTTCTCAGAATTCATCGCACACAGCCAAGCACTTCTGGACACGAAGGTCATGCTGACTCATTACTCCGCTGCTGCATTGTTCTCTGAGCGCGCTCGCACGGCGTTTGTCGAGCCCGATCTCGAAGCAATTCCCTGCTGAGCAACGCTGTGTTGCCAAACCCTTCTGCAGGGAGTTCCCACAAGCGGGCCAACCCTCACATCGAACGCTGGGCCTCATGATTTCTGTCGATCTCCAAGGCCAGCGATTCCAGGTTCGTGCCGCTGCCATCGTCCTTCATGCCGGATACGTGCTGCTCCATCGAGCGCCAGGCGACGAATACTGGGCTCTCCCGGGTGGCCGGGTGGAAGTGGGCGAGGAGGCATCAGCTACCATCGTCCGAGAGATGAAGGAAGAGCTCGGGGAGGATGTTGAATGCGGCCAACTTCTCCACATAGCAGAGAATTTCTTTGATCTTGCAGGGCGCCGCAACCACGAAATCGGTTTTTATTTCCTCGTATCACTTGCCGAAACCTCAGGTCACCTCGACAAGGCTCGAACCTACTGTGGCTTGGAGAGCCACCTGAATCTGGAATTTCGCTGGTTCGCGCTTGAAGATCTGGCTGCGATCAATCTACGCCCCACTTTTCTCCAGGCTTCTCTCACCGCCAATCCGCTGGTCTTCTCGCATGCCGTTCAGCGAGAGTATGAATGAGGGATGAAACTTCCTTGAAGTTCAGGATGACCGGACTCACCCACGCCATGCTCGGCAAAAACGTTCTTGGCGAGATCAATGCCCACGGCCAGAATCGTCATGGACTTCCCTGTGCTGGTCAAGTTGACGAAATGGTGCGGCCTGCATCTAATGGGACAGGATGAGGATTGCGCCTTTCACCGGAGATCTGGCAATGAATACGACGGGGCATCGCGCGGTGTGCTTGCTCGCGGGCGTGGCCGCGATGCTGTGCGCCGCCAGCGTCAAGGCAGAAGATTCGCCGTCGTGGCAGGTGGTCGGCGTGCAGGGCCTGGTTCAAGTCGTGATCGTTCCCAAAGAGCAGGCGAGAGATTTCTCGGCTTACCAGGTTCAGTTGGCCAAGTTGTGTCCACCTGAGCGCACCTGCTTCGTCAACTTCTACGAAAACACGTCGGCGGTCAAAGCCGAGTTGCCACTCCCTGACGCCATCGCCAATCAGCCCGCAGCCAGGTTCCGCCGTTCCATGAAGAATGGCGCTGAGTTGTTCCAGTGGAGTTGTCGTGTGGCCGAGAACCCCAATGATGCGCAGTGCTTCTAGCTCCGCCACATTGCGGGCTGAGCCTTTCGTTCAGGGGAACCCGCCTTCGGCAGGCCTGTTGCGCCGAACTGAACTCCTGAGACAAGCATCACCCGGCGGTCACGAATTCGAACTCTGCAATTGCAAGTCGCACGATTGAGGCCTGGGCGGGATCAGCCAGCCGGCCACAGTGCGGCCAGCGCCAGAGGGCAGGGCGGAGGGGCCAGCTTCTGGCTTGGCTGGCAGGGCACCGTCCATGTGGTGCGGGTCAGGCAGGCAGCGGCGGCGCGCTGGCACAGGGCTTGTCGCGCCGCCACGGCGGCCACGATGGCCGGTGGCACCAGCTGCAGCTTCAGGGCGTAGGCCGTGCGCAGCATGAGCGCCGGTTCGGTGGTGGCCAGGTAGCCGTGTGCCTCGGCGGGGTCGTCAAACGTGGCTTCCGAGCAGAAGTAGCGCTGCCGGGTTTCGTCCCAGATCACGATGTCCCACAGGGGCATTGGATAGTCGCCAGGTTCTTGGCCGTGCAGGTCGCGGAGGTAGCAAGGGTGTGGCATGGAACAGCTCGGATGGAGGCATCGCGTCCCCCTGCAGCCGGCTCGCTTTTCAGCGGTGCCCTGGAAGCCGTAGGTGGCAATCGATGCGGACCTTCTTGAGTACCCGCAGGCGCGCCGACGGTTGCCGTGGCGCGCGTAAAGGGAAGTAGCAACATCCGATCAGCGCCGATCCGTCGTGCCATGTCGGAACGATGTGTGACCGTCGGGCGTCGCAGCTTGCTAGGCTTCCGAATATGCCTCGCGTAGACCCAGGTGCATCGCGAAAGGTGCGAAGTCTCTGTCGGAGTGCAGGAGAGTCAGACCATCCTCGATGCACCGCGTTGCGATCAAGGTGTCGATGGTCTTTCGGGTGGTGATGCCTTTTGCCCGAAGAGTGCGGTAGTTTTCTGCCGCCTTCAAAGCCAGGTCGTATCCGCAGAGGTCGAGACGGGTAAAGGCATCGAAGATATCCTTGACCCGTTTGAACTCTTTGTCGTCGCGAATACCTTGCAGAACTTCACCTGCGATCAAATCTCCGACTGCGATTCGGGTTCGCCCAAGCAAGGAGTCGAGTAAGGCAACCTGCGGCGTGTCTGTCGAACGGAAGTAGTCGATCCAAACGCTGGAGTCGACAAGAATCACTTGTCGGTTCTCATCGCGTTGAGGTCACCTTCCCAGGTGATTTTCCCGCGCAGTTCCCGGGCTTTCTCTTGAGCACGAAGGTCAAGCAGAGTCCGCAGCCCAAGCTCAACCGCTTCCTTTTTGGTCTTTGCACCAGTCGCAAGGAGCGCGTCTTTCATGAGCTTGTCGTCGATCTCGATGTTCGTGCGCACGATGTGTACCTTTCGGGTTCCTGGTACACAGGATATCACTGCCGGCGTGCGCAAGGTTTGAGCGCGCAAGGGCGCGTCACGCCTCGGCGCGCGCCCAGGCCACCAGCCGCTCGGCAGACAGCGCCGCACCGTCGGCCTCGTCTTGCTGCAGCAGGGCTGAGAAGGCCTGCAGATCGGCGGCCGCACAGTGCGCCAGGATCGGCCGCAGCACGGCCGCCGGCCACACAAAGACCGCGCAGTCCTGAACGGCGCGGCAGGCGCAGGCATCGCACTCCAGAAGGCTGCGCCAGCCGCGAACCATGCCGGGGCCGCCAGGCGCGAGCTGGAGGGCGCTGGCGCCTGGGCCAGGAAGGCCTGGCGCTGCGCTGGGTCGGGGATGGACTCGGCGAGCAGCGCGTGGGCCAGGCTCAGGTCATCGGTGTGCAGCGCGATGCGCAGGCACAGGCTGTGGGCCAGCGGCCCCATGGCCAGCGCGGCGCGTTGCACGAAGCGCTCGAAGTGATCGGGCTCCATGACCATGGCTTCAGCGCTCAGCAACTGCGAGGGCGACTGAGAAGGCAACGGCGCCACCTGAGCTCGCAGCCAGTCCAGCTCGCGCTGGCGTTGCTCGGGCTGCGGCGGTCTGTCCTGCGCCAGCTGGCCCTGCACCAGCACGCCCGCCTGGCGCCGGTTGCAGCGTTCATCGGGCCCGTATAGCGCCAGCTGGCCGGCAGCCAGCAGTTCCTGTCGCAGCGCGGCGGGCACGCCCGCCAGTGATTGCGCAACCAGGCCGCGCATTGCGGCAGGCTGCGGGGCAGCCGCTCTGCCGGCAGCCGCCGGCAAAGGAAGCTCTGCGGCCAGAAGCTGCTCCTGGGCCGGGCCATGGTCTGGCATGAGATGCCAACCGGCCGCCTCCTCAGTGCTGCCCAGCATGGGCCGCTGCGGCAGCGCCAAGCCTTCTCTGGACAAGGCAAACCACAGGCGCTCCATGAACAGGGAGGCGATGCGGGAGCGGTCCAGGAACTTCAGCGTGAAAAAGCGCGCCGCGAAGCGCAGCGTGCCGGTCAATGGATCGGAACCGAGGATGACGACGCTGGGCGCAGGCACCGGCACGATGTCCGTGATGTCGCTGCGCAGCACCTGCATGGCCACCCGCAGCACCTGGCTGGGAGAGCAGTTGCTGGCCATGTGGAACACGATCTGGTGCCGCGAGGGCTGGCTGGCGCGGATGATTTCCACCGAGCGGCTGGTGAATTCGGCGTTGGGCATCACCAGCAGCGTGCCGCGGTCGGTTTCGAGCGAGACCGACCGCCAGCTCAGCGAGACCACACGCCCCTCCAACTCGTCGCGCCGCACGTAATCGCCCACCCGCAACGGGCGTTCGATCTCGATGGACACGCCGGAAAACAGGTGCCCCAAGGTCGGCTGCAGCGCCAGGCCCAGGATGGCCGTCAGCAGCGCCGAGGTGGCCAGCACGCTGGTCACGTCCTGCCCCAGGCCATAGTGCAGGAACAGCACGCCCACCACCAGATACAGGGTGACGTTCAGCACCGAGCGCAGCAGGTCCGACGAGCGCCCCGCACCCTGCGTCGCGCTCTTGCCGAGCAAGAGATGGCTCAGCAGCCGCTGCAGAAGCTGCGCCACGCTCAGCGCCGTCAGGCTCATCGCCGCCAACTGGATCGCCGTGAGGTTGATGCCATCTGGCTCCGCATCAACGCCGTGCCCCAGGGTCACCACCACCAGCCACAGCAGGGCAGCCAGCGCCATCGCAATCAAGGTCCACATGGCTTATTTGCCCGCGTCGTCGTCTTGCTTGCTGAAGGCAGCGATGCGCTTGAGCGCCGAGTCCATGCTGGCCCGCAGCCGGATGATGGCCTCGTGCAGCTCGGAGAACTGCCCCGCCTCCTTCACCGCAAAAGCCGGCTGCTGGGCATGCGCGCCGTCCACGCTGATCGAATGCGCCGCCTGCGTCAGCCGCTCCAGCGGGTAGGTCACATGCCGGCGCAGCAGCAGCAGGAAGACCGCTGCCGAGAGCACGAACACGCAGGCCAGCGAGCCCACGGTCACCAGCACGCTGCGCAGCGCCTTGTCATGCGCGGGCTTGCTGGGCACCTCCACCACCTGCAAGGCCACCACCTCACCCAGCTTCCAGCCAAAGCCATTCACGGGCCCGTATTGCGCCACCATGGGCGCTGGCGCGGCCGCCGGCACGCTGTGGCATTGCAGGCAGGCCGGGTTGCTCAGGCGGATGGGGCGGGCCACGTAAAACCGCCTGTCACCAGACCCGCCGATTTCGCCACTCAACTCGCCAAGCTTGTCCTTGGCCTGGAAGTCGCGGATCAGGCCCACCTCCCAGTCATTGGCCCGATCCTTCACATTGGTCGGGTTCAGCGAAGGTTCGCGGTACTGGTATTCCGGGTACTTCCTGGTCAGCCGGTGAATCGCGTTCTGCGCCGAAAAAGACGGCACCTGCTGCACATTGAAGCCCGTGCCGCCTTGCAGCGTCTGCAGCGCCGGCCCCACTTCCTCGCTGGTGTAGGCCCGGATCGCCAGGCCCGTCTCGAGCAGCATGTCGGCCTTCTGCTTGACCTCATCCCGCGCCTGACGCGACTCCAGCTGAAACGAGATGTAGGCCGAGATGGCCAGCCCCAGGCAGAGGCAAAACGCCAGGGAGAGCGTGAACCGGGATTCAATGCGCATGGGGCCGCTTTTGCCTTTTGACCTTGCCGAATGGCGAACCCACGATGTTCGTAACTAAATGTGACATCTTGGTGACAAGGCTTCGGCGCCTCAAGCCGACGGCTGAATCCACGGCCGTCGCCGAACGAGCCTGAGCACGCTGCGCCGGTCGATGCCCGCCTGTCGTGAGACATCCGGCCGTTGGTTGGCCAGCTGCGGGTAAGGCCAGGGGCCGGCTTCGCCTACCATCGCGGGTTCCCATTCCCGTCTTCACGTCCTCCGCATGATCCAAAGCCGTACCCTGGCTGGCGCTGTTCGCCTGGCCTGGTCGCTGAGCCTGCCGCTGGCAGCCACCATTGTTCACGCTGCGCTGGACGAGGCGCCGCCCGCGCCCGTCGCGAAGGTGCGTGCGGTCACAGACACCTATTTCGGCGAAACGGTCCTGGACCGCTACCGCTGGATGGAAGACGACCAGGACCCCGACTGGCTGCCTTTCCTCAGGGGGCAGAACACGCACACCCGCGCGGTGCTGAGCGAGCTGCCCGGCCGCGCTGCGCTGCTGGCCCGCATCCAGCAGGTCTCGGGCGATTCGGTGGCCACCGGCCAGGTGCATCGCAACGGCGGCAAGCTGTTCTACCTGCAGCGCCCGGCAGGGGCCAACAACTTCTCGCTCTTCGTGCGCGACGGCAAGGGCCAGCCCCGGGTGCTGGTGGACCCGACCCAGCTGGACCGCGCCGGCCACCATAGCTCGCTGGACTGGTGGGAAGCCTCGCCGGATGGCCGGCACGTGGCCTACGGCCTGTCGCAGGACGGCAGCGAGGACTCCACGCTGCATGTACTGGACCTGGCCACCGGCCGTGACCTGCCCGAGCGCATCACCGACACCCAGAACGCCAGCCCCAGCTGGCTGCCGGACGGCAGCGGCTTCTTCTACAACCAGCTGACCGGCAAGGTGGACACGCCGGAGCGCTTCCTGGATTCGCGCGCCCGCTTTCACCGCCTGGGCACCAACCCGGCGAACGACCCGGTGCTGGTGGCCCGCGGCCGCGCCGGCTCGCCGGCCTTCGAGCGCATCCAGTCGCCCACGCTGCTCAGCTCGGCGCACGGCCCCTATGTGCTGCTGATGCTCAGCGACGTGCGGCCGGAGGTGGCGCTGTTCATCGCAACGCGGCAGGAACTGCTGGCCGGCAAGCCCCGCTGGCAGCCTGTGGCCGGTTTTGAAGACGAGGTCACCGGCTTCAACCTGCAGGGCGACAAGCTCTACCTGCTGGCCAACCACGGCCACCCGCGTGGCCGCGTGCTGCAGACCTCGGCGCGTGCGCCGGACCTGGCCACTGCCAGGGAAGTGGTGGCCGAGAGCAGCCTGGTGCTGCAGCAGATGGCCAGGGCCAAGGACGGCCTGTACCTCAAGGGCATGGACGGCGGCCTGGGCCGGCTGCAGCGCCTGGGCGCCGACGGCAAGCTCACACAGGTCGCGCTGCCTTTTGACGGCACGCTGGGCGGGCTGTCGGCCAATGCCGATGAAGACGGCCTGCTGTGCGGCCTGTCCGGCTGGCTGCAGCCAGCGGGGGTGTGGGCGGTGAGCGCCCGCGGCCAGGTGACCGACACCGGGCTGACCCCGCGCCCGGCCATCGACACCAGCCCCTACACCTCGGAGCGCCGCTTCGCGACCGCGAAAGACGGCACCCGCATTCCCTACGACGTGGTCTACAAGAAGGGCTTGCCCAGGGACGGCAGCGCGCCGACCTTCCTGCAGGCCTATGGCAGCTACGGCATTCCCGGCTACACGCCGTCCTTTGTCGGCCGCGCACTGGCGCTGCTGGACCAGGGCGCGGTGATGGGCTATGCCCACGTGCGTGGCGGCGGCGAATATGGGCGTGACTGGCACCGCGCCGGCCAGTTGGAGAACAAGCCCAACACCTGGCGCGACCTGATCGCCATCAGTGAAGACCTGGTCGCCCAGCGCTACACCTCGCCGCAGCACCTGGCCATTGGCGGCCGTTCCGCCGGCGGCATTGCCATGGGCATGGCGCTGACCGAACGGCCGGACCTGTTCGCCGCGGTGGTTTCGGGTGTGGGCTGGCACAACCCGCTGCGCTACGTGGCCGAGCAGAACGGCTACGGCGAAGAGCCCGAGTGGGGCAGCCTGGCCGACCCGGCCGGCTACCGCGCGCTCAAGGGCATCGACAGCTACCAGGCCGTGAAAGACGGCGTGCGCTACCCCGCGGTGCTGCTGACCACCGGCGTCACCGACCCGCGCGTCGCCCCGTTCCACCCGGCCAAGATGGCCGCCCGCCTGCAGGCCGCCAGCACCAGCGGCAAGCCCGTGCTGCTGCGGGTGGATTTCGACGCTGGCCACGGCATGGGCTCGACCCGCGCCCAGCAGGACGCAGAAGCCGCCGACACCGATGCCTTCATCCTCTGGCAGACGGGGGCCGCGGCGCACCAGCCGAAGCCCTAAAACTTCGTTGCGGCTCAGCTGGTGCGCCAGGCGCGCAGCTGGTCCACCGTGGCGGTGGCGCCGCCGCAGACGATGACCATCACGTTTTGGAAGTTGGCCAGCGCCGGTGCATTGGCATAGGCCAGCACCAGGCTGGCGCCGCAGGCGGGTTCGACCAGGATGCGGTGGTCGTCCAGGAAGCGTTCGCAGGCGGCCAGTGCGGCTTGGTCGGTCACGGTGACGCAGCGCACAGGGTGGCTTTGCAAGAGCGAGAAGGCTTGTTCGCAGACCTGCTTGGCTCCCAGCGAGGTGGCAATGCTGGTGATGGCGTCCAGCGCGATGCGCTCGCCGGCCTGCGCGGCCTGGTTCAAGGAGTCGGCGCCGATGGTTTCGACGGCGATCACCGAGACGTCGCCCCAGCCGTTGCGGCGCAGGCCTTCGACCACGCCAGCCATCAGTCCACCACCGCCCACCGACAGCAGCACCGCGTCGGGCCTGTCGCCTTGCCGCACAGCCTCGTCGATCATCGTGGCGTGGCCGGTCCACAGCAGCGGGTCGTCGAAGGGGTGCAGGAAAGCGTCGTGCTCGGTCAGCAGGCTCATCGCCAGCGCATTGGCTTCGTGCCAGGCCTTGCCGTGCACGATCAGCTCGGCGTTTTGCTGGCGGATCAGCTCGCGGGCATGCGCGGTGCTCGTCTCCGGCACGACCACGGTGACCGCAATGCCCAGCTCGCGGCCGGCATAAGCCGCGGCGATGCCGGCATTGCCGCCAGACGACGAAACGAAGCGCCGCTTGCCGCGGCTGGCGTGCCACTCGCAAGCCGCGCCCATGCCGCGGATCTTGAACGAGCCCGGCGGCTGCAGGGCTTCGAGCTTCAGCGTGACCTGGCGGCCGGCGGCCAGGCTCAAGGGGCGGGAGGTGACCAGCGGGGTTTCGATGTGCAGGGGCATGGCCCGATTATCGAAGCGCCGGCGGTCGGCGTGGCTCAGGGCATCAATGCGTCGCCGGTCTTGAAGGCCTGCGTGAAGTCGTTCACGCCGTGGTGGCCGCCGTTGACCAGCCGGCGCGCCTCGGCATAGTCCTGCCGCAGCAAGGCCTGCTTGATCTGGCGCTCCTTGCTGCCGAGGAACAGCGTCAGCAGGTCGGCCGCGACCTGGGCTGCGTTCGCCAGCTCGGGGTGGGCTTCCAGGTCCAGCGCGGGCTTGAGCTTGGGGCCGAATTCCTGGTAGTTGCTGCGGCCGGTCAGCTGGATGAAGCCGCGGCCCTTGAAGCGCTCGCCGTCGCCCTTGCCGTGGTTGCCCAGGTCGCTGCGGAAGTCGTAGAGGTCGAACGGCTGGCCGGAAGGTGAGGTGTTGAAGCGCGACTGGCCCTCGCTGATCGGCAGGAAGCCGGCGGTCTCGACCCGGATGGTGGCGATGGCCATCAGCACCATCGGCCTGTCATGCAGTTGGCCGTCGGCCAGCGACTGCAGCACCACCGGCAGGTGGGTCTTGATGTTGGCCAGCGGTGCGCCCGGGCACATCTGCGCGGCGATCTGCACCGACATGCCGGTGGTCGCATCAGGCAGCGTGCTGTCCGCCGCCAGCTCCAGTGCCTCTTGCGTGCGCGGGCCGGCCACACCATCGGCCAGCAGGTTGCGGCTTTTCTGGAAGCCGATGAGGGCCTGCTCGGTGGCCACGCCGAAGTCGCCGTCCGGCTCGCCAGGGTTGAAGCCTTTGCCTTTCAGTGCCAGCTGCAGCTGCTTCACGTCGGGGCCGCGGTCGCCCATGCGCAGGGTGGTGCTCATCTTGCTGTCTCCCAAGGCCGGTGTCGGATGAGCCTGCGCTGTCGCCGGCCATCGGCGACGCAGGCTGGAATGACCAAGCGGGTGCTCAGCGGAACATCTGTGCCGCGACGTTGAGCCCGGCAATCAGCAGCACGCCGGTCCAGCTGGGCTGCTTGCCGGCCGGCAGGCTGCCCAGCTTCACGAAGGTCGGCGGGTCCGGCAACTGGCCGGGCGGCAGCACCTTGAAGCTCGCGTGGTTGGTGGCGATGCCGGCGTCCACGCTGACGCGGTTGTCGACAAATTCCGACGCGCCGGCCTCTTCGTTGGCCACGCGGTTGGTGTAGCCGGCCAGGTCATCGCGGATGATCTCGACCAGGTAGATGTCATCGCTCATTGGCGTCTCCTGAAGATGGGCTCACGGCGTCAGGCCGGCGTTGCGGAAGATGGCGGCCAGGGCGTCGATCTGCACCTGGGTGCGGGCCTCGCGCACGTACTTTTGAAGCAGGGCGACGGCCGCATCCTTGGCGGCGGGCAGTTGATCGCTTGGCACGCTGAGGGCGGTCAGTGCGGCCGTCACCACTTCCAGCGTGGCGGTGGGGGCGCCCAGAGCCAGCGTCAGGCTGCGCTTGCTGGCCAAGGTCGTGCTGCTGAGGTTCTCCATCGTGTTGGCCACCATCAGCGTCTGGCTCAGGTTCCTGCTGGCCGCTTCGTCGCGCTTGTTGGCTTCGGCCTGGATGGTCAGGAAGGCGCCGTCCATGGTGCCGGCAAGGTAGTAGTCGTTCAGGTCGTTGCGCGCGGCCACCAAGGGGTAGGCGTCCGCGCTGCCGGGCAGGGCGACCAGGATGCGAGCCAGCACCTCCTTGCGCTTGGCCACCATGGTCGAGGCAATCGCGTCCAGCCCGCGGTTGTCGAAGAAGTTCTTGTCGACGACAGCCTTCAGGCCGGTGATGGTGGCCACCAGCGCGGCCAGGTTTTCCTTGGCCTGGGTCGCGTTCATCAAGGTGCCCAGCACGCTCAGGCCCAGCACGGTGCCTTCGCTGGCGGCGTCCAGCGTGTGCTTGTCGGTGGTCAGCGTGCGCAGGTAGTTCAGGAAGGCCACGTCCATCAGCACCAGGCGGTTGGCGATGTAGGCGTTGCGCAGCTCGCGGCGCCTGGTCGCATCGGCATTGGCGTCGCCCATGGCCTGGCTGAGGTCGAAGTCGTCGGTGGCGGTGAGCAGTTTGTTGCGCTGCAGCTCGCTCAGGCCGATGGGCGGCGGGCCGCCGACCTGCTGCAGGCTGCTGCAGCCGGCCAGCGGTGTGAGCAGGACAAGACCTAGACCAAGACCCGAAAGGGCGCAGCGCGCTTGTCGCAGGGTTCGCATGTGTCTGCCTTCCTGGCCGGAGCCAGGGCTGAACTGCGTGGGGTGTCCCGCATGGGCGGGTTGGCGGCGCTTGTGGGTGGTGTTCGTGCGCGCTGCCGCAGTTTGCAGCGATTGGCGTGGCCGCGCGTCCCCATTAAGTGGGGAGCGGGCCTTGTCCCGGTCGGCGTGCCGGCTCGTCAGTGCAGCTTCAGCCGCCCCGAAACGCGCCGTTGCAGCAGCCGCGCCAGCGCCAGCACCACGGTGTTGCCCAGGCCGACGATGGCGCGGTGGTGCATCAGGTGCAGCGAGATGTACATCCACTTGGCCAGCAGGCCTTCGACGAAGAAGTTGCGGCCCGACAGCCCGCCCATCAGGTTGCCCACGCCCTTGTTGTCGCCCAGCGAGACGAGGGAGCCGAAGTCCTTGTAGACAAAGCTGGCGGCCAGCGGACGCTCGCGCAGCAGGCCGTGGAAGACCTTCAGCAGGTAGCTGGCCTGCTGGTGGGCGGCCTGGGCGCGGGCCGGCACCAGCTTGCCGTCCTGCCAGGGACAGGCGGCGCAGTCGCCCATCGCGTAGATGCCGGGCACCGAGGTTTCCAGGTGCTCGTTGACGATGAACTGGTTGGCCTTGTTCACCGCCAGGCCGAGTGTGGTGTTGGCGTCTGCGCCCTTGATGCCTGCGGCCCAGACGATCAGGTCGGCCGGCACTTCGCCCTGCGAGGTCTGCAGCGCACCGGGCTTGATCTCCAGCACGCGGGTGCCGGTCATGACCTTGATCTGCTTGCGCTCCAGCGCGGTGGTGGCCTGGCCCGAGATCTTCTCTGGCAGGCCGCCCAGCAGCCGTGGGCCGGCCTCGACGATGCTGATGTCCAGCCGGAAGCGCTGTCCCTTGCCCAGGCCGTCCAGCAGCTCGTTGTGGGCCTCGATCAACTCGGCCGACAGCTCCACGCCCGTGGCACCGCCGCCAACGATGGCCACGCCCAGCGAGCGCTGCGGCGAAAACGAAGCCCGCGCAAAGGCGGCCAGCAAGTGGCGGCGGAAGCGCTCGGCGTCCTGCGCCTGTTCCAGCACGTAGGCATGCTCGGCGCCTGGCGTGCCGAAGAAGTTCGAGCCGCTGCCGACGGCCAGCACCGCCCAGCGAAAGCTGATCTGGCGCTCGGGGGCGATCGCGCGGCCCTCTTCGTCCAGCAGCGGCGCCAGCGTGATCTGGCGCTTCACGGGGTCCAGCGCGCGCATCTCGCCGAGCGCGAAACCGAAGTGGTTGCGCCGCGCGAGGATGGTGTAGGACAGGCCTTCCTGGTGCGCATCCAGCGTACCGGCGGCCACCTCGTGCAGCGTGGGCTTCCAGATGTGGAAGACCGAGCGGTCGACCAGCAGGACCTTGTCGCGGCCTTCACGGCGGCCCAGCTGCCGCCCCAATTGCGCGGCCAGCTCCAGCCCGCCGGCGCCTCCGCCCAGGATGACGATGTCGTAGTGCATGGGCGCGTTGTAACAGAGGCGGGCGCCCATTGGAACGACAGATGCATGGCCGCATCGCCCAGTCGCTTCGCTGTTGTTTGGCTGGTGCTTCGCGTTTGCCAGAGGCCGGCCAATGGCGTACGCGAACGCCGCGATGACCGGCCGCCACCACGGGTGATCGGCCAACGCCGGCAGCGGAAAGCGCGCATGCTTATGATCGCGGCCACTCAAGCGCAGGCCACTTCAGAAGCTGGCCCGGCCAGTCAACCCACACCAGGAGACTCCCATGTCCATCACCCTGTCTTCCGCCAGCCTGCCCGTCTTCAAGAGCGTGCTGCGCAACCTCGATCACTGCCTGGACAAGGCAATTGCCAATGCGCAAGCGCGCAAGTTCGATGCGAACGTCTTCGTCGGCATGCGCCTGGCGCCCGACATGCTGCCGCTGTCCTCGCAGGTGCGCATTGCCTGCGACGCCAGCAAGCTGGGCATTGCCCGTGTCTCCGGCCTGGAAGCGCCGAAGTTCGACGACAACGAGACGACCATGCCCGAGCTGAAGCAGCGCATCCACCGCACGCTGGCCTGGCTGGACACGGTGCCCGGCAGCGCCATTGACGGCAAGGAAGAGACCGACGTGACCTTCCCGGTCGGCAAGGACCGCACCCGCACGATGAAGGCCGAGGCCTACCTGAAGCACTGGGCCATGCCGAACGCGTTTTTCCACGTCACCACCGCCTACGCCATCCTGCGCCACAACGGCGTGGACCTGGGCAAGCAGGACTACCTGGTTGGCGCCAGTGCTGCTGCCTGAGGATGCAGCCCAAGCCCGCAGAACTCGACGCAAGGGCCACCGCGATTGGCGCCGGCCCGCTGCTGCAGGTGTCGGGCCTGGGCAAGCGATACGGCGCACTGCCCGTCTTCAGTGGCGTGTCTTTGCAGATCGCCGCGGGCGAGTTCGTGGCGCTGCGCGGCGAGTCCGGCGTGGGCAAGTCCACGCTGCTCAACTGCATCGCCGGCCTGGACCGCGCCGATGAAGGCAGCGTCAGCCTGGCGGGCCGGCCGGTGCACCAGCTGCCGGAGCCCGAACAGGCCCGGCTGCGGCGCGAGCTGCTGGGCTTTGTGTTCCAGGCCTTCCACGTGCTGCCTCACCTCAGCGTGGCAGACAACATCGGCCTGCCTTTGATGCTGCTGGGCCGGCCTGACCCGGCGCGGGTGCAGCAGATGCTGGATGATGTGGGCATGGCCGCTTTGGGCGGGCGCATGCCTTCGCAGCTGTCAGGCGGGCAGCTGCAGCGCGTGGCGATTGCGCGCGCGCTGGTGCACCGGCCGCCGCTGATCCTGGCCGACGAGCCCACCGGCAACCTGGACCCGGACACGGCCGCCCGCATCCTGGACCTGCTGCAGCAGCAGGTGCAGCGCGAAGGTGCGGCCTGCCTGCTGGTGACGCACTCGCACAGCGCCGCGGCGCGGGCCGACCGGGTGCTGCAGTTGCACGCCACCGGCATGCGTGATGCCGCCTGAGCGCGCGGCCGGCGGCGCTCGCCTGTGGCGCCTGAGCCTGGCGGAATGGCGCAGCCACCCGTGGCGGCAGCTCTCGGCCTTGCTCAGCGTGGCGCTGGGCGTGGCACTGGCCCTGTCGGTGCACCTGATCAATGAATCGGCGCTGGCGGAGTTTTCGTCGGCCGTGCACTCTGCCAATGGCGAGCCGGACCTGAGCCTGGTCGCCGGCCCCGGCGGCATGGACGAGGCCTGGCTGGACCGGCTGGCCGACCAGCCCGGCGTGCGCCTGGCGCACCCGCGCGTGGAGCTCAGCACCGAGGCCCTGGGGCTGAACGGCCAGGTGCACACGGTGCGGGTGGTGGGGCTGGATGCGCTGCAGGTCTACCCCGTGGCGCCGGAGCTGATGCCGCGGCCGGATGACGGCGCCGGCCGGCTGGCCGTGCTGGACCCGGCCCTGGGCTTTGCCAATGCCGCGCTGGTACAGGCCCTGGCCCCCGGCGCGCGCGACATTGCCTTGCTCGCCCAGGGCAAGCCGGTGCGCTGGCGCCTGGCTGGCCGGGTGGTGGCAGGCGGGGCGCCGTTGCTGGTCATGGACGTGGCTTCTGCCCAGCAGGCCTTTGGTTGGGGAGGACGCCTCTCCCGCATTGACCTGCGCTTGGCGCCGGGCACGGCGCCGCAGGCCCTGCGCAAGGCACTGGACGGCCAGTTGCCGCCCGGCAGCCACTGGGGCGAGGCGGACGACGACCGCCAGCGCGTGGCCAACCTGTCCCACGCCTACCGGGTCAACCTGACGGTGCTGGCGCTGGTGGCGCTGGTGGTGGGCGGCTTCCTGGTGTTTTCGGTGGTGTCCCTGGCCGTGGCGCAGCGCACGCCTGCGCTGGCGCTGCTGGGCGTGCTGGGCCTGGATGCCGCGGGCCGGCGCCGGCTGGTGCTGCAGGAATGCGCGGCGACGGGCTTGCTGGCCGGCCTGCTGGGCGTGGGCCTGGGCACCGGCATGGCGGCGCTGGCGCTGCGCTGGCTGGCGGGGGACCTGGGCGGCGGCTATTTTTCCGGCGGGGCGCCGCAGCTGCAGTTTTCCTGGCCCGCCGCCGCGGTGTGTGCCGGCCTCGGCCTGGTGGCGGCGCTGGTGGGCGGCGCATGGCCGGCGGCGCGCGCGGCCCGGCTGGCGCCTGCCCAGGCGCTCAAGGGCCTGGGCGGGCAGGACGGCGAGGCGCCGCCCGTCTGGCCCGGCTTGCTGCTGTTGCTGGCCGGGGCGGGCCTGGCGCTGCTGCCGCCGCTGGGCGACCTGCCGCTGGCCGCCTATGCCGCAGTGGCCGCCTGGCTGGTCGGCGGCATTGCGCTGGTGCCTGCGGTGGTGCGGGTGCTGCTGGGCGAGCGCAGCGCGCGGCCGGCGCGCCGCCCACTGTTGCTGCTGGCCCTGCAGCGGGCACGCCACCAGCGGGCCACTGCCACTGCCGCCGTGGCTGGCGTTGTGGCCAGCCTGGCACTCAGCGTGGCGCTGACGGTGATGGTGGCCAGCTTCCGTGATGCCGTCACCGAATGGCTGGAGACGGTGCTGCCGGCCGACCTGTATGTGCGCGCCAGCAGTGGCGGCAGCACCGGCTCGGCCAGTTTCCCTGACGGCCTGGTGGCCCGGGTGCAGGCCCTGCCCGGTGTGCAGCGGGTGGCGGCCGGCCGTGGCCTGCCGCTGTCGCTCAGCGCACGGCAGCCCGAGGTCTGGCTGCAGGCCCGCACGCTGGGCGAGGACCCGGCCCGCAGCCTGCCGCTGGTGGGCCTGGCGCTGCCCGCGCCGGCAGGCCAGGTGGGTGTGTTCGTCAGCGAAGCGGTGCCCACGCTGTACGGCGTGCAGCCTGGCCAACTGCTGGCGCTGCCGCTGCTGGACCGCGAGGGCCGCACGGTGAAGGTTTTCGTGCGCGGCGTGTTGCGCGACTACGCCCGCCAGTTCGGCAGCCTGGTGATGGCGCTGGACGACTACCAGCGGCTGACCGGCGACACCCGGCTCAATGACCTGGCCCTGTGGCTGGCGCCTGCCCAGGCGCAGCAGGCCGTGCGGGACCAGGTATCGGCGTTGGTGGCCGCGTTGGGCGGTGCGCCGCAGGCCCTGGGCTTTGCGAGCACGGTGCAGCTCAAGGCGGTGTCGCTGCAGATCTTCGACCGCAGCTTCGCGGTGACGCGCTACCTGCAGGCGGTGGCCATCGCCATCGGGCTGGCGGGCGTGGCGGCCAGCCTGTCGGCCCAGGTGCTGGCCCGGCGGCGCGAGTTCGGCCTGCTGGCGCACCTGGGGCTGACGCGTTCGCAGGTGCTGCGCCTGGTGTTGATGGAGACGCTGGGCTGGCTGGGCGCTGGCCTGGTGGTGGGCGTGGCGCTGGGGCTGGCGATCAGCGCGGTGCTGGTGTTCGTGGTGAACCCGCAGAGCTTCCACTGGACCATGCCGCTGCGGGTGCCGCTGGCCCAGGTGGGCGGCCTGGCGGCGGCGATGCTGGTGGCCGGCCTGGCCACCAGCGCCTGGGCGGCCCGGCATGCGCTCAGCGCCGATGCGGTGCGCGCGGTGAAGGAGGACTGGTGATGCAAGCCACTCGCTTGTGGAACCGCCGGCAAGGCTTGTTGGCGTTGCTGGCGCCGGCCTGGGCGGGCGCGGTCGCGGCTGCTTCGCCGGATGCCGCTGTTGACGAGGTGCGCCCTGACCGTGTGTTGCGCTTTCCGTCGGACCACGGCAGTCATCCGGGTGCGCGTACCGAGTGGTGGTACCTCACAGGCCATCTTGAAGCAGCAGGCACATTGCCCGCTCAGGGCAAGGCAGCGGCGCCGCGCTGGGGTTTCCAGATCACCTTCTTCCGCTCCCGCACCGGCCTGGCGGAACAGTTGCCCGGGCGACTCGCGCCGCGCCAGGTCCTGTTTGCCCACGCGGCACTGACTGATCTGGGCCAGCCAGGCCAGCCGGCGCGCCACCTGCACGACCAGCGCATGGTGCGCTGGAACGGCGAAGACACCGGCTCGCGCGCCCGTGCGGATCGGGGCGAGGCCCGGCTGCGCACGGCCGACTGGCAGCTGCAGCGCGACCCGGCGAGCGAGCGCTGGCAGGCGCAGCTGCCGGCCAAGGGCTTTGGCCTGGACCTGCAGCTGGCACCCACCCAGCCTGTGATGCTGCAGGGCGAGGCGGGGCATTCGCGCAAGGGCCCGCTGCCTGGCGAGGCCAGCCACTACTACAGCCTGCCGCAACTGGTGGTGCAGGGCGAGCTGCGCGTGGGGACGGGGCTGCATCCGGTGCAGGGCAGGGCCTGGATGGACCATGAATGGAGCAACGCCTACCTCGCGCCCGAGGCGGTCGGCTGGGACTGGGTGGGCTTCAACCTGGACGACGGCAGTGCGCTGATGCTGTTTCGCATGCGAGCGCGAGACGAGCAGGCCGCGCCGGTATGGGCCGGCGGCAGCTGGCGCGACCCGCAAGGCGGCCTGCGCACTTTCCAGCCCGGCGAATTGCGCTTCGAGCCCGGCCGCCGCTGGCGCAGCCCGGACTCCGGGGCCAGCTACCCGGTGCAATGGACGCTGCACACGCCCGTCGGCCGTTTCCAGGTCGAGGCCTTGCTGGACGCGCAGGAACTGGACAGCCGTGCCAGCACCGGCACCGTCTACTGGGAGGGGCTGTCCGTGCTGCGCGACGAGCAGGGCCGCCGGCTGGGCCTGGGTTACCTGGAGATGACGGGCCGTGCCGGCCGGCTGGCACTGTGAGCGTCAGGCCTTGGCGGCAGGCAGGTCGCTGCGGCGTTCGATGATGCGCGAGACCAGGCCATAGGTCTGCGCCTCATCGGCCGACATCCAGCGGTCGCGCTCGATGTCGAGCATCACCGTGTCCAGCGGCTGGCCGGTTTCGCGGGCGATCATGCGGGCGATGCGCTCGCGGGCCCGCACGATTTCCTTGGCCTGGATCGCGATGTCAGTCGCCTGGCCGCCGGCGCCGCCGCTGGGCTGGTGGATCAGGAAGCGCGTCTGCGGCAGGCAGAAGCGGCGCTCGCGCGGCACGGCCAGGTACAGGTGCGTGGCCGCGCTGCCCACCCAGCCGGTGCCGATCATGTTCACCGGCGCCGAGATGAAACGCACGATGTCGTGGATTGCATCACCCGACTCCAGGTGGCCGCCGGGCGACGAGACCAGCATGTCGATGGGCGCGTTGGATTCCGCGTCCAGCGCGATCAAACGCCGCACCGTGTCGGCCGCGCTGCTGTCGTTGATCTGGCCGAAGACCAGCACGGTGCGCGAGCGAAAGGCCTTTTCCTCCATGAAGGTGCTGCGTGGGTCGCCGGCCGCCGAGGCGGGCGTGGCGTTAGGATCGCTTTCCATGTGTTCCATCTGAACTCCTGTGTCGGACATGTCGGTGAAACGGATCAGCCGTCCGCCATGTGACACCCATGCCATGCAAAGCCTGTTGCCGCCCCATCCGCTGGCCTGCGATCCCGCGCTGCGCCGCCGCCTGACCTCGCTGGCCCGGCTCTGGCTGGGCAACCATGCGGATGCGGAGGACGTGGTGCAGGACGCCTACCTGCGCTCGCCGGTGCTGCCGCAGGGCGCGCAGGCCCAGCAGGCCTGGCTGTTGACGGTGGTGCGCAACCTGTGCACCGACCTGCAGCGCCATCACGGCATGGTGCGGCGCAAGCACGCAGAGGCGGGTCCCGCGTTGGCCGTGGCCGAGTCCGCTGAAGCCGAGGCATTGCTGGCGGACGAAGTGCGCGCTGCGCTGCGCCACGTGGCGCAGCACCTGGCCCCTGAAGACGCCGCCGCAGTGCTGCTGCACGAGGTGTTCGACTTCGAGCACGCCGAGATCGCCCGGCTGGCCGGCCGCGCCGAGGCGGCTTCGCGCCAGCGCCTGCACCGGGCGCTGCGCAAGCTGCGTGCTGCCGCGCCTGCCCACCCGCGTGACGATGCGGACTCGCCGCTGTTTGCACTGTGCTGGCATGCGCTGCAGCAGCACAGCCCGGCCGCGTTGATCGCCTTGCTGCGTCCGCCAACCTTGTCCTGCACCGCCGCCGGCGCCGCGCCGCAGGCGGGCGGTGGCAGCGGCATCCAGCCGACTGTGTTGCAGCTGCATGGCCGGCTGATGCTGGCGGTGCGGCTGGGCGGCGCGGCCGGCGGCCCGCTGCTGTGCCTGCTGCCGCTGGGGCCGTTGCAGGACTTGCACAACGAGCCGCATGCCAGCGCTTGACCGTTTGGCGGCTCTGCCCGCAAACTGAGCCCATGCCCAACCCGGTTTCGACCTTCGTCGCCACGTTCGCCATCGCCCGCCCGCCGCGTGCGATGCAGTCGTTCGCGCAGGCGGTCGTCGTCGTGTTCATGGCGCAGCTGCATGCCGTCATGCACCTGCTGCTGCCACCACACCCCCGGGCCCTGCGAAACCACTGAACACCGCTGAATTTCGCTCAACAGGCCCGCCACCCGCGGGCCTGTTGCTTTTTGGAAGCTCCCACCGGAGACCTGCATGAGCTTCGCTGCACCGACCTTGCCAGACGCCCCGCCCACCGCCAACGCCACTGCGGCCTGCACGCTGCGCCGGGCCCACCCTGACGATGCGCCCGCCTTCGTTCGCATGATGGAAACGCCCGAGGTCTTCGCGAATGTGCTGCAGGTGCCGTATCCGGACGAAGCCTTCTGGCGCAAGCGCCTGGAGGACCAGCAGCTCAAGCCTGGCAGCACCGACATCCATCTGGTCGCCCTGGTGGACGGCGAGCTGGTGGGCAGCGCAGGCCTGCACGCCGCGTCCTGGGCTGTGCGGCGGCGGCATGCGATGAGCCTGGGCATCACCGTGGCGCGGCAGTGGCATGGCCGCGGCATCGGCAGCGCGCTGATGGCCGCGCTGTGCCGGCATGCCGACGACTGGGCCGGCGTGCTGCGCCTGGAGCTGACGGTGTTTGCCGATAACGCGGCCGCGATCGCGCTCTATCGCAAGTTCGGTTTCGAGACCGAAGGCCTGCTGCGCGCCTATGCCTTGCGCGATGGCCAGTACGTGGACACCCTGAGCATGGCGCGGCTGCATCCCAGCCCGCCCCACTGGCCACGTCTGGCATGAGACACTGCCGGCCCCGATTCCGTTGACGAGAGAGGTCCCGCCTTGGCTGCGCCCCGCATGAGTACCGAACAAGAGATCGAAGCGCTGGATGCGCTGTGCCAGCGCATGGCGGGCTTCGAGGACAGCATCTCGCTGGAGTGGCTAGACGGCTACATGAGCGCGCTGGCGGCAGGCCCGCGGCGGCTGACGCTGCTGGACTGGCTGCCGGTGTTCGGCGAAGGCGTTTTCACCCGCACCTTTGCCGACCCGGCCGACGTGGAGGCCGCCCAGGAGGTCATCCAGGCCCGCTGGGACGTGCTGGCCAACCAGCTGGACCCGGAGCAGATCCTCGAAGATCCGGACGTGCTGCGCCTGGCGCCGCTGATGATCGAGCTCAGCGACGAGGACAAGGCCCAGCTGGTGGCTGACGGCCATGTCAAGGAAGACGAGCTGCACCTGCTGGAGCAGACCGGCGAGGTCTGGGCCATCGGCTTCATCGACGCGACACGCGACTTTCCGCAGGACTGGCCCGAGGCCGACCTGGAAACCGAGGAGGGCCAGCTGTTCGACGAATGCATGCTGCGCGTGGTTTCGCTGACGCTGGACCCGGAAGAGCTGAAGGAAGTCTTCGAGGAGCTCTACGAAGGCGAGGAGCTGACGCGCGACGAACTGATCCACGAGGCGCTGTATGCCGCGCAGGACATGCGCCTGTACTGGCTGGACCACGCGCCGAAGCCGCCGCAGCGCCGCGTGGGCGAACTGCCGGGCCGCAACGACCCGTGCCCTTGCGGCAGCGGCAAGAAGTTCAAGAAGTGCCACGGCGCGCAAGTCCAGTGATGGCCGAGGTGCGGCATGGCTGAAAGACAGGACCTCGCGGGCAAGCACATCGTGCTCGGCCTGTCAGGTGGCGTGGCCTGCTACAAGGCCGCGGAATTGACCCGTTCGCTGGTCAAGGCCGGTGCCACGGTGCAGGTGGTGATGACCGAGGCGGCTGAGGCCTTCATCACCGCAGTGACGATGCAGGCGCTGTCGAACCGGCCGGTCTACACCTCGCAGTGGGACGCGCGGCCAGGCAACAACATGGCGCACATCAATTTGACTCGTGAGCGCCCCCAGGGCCGGGCTGCGCCCAGCCCGCCCCCCGAGGGGGATCAGGAACCTTGGGGCGGCCCTGCGGTTCCTGAAGGCGCGGACGCCGTGCTGATCGCGCCGGCCAGCGCGGACTTCATCGCCAAGCTGGTGCAGGGCAGGGCGGACGACCTCTTGTCGCTGCTGTGCCTGGCGCGGCCGGCCGAGCGCGTGCCGCTGCTGGTGGCGCCGGCGATGAACCGCGAGATGTGGGCCCATCCAGCCACGCAGCGCAACGTGGCCCAGCTGCGGGCCGATGGCGCGTTGGTGCTGGGCCCGGCCGCTGGCGACCAGGCCTGCGGCGAGATCGGCGACGGGCGCATGCTGGAAGCGGACGAACTGCGCGATGAACTGATCGCTTCGTTCCAGCCCAAGCTGCTGGCCGGCAAGAAGCTGCTGATCACCGCGGGCCCGACCTTCGAGGCCATCGACCCGGTGCGTGGCATCACCAACCACTCCAGCGGCAAGATGGGCTTTGCGATCGCGCGAGCAGCACAGGAAGCTGGCGCGGAGGTCACCTTGATCGCCGGGCCGGTGCACCTGCCGACGCCGCCGCACGTGCGCCGCATCGACGTGCAAAGCGCGCAGCAGATGTTTGATGCGGTGCTGCCGCAGGCGCCGCTGCACGACGTGTTCGTCGCCACCGCGGCGGTGGCCGACTGGCGCCCGGCGGTGATGAACGAGCACAAGATCAAGAAGGACGGCAAGAAGCTCGCGCCCAGCTTCGAGCTGACCGAGAACCCCGACATCCTGGCCGCCGTCGCCAGCCTGCCGGACAAGCCCTGGTGCGTCGGTTTTGCAGCCGAAAGCCAGGACCTGCTGACGCATGCGCGCGAGAAGCTGCTGCGCAAGAACGTGCCGCTGATCGTCGGCAACCTCGGTCCGGCGACCTTTGGGCGCGACGACAACACGCTGGTGCTGGTGGACGCCGCGGGCCACCGCGAACTGCCCGCTGGCGACAAGCTGGCGCTGGCGCGCCAGCTGGTGGCCGAGATCGCCCGCCGCACGGCCGGCGTGTGACCCAATTCAGTGATCTCTTTGCAGTGAACATGACCCCCATCGAACTGAAGGTGCTGGACCCGCGTGCCGGTGAACAGCTGCCCGCGTACGCGACGCCCGGCAGTGCCGGCCTGGACCTGCGCGCCTGCCTGGACGCAGCCGTGACGCTGGCGCCCGGCGAAACCACGCTGATCCCCACCGGCCTGGCGATCCACATTGCCGATGCCGGACTCGCCGCGCTGATCCTGCCGCGCTCGGGCCTGGGCCACAAGCATGGCATCGTGCTGGGCAACCTGGTCGGCCTGATCGACTCGGACTACCAGGGCCAGTTGATGGTGAGCTGCTGGAACCGCGGCCAGGTCGCGTTCACGATCCAGCCGATGGAGCGCATTGCGCAACTGGTCATCGTGCCGGTGGTACAGGCGAGCTTTCGCGTCGTCGATTCATTCGATGCCAGCGACCGGGGCGCCGGCGGGTTCGGTTCGACCGGCGTGGCCTGAGAAGCTGATTCAGTGCAGTGAGGCGCCGGGCGGCGGGCCGCCCATGACGACCACCGGCGGCTCGACGCTGCCGGCTTCGGTTTCGGCGGCGGTCGCTTCGCGCACGTCGACCACCTTCAGTTCCAGGCGAAGCGCCATGCCGGCCAGCGGATGGTTGGCGTCCAGCACCACATGTTCCGGGTAGACCTCGGTCACGATGTAGGTCAGGTCCTGAGGCATGTCCGGCGTGGCAGCGCCTTCGGGCAGGCCATCGAACTGCATGCCGGGTTCAACCCCCTCCGGGAAAAGCTGGCGTGCTTCATAGCACAGCAGATCGGCGTTGTATTCGCCAAAGGCGTTTTCAGGTTCCAGGTGCAGGTGAGCTTCGAAGCCCGTTGTCTGGCCTTCCAGCGCTTCTTCCACCTTGGGCAGCAAATCGTCGCCGCCATAGAAAAATTCGACCGGGTCGCTGAGCTCGTCGATGAGCTGACCTTGGGCATCCGACAGGATCCAGGTCAGCGTCACCACGCAAGGTGAAGTGATGTCCATCGCGGAATGATCGCACAAGGCGAAGGGTCAAGCAGCGGACAATGCCGCCCCATGACCGTGGACCCCAATCTCTCCTTGCCGCTGCTGGGCGGCCTCTCGCCGGCGCAATTCATGCGCCGCCATTGGCAGAAAAAGCCTTACCTGATCCGCCAGGCCGTGCCCGGCGTGCAGCCGCCGCTGGCGCGTGCCGAGCTGTTCGATCTGGCCGGGCGCGACGATGTCGAATCCCGCCTGATCCGCCAGACCACCGCGGCAAAAAAAGCCGGCCCTGGCTGGCGCCTGCAGCACGGCCCGCTGACGCGGCGCCAACTGCCGAGCCCCAAGCAGGCCGGCTGGACGCTGCTGGTCCAGGGCCTGGACCTGCATGTGCCAGCTGCGCGCGATCTGCTGAGCCAGTTCCGCTTCGTGCCCGAGGCGCGGCTGGACGATTTGATGATCAGCTATGCCAGCGATGGCGGCGGTGTCGGCCCGCATGTCGACTCCTACGACGTGTTCCTGCTGCAGGTCAGCGGCAGCCGGCGCTGGCGCATCGGGCCGGTCAAGGACGACAGCCTGGTGCCGGGTGTTCCGGTCAAGCTGCTGGCGAATTTCGAGCCCCAGCAGGAATGGCTGCTGGAAGCTGGTGACATGCTGTACCTGCCGCCGCAATGGGCACATGACGGCGTGGCCGAAGGCGACGATTGCATGACCTGCTCGATCGGCTTTCGAACGCCCACGCCCACCGAGATGGCGCGCGACGTGCTGCAGCGCATGCTGGACGCGCTGGATGCGCCCGAGCGCGAACCGCGATACCGCGACCCCAGGCAGGAGGCCACCGCAACGCCTGGCCGCATTCCCGAGGCTTTGCAAAGCTTTGCGCAGCACGCGGTGATCGCCGCGCTGAACGATGCCTACAGCCTCAACAGCGCGCTGGGCGAGTCGCTCACCGAGCCGAAGGCGACCGTGTGGTTTGACGGTGGCGAGGCGCTGCAGCCTGGTGATGGGCTGGTGCTGGATGCACGTTCCCGCATGATGTACGACGATCGCCAGGTGTTCCTGAACGGCGAATCCTTCCGCGCGGGTGGGCGCGATGCCAAGCTGATGCACCAGCTTGCAGATCAGCGCGCGCTGTCACCGCGCGAGGTGGCCAGGCTCAGCGAAGAGGCACTGACGCTGGTGCAGGATTGGGCCGAAAGCGGCTGGGTGCGTGCGGCGCCACGCCAAATCGGTGTGCGTGCCCCGAAATGATGCGTGACGGCAACGTTTCGCGCCCGCGCGTCGGCAGCCCAAGGTTTTTCTTGATAGGGAAGGCCCCTAGTGGCGGGTGTTGCACCGGTATAATCAAGAGCTAGGTACAGGAACGTGTCCACAGGAGCAGGGCGTACGCATGTAGATGCATGACGTGTACTCTCCCAGCGTTTTTGGCCTTTCGCGAGGAGGAGGCGCGCGTGAACAAGCGGGCTTCCAGAATTACCGGTAATTTTGTTCGACCCCTTTTGTTTTCGAGGACATTCATGAACAAGTCGCTCCTGCTGGCTTCCCTGATCGCCGTTGCCGCCCTGGCTGCTTGCAGCAAGAAGGAAGAAGCTCCTGTTGCTCCGGCTCCCGCTGTCGAAGCTTCGGCTCCGGCTGCTGCCCCGGTTGCACCCGCTTCGGAAGCTGCTTCGGACGCCATGGCGCCCGCATCGGCTGCTTCGAACTGAGCTGCCGAGTCGCCTTTCTGGCGACTGGAAAAAAGCCACCCTCGGGTGGCTTTTTTCATGCCTGAACCAGTTTCGTGCCACGCTGCTGAATCCCGTCCCGCGGGCGGTGGCGGTATCTTGTGAAACCGACATGAAACTCTTGAGCCGCCAGGCCAGCGCGGCCGAAGAATAGGCACGCGGTTTGCCTGTTGGCCTTTCGGCACCTGTTGCCTAACTGTCGCTGCAGGCATGGAAAAGGGCCCCGCAGGGCCCTCGATATTCGACAGCCGTTACCCGGCGTGCGGCATCAATACTTCAGCTCTTCGACCAGCAAGGTGACGATGCGCTGCGCATTCGCGCCGTTGTCCGGCTCGCCGGCAGGAGTCAGCACATTGACGCGGGTGGCGTTGGCGCCATCGGCCTTGACCATGATGCGGTAGCGGCCCAGCGCTTTTTCGGCCGGGTCTTTTGCACCGAACCAGCGCATCAGGAAGTTCGGGCCGTCCTTGGAGGCTTCGTTCGGGTCCACGTAGCGCACGGCGTACGAGCCCAGCGTGCGGTCACGTTCCTCGACCGTGAAGCCGCTGCGGTCCAGCGCCAGGCCGACCCGGCGCCAGGCGCGTTCCAGTCCATCGTCCAGTTGCATGGTGGCAGAGGGTTCGCCGCTGATCACGCGGGCCTTTGTGGGCCGGCTGTTGGCACTGCCGCCGGCGGCGGGCGTGGTGCCGGCCTTGCCGGCATCCGCGGTGGTGGTTGCGGCCTTGCCACCCATGGACAGCATCATGCGCGACAGCATCTCGGCCTCGAGGTCGTGGTCGGTGGGGCGGTTGGTCCAGATCGTGCCGCTGTCGCGGTCACGGCCGCTGTAGACCTCTTCCAGGCCGCGGTGGCTCAGGTAGACCTCACTGCCGCCGCTTGCGGTGCGCTCGATGCGGATGCGGAACTTGTCCCGCTCGCCGGTCGAGTAGAGGCTCTCGAAGACCTTGCCGAGGCTTTCCCGGATGATGTCCTGCGGCAGCTTGGCGCGGTTCTCGTTCCACTCGGTCTCCATCACGCCCGCTGCAGCGTCCTCCTTGGACAACTGCAGCCCGCTGTTGAGCAGGAACTCGCGCACCTGCGGCCAGACCTGTTCCGGGCTGCGGCTGGTGACCAGCCAACGCTGCTCGCCGGCACGCTCGATGCGCATGTCGCCGGCCTGGCTCAGCGCCACCGTGGGTGCGCCCGAAGCCGCAGCGGCAGCCGGCTTTGCGCCGCCTGCCAGCTCAGAGGCCGAGATGCTGCCGTTTTGCGGCGTGTAGCGGCCGTCGCGTGCCAGCGGCGTGAGGTCCGGCGGCACCTCCAGCGGCGTCGTTTTGCGAGCCTGGCTGCGGTAGTCGATCTTGTCGTCGGGCAACACGCTGCTGAGCATGCCGCAACCGGCCAGACTGGCGGCGATCAGGGCAAAAACGGCGCCACGGACGGCCGTGATCGCGAAGGCTTTATTCACTTGGGACATCTCCGGTCGGCGGTCAGAAACAAGACCGCCGCTTGGCTGGAACGAGGGCCGGCCGCCAAAAGCGGCTGCAGCCAGATCGGCCGCGATTCTGGCTCAAACTTGAAAGGTGCTCAGATCAGGCCGCATTCGCGCAGCGCGGCACCGACCTGGGCCTGGCCGGCAGCAGTCAATTCGACCAGCGGCAGGCGCAGGAAATTCTGGCAGCGGCCCATCTGTGACAGCGCCCACTTGGCCGGCGCAGGACTGGCTTCGCAGAACAGCTGGCGGTGCAGCGACAGCAGGCTGAAATGGATTTCGCGGGCGGCGGCGGCGTCACCTGCCATCGCGGCTTTGCACAGCTGCTGCATGCGGCGCGGTGCAACATTGGCGGTGACGCTGACGTTGCCATGGCCGCCCAGCAGCATCAGCGCGACCGCGGTGCCGTCGTCACCCGAATAGATCGAAAAACCCTTGGGCGCGTGCTTGATCAGCCAGGCCGCGCGCTCGATGTTGCCGGTTGCTTCCTTGATGCCGAAGATGCCGGGCACTTCGGCTAGCCGCAGCACGGTGTCGTGCTGCATGTCTGCCACGGTGCGGCCGGGCACGTTGTACAGCATCACCGGCAGGTCGACCGACTCGGCGATCGCCTTGAAGTGCCGGTAGATGCCTTCCTGCGAAGGCTTGTTGTAGTAGGGCACGACCTGCAGCGTGCAGTCGGCGCCCACCTCTTTCGCATAGCGCGTGAGGTTGATGGCCTCGGCGGTGCTGTTGGCACCGGCGCCGGCCATGATGGGCACGCGACCTTTGGCGTGTTCGACCGCCACGCGGATGATCTCGCAGTGCTCGTCCACGGTCACGGTGGCGGATTCACCGGTGGTGCCGACGACGGCAATGCAGTCCGTGCCTTCGGCAATGTGCCAGTCGATCAGCGCGCGCAGCGCCGGGTAGTCGACGCTGCCATCTTCGTGCATCGGCGTCACCAGGGCGACGATGCTGCCAACAATCGGTGTCATCAGGATTCCTTGCAGAGCGGCTGATTTTAGCCTTGTGACAGCGGCCATTCCGGCAGCGAATTGCGCTGCGCGTCATGACGGTCCGCCGCCGCAGCGGGCCGGCGCGCCGCGACGCGCTGCACGAATCGCGCGGGCGCCGCCAACAGGCCTTGCTCGAAGCCCTGCACCTGCCAGCCGGCGCAGCGCTGCAGCAGTTCGCCGGGCTGCAGCAGGAATTCCGCGCGGGCAGGGCGACCGATGGTCTCCTGGCCGGCGGTAAAAGTTTCGTAAAGCAGCAGGCCGCCGGGCGCCACCGTGTCCAGCAACGCGTCAAAACGAGGCCGCCAAAGGTAGTTCGTGACGACGACCAGATCGAAGCAGCGACCTGCCAGCGGCCAGGTCTGTTCTTCCAGCTCGGCCTGCACCACTTCGATGCCGGCCACGCCCGCCAGCGAGTGCAGCGCCTCGGCATCCCGGTCCACCGCGGTGACCGCATGACCGCGCGCCGCCCACCAGCGCGCGTGCCGGCCGCGACCGCAGGCGAGGTCCAGCACGCTGGCACCTGCCGGCACGCAGGGCGCCCAGCGCGTGACCCAGCTCGAAGGCGCGCCTGCGCCATGCATCAACACCGGCTCAGACACAGTTCCAGACCTGGGTGGCCAGGTCGAGCATCAGGGCGGGGTTGCGGTATGCGGCAAACGTCAGCAGCAGGACCAGCAGCGCTGCGGTCCAGCCGAGCAGGCGCCGGGTGTTGCGGGTCATGGCGCGACCGCTTGCGGCCTCTGCACCCGCAGGATGGGGCCCTCGCGCACCGGCAGGTTGGCCAGCGCCGCCATCACGCCCAGCGCCACGGCCAGCCACCACACGACGTCGTAGCTGCCGGTCTGGTCATACAGCCTGCCGCCCAGCCACACGCCCAGGAAGGAGCCGATCTGGTGGCTGAAGAACACCAGCCCGCCCAGCATCGACATGTACTGCACGCCGAAGATCTGGGCCACGACCGCGTTGGTCGGCGGCACGGTGGACAGCCACAGGAAGCCGATCACGCTGGCGAAGACATACACGCTCATCGGCGACACCGGCACCAGCAGGAAGATGACGATGGTGATCGAGCGCAGGAAATAGATGGCCGCCAGGATGTGGCGCTTGGCCAGGCGCTGGCCCAGCACGCCGGCGGTGTAGGTGCCAAAGACATTGAACAGGCCGATCAAGGCCAGCGCGGTGGTGGCGACCTGCGGGTCCAGGCCTTTGTCGCGCAGGTAGCTGGGCATGTGCACGCCGATGAACACGACCTGGAAGCCGCAGACGAAATACCCGGCCATCAACCACCGGAAGCTCGGGTAGGCCATGGCCTCGCGCAGCGCGGCGCCAATGCTTTGCTGGTGGCCGGTGGGCGCGGCCGCCTTCGGTTCCTTCAGTCCCCACGCCAGCGGCGCGATGGCGAGCGCTGCGCAGCCCAGCATGAACAGCGCGTTCTGCCAGCCCCAGTGGCCGATCAGCCAGCTTTCCACCGGCACCATCAGGAACTGGCCGAACGAGCCGGCCGCCGCGGCAACGCCCATCGCCCAGGAGCGCTTCTCGGGTGCGATGTTGCGGCCGATCACGCCGTAGACCACCGCGTAGGTGGTGCCGGACTGGGCCATGCCCAGCAGCAGCCCGGCGCTGCCGGTGAAGGCCAGCCCCGAGGTGGACAGTGCCATCAGCACTAGGCCCAGCGCGTACAGCCCGGCGCCGACGATCAGCACCCGGTACGCGCCGAAGCGGTCTGCCAGCATCCCGGCAAACGGGCCGGCCACGCCCCAGGCGATGTTCTGGATCGCCAGCGCAAAGGCGAAAGTCTCGCGGGTCCAGCCGCGCTCCATCGTGATCGGCGCCAGCCACAGGCCAAAGCCGTGGCGAATGCCCATCGACAGCGTGACGATGGCCGCGCCGCAAACCAGGACCTGGGTCATGGACAGGGTGGGCGAGGAAGGCTTGGCGGCGGGCACGGCAGACATTCGGGCACTTTAGCGGAGCGTGGCTTTCCGCACCTCCGGCCTTACCGCATATGGCTCGGTCACCATGGGGGGTGACGGTCGGTCCGATGGCGTATAACATATCAATATGTGATGAGGATCGCCATGCACTTCAACATCTACCTCGACGATGAAACCGGCCAGCGACTGACAGCCGCAGCCAAAGTGCGCGGCGAGAATCGCAATGCCGTGATTCGTCAAGCTGTGCAGGAATGGTTGCGGCGTGAGGGCCGGCCCGAGTGGCCGGCTGTGGTGCTGTCCCACATGGGCGACCCCGACATGCCCCCGTTCGAAGCCGCGCGGGATCAACTGCTGCCACCGGCTGCCGATCCGCTGGCATGAAGTTCCTGCTCGACACCTGCACGGTCAGCGATTTCGTCAAGGGCGAGCCAGGCGTGCTGGCGCGCATCAAGGCGACGACCCCCGACCTGCTTTGTGCCTCCGTCGTCACACGCATGGAGATCGAGTACGGCTTGCTGCTGAATCCCGCGCGGGCCAGGAAGCTCTTGCCCGTGATCGACGCGTTTCTCGCATCGATCACGATCCTGCCCTTCGAGGACGCGGATGCCGTCGCAGCCGCGGCGGTTCGCGCCGCATTGCACCAGCGCGGCCAGCCGATTGGTGCCTACGATCTCCAGATCGCGGGCTGCGGCCTGGCGCGAGGCCTGGTGGTGGTGACCGCCAATGAAGGGGAGTTTCGGCGGGTCAGCGGGCTGCATGTCGAAAACTGGCGGCAGGCCTGAGGTTCATGACCGTTGGCCGAGGGGCGTTCTCCGCGCCTCGGGTATGGTGCCGGCATGTCTGATGTCTCTACGCTCACCACTGAGGTCACCAGCCTGGCGACCTGCCTGCACCACGTCGCGCTGATCGCCTCCGACTACGCGCGTTCCAAGGACTTCTACACCCGTGTGCTGGGCTTGCGCGTGGTGCACGAGTTCTGGCGGGCCGAGCGACAGAGCTGGAAGCTGGACCTGGCGCTGCCGGACGGCAGCCAGCTGGAACTGTTTTCCTTCCCCGGCTCGCCGCCGCGGCCCTCGCGACCCGAGGCCTGCGGGCTGCGCCACCTGGCGCTGGTAGTAGACGACATCGACGCCGCACGCGCGCGCCTGCTGGCCGAGGGTGTCGATTCGCTGGAGCCGGTTCGCATCGACGAATTCACCGCCGCCCGTTTCTGCTTTTTTGCCGACCCGGACGGCCTGCCGATCGAACTGGTCGAGCCCGCGCCAGCACGGGCCGGCTGAGTCCGACCAGCCCTTCCTACAATCTCCCGCATGGCAACCCGTTCTTCTTCCACCCCGCCGACTGCAGAAGCCTACGGCGAGGCGTCCATCCGCGTGCTCAAGGGCCTGGAGCCCGTCAAGCAGCGGCCGGGCATGTACACCCGCACCGACAACCCGCTGCACATCGTGCAGGAGGTCATCGACAACGCTGCCGACGAGGCGCTGGCCGGCTTTGGCAAGCACATTGCCGTCACGCTGCATGCCGACGGCTCGATCAGCATCGACGACGATGGCCGCGGCATTCCCTATGGCCTGCACCCGGAGGAGCAGGTGCCGGTGATCGAGATCGTCTACACCCGGCTGCACGCCGGCGGCAAGTTTGACAAGGGCGCCGGCGGTGCCTACAGCTTTTCCGGCGGCCTGCACGGCGTGGGCGTCAGCGTCACCAATGCCCTGGCCAAGCGGCTGCAGGTCAACGTCTGGCGCGAAGGCCATGCCGCCGGCCTGGTGTTTTCGGGCGGCGACGTGATCGAGCCGCTGCAGGTGCGCAAGACGACTGCGGGCGAGCGCAAGCACGGCACCTCGGTGCGCGTGTGGCCCGACGCCAAGTACTTCGAAAGCGCAGAACTGCCGCGCAACGAACTGATGCACCTGCTGCGCAGCAAGGCGGTGCTGATGCCCGGCGTCACGGTCACCCTGACGACCGAGAAGGCCAGCGGCCCGGAGGTCCAGACCTGGCTCTACAAGGGTGGCCTGCGCGACTACCTGGCGCAGGCCCTGCCGGCCGAGCCGATGGTGCCGCTGTTCGAGAGCGAGCACTATGCCAGCGCGGCCGAGACCGAGAACTTCGCTGAAGGCGAGGGCGCGGCCTGGTGCGTGGCCTTCACCGAGGAGGGCGGTCTGCTGCGCGAAAGCTATGTGAACCTGATCCCCACCGTGGCCGGCGGCACCCACGAAGCCGGGCTGAAGGACGGCCTGTTCGGCGCGATCAAGGGCTTCATCGAGCTGCATTCGCTGCTGCCCAAGGGCGTGAAGCTGATGCCCGAAGACGTGTTCTCGCGCGCTTCCTTCGTACTTTCCGCCAAGGTGCTGGACCCTCAGTTCCAGGGCCAGACCAAGGAGCGGCTGAACAGCCGCGACGCATTGAGACTGGTCGCCTCCTATGTGAAGCCTGCGCTGGAGCTGTGGCTCTCGCAGCATGTGGACGTGGGCCGCAAGCTGGCCGAGCTGGTCATCAAGCAGGCGCAGACGCGCCAGCGCGCCAGCCAGAAGGTCGAGAAGCGCAAGGGCTCGGGCGTGGCGGTGCTGCCGGGCAAGCTGACCGACTGCGAGAGCCGCGACCTGGGCATGAACGAGCTGTTCCTGGTCGAGGGCGACTCGGCCGGCGGCTCGGCCAAGATGGGTCGCAACAAGGAAACCCAGGCCGTGCTGCCACTGCGCGGCAAGGTGCTGAACGCCTGGGAGGTCGAGCGCGACCTGCTGTTCAAGAACAACGAGATCCACGACATCTCGGTGGCCATCGGCGTGGACCCGCATGGCCCGAGCGACTCGCCGGATCTCTCAGGCCTGCGCTACGGCAAGGTCTGCATCCTGTCGGACGCGGACGTGGACGGCTCGCACATCCAGGTGCTGCTGCTGACGCTGTTCTTCCGCCACTTCCCCAAGCTGATCGAGACCGGCCATGTGTACGTGGCCAAGCCGCCGCTGTTCCGGGTGGACGCCGCGGCGCGTGGCAAGAAGCCGGCGGCCAAGATTTATGCACTGGACGAAGGCGAGCTGGAAGCCACGCTGGACAAGCTGCGCAAGGAAGGCGCGCGCGACAGCAACTGGTCCATCAGCCGCTTCAAGGGCCTGGGCGAAATGAGCGCCGAGCAGCTGTGGGACACCACGCTGAACCCGGACACCCGCCGCCTGCTGCGCGTGGACTACGGCGCGGTGGATTTCACCGGGACCGTCAGCGCCATGACCCGCTTGATGGGCAAGGGCGAGGCCCAGGGCCGGCGCGAGCTGATGGAACTGCACGGCGACGACGTGGAAGTGGACGTCTGAAGTCGCTGACACAACGCGGCACTGGCCGCGACGCCGCTTGATGCCACGCACCGCTTCGGCGCAGTGCCGGGCGTGTGGTCCTTGTGAGGCAGCGGTTTGACCAGGGTTGGCCGGCTTGTTCCGGCCCTTTGGGTCGCCGCAGCCTTCCTAGAATTCGTGTGCTTGCTTCTTGCAAGCAACAGCCACGGGTCGCTGCCGGTGTGACACTTTTTGTCACCGGGCTTGCGGTCCCTGTGTCCCGCCTGCCGGTGCTTGAGCCGCAGACGAGTGTCGGGACGTTTCGCGCCTCAGGAGCCGTTTTGATCGTCCGTCCCGTTGCTCATCGTTGTCTCGCCCTTGTCCGAAACCTGCCTCGCGCTTCCCGCCCCTTGCTGGCCGCGGCGGCGCTGGGCTTGTGCGCCGTCAGCGGCACGGCGCGCGCCGAGCTGTGGGGTTATGTGGACGGCGCCGGCGTGGCGCACTTTGCCGACAAGCCCATGGATTCGCGCTACTCGCAGGTGCTGCGCCAGCGCGACAGCGACACCTTCCGCGTGCCCGGCAAGACGACGGCCAGTGCCAGCTTGCTGACCTGGCTGGAATTCGCCCCCGAAGTGAAGGCCATTCAGCCGGTGCTGCGCGAGGCCGAGCGAGTCACCGGCGTGGACGCCGAGCTGCTCAAGGCCATCATCACGGTCGAATCCGGCTACCGGGGCGACCTGGTGTCGCCGCGCGGTGCGGTTGGCCTGATGCAGGTCACGCCGGTCACGGGCGACCGCTATGCCACCAAGGCCGAGGCCCAGGCCAGGCCGGTGGAGCAGCGCCTGCGCGACCCTAAGCACAACATCATGATCGGCGCGCGCATGCTGGCCGACCTGAGCCGGCGCTTCGGCGGCGTGGACGTGGCGCTGGCCGCCTGGAATGCAGGCGAGGGCAATGTGCGCCGCGCCGGCGGCAAGATCCCGGATTTCGATGAAACCCGGGCCCATGTGCACATGGTGCTGGAGCTGTACTGGGCGCTGTTGCAGCAGCGCCAGCAAGGCCTGGCCAACCAGATGAAGATGGTGCGCACGGACGGTTGAGCCGTCATGCGCTGCTGCGGGCGTGGCAGGCCGCCACGGCCCGCGCCGCCAAGCCTCAGGGCTTGATGATGTAGACCTGACCGTTGGCCTTCTTGCCACCGTACTTGGTGGTGCCCAGCAACTCGCCTGCCTTGGTGGTCGTCAGGCCCGAATACGCGCCGCTGCCGCCGGTGATGCCCCACAGCACGCTGCTGGCATAGCTGCCATCGGCCTGCGGGGTCAAGGTCACGACGCTGCCGCCGCCGGTGCTGCCGCCGCCTGAGGTGGCGGCGTACAGCACGCCGGTCTTCTTGTTGACCAGCACGCTGCAGTACGGGAAAAAGCCCTCGTCGTTGGTGAAGTCGTGCACCGCGGCCAGCTTGTAGCCGCTCTTGCCAGGCGTGGCCTTGAACACCGTGCCGTTGGCGAACGCGCCGCCCATCAGCCCGGTGCCGTACAGGTTGCCGTCCTTGGCCAGCGTCACGCCGCCGGTGGGCAGGGTGCCGACCGTGCTGCCGAAGCTGTCGTTGACCTTGAAGCTCCAGCCGTTCGTGCCTTCGGTCAGGCTCCACAAGGTGCCGCTGAAGTTCGCGCCGCCCGCAGTGGTGATGCCGTAGACCACGCCGTTGGCGTCCATGGCCAGCTTGCCGCGCGGGCCGGCGCCGTCAATCGTGGTCTCGTGGAAGTGGTGGATGACCTGGTAGGTCCAGCTGCCGTCGCTCGCCGGGGTGAGTGTGAAGGCCACGCCGTCGCCGAAGTTGCCGCCTTCGAAGGCGGTGCCGATCAGCCGGCCCTTGGCGTCCAGCAGCAGGTCGCCGTAAGGGTGGTAGCCCTCCGCACCACCCGTGAAGTGGTGCAGCACGCTGGGTGTCCAGCTGCCGTCTGCATTCGGGCTGAGGCGCAACACCGTGCCCGCGCCGACATTGCCGCCGATGTAGGCGGTGCCATAGAGGTTGCCGGCAGCGTCGGCAATCAGGCCGGCCTGCGGCATGGCGCCGTTGTCCAGGCCGCCAAACGAGAACACCGTCTTGGCACCCCAGCTGCCGTCGTCCTTCTGCTTGAGCTGGTAGATCGCGCCCAGGCTGGCGCTGCCACCACTGGCCGTCACGCCGTAGAACTTGCCACCGTGGGCCAGCAGGTCGCTGGCGGGGCTGGCGCCGTTGGGGGTGCCGGCAAAGCTGTAGGCGGTCTTGCCTTTTGCGGCCCAGCTCGGGGTGGCGCTGGCCAGCAGCGCGGCGGCGAAGAAGGCCGCAGAGCCCAGGGCGCGCAAGCGTGCGCCGGCCTTGCGGGCCGTGGAGGATGAAGCGTACATGGGACTGTCTCTCTTGGATGAAGAACGACGGGGAGGGCGGGGCCTGACTCGTGACCAGGCCCCGCCAATGCAAGCCGCTTACTTCTTGCGGTTCACTTCGAAGACGCCACCGTTCCAGCTGTCGTTGGCGTAGCTCATCGTGCCGAACAGTTCGGACTTGATGCGGGCCAGACCGGCGTAGCTGCCGTTGCCGGCAATGCCCATGTCGTAGATCACGCTGTACTTGTAGCTGCCGTCATCGCTGGGCGCGAGCTGGTAGACCACGCCGGCGTTGGCGCTGCCGCCAGCCGCGGTGGTGCCGTAGAAGATGCCGTTGTCGGTCGGCATCACGGCGCCGTAGGGCTGCCAGCCCTGGCCGCTGCCGGCGAAGGCATGCAGCAGCGAGTAGGTGAAGCTGCCGTCGCCTGCCGGGGCCAGCTTGAACAGCGTGCCGCCGCCGTTCGGGCCGGCTGCGGTGGAGGTGCCGTACAGCGCGCCGCTGGTGTCGGTGGCCAGGCCGCCGACCGGGTTGAAGCCGTTGTCGCCGCGGAAGGTCAGCACGATGCTTTCGGCGTAGACGTTCTTTTCGCCCGGGGTCAGCTTGTAGACCACGCCGAAGTTGTAGGTGCCGCCGGCCACCGTTGTGCCGTACACCGCACCGGCCGAATCCACCACCAGCTGGCCCGAAGGCGACTTGCCGTCGCCGTCGGTGCCGGTGAAGCCGTGCAGCAGCGTGAACTTCCAGCCGTTCTTCTTGGCGATCAGCTTGAAGGCCGTGCCCTGGCCGTGTTCACCGTTGAGCGAGGCGGTGCCGTACAGGTTGCCTTCAGCGTCGAACACCAGTTCGCTGACCGGCTGGCTGCCGTCGGTCGAGCCCTGGAAGCTGTACAGCACCGAGTGCGTGAAGCTGCCATCGGCGTTCAGTGCCAGCTTGTAGACCGTGCCCTTGCCCCAGGTGCCGCCCTGCGCGGTCACGCCGTACAAGTTGCCCTTCTTGTCCTTGATCAGGCCGGCGGACGGCTGCTTGCCGTCGGCAGTGGTCTCGAATGCATAGATCAGCTTGCGCGCCCAGTGCACGCCATCCGGCTGGAACAGTTCGTAGACGGCGCCCAGGCCGTAAGGGCCATCGTCGCTGGCCACGCCGTACAGCGTGTTGGTCTTGCTGACCAGCAGTCGGCCCAGCGGGGCGGTGCCGAAGGTGGTGGCGGTGAAGTCGGAGATCACGCTGGCTTCATTGGCCCAGGCCGCAACGCCGGGCATCAGCAGCCCCAAGGCAACGGTCGAGGCCAGGGTCAGTGCGCGCAGATGAGTGCCCAGACGCGCGTTGTTGCGCGGGTTGACCGAGGGCGCCTTGGATGCTGTATGAAACATGAATGTCTCGTTAAAAAGTGAGTTGGAACCACCATCTTAGGAAAGCGACGCCTCGACAGGGGCTGTCTGTCGAGCTACTTGTAATCAAATGAAACATGCTCAGAATTTACCTGAGCATGATGTTGCGCATCATTGAGGCGTTTCCGCACGGTTACGGCGAACGCTTGTCTGGACTCGGTGCAGGCTGGAGCGATCCCGGGCAGTCGACGCCCCCATTCGGGAGGTTTTGGGTCCCAAAACGGGGCAGCTCATCCCCCTAGAATCGAAACGGCCCGAACCGGTCCGAATCGGCGGTTTGCAAGGTCGGTGTGTTGCGGTTCACGTGAATCCGCGGCGGTCAAGACCTGTGCTGCCAGTTCGGGCGGCCGCATGGCCGGCGGGCACAATGTGCTGCCCGGCGCATGCAGGCCTGAGCAGGCACCTGCGCCGTTGGCAAGATCCCCGGACCTTTGATGAAACCCGTGCCCATGTGCGGGCTGGCAACACATGGAACAGACTCCCCTGACTTTTGCCGGTGACGGCGACGGTGGCAACCCTGACAGCCTGACGCTGGCGCATTACGCCGAGCGGGCTTACCTCGAATACGCGCTTTCGGTCGTCAAGGGCCGGGCGCTGCCGGATGTGTGCGACGGTGCCAAGCCGGTGCAGCGCCGCATCCTCTACGCCATGCACCGCATGGGCCTGTCGTTCACCAACGCCGCACCCGGCGGCCCGAAGCCGCGCAAGAGTGCGAAGGTGGTGGGCGACGTGCTGGGCAACTACCACCCGCACGGCGACACGGCCGCCTACGACGCGCTGGTGCGCATGGCGCAGGACTTTTCGCTGCGCTACCCACTGATCGATGGCCAGGGCAACTTCGGCAGCCGCGACGGCGACGGCGCTGCCGCCATGCGCTACACCGAAGCGCGCCTGAACCCGATCGCCCGCCTGCTGCTCGACGAGATCGACGAAGGCACGGTCGATTTCATGGCCAACTACGACGGCACGCTGGAAGAGCCGCGCCTGCTGCCGGCCCGGCTGCCCTTTGTGCTGCTGAACGGCGCCAGCGGCATTGCCGTCGGCCTGGCCACCGAGATCCCCAGCCACAACCTGCGCGAGGTGGCCGCCGCGGCGGTCGCGCTGATCCGCAACGACAAGCTGGGCGACGACGAGCTGGCACAACTGCTGCCCGGCCCGGATTACCCCGGCGGTGGCCAGATCATCTCCAGCGCGGCCGACATCCGCGCCGCCTATGCCGGCGGCCGCGGAAGCCTGAAGGTGCGCGCGACCTGGAAGATCGAGGAACTGGCGCGTGGGCAGTGGAACCTGGTGGTCACCGAGCTGCCGCCGGGCACCAGCTCGCAGAAGATCCTGGAAGAGATCGAGGAGCTGACCAACCCCAAGGTCAAGGCGGGCAAGAAGGCGCTCGCGGCCGAGCAGGTGCAGCTGAAGACGACGGTGCTGTCGGTGCTGGACGCCGTGCGCGACGAGTCCAGCAAGGACGCCGCGGTGCGGCTGGTGTTCGAGCCCAAGAGCCGTGCCATCAGCCAGCAAGAGCTGATCAACGTGCTGCTGGCGCACACCAACCTCGAAACCAATGTCTCGATGAACCTGACCATGGTCGGGCGGGACGGCCGGCCAACGCAGAAGGGCCTGCGCCAGATCCTGGCCGAGTGGGTGGACTTCCGCCAGGCCACGGTGCAGCGCCGGACCCGGTTCCGGCTGGACAAGGTGCTGGACCGCATCCACATCCTCGAAGGCCGGCAGCTGGTGCTGCTGAACATCGACGAAGTCATCCATCTCATCCGCAATGCGGACGAGCCCAAGCCCGCGCTGATCGAGCGCTTCAGGCTCAGCGACCGCCAGGCCGAGGACATCCTTGAAATCCGGCTGCGCCAGTTGGCCCGGCTGGAAGCCATCAAGATCGAGCAGGAGCTGAAGAGCCTGCGCGAGGATCAGCAGAAGCTCGAAGACATCCTGGCCAACCCCGGCTCGCTCAAGCGCACGCTGATCCGCGAGATCGAGGCCGATGCCAAGCAGCATGGCGACGAGCGCCGCACGCTGATCCAGGAGGAAAAGCGTGCGGTTGCCGAGGTCAAGATCGTCGACGAACCGGTCACCGTGGTCCTCAGCCTGAAGGGCTGGGCGAGGGCGCTGAAGGGGCATGAGGTCGATGCGAACACGCTGGCCTTCAAGGCGGGCGATGCGCTGCACGGCGTATTTCCTTGCCGCAGCGTGGACACGCTCTACGTCTTCGGCTCCAGCGGTCGGGTCTACAGCGTGGCCGTGGCCACGCTGCCGGGCGGCCGTGGCGATGGCGTGCCGATGACCAGCCTGATCGACCTCGAAGCCGGCAGCCAGATTGCGCACTACTTTGCCGGCGTGCCCGAGCAGATCGTGCTGCTGGCCAACACCGGCGGCTTTGGCCTGCTGGCGCGCCTGGCCGACCTGAACAGCCGCCAGAAAGCCGGCAAGAGCTTCCTGACGCTGGAGGCCAGCGACCGCTTGCTGCCGCCGACTGCCGTCGCGCCGGCCCAGGTCAACGTGGCCTGCCTGGCGATGAGCGGCCGGCTGCTGACCTTCCCCCTGGCTGAGCTGAAGCTGCAGTCCAATGGCGGCAAGGGCTTGACGCTGATGGACGTGGACGCGAAGGATCCGCTGGTTTCGGTGGCCGTGTTTGCCGATCAGCTGCGCGTGATCGGCGCGGGTCGCGGCGGCAAGCCCAAGGATGAAATCATCAAGGGCGCAGCGCTGGCCAGCCACCAGGGCAAGCGTGCGCGCAAGGGCAGCAAGGTCGAGGCGGTATTGAAGCCAACCCAGGTGCAGGCGGGCTGATCGGCTGCAGGCTCAGGCGGGTGTTGCGCCGGTGAGTTGGCGCGTCACGGCGCGTCGCACCGGCGGCAACACCTGGGCCAGCCACAGCACGACCTTGCGCGCCGCGCGGGCGGCGGGCCGGTCGTCTGTGAACAGCTGTGCCACGCCATTGGTGCCGTGATAGACCGGCCAGGTGGTGCGCTGGTGTTCGGCCGCGTAGCGCTGCAGGGCCCGGGCATCGCCGACATCGCCGCAGGCCCGGAACGCAGCCGCCACTTCGCGTGTCAAGGTCTGCACGCCGTAGAGCCCGAAGTTGAAGCCGTGCGCGGTGACCGGGTGCATGCCGACCGCCGCGTCCCCGATCAGTGCGATGCGCGGGCCCACCAGCCGCAAGGCCTGCACGGCCACCAGCGGGTAGGCATGCCGCTGCCCGGCCAGGTGCAAGCCGCCCAGCGACGGTCCGAACTGCTCGGTGAGTCGTGCGGCGAAGGATTGGTCGTCCATGTCCAGCCAGCCAGCGGCCTCTGCCTGGCGCACGGTCAGCACCGCGGAGCTTTGCAGACCTGCCATGGGCAACATGGCCAGGGTCAGGCCGTAGCGAAAACATTCGTGGGCAATGCCCTGGTGCGGCAAGGTGTGGGCAACCCGGCAGACGATGGCGGTGCGGCCGAAATCCAGCGAGCGGGCCGGCAATCCCGCCATCCGGCGCAGCGCGGAAAAGCGGCTGTCCGCGGCCACCACCAGCGGCGCCTGCCAGCGGCGGCCGTCGGCAGTGTCCAGCACGGCCACTGCCGGCTGTGCCTCAAATCGAACGACGCAGGCCTGCGTTTCGACCTGGACGCCGGGCGTGTGTTGCGCCACGGCCCAGGCGGCTTCCCGCAGGCGGTGGTTCGGCACCAGCCAGCCCAGGGCCTCGTGCCCGTCGCTGCGTGCATCGAATTGCAGCGGCCACGGCATGCCGCCGTCGTGCACATGGGCCTGGCGCAGCGGCGCAATCTCGGCGGCGGGAAGACGCTGCCAAATGCCCAACTCCTCCAGGATTCGCCGCGAGCGGTGTGTGAGCGCGATGTCCCGTCCGTCTTCCGCCGGCTTGGCCAATGCGGCCCAGGGCGCCTGTTCCAGCACGGTGATGCGCAGGCCTTGGCGGGCCAGGGCAATGGCCAGTGCAAGTCCTGCGGGGCCGGCGCCGGCGATCAGCACGTCAACAGATGCGGCGGAGGCGTGGGGCATGGGCAAGGCTTTCGGCGCGAGAGCTGCGCGTGAGGAACCACCGCACCTTAGCGGCACCTTCCAGCGTGGCGTTTGATCTGCCTCACGACCCATTCACGCATTGCCGCGGCCGGTTCGAAGAGGGCTTGCCTCCGCACGGGTGTCTACTTCCGCCCGTCTTTTCCGGTGATTGCCCTCACAGCCGACGTGGCATGCTGCCCTCGTGCTGAAGACCATACCTTCCCCTCAGTTGCAACTGGGCATGTTCCTCCACCAGCTCACCGGCTCGTGGATGGATCATCCGTTCTGGCGTTCCAAATTCCTGCTGCGTGACCAGCGGGACATTGCGCGCATCCTCGAAGCCGGCATTGCCGAAGTCGTCATCGACACCGAACGCGGCCTGGACGTGCCTCTGGCAGACGAGGCCAAAGACGCGGTGGCGGTCGTCGGCGCAGAGGCCTTGGCAACGCCGGCCGAAGAAGAGGACTCGCCTCTGCCCTTGCCGCATCCGGCGCTGGACCCGGTGGGGCCTCGCTACACCGATGCCCTGCAGGTCAGCCGGCAGGCCATGGGCAGCGTGATGGGCCTTTTCGACGCAGCCCGCCTGGGCCAGGCGGTGGACGCCAAGACCTGCCTGCCGGTGGTCGAGGGCATCGTCGATGCGATGTCCCGCAAGCCCGGGGCGCTGGCCAGCGTGGCCCGGCTGAAGACGGTGGACGACTACACCTACATGCACGCGGTGGCGGTGTGCGCGCTGATGGTCGGCCTGGCCCGCCAGATGGGGCTGCCGCCGGCCATGGTGCGCGAAGCCGGGCTGGCCGGGCTGGTGCTGGACATTGGCAAGGCGGCGCTGCCGACCGAGCTGTTGAACAAGCCCGGCCGGCTCAGTCCCGAAGAACTGGCGCTGATGAAGACCCATGTGCGCCACAGCCACGACATGCTCAAGGCCGAAGGCGGCTACAGCCCGGCCGTGCTGAACGCCTGCCTGCATCACCACGAACGGGTGGACGGCAGCGGCTATCCGGACGCGCAGGCGGGAGAGCGCATTGGCGTGCTGGCCCGCATGGCCGCGGTCTGCGATGTGTACGACGCGGTGACCTCACGCCGGCCTTACCGCACGCCCTGGGACCCGGGCGACGCGATGCGGCAAATGGCCCAGGCCAAGGGGCAGTTCGACAACGCCGTGTTCCAGCATTTCGTCAAGGCCGTGGGCATCTACCCGGTGGGTTCGCTGGTGCGGCTGCAGTCAGAGCACCTGGCCGTGGTGCTGGCGCTCAACAGCAGCGCGCTGTTGACGCCGCGTGTGCGTGTCTTCTACGACATTGGCGAGCGGCACCGCATCACGCCTTATGTGCTGGACCTGGCCGATGGCTCGGCCAAGAACCGCATCCTCGGCCCCGAGGTGCCTGACGCCTGGCGCTTTGCCGACCTCGAGCAGCTCTGGCTGCTGGACTGACGAGGCGAGCGAGCCGGCGCCACGCACCGGCCCGTTGGCTCATGAGAAAACGCCGGGCCGCCCCAAGTTTTCTCATCCCCCTCGGGGGGCCTGACGCGAAGCGGCAGGTCTGGGGGCCCTCTCAGACCCGGCGCAGCGTCTGCACCCAGATCAAGCCGCACAGCGCAAACAGCGCCAGGCTCCAGAACGCAAACGGCACGCCCAGCAGGTTGACGGCTGCATCGGCGCAGGACGCCATCGGCGCGAAGACCGAAGGCGCCAGCTCGAACAGGCCCAGCTTGTCGAGGATCTTGTCGGCCAGCGTCAGGTTGCAAGAGGCGCTGGCCGCAGCATAGAAGTGCTGCCACAGCGCGCTGGCCACACCTGCCAGGCTCAGCAGCAGGCCCAGGCCGGCCAGCGGCTTGCGCAGCCCGCGCACGGCCGCGGCCAGCAAGGCCAGCACGCCAATCACCAGGAAGATCAGCCGCTGCAGCGTGCACCAAGGGCAGGGCAGCATGTCCAGCCTGTACTGGGCAAACAGCGCGAAGCCGACCGCGCCGAAGCACAGCAGCGCCACCAGCACCAGCCACTGGCTGGCGGCTTGTCTGCCGCGGGCCATCAGGCTTGGATCTCGGCGATCAGTTCGATCTCGACGCAGGCGCCGCGCGGAATCTGCGCCACGCCAAACGCGCTGCGCGCATGCGCGCCGACCTCCGGGCCGAACACTTCGCCCAGCAGCTCGGAGCAGCCGTTGGTCACCAGGTGCTGCTCGGTGAAGGTGGGCGCGGAGTTGACCAGGCTCATGACCTTGACGATGCGCTTGACGCGAGACAGGTCGCCACCGACCGCGGCGCTCAGCGTGCCCATCAGCTCGATGGCGATGGAGCGCGCCGCGGCCTGGCCTTCTTCTGTGGCCATGTTCACGCCGAGCTGGCCGACCCAGGGCTGGCCATCGGGCTTCTTGGCAATGTGGCCGGAGATGAAGACCAGCGAGCCGGTCTGCACGAAGGGCACATAGGCGGCAGCCGGAATGGCCACGGGCGGCAGCGCAATGCCCAGTTGTTGCAGGCGTTCGGCGACGGACATGATGACTTCTCTTTCTTCAAAAAACAGACGGTGCGGGAATCCTACACTGGGGCATGAGAAGACGAGGGGGGAGGGGCGGATGACAGGCTGGGGCCGTGGCGTCCTGCTGTTGGTGCTGGGCTGGACTGCGGGCCTGGCTTTGCAGCTTCAGCAAGCGGCGCTGTGGCCGTTGCCGGCCTATGGTGGCTTGCTGGCGGCGGGTGCGGTCTGCTTTCTGGCTGCTGCCTGGCTGCAGCGCCGGGCCGTGCTGCTGCTGGCCCTGGGGCTGGGCCTGGCGGCCTTCGGCAGCACGGGCCTGCGTGCCGCCGCGAGGCTGGCGCAGGTCTTGAGCCCGGCGCTGGAAGGTGCAGAGCTCAGTGTGCAGGGCCGTGTCGTCGGCCTGCCGCAGGTGGACGCAAACGGTCTGCGCTTTGTGCTGCAGGTGAGCGGCGTGCAGGCGGCCGGTGGCCAGCCCATGCCGCTGGACAGTTTCCCTGCGCAGCTGTGGCTCTCATGGCCAGTGCCTGGCAGCCCAGACGAACTGGCTGGCGGTACCGCGGGTGCGCCTGCTGCCTTGCGGGCCGGCGAAGCCTGGCGCCTGCCGGTGAAGCTGAGGCGCCCGCATGGCGCGATGAACCCCGGTGGTTTCGATGCCGAGCTGTGGATGTTCGAGCAGGGCTTGGGTGCGGTCGGTGCGGTGCGCGCGCCCAGGCCTGGCATGGCCCAGCGGCTGGACGGCCCGCGCTGGTGGCAGCCAGTCGAAGTGCTGGACACGCTGCGCCAGCGCTGGCGTGACCGCATCCTGCTGGGCACGGCCGACCCGGCCGCCACCGGCTTGCTGGCGGCGCTGGCGGTGGGCGACCAGTCGGCCATTGACGGCAAGGGCTGGGCGCTGTACCGGCAAACCGGTATCAGTCACCTCATTTCCATCAGCGGATTGCACATCACCTTGTTCGCCGCGATGGCCGGGCTGCTGGTGGGCGCCGGCTGGCGGCGCAGCGTGCGGCTGCGGCACTGGCTGCCGGCGCCGGTCGCGGCGCGCTGGGGCGGGCTGGTGTTTGCCACGCTGTATGCGCTGATGGCGGGCTGGGGCGTGCCGGCGCAGCGCACCGTCTGCATGCTGGCGCTGGCGGTCGTGCTGCGCAGCTTCGGGCCACCGTGGCCGGCCTTGCTGCTGTGCGCGCTGACGGGCGCGCTGGTTACGCTGCTGGATCCTTGGGCCATGCTGCAGCCGGGCTTCTGGTTGTCCTTCGCAGCGGTGGCCTTGCTGATGATGGCCGATGCCGCCGAGCCTGCTGTCTTGCCCGAGCCTGCAAACTGGTGGGCGCGGCTGCTGCTGGTCCTGCGCCGCGCGGCGCGCGCCCAGTGGGTCATCACCGTGGGCCTGGCGCCGCTGACGCTGGTGCTGTTCCAGCAGATCTCGCTGGTCGGCTTGCCGGCGAACTGGGTGGCCGTGCCGCTGGTGACCTTCGTGATCACGCCGCTGGCCTTGCTGGGCACGCTGTGGCCAGGCTTCTGGACCTTGGCGGGCTGGCTGCTGCAGCCACTGCTGGCCTGGCTGCAGTGGCTCGCCAGCTGGCCGGCAGCGAGCTGGGGCGTGCCGGAGTCCACCGCGCTGGTGATGGCCTTCGGGCTGCTGGGCGGCCTGCTGCTGGCTTTGCCATTGCCGTGGCGCCTGCGGCTGCTGGGTGTGCCGCTGGCGTTGCCGCTGCTGTGGCCTGCAGTGCCGCGGCCGCCGGTGGGCGAGTTCGAGCTGGTCGCGGCGGACGTGGGGCAGGGCAGCGCAGTGGTGATCCGCACCGCGCATCACACGCTGGTGCACGACACCGGCCCGCGCTTTTCAGTCGACAGCGACGCCGGCCAGCGTGTGCTGCTGCCGCTGCTGCAGGCGCTGGGCGACACCCAACTGGACACGCTGGTGCTGAGCCACCGCGACCTGGACCACGTCGGCGGCGCGCCGGCCTTGCTCGCCCGCTGGCCGCAGGTGCGCCTGCTCAGCAGCCTGGAAGCTGGGCACCCCTTGCTGGCGCAGGCGGTGCACCACGAGACCTGCGCCGCCGGCCAGCAGTGGGATTGGGACGGCGTGCATTTCCAGATGTTGTTTCCCGCACCTGGCGCCCAGCTTGTCGGCGTCAAACCCAACACCGTCAGCTGCGTGCTGAAGGTCAGCGACGCGGCGGGCCGCAGCGCGCTGCTGACCGGCGACCTCGAAGCGGCGCAGGAACACATGCTGGTGGCGCAGTCACCCGAACTGCTTGCCAGCACCGTGCTGCTGGTGCCACACCATGGCAGCCACACCTCGTCCAGCGAAGAATTCTTGCGTGCGGTGGGGCCGAAGGTGGCCGTGGTGCAGGTAGGCTATCGAAGCCGCTTTGGCCATCCGCATCCGCAGGTGCTGGCGCGCTACCAGGCGCTGCGCGTGCCGGTGGTGCGCAGCGACCACTGCGGTGCGTGGCGTTGGTCGGCAAATGGTGCAACATGCACGCGCGACGTGCAAAAGCGCCATTGGCACTGGCAGGGGCCGGCCGCCAGCGGGTCTGTTCTGCCCGCGGCTGGTGCGGTTGTTGCTACGGATTCCCCTGCAGGAGAGCATGAATGAGACCCAGCTTCGACGAGATGCATGCGAACAGCGCGACAGTGCGCGAGCACTACCGCACTTACGACCGCTGGCTTGCCCAGCAGCCGGGCGACATGATGAAGGCGCGCCGCGAGGAGGCCGAGGTCATCTTTCGCCGCGTCGGCATCACCTTCGCCGTGTATGGCGACAAGGATTCCGGCGAAGGCACCGAACGCCTGATCCCGTTTGACCTGATCCCTCGGGTCATCCCGGCGCACGAGTGGCGCGAGATGGAAAAAGGCCTTGCGCAGCGCGTCACCGCGCTGAACCGCTTCATCCACGACGTCTACCACGGCCAGGAGATCCTGAAGGCCGGCATCGTGCCCGCCGAGCAGATCACCCACAACGCGCAGTTCCGCCCCGAAATGATGGGCGTGGACGTGCCGCACGGGCTGTACTCGCACATTGCCGGCATCGACATCGTGCGTGCCGCCAACCCCGATGGCTCCGGCAGCTACTACGTGCTGGAAGACAACCTGCGCGTGCCCAGCGGTGTCAGCTACATGCTGGAAAACCGCAAGATGATGATGCGGCTGTTCCCGGATCTGTTCTCCGACCACCGCGTCGCCCCGGTGGCCCACTACCCCGACCTGTTGCTGGAAACGCTGCGCAGCGTCGCCCCCAGCGGCGTCAACGATCCGACCGTGGTGGTGCTCACGCCGGGCATGTACAACTCGGCCTACTTCGAGCACGCCTTCCTGGCCCAGCAGATGGGTGTGGAGCTGGTCGAGGGCCAGGACTTGTTCGTCAAGGACAAGTTCGTCTTCATGCGCACCACGCAAGGCCCGAAGCGGGTCGACGTGATCTACCGCCGGCTGGACGACGACTTCCTGGACCCGGACGTGTTCCGCCCCAACTCCACGCTGGGCTGCGCCGGCCTGATCGAGGCCTACAAGGCGGGCAATGTCACGCTGTCGAACGCGGTGGGCACGGGTGTGGCGGACGACAAGTCCATCTACCCCTACGTGCCCAAGATGGTCGAGTTCTACCTGGGTGAAAAGCCCATCCTGAACAACGTGCCCACGCACCTGTGCCGCGAGCCGGACGACCTGAAGTACGTGCTGGACCACCTGCCGGACCTGGTGGTCAAGGAAGTGCACGGCGCAGGCGGCTACGGCATGCTGGTCGGCCCGGCGGCCACCAAGGCCGAGATCGAGGACTTCCGGGCTCACCTGATCGCCAATCCGAGCAACTACATCGCCCAGCCCACGCTGAGCCTGTCGACCTGCCCGACCTTCGTCGAGTCCGGCATTGCGCCGCGCCACATCGACCTGCGGCCGTTTGTGCTGTCTGGCGCCAAGGAAGTGCAGATGGTGCCGGGTGGCCTGACGCGCGTGGCGCTCAAGGAAGGCTCTCTGGTCGTCAACTCTTCACAAGGCGGTGGTACCAAGGACACCTGGGTGCTGGAGGACTGATCCCTCGACATTGACAACGCTTTTGAAGCGACTCCCGGAACAAGGCTACAAACGGATCACACATGCTTTCTCGAACTGCCGACCATTTGTTCTGGATGGCGCGCTACATGGAGCGCGCCGAGAACACCGCCCGCATGCTGGACGTCAACTACCAGAGCTCGCTGCTGCCGCAGTCGGCCGCGGTGGCCGAGCAAGGCTGGCGCGGGCTGCTCAGCATCTCCGAGCTGACGCACGACTACAACAACCGCTACGGGGCGATCCACCCGCGGCAGGTCAAGGACTTCATGGTGCGCGACGAGCGCAACCCCTCGTCCATCCTCAGCTGCCTGCGGGCGGCGCGTGAAAACGCCCGCGCGGTGCGCGGCTCCCTGACCACCGAGGCCTGGGAGACGACCAACCAGACCTGGCTGGAGTTCAACCGCATGCTGGCCGACGGCGTAATGGCGCGCGACCCGTCCTCGGTGTTCGAGTGGGTCAAGTTCCGCTCGCACCTGTCGCGTGGGGTGACGGTGGGCACCATGCTGCAGGATGAAGCCTTCTACTTCATCCGCATCGGCTCCTTCCTGGAGCGGGCCGACAACACCGCCCGCCTGCTGGACGTGAAGTTCCACGCGGTGGAGAGCGACTTCTACGGCGCCGCCGACGAGCGCGACAGCGAGTACGACTTCTATCACTGGTCGGCCATCCTGCGCTCGGTCTCGGCCTTCGAGATCTACCGCAAGGTCTACCGCAACGTGATCCAGCCGGACAAGGTGGCCGAGCTGCTGATCCTGCGGCCGGACATGCCACGCTCGCTGGCCGCCTGCCTGAACGAGGTCGTCACCAACCTGAAGCTGGTGTCCAACGAACAATCGGGCGAGACGCTGCGCCGCGCCGGCCGGCTGCGCTGCGACCTTGAATTCGCCCGCATCGACGAGATCCTGTCCACCGGCCTGCATGCCTACCTGACCCAGTTCCTGGACCGCGTGGGCGACCTGGGCCTGGGCATCAGCCGCGACTTCCTGGTTTCGGCACATTGAACTTCGCGCGGGCCGGCTGGTGCCCACGGGGTGCCAGCCGGTTCGCGCGCGCCGCAGACATCGACAACCGTTCATCCTGTCGTTGACCGACGCAAAGGAAATCCCTTGTCCATCCACGTCGCGCTCAAGCACGTCACCCACTACCGGTATGACCGGCGGGTCAATCTTTCGCCGCAGGTCGTGCGCCTGCGACCGGCGCCGCATTGCCGCACGCCCATCCTGGCCTACTCGATGAAGGTCGAGCCGGCCAACCACTTCATCAACTGGCAGCAGGATCCGTTTGCCAACTACCTGGGCCGGCTGGTCTTCCCGGAGCCGACGACCGAGTTCAAGGTCACGGTGGACCTGGTGGCCGAGATGTCGGTCTACAACCCGTTCGACTTCTTCCTCGAACCCGACGCCCAGACCTTCCCGTTCACCTACTCGCTGGAGCTTGCGCGCGAGCTGGCGCCGTACCTGGTCGTGGAGCCGCCCACGCCGGCTTTCGCCAGGTTCCTTGCCAGCATCGACCGCAAGGAAACCACCACCATCGATTTCCTGGTGGCGCTGAACCAGCGGCTGCAGCATGACATCTCCTACCTGATCCGCATGGAGCCCGGCGTGCAGACGCCGGAGGAAACGCTGGTCAACGGCTCCGGTTCCTGCCGCGACACCGGCTGGCTGCTGGTGCAGACCATGCGCCACCTGGGCCTGGCCGCGCGCTTTGTCTCCGGCTACCTGATCCAGCTGGCGCCGGACGTCAAGGCGCTGGATGGCCCCAGCGGCACAGAGGTCGACTTCACCGACCTGCACGCCTGGTGCGAGGTCTACCTGCCCGGCGCCGGCTGGATCGGCCTGGACCCGACCTCCGGCCTGCTGGCCGGCGAAGGCCACATTCCGCTGGCCTGCACGCCGCAGCCCTCCAGCGCCGCGCCCATCAGCGGTGCGGTGGACGAGTGCGAGGTCGAGTTCGGCCACGAGATGGGCATCAGCCGCGTCTGGGAATCCCCGCGGGTTACCAAGCCCTACACCGAGGACCAGTGGGCCGAGGTGCTGCAGCTGGGCGAGCGCGTGGACCGCCAGCTCGAAGCCGGCGACGTGCGCCTGACCATGGGCGGCGAGCCGACCTTTGTCTCGGTCGACGACCGCGACGGCGCCGAATGGAACACCGACGCGCTGGGCCCGACCAAGCGCATGCTGGCGCAGGACCTGGTGCAGCGCCTGCGCGCCGAATACGGCAAGGGCGGCTTCCTGCACTTCGGCCAGGGCAAGTGGTACCCGGGCGAACAGTTGCCGCGCTGGGCGCTGTCCATCTACTGGCGTGCCGACGGCAAACCCTGCTGGCAAGACCCCTCGCTGTTTGCCGACGAGCGCGACGCGCACCGCTACACCAGCGCCGACGCGCGCCGCTTCATCGACGCGCTGACCACCCGCCTGGGCCTGGACACGCAGTTCGTGCAGACCGGCTACGAAGACACCTGGTACTACCTGTGGCGCGAGCGCCGCCTGCCGGTCAATGTGGACCCGTTCGAGTCTGAGCTGGAAGACGAACTGGAGCGCCTGCGCCTGCGCCGCGTGTTCGACCAGGGCCTGGCCTACGAAGTGGGCTACGTGCTGCCGATCAAGCGAGCCGAAGGGCCGAGCCTGGACGGCATCCGCTGGCAGACGGGCCCTTGGTTCTTCCGCGACGAGCGCATGTACCTGTTCCCTGGCGACTCGCCGATGGGCTACCGGCTGCCGCTGGACTCGCTGCCCTGGGTCAGCGAATCTCAGTTCCCGTTCCAGTACCCGCAAGACCCGTTTGCCCCGCGCGACGCCTTGCCCGCCAGCGTGCCGTACCGCAGCCAGTCGGTGCTGGGCGACAAGGCCGAAGGCAGCGCCGCCGGTGCTCGAGGATGGCCGGTGATCGGTGGCGAGCCTGGTGGCCCGGCGCATTCGACAGGCCTGGGCATGGCGGACGGCGCTGCGCCCGAAGGTGATGAGCTGGCCGAGCGCGATGGCCTGATCGACAACCCCAAGGGCCCGCTGTCCGGCCGCGACGTGCCTGGCGGCGCCGATGCATTGGCCGCACAGGCCTTGCCCGGCCGCCACGAGTCGGCCCACTGGCTGACGCGCACGGCGCTGTGCGTGGAAGTGCGCGACCCGCGCCGCGCCAACGGTCCGAAGGCCGAGAAGGTTGGCCAGGCCACTGGCGTGCTGTACGTGTTCATGCCGCCGCTGCAGCTGCTGGAGGACTACCTGGCGCTGGTGGCCGCGGTGGAAGCCACGGCGGCCGAGCTGGGCGTGAAGATCGTGATGGAAGGCTACCCGCCGCCGCGCGACCCGCGCCTGAAGCTGCTGCAGGTCACGCCGGACCCGGGCGTGATCGAGGTCAACATCCACCCGGCGCAAAGCTGGAAGGAACTGGTCGCGCACACCGAGTTCCTCTATGACGCGGCCTGGCAGTCGCGCCTGTCGTCCGAGAAGTTCATGGTCGACGGCCGGCACACCGGCACCGGCGGCGGCAACCACTTCGTGATGGGCGGCGCCACGCCGGCCGATTCGCCGTTCCTGCGCCGGCCCGAACTGCTCGCCTCGCTGCTGGGCTACTGGCACAACCATCCGTCTTTGAGCTACCTGTTTTCTGGCCTGTTCATCGGCCCGACCAGCCAGGCACCGCGCGTGGACGAAGCCCGCAACGACCAGCTGCGCGAGCTGGAGATTGCGCTCGGCGAAATCTTCCGCCTGACCGACGCGGCCCAGGCCGGCGGCCCGGCCGTGCCGCCCTGGACGGTGGACCGCGCGCTGCGCAACGTGCTGGTCGACGTGACCGGCAACACCCACCGCAGCGAGTTCTGCATCGACAAGCTCTATTCGCCCGATTCGGCCACCGGCCGGCTGGGCCTGCTGGAGCTGCGCGCCTTCGAAATGCCGCCGCATGCGCGCATGAGCGTGGTCCAGCAGCTGCTGCTGCGTGCGCTGGTGGCGCGATTCTGGCAGCAGCCCTATCGCGCGCCGCTGGTGCGCTGGGGCACCGAGCTGCACGACCGTTTCCTGCTGCCGACCTTCGTGCAGATGGACTTCGACGACGTGATGGAGGACATGCAGCAGGCCGGCTACGCCTTCGACGGCGGCTGGTTCGCACCGCACTTCGAGTTCCGCTTCCCCAAGGTCGGCGAGTTCGCTGCGCGTGGCCTGCACCTGACGCTGCGCAACGCGCTCGAGCCCTGGCATGTGATGGGCGAAGAGGGCAGCGCTGGCGGCACGGTGCGCTACGTCGACTCCTCGCTGGAGCGGCTGGAGCTGAAGGTCAGCGGCCTGATCGACACGCGCCACCGCATCACCGTCAATGGCGTGACGGTGCCGCTGCAGCCGACCGGCGTGGCCGGCGAGTTCGTGGCCGGCGTGCGCTACCGCGCCTGGCTGCCGCCTTCGGCGCTGCACCCCAGCATTGGCGTGCAGGCGCCGCTGACGGTGGACGTGGTCGACACCTGGATGAACCGTTCGCTGGGCGGCTGCCAGTATTTCGTCGCCCACCCGGGCGGCCGCAACTACGACACCTTCCCGGTGAACGCCTTCGAGGCCGAGAGCCGCCGCCTGGCGCGCTTCTCGCCGCTGGGTCACACCAGCGGCCCGGTGGAGGCGCCCGAAGCGCAACGCAGCCAGGAGTTCCCGTTCACCCTGGACTTGCGGCGTGCCTGGCGCTGAGCCGCGCAGCGAGGTGCGCGCGGCGCGGTGCCGTGAAATCCGCCCCGTGCGCGAGGGCCAGCACGTAGCTGGCCCCGGGCCGGGGCAGGGCATGATGTCGAGATGTCCGTGAGCTTGCTGTCTTCCTCTCCGCTCAACCCGGCCGGTTCGTCCGCGCAGCCGCAGCAATCGCTGCTGCCAGACGAACTGCCGGACGCGCTGGCCTTTGTGCAGGCCGCAGCGCAGCGCAGCGACGACGGCCATTTCGACGAGTTGCACGCGCAGCCTGCCGGCACGCCAGAAGCTGGCACGCCGCGGCCCGAGATCGCGCCGCTGTGGCAGCGTTTTTTCCGCGCCAACGGCTCGGCCGGATGGCTGGACCTGGCCAACCGCGCAGCGCGCGTGCAGCGCCGGGTGCGCGAGGACGGCGCGACCTACAACGTCTATGACGACGGCCCCAGCGTGCCACGCGCCTGGCCGCTGGAACTGCTGCCGATGCTGATCGGCCCGGAAGAGTGGGCCGGCATTGAGGCCGGTGTGCAGCAGCGCACCAAGCTGATGAACGCCGCGATGAGCGACGTCTACGGCGAGCGCCTGCTGCTGGAAGAAGGCCTGCTGCCGCCTTCGCTGGTGCTGGGCCACCCGCAATACCTGCGGCCGCTGCACGGCTGCGTGCCGCCGGGCGGCGTGCACCTGCACGTGGCCGCCTTCGACCTGGCGCGTGGGCCGGATGGCGGTTGGTGGGTGCTGGGCCAGCGCACGCAGGCGCCCTCCGGCCTGGGCTACCTGCTGGAAAACCGGCTCATCATTTCGCAGCAGTTCCCGGAAGCTTTCGGCGAGTTGAAGGTGCAGCGCCTGGCGGCCTCGTTCCAGGCCTTGCTGCATGGCGTGATGCGGCTCAGCAAGGCGGGCGAGCGTGCCCGCGTGGTGCTGCTGACACCCGGTCCGCACAACGAAACCTATTTCGAGCAGGTCTTCCTGGCGCGCTACCTGGGCATCACGCTGGTCGAAGGTGGTGACCTGACGGTGCGCGCCAACCGGCTGTACCTGAAGACGCTGCACGGCATGGAGCGGGTGCACGGCGTGCTGCGCCGGGTGGACGACGAATTCCTCGACCCGCTGGAGCTGCGCTCCGACTCGGCGCTGGGTGTGCCCGGCCTGCTGCAGGCACTGCGCGCCGGTGAGGTGGTGGTTGCCAACAGCCCCGGTTCCGGCTGGCTGGAAAGCCCGGGCCTGGCAGCATTCTGGCCAGCGGTCTGCGAGCGCCTGTTGGGCGAAGACCTGCTGCTGCCGACGACGACCACCTGGTGGTGCGGCGAAGCCTCGGTCTGGCAGCGCCACCAGGCGCGTCTGGAAGAATTCGTCGTCGCGCCGACCTTCCCGTCCAGCGAGACGACCACCGGCTTCACACCGGTGCTGATGGCCACGCAGGCGCCCAGCGCGCGCGCCGCGCTGGCCGGCCGCATCGAAGCCGACCCGCCGGCGCACACGCTGCTGTCGCGCGCCCGGCCGTCGCAGCTGCCGGTCTGGCGCGAGGGCGCGCTGGAGCCGCGCACCGCCGTGCTGCGGGTGTTCGCGATTGCGGACGGTGCTGGCGGTTGGCGCGTGATGCCCGGCGGGCTGACCCGCGTGGCCCACCGCCGCGATGGCATTCACGATCCGTGGCTGTCGATGCAGCGCGGCAGTGCCAGCGTCGACACCTGGGTGCTGACCGATGGCGCGGTCGACCCGACCACGCTGCTGCCGCCGCCGCTCAGCGTGGACGACCTGGCCGGCTGGCACCGCACGGTGACCAGCCGCTCGGCCGAGAACCTGTTCTGGCTGGGCCGCTACACCGAGCGTGCCGAGAACCTGCTGCGCCTGGCGCGGCTGACGCTGGAGGCCTTGTCCGGCTCGATGCTGCACGGTGCTTCGCCAGCCGTGCTGCAGGTGCTGGACGTGCTGGCGCGCCGGCATGGCCTGGTCAGTGCCGGCGTGCCGTCGCCGGCCCAGTCGCTGCGGGTGTTCGAACGTTCGCTGGTGCATTCGCTGGGCGAGACCCGCGGCGTGACCAGCGTAGCCTTCAACCTGCAAGCCTTGCAGGGCTGCGCCCAGGCCTTGCGCGAGCGGCTTTCGCAGGAGCACTGGAAGTTGATCAACGAGGTTGGCGAAAACTTCCAGCAGCATCTGGCCTCGGTCTTCGAGTCCGGCTCGGCCGAGCCGCTGTCGGACGTGCTGGGCGTGCTGAACCGCGCCGCCACCCACCTGGCCGCCATCACCGGCGCGCAGACCGACCGCATGACGCGCGACGACGGCTGGCGCCTGCTCAGCGTGGGCCGGCAGATCGAGCGGCTGGACTTCCTGTCGCACGCGCTGGCCACCGGCTTCGAGCACGGCCTGCCCGAGCGCGACGATGGCTTTGCGCTGCTGCTGGGCCTGTTCGACTCCACCATCACTTACCGGGCCCAGTTCCAGGCCCGGCGCGAAGTGCCGCCGCTGCTGCAACTGCTGGTGCGCGATCTGGACAACCCACGCTCGCTGGGCTGGGTGGCGCAGACCCTGCGTGGCCGTTTCCTGAAACTGGCCCGCCACGAGGCGGCCTGGGCCGCGGAAGTGGCCGCGCCGCTGCCCACGCCGGAGTCCTGGCCGCTGGCCGAACTGGCCGCGTGCGACGAGGACGGCAGCCACACTGCGCTGATCACCGCCTTGCGCGACTGCAGCGAGCAGGCGCTGGCACTGTCGGACGCGATCGGCCGCAAGATGTTCTCGCACGTTGGCGCGGTGGATCACCTGGTCTGGCAATGAGCGGCGAGATGAGCAGCGAGACGGATGAAGAAATGCGCTGGCTGAGCGTGCAGCACGACACGCTGTATGCCTATGACGCGCCGGTGGAGCTGGCGCATCACGTGGCCTACCTGAGTCCGCGCGCCACCGACAGCCAGCTGGTGCGCGACTGGTCGCTGTCCATCGACCCGGCACCCGACGAATGGGAAGAACTGGCCAGTGACACCGGCCCGGCGCCCGCCACCCAGATGAGCTTCGACTGCTGGGGCAATGGCCGGCTGGCCTTCAGCCATTCGCGGGTGCATGAGCGGCTGTGCGTCAGCTCCCGCTTCGAGGTGGGGCTCACGCCTGCCGCAGCCCCTGACCCCGAAAACAGCCCGGCGTGGGAAGACGTGGCCGAGGCGCTGCGTTACCACGCTGGCGTGGCGCATGCCGAGGCGGTCGAGTTCACCTTGCCTTCGCATTTCGCGCCGCGCTCGCCGCAGCTGGCCGCCTTCGGCCGGCTGGCCTTCACGCCGGGCCGCTCGGTGATGGGCGGCGCGCTGGCCTTGATGCAACTGGTCAACGAGCGCATGGCCTACCAGCCGCAAAGCACCTCGGTGAACACCCGGGCGACCGAGGCGCTGGCGCTGTCGCGCGGCGTTTGCCAGGACTTTGCCCACGTGATGATTGGTGCCTGCCGCTCGCTGGGCCTGGCGGCCCGTTACGTCAGCGGCTACCTGTTGACGAACCCGCCAGAAGGCCAGCCGCGGCTGATCGGCGCCGATGCCTCGCATGCCTGGATGGCCATCTGGTGCCCTGAGCAGGGCTGGGTGGCGCTGGACCCGACCAACGACGTGCCGGCTGGCATGGACCACGTGACGCTGGCCTGGGGCCGCGACTATGGCGATGTGGCGCCGCTGCGCGGCGTGATCCGCGGCGGTGGCCGCGCGTTGCCACGGGTGGCCGTGACGGTGCAACCGTTGGACAATGCGCTTCCGCCGGAAGAGGTTGGCTGTGGCGATGCCACGCCGCCCGCACGGCCTGTTCCTGCCGATGCCCCATGATGCTGTTTCGTCGCCTGTTTCCCCTTTCCTCCTGCCTGTTGCCGCTGGCGATGGCGGTTTCCGCCTGTGGCGGCGGCGGTGGAGGCAGCGATGGCAGCAGCTCGACGCCGGCCGGTTCCGGCGGCTCGGGAAGCTCCGGAAACAGCGGCGGCTTGACGGTCGCGCAGCAATGGGATTTCAGCAGCGCCGACGGCTGGCAGCTGACTGCCGAGCCGGCCAGCGCCGCCAGCACCACGCTGGGCAATGGCCTGCTGAAGATGGCCGCAGCGCTCTACATCACCGATCCGGTCACCGGCAGCGTGGCCTGCCCGAAAGCGGCGGCCGAGGTGGCGTTGACCGAGTCCCACCTCAGCGCCGGCAGCTACGAGCGCCTGGCGATTGACCTGAAAGTCAGCCGCTGGGACCTGGGGTTGGGCCAGTTCGACACCGACGTGCCGCGGCTGGAACTGGTCTACCGTGGCCAGCGCTACACCTGGAACGTGGTCGGCTTCAACGCGATGCCCGGCACCTTGCACCTGGAAGGCGGCCCCAGCCTGGCCTGGACGGCGAGCTACAACGGCGTGGCCGCGCTCTCCGGTGCGCCCACGGTCAGCGCAGATACCAGCGCACCGCTGCTGCGAGTGTGGCTGGACGGCTGCTCGCAAGGCATGTCGCAATCGGTCGAACTCACCAGCCTGGCCATCTCCGGCGCCTGAAGCGGGCTTCGGGCGCGCGGATTGCCTGAAAACCGTGAGCTTTGGCCCCGGGTTGAGCGTGGCTTTGTCACCAATGGATACGGCTGGTGCTGGGGTTGACCCGCAGTGGGTCAGCGCAGATGGCGGCCTGAACGTTAGTCCCCGCATGCAATCCTTTTTGTCTTCGAAGCGCCCGGCTGGCCGGGTGACGGGAACCCGGGGCAGCGCATGGCGCCGAGGTGCCGGTGCCGCCCTGGCGGTGTTGGCCCTCTGGGTGGCCGCGGCGCCGGCAGCGCAGGCGGAAGACGATCCGCCAGGCCGTGTCGGCCGCGTGGCCCAGGTGCGTGGCCAGGCCTGGATGCAGGAGCAAGGCCAGCGTGAATGGTTCGACCTGCAGCGCAATCGCCCCTTCACCACCGGTGACCGCCTGACCACCGACCGCGAATCTCGGCTGGAACTGCAGATCGGCTCGACCACCGTGCGGCTGGACGAACGTACCGACCTGGCGATCGAGCGCCTGGACGATGACCGCGTGGACCTGCGGCTCTACAGCGGCAGTGCCATTGTGCGGGTGCGCGAGCCGGAGTTGATCCGGGAGGTGTCGCTGAACACCCGTGAGGGCAGTTATCTGCCGCGCAGCACCGGCTTGTTCCGGGTGGATGTGTCCGACGATCAGGAACAGGCCAGCGTGCTGACTGGCGAGTTGCAGTTCAACAGCGACAGCCGCAGCGTGGCGCTGCGAACCGGCCAGCGCGCCATCCTGAGCAACGAAGGCCGCGGCCCGCTGGCGCTGAGCTGGGGTGCCCCGGCAGACGACGATTTCGAGCGTTGGGCGCTGTATGAAGATGGCCGCGAGCCGCCACGCGCCGATCAGCAGCGTTACCCGGTTTCGCCCGAGATGACCGGTGCAGAAGACCTGGCTGGCCAGGGCAACTGGGACACACACCCGGAGTACGGTGCGGTGTGGACGCCGACGGTGGTGCAGACAGACTGGGCGCCGTACCGCTACGGCCGCTGGATCTGGGTCAGCCCATGGGGCTGGACCTGGCAGGACGATGCCGCCTGGGGCTTCGCACCATTCCACTACGGCCGCTGGGTCAACTGGCGTGGCCGCTGGTGCTGGGCACCAGGCCAGTACGTGCGCCGCCCGGTGTATGCGCCGGCCATGGTTGCCTGGGTGGGCGGTTCCGGCCCGGGCTGGAACGTGTCGGTCTCGGTTGGCAGCGGGCCGGTCGTCGGCTGGGTGCCGCTGGCGCCGCGTGAAGTGTTTGTGCCGTACTACCGCTACTCGCCGCGCTACGTGCAGAGCATCAACTACACCCATGTGCGCCTGCCGCCGAACTACCAGCCGCCGCGCCAGTCGCCCGGTGCGCCTGTGATGTACACCAACCGTGGCGTGCCCGGCGGCATCACGGCCGTGCCTTCGGCGGTGATGTTCAACCGCCAGCCCGTGGGCGGCAGCGCCCAGCGCGTGCCGGACGCCGTGGTCGGCCGCGTGGTGCGCGAGCCTGGTCACGCCGTTGCCCTTGCAGCACCGCCGCAGGCACCGGCCCAGGCCATGCAGCCGCCGCCTTCAGCCCGCCAGCCGAACCGGCCGGTCGTCACGCCGTTGCCTGGTGTGACACCGGGCCGGCCCGGGGGGCAGTTTGGTGGGCAGCCCGTGGCACAGCAACCGCAGCCTGGCGCGAGGCCGGACGGCGAGCGGCCGAACAATGGTCAACGCCCCAGCGTGCAGCCGCTGCCCGCCACGCCGCAAGGCGTGCAGGCTGCGCAGCAACCGGGCCGCCGTCCGCAGGCACAGGACGAGGACGACAACCGCGTTGGCCACCGTCCGGACGTGCCGCACAACCCGAACGCTGCCTTCAACGGCAACCCGCGCAACGGCCAGCTCAACAGTGGCCAGCCGCAGCAGCGGGACGATGGCGACGACAACAACGGCATGTGGCACCGCGGCGCGCAGGTGGTGAGGCCACAGGCCCCGGCTGTGCAGCAGCCAGAGCGGGTGCAGCCGCAACAGGTGGAGAGGCCACAGGTCCAGCGCCTGCCCCAGGCAGTGGAAAGGCCGCAGCCTGTGGAACGCCCTCAGCCGGCGGAGCGGCCGCAGGCCCAGCAACCGCAACCGCAGGCTCGCCCGCAGGTCCAGCCCGTGCCGCAACCACAGCAGCAACCACGTGCCGAACCCGCCGAACGGCAGGACAAGGGCCAACAGCGTGGCCGCCCGGGCGATCCGCGTCGCGACCCGAACTGAACCGCTTCAGGCCCAATGAAAAACACCCGCTTCGGCGGGTGTTTTGTTGAGTGGGTTCAGCGCAGCAGCGGCTTGAGCACCGGCCAGACGTTGTCCAGCATGCGCGGATGCGCTTCGGCCTTGGGGTGGATGCGGTCGGGCTGGAAGAGCTGCTCTGCATCCGGCCGGTCGGCAATGCCGACCAGCAGAAAGGGCACCAGCGCGGCTTTTTGTGCCTGGGCGGTGCTGCTGAACACGTCGGCGAAGTCGCGCGTGTATTGCGCGCCGTAGTTGGGCGGCACCTGCATGCCGATCAATAGCAGCTTCGCGCCTGCGGCCTTGCCTGCCAGTGCCATCGCGGTCAGGTTGTCCCGCGTGCTGGCCAGCGGCAGGCCGCGCAAGGCATCGTTGCCACCCAGCTCGATCACCAGCACCTTGGGCTGGTACTGCTTGAGCAGGGCCGGCAGCCGGCTGCGGCCGCCGGCGGTGGTGTCGCCGCTGATGCTGGCATTCACCACTTCGAACGGCAGCTTCTCGGCCGCCACCCGCTGGCCCAGCAAGGCCACCCAGCCACTGCCACGTGCCAGGCCGTATTCGGCCGACAGGCTGTCGCCCACGACCAGCACCCTGGATTGACCGGCAGCCGGTGCGGTAGATGCCGCAGGCGTGGCCGCGAGGGCCATGCCGCCACTGGCCGACAGCGCGGCCAGCAGCACGCTACAGTGCAAGATCCGGCGTCGCAGCCCCTGCAGGCGCGGTGCGGTTTCCATCTTCTTCGCCTTCATGTCAGAACCCATCATTGCCGTTGAACAGGTCACCAAACGGGTGAGCGATGCCACCGGCACGCTGACCATTCTCCACGACATCTCTTTTGTGCTGCAGGCCAGGGAATCGGTCGCCATCGTCGGCGCCTCGGGTTCCGGCAAGAGCACCTTGCTGGCGCTGCTGGCCGGGCTGGACACGCCCAGCGAAGGCCGGGTCATGCTGGACGGGCAGGACCTGTTCGCGCTGGACGAGGACGCACGCGCTGCGCTGCGCGCACAGAAGCTCGGCTTCGTGTTCCAGAGCTTCCAGTTGCTGGCCAACCGCACCGCGCTGGAAAACGTGATGCTGCCGCTGGAGCTGGCCGGACGGCGCGATGCGCGCAGCCAGGCGCAGGAGATGCTGCAGCGTGTGGGCCTGGGTGAGCGCCTGGCCCACTACCCGCGGCTCATGTCTGGCGGCGAGCAGCAGCGCGTGGCGCTGGCCCGGGCCTTTGTTGTGCAGCCCAAGGTGCTGCTGGCCGACGAGCCCACCGGCAGCCTGGACCACGCCACCGGCGAGCGGGTGATGCAGCTGATGTTCGACCTGAACCGCGAGCTGGGCACGACGCTGGTGATGGTCACGCACGACCGCGCCATTGCCGCCCGCTGCGCCCGCCAGCTGCGCATCGAAGCCGGCAGGCTGATGCCGGAAACCCTGGCCGACCTGCCTGCTTGATGGAGCCCCCAGGACTGTGCTGCGCCCAGCCCGCCCCCCGCGGGGGACAAGGAAACTTGGGGCGGCCCGGCGTTTCCTTGGCTTCTTCAATTTTTGCCGCGCAGTTTCTGCACCAGGCTGACCCCTGCCAGCACCAGCGCACCGGCCACCAGCCCCACGCCGAGGTCGGCCACCATGCCGCCAATGGCGTGCAGCCAGCCGGGCAGGGCAGCTGTGATGGTTTCGATGGCGTGGTGCAGCGGCGGCGCGCCGTGCACCAGGATGCTGCCACCGACCAGGAACATGGCCACCGTGCCGGCCAGTGCCAGGAACTTCATCAACCACGGCGCGGCGCCCAGCAACAGGCGGCCAAACGCGCGCAGCGCGGGCCGCAGGCCGCCATCGCCTTCGATGCGGCTCAGTGCTAGGCCGGCGTCGTCCATCTTGACGATGGCGGCCACCAGGCCGTAGACGCCGATGGTCAGCACCACGGCCACCGTCACCAGCACGCCCAGCTGCGTGACCAGCGGCTGGCCGGCCACGCTGCCCAGCGTGATCGCGATGATCTCGGCCGAGAGGATGAAGTCGGTGCGGATCGCACCGCGGATCTTGTCGCGCTCCATCGCCACCAGGTCGATCGCGGGATTCTCCACCGCGGCCAGCAGGCTGGCGTGGTGCGCTTCGTCTTCCGCCGCATGCGCACTGTGGGTGATGCGGTGCCACAGCTTCTCGAAGCCCTCGAAGCACAGGTAGGCGCCGCCCACCATCAGCAGCGGCGTGATCAGCGCCGGCACCCAGGCGCTGATGGCCATTGCCGCCGGCACCAAAATGGCCTTGTTCAGCAGCGAGCCCTTGGCGACGGCCCCGACCACCGGCAACTCGCGGTCGGCCTTCACGCCCGACACCTGCTCGGCGTTCAGCGCCAGGTCGTCGCCCAGCACGCCGGCGGTCTTCTTGGCCGCGACCTTGGTCATCAGCGCGACATCGTCGAGCAGGGTGGCAATATCGTCGATCAGCGCGAGCAGGTTGGCAGCAGCCATGGATCGTGGGTTCCTTTGTGGTGGTGGTCAGGCGTGCCACCGCGCGCCATGGTAGCCGGCCGCTGCGGTGCGAATGCCGTCAGGGCTTGGCACCCAGGACCTTCAATTGGGCCACCGCGTGTTCGTTTTTCGGGTTCAGCACCAGTGACTGGCGGTACGCTGCAATGGCCTGCGCCTTGGCGCCGTCGTTCGCATACGCCTCGCCCAGACTGTCGAAGGCGTTCCAGCTTTCCTTGTTCAGCTCGGCCGCGAGGCGGAGCAGGGCGACCGCAGCCTTGCGGTCGCCCATGCCTATCAGCTGGTAGCCCCAGGCATTGAGTTCGTCTTCAGACAGCGAGAAGTCGGGCTCCTGTGCCTTGAAGGACTGGTAGATCTCGGACGCATGGTCCGCACCGCGGCGGGCCAGTTCGGCGGCAAAGCTGGCGCGGGTTGGCGGCGTACCTTGGCTGTGGCTGGCATTGACCTTCAGCAGGTGCGCTGGCGCACCGCTGCTGGCGGCCGGCAGGTCCAGGAAGGCCCGGCTGGCGGTGTCGCCCTTCAGGTAGGCGTCCAGGAAGCGGCGCACATAGGTTTCCAGCCAGGCGTAGGCGGTCGACAGTTCGGCCTTGTCGTAGTCTTGGTATTGCTCGTCGGGCCGCAGGCGCTGGTCGAACATCACCGAGAAGTTGGGATGCGTCATCGGATACAGCGTGACCCGGTAGACGTCGGCGTATTTCAATCGATTGAGGTAGCTGGTGGCCTTGTTGCGGCCTTCCGAGAGTTCTTCGATCTCCACCGGCCGCGCTGCAAGGTAGAGCAAGGGCGCGGTGTTGCGCGCCGGTGTCGCGTAGCCGGCCTGCTTGACCAGGTCGGGCCAATAGCGCACCGAACCGTCCAGGCTGACCACGGCGCCGATGCGGCTGTCCTTGGCGGCGGCCAGCACATTGGCCAGCCCGCCCCAGCTGTAGCCGATCACCGCGACGCGGCTGCTGTCCGCCTGCGGCAGGCCGTGGGCAAAACCGATCAGGAAACGGATGTCGGCCACCTGGGCTTCGACCCCTTCCAGGTCGCTGGTCATCTCACGCGAGCTCTGGCCGATGCTGGGGCTGGCGATGACCAGGTAACCCTGGCTGGCCAGGTATTCGCAGAGGTCAGCGTTCTCGAACGACCAGGCGCCGAAGCTGGGCGCGTAGATCACCACCGGCCACTGGCCAGTGGCCGCGGCTGCGTCCCGCACCGCGAGCATCGGCGCGGCCAGTTCGGCCTGTGCACGCGCTGGCGGCAGTGCGGCCACACGGCCTTGCACGAACTGGGCGGCCTGGGCCGCGCGTTCGGCGGGTGGGCGTGAGAAGTCGTCGTCACCGGCGCCCAGGCGCAGGTAGTCCACCACCTTCATCGCCGGGGCTGCGCCGGTCTCGGCCGGGTACCAGATCAGGGTCTGGACCGGCCGGGCGCGCTCGCCGGTCACTGGCTTGCCGGTGACCGTGTCGGTGGGCCCGCGGTAGCCACGCGAGAAGTCGTATTGCTCAATCACCCGCAGGCCCACGGCATGGGGGCCCGGCGGGTTGAGCCGGGTGAAGTTGGATTCGGCGCGGGCTGCGCAGGGCAGGCCGAGCAACAAGGCCAGTGACAGCAGGAGAGAGCGCATGGGACTCCGATTGAAGCTTGCCTTTCGGCGGACGAAAAAAAGGCGCCTGTTGGCGCCTTGGTTCGCTGGGTGATCAGCGCTCACTGGCTGAACTTGTAGTCGGTCTTCGCCGCGGCGCGCAGGTCTTCCTGGTATTTCTGCAGCTTGGCTTGCGACAGGCGCTGCATCAGCTGGGCCTTCACGTCGTCGAAGGCCGGGAACTGGGCTTCGCGGGAGTCTTCCAGCTTGATGATGTGGTAGCCGAACTGGGTCTTGACCGGCTCCTGCGTCATCTCGCCCTTCTTCAGCGCGGCCATGGCCTGGCCGAATTCCGGCACGTAGGCGTCAGGCTTGGCGAAGTCCAGGTCGCCGCCGTTTTCGGCCGAGCCCGGGTCCTTGGAATTCTTCTTGGCCAGGTCTTCGAACTTGGCGCCGGCCTTGATCTCGGCGATCAGGCGCTTGGCGTCTTCTTCCTTCTCGACCAGGATGTGGCGGGCACGGTATTCGGTGCCGCTGGAAGAAGCCTTCACCTTGTCGTATTCGGCCTTGGCTTCGGCGTCGGTGACAGGGTTCTTCTTTTGATAGTCGGCAAACAGCTCGCGGATCAGCACGGTCTGGCGCAGCAGTTCGAGCTGGGCCTTGTAGTCTGCCGTCGCGGGAATGCCTTTCTTCTCGGCTTCCTGGGCGAAGATCTCGCGCAGCACGACTTCGTCTTTCGCGCGGGCTTCCATTTCAGGGGCAACCGGCTGGCCGTTGCGGCTTGCCTGTTGCATCAGCATGCTCACACGCGCCTTCGGAACAGGCTTGCCATTCACGATGGCAATGTTCTGGGCGTATGCGCCCATCGGCAGGATCACGGCCATGGCCGCCAGCAAGACAGTGGACTTCAAGTTCATGCGTGTCGCCTTTCGGGGGACTCGATTTTGTCGATGAGATGAAAAAGGAAGGCGCGAGGCAGATATACCCACGCAGCCGCGATCACAGGAGATATTGGGTTCAGGCCAGATTCGGCGATGAAGACAAGACCTTCATTTGAAGGACCTGATTTGACGCGGATGGGTGATGGGTGGATTCGCTGTTCGCGGTCAGACTTCGCCCGGAGCGCGTGCGTCCAGTGCCAAGGCATGGATGCCCCGGCTCATCAGGGGGCCCAAAGCATCATACACGAGGCGATGCCGTGCAATTCGTGACAGTCCGGTGAAGCTTTCGCTGACCACACGGACCGAAAAATGGCTGCCTTCACGGGCGCCGGCATGGCCGGCATGCGAGGCGCTGTCGTCCTGCACGACGAGCGCGCTGGGCTGCAGCGCGGCCTGCAACACCGCTTCGAGTGCCGCGGCTGTGGCATGGGTGGGCAGAGCGTTTGTCATGGGAGTTTCTCAGCCTTCAAAGGCCGCTGCCAGGGCCTGGTGCCGGCGCGGAAGCTTCACCTTCTTCGGGCATGTATTTGCTGACGTAAAGGCCTTGGCCCAGGATGAACAGCAGCATCAATCCGGTGCCGCCGAACAGTTTGAAACTGACCCAGGTTTCTGTCGTGAAGCTGTACGCGACCCATAGATTCAGCAAACCCATCATGCCGAAGAAGCCGACCCAGGCGAAATTCAGGCGCTGCCAGATGGCGTCCGGCAAAACCAGTTGATCGCCCATGGTGCTGCGCAGCAGGTTCTTGCGAAACAGCGCCTGGCTGATCCACAGCGTCAACCCGAAAGCCCAGTACAGGCCGCTGGGCTTCCACTTGATGAAGGTTTCGTTGTGCAGCCACACGGTCAGCCCACCCAGCACGGTGACCAGCGTCAGGCTGATCCACAGCATCAGGTCGACCTTGCGGCCGCGCAGCTTCAGGTAGATGACCTGGCACAGCGTGGCCACGATGGTGACCAAGGTGGCCAGCATCACCGGCCCTTCGCTGGCCGCGACCACGCCGCCCGAGACCAGTGCGCCGAAATGCTGGGTGGCGAATTCGCCGGCCCATTCCTTGTGCGATTCGGTGGCGCGGAAGGTCAGGAAAAAGAGGATGACGGGCAGCAGGTCGAACAGCAGTTTCATGTCGAGGCGTTTTACGGTTTCGGCGCGAAGTCTATCGCTGCCGAATTGATGCAGAAACGCTCGCCGGTCGGCTCGGGGCCATCTTCGAACACATGACCCAGGTGGGAGCCGCATTTGGCGCAGCGCACCTCGACCCGCGTCATGCCGTGCGTGGTGTCGACCACGCGCTCGATCTTGCCGTCGTCAATCGCCTGCCAGTAGCTGGGCCAGCCGCAGCCTGCGTCGAACTTGCTGTCCGAGCTGAACAGCGGCTCGCCGCAGCCAATGCAGCGGTAGGTGCCGCCTGCGAAGTGGTCCCAATATTTGCCGGTGAAGGCGCGTTCGGTGGCGGCGTGGCGGGCAATCGCGTACTCGGTCGGGTCCAGCTCTTCGCGCCATTGCGCATCGGTCTTGCGCACGGGGTAGCGCGGGTCGTCGTGATCGTGGCTCATGAGGAACAGGAAACTTCCAGGTGATGGGCCCAGTCGGGCGGGAAGCCGGCGTCGGCATCGTGTTCAGGCTGTTCGTCGAACGGGCGCGACAAAACTTTCAACAGGCGCTGCACTTCGCTGAAGTCGCCACCTTCGGCCTGCCGGATGGCCTGTTCGGCCAAATGGTTGCGCAGCACGTACTTGGGGTTGGCCTGGCGCATGCGCAAGGCCCGCGCAGTGTCGTCGCTCATTTCCTGGCGCAGGCGCTGGGTGTAGTCTGCCGCCCAGGCGTCGAAAGCCTCGCGGTCGACGAAAAGGTCGCGCACCGCGTCGTTGCGGGCCTCGAGTGCCGTGCTGAAGTCGCACAACCGGCGCCAGGCGATGGTGTGGTCGGCGCGCTGTGCGGCCATCAGGCGGAGTAGGCCGTCGGCCAGCGCGCCGTCGCCAGCCTGGGTGTCCTGCAGGCCCAGCTTGGCCAGCATCAGCGAGGTCATGGCCTCGCTGAACGCGGGGCCATAAGGTTCCAGTTCGGCGCGCAGCAGTTCGGCATCGGCCTCCTCGCCCTTGCCACTGCCCACCAGTGGCAGCAGCGCCTGGGCCAGCGCATGCAGGTTCCACCAGGCCACCTGCGGCTGGCGCGCGAAGGCGTAGCGGCCACTGTCGTCCGAGTGGTTGCAGATGTGGTTCGGGTCGAAGGCGTCGAGGAAGCCGAACGGGCCGTAGTCGATCGTCAAGCCGAGGATGGACATGTTGTCGGTGTTCATCACGCCATGTGCAAAGCCGACAGACTGCCACTGCGCGAGCAACCGCGCGGTGCGCCGCGTGACCTCGCCGAGCAAGGCCAGCACCGGCTGCGGTGCCTCGGCGCAAGCGGGGTAGTGATGGGCGATGACGAAGTCCACCAGCTGGCGCAGCCGCTCGGGTTGGCCATGGTGCGCGAAGTGTTCGAAGTGGCCGAAGCGGATGAAGCTGGGCGCCACGCGCGTGACGACTGCCGCCGTCTCCACGCGCTCGCGCCGCACCGGCAGCGCCGAGCCGGTGAGGCACAGCGCGCGGGTGGTCGGAATGCCCAGGTGGTGCATGGCCTCGGAGCAGAGGAATTCGCGGATCGACGAGCGCAGCACCGCGCGGCCATCGCCCATGCGCGAGTAGGGCGTGAGTCCGGCGCCCTTGAGCTGCAACTCCATCGGACCGGCAGGCGTGTCCAGCTCGCCCAGCAGCAGCGCGCGGCCGTCGCCCAGCTGGCCGGCCCAGACGCCGAACTGATGCCCGCTGTAGACGCTGGCCAGCGGCGCCATGCCGGGCCAACTGCCATTGCCGCTGAGCACGGCCAGCGCGCCTTCACTTTGCTGCCAGTTTTCGGGCCAGCCCAGCAGTCGTGCGCAATCCTCGCTGGCGGCAATCCAGTGCGGGTCTGGCAGGCCCTGCGCGGGCAGGCGGGTGGCAAAGCCTGCACCCAGCGCCGCAAAGCGGTTGAGCCAGGCGGCGGGCGGTGGCGGCAGGGCGGCTTGCGGGGCAACTTGTACGGCAGACATGTCGGCAGTGTAGGCAGGCGCGACTGTCGCCTTGGCGACGAGGGGCATTCGGGTTTCATCTGAGGCCGCGCAAGGCCTCTGGCGCTGCTGCGTGCCTATCATCGAGCGAGCTTGTTTTGCCACCTTGCAGGAGACACCCGATGAGCGCCTTGATGGGCCAGATGATGACCACGCCGCTGATGATTGGTTCCGTGTTGCGCCATGCAGCGCGGCATGCGGGTGAAGTGGAGGTGGTGTCCAAGCGGGTCGAGGGCGATGTGCACCGCACCAACTGGGCCGGCATCGAACTTCGCGCGCGCAAGCTGGCGCAGGCCTTCGCGCGGCTGGGCTGCGAGCCGGGTGACCGCGTCGGCACGCTGGCCTGGAACGGCTACCGGCACCTGGAGATCTACTACGGCAGCTCCGGCTCGCAGCTGGTCTGCCACACCATCAACCCGCGCCTTTTCCCGGAGCAGATTGCCTGGATCGCCAATGACGCAGCCGACCGCGTGCTGTGCTTCGACCTGAATTTCCTGCCGCTGGTCGAGAAGCTGGCGCCGGAGATGAAGTCGGTGCAGCACTTCGTGTTGATGACGGACCGCGTGCACATGCCGGCTGCCAGCAGCATTGCCGGCTTGCTGTGCTACGAAGAGATCGTCGACGCAGAAGACGGCGCCTACAGCTGGCCCGACTTCGACGAGAACACCGCGTCCAGCATCTGCTACACCTCGGGCACCACCGGCCACCCGAAGGGCGCCGTCTACAGCCACCGCTCGACGCTGCTGCATGCCTACGCCGCGGCCATGCCGGACGCGATGAACTGCTCCACCCGCGACGTGATCCTGCCGGTGGTGCCGATGTTCCACGTCAACGCCTGGGGCATTCCCTATACCGCGGCCATGGTCGGCGCCAAGCTGGTGATGCCTGGCCCGCACCTGGACGGCAAGTCGCTCTACGAACTCTTCGAAAACGAAAAGGTCACTTTTTCCGCCGGCGTGCCCACCGTGTGGCTGGGCCTGCTGACCTACATGAAAGCCAATCGGCTGAAGTTCAGCAGCTTCAAGCGCACGGTGATCGGCGGCTCGGCCTGCCCGCCGGCAATGATGAAGACCCTGCAGGAGGACTTCCATGTCGAGGTCATCCACGCCTGGGGCATGACCGAGATGTCGCCGCTGGGCACGCTGTCCAAGCTGATGTCCAAGCACGACGACTTGCCGGCCGAGGCCAAGCAGAAGCTGCTGGAGACCCAGGGGCGGGTGATCTATGGCGTGGACATGGCCATCATCGACGACGATGGCCGCAGCCTGCCGTGGGACGGTGTGGCCGCCGGCAACCTGGTGGTGCGCGGCAACTGGGTCATCGCCAGTTACTTCGGCCAGAAGGACGCGCCTTCGCCGCTGGTCAGCGTGGACGGCGAGCCCGGCTGGTTCCCGACCGGCGACGTGGCCGCGATCCACCCTGACGGCTACATGCAGATCACCGACCGCAGCAAGGACGTGATCAAGTCCGGCGGCGAGTGGATCAGCTCCATCGAGCTGGAGAACATCGCAATGGCGCATCCCGCCGTGCACGAGGCCGCAGTCATCGCCTGCAAGCACCCGAAATGGGATGAGCGGCCGCTGCTGGTGGTCGTGCCCAAACCTGGCATGTCGCCCACGCGCGAGGACCTGCTGGGCTTCTTCGAAGGCCGCATCGCCAAGTGGCAGATCCCGGACGACGTGGCCATCGTTGCCGAGCTGCCGCACACGGCCACCGGCAAGCTGCAGAAGCTCAAGCTGCGCGAGCAGTTCAAGCAGCACCGGCTGCCTGGCGCCTAAAGCCTCAGGGGCGGCGCAGCAGCCGATCCGGCGAAGTCGCGTCGTCACCCAGCTCGGCCTTCACCCGGCGTTCGATCTCCAGCATCAGCTTGAGCAGGTCCGCGCGCGGGTTGAGCTGGAAGGCCTTGGCACCGGCCTGCTCGGGGAAGAGCTGGGCCAGCACGGGCTGCAGTTCGCGCGCGGTCGAGTCGATGCGCAACTGGAGCACAAAGGGTGCCGGGACCGGCGCGGCGCCATTTGCAGTGGCGGACACCGCGGCTTCGGCCGGGTCGGCCAGGGTGGGCATGGCGCCAGAGGTCGATGGCTCGGACGGCGGATGTTGCGCTCCATCGGCGGGGGCGTCGAACACCAGTTCGCGGCTGCTGAAGCTGCGTGGCGCGCTGCCGGCACAGGCGGCCAGGTCGGGCACCGTCCAGGGCTGGAGCGGCGAGCCATCCAGCCCGAGGGCCAGGTCCCGGCCCGTGATGAACTCGTTGTGCGGCCAGCCGCTGTCGCCGCGCCACCAACGGTTTCTCACGCGCGCAAAGGTCTGCCGCGTGACCGCGATCGGCTGGGCCCCGTAGCGCTCCGGCAGGGCCTTGAGTTCCTCGTCCACTGCGGTGGCGTAGGCCACGCCTGCCCGGGCCACCGCGCGCGCGCCGATCTCGATGCCGACAACGTGCGAAAGCGTGTCCTCATAGGTGAAGGCCGAGATCTTCTCGGGGGCCAGGAAGGTGCTGCGGTAGTCGAACCAGGTCAGCACTTCGTGCCAGGTCATCATCAGGAACGCCATGCGGCGTGCGAGCGTGTCCAGTTCGGGCCAGGGCGGGGGCGATCCCTGCGCCAGCGCAGGGCGCTGCAAGGTGACGCGCACTTGCATGCCGCGGTCGCCGGCAGGCACGGTGAACTTGAGCGTCTGGTCCTGGCGGGCCCAGGCCGCGCCCAGCCGGCCGTGCAGGTAGGCCACCCAATCTGCGGACTGGCGCAGGTGGTCCACGTCCAGGAAGCCGGCTGCGCAGGTGTAAACCAGCCCCCCTCTTTCGCCGCGATGGTCGCGATAGCCGTGCTGGCCGACGAAGTGGACGTCGAAGAACATGTTGTCCACGCCGCGCAGCGTATGCAGCGCCGGGATGGTGCCCAGGCGCACCCCGGGGGCGAAGCCGGCCTCCTGCGCATCGAGCGCCGCGGCCCTGCCATTGCCCGCGCACATGGCCAGGCCAAGAACTGCCGCGGCAAGCTTCAGTCGCGCTGCGCAACTGTGTCTGATGCGATGGGAATTCCACACGATGCCGCCTCCCTCTCCACATTGGGCCGAACCGGCCCGCATGCTAGGCCTGGCCCGCGATCCGCTTGTGGGCGACGGGCACAAGCAATCGTCGGAAGAGGGGTCTTGCATCGCTCGCTGCACGGCCGGCCCGCGCGCATGGCGTTTTCCCGCGGCTTTGTCCCGGGCGCGACAAGCTTTAGTGGTAGTCCCTGAAGCCCTGCACAGGGGCTTCCGTTACCGTTGACTGGCTTCAGTGCAGCGCATCAAACACAACAGGAGACGGCCCGATGAAGATCAGCTACAAATGGCTTGGCATGGTGGTCACGGCATCGCTGGCGATGACCACCGGCCTGGCCCACGCCCAGAAGGGCGAAACGGTCAAGGTCGCGTGGATCGACCCCTTGAGCGGGCTGATGGCCCCGGTCGGCCAGAACCAGGTCAAGAGCTTCCAGTTCATTGCCGAGCAGTTCAACAAGGGCAATGCGGCCGGCGTGAAGTTTGAAGTCGTCCCGATTGACAACAAGCTCAGCCCGGCCGAGTCGTTGAATGCCTTGAAGTCGGCCATCGACCAGGGTGTGCGCTATGTGACCCAGGGCAATGGCTCCAGCGTTGCACTGGCGCTGATCGATGCGATCAACAAGCACAACGAGCGCAACCCGGGCAAGGAAGTCGTCTACCTCAATCATTCTGCGGTAGACCCCGACCTGACCAACAGCAAGTGCAGCTACTGGCACTTCCGGCTGGACGCCGACACCTCGATGAAGATGGAGGCCTTGACCACCTTCATGAAGGACCAGAAGGACATTCAGAAGGTCTACCTGATCAATCAGAACTATTCGCATGGCCAGCAGGTGGCCAAATACTTCAAGGACGCGCTGGCGCGCAAGCGTCCGGACGTGCAGGTGGCGGGCGAAGATCTGCATCCCCTGGCCCAGGTGCGCGACTTCGCGCCATATGTCGCCAAGATCAAGGCCTCCGGCGCCGACACCGTGGTGACCGGCAACTGGGGATCCGACCTCACCCTGCTGGTGAAGGCGGCCAACGACGCCGGCCTGAACGTCAAGTTCTACACCTACTACGCCGGCGTGACAGGCACGCCCACCGCGCTCGGTGCCGCGGCAGCCGGTCGTGTGTTCCAGGTCGCCTACGCCACCTCCAACATGGGTGGCGCGACCGCCAAGCTGATGGCTGACTTCAAGACCAAGTTCAACGACGACTGGTACACGGGCTCCAGCTACCACCTGTTCGCGCTGCTGAGCGACGCGATGGCCAAGGCCAAGTCCACCGACCCGGTGAAGGTCGCCGCTGCCATGGAAGGCCTGAAGTTCAAGAGCTTCAACGGCGAGGTCGAGATGCGCAAGACCGACCACCAACTGCAGCAGCCGCTGTTCATCTCGGTTTGGCAGAAGACTGACGCGAAGAACAACTACAGCGTCGAGAACACCGGCTACACCTTCGCCGAGGTCAAGGCCTACGACGCGTATGTTTCCAGCACGCCCACCTCGTGCCAGATGAAGCGGCCCTGAGCAGGGTGAGCGCGCCGCTGCGCGCCTGAACCGGGCCCGCCGGACGCCGCTCCGCCGGGCCCTTTTTGTCGACCTTTCTACGTCACTGGAATCACCTGCCGTGGACCAGATCCTGATCAACCTGCTGAACGGCTTCAGCTCCGGGCTGTTGCTGTTCATGCTCAGCTCCGGGCTGACGCTGATCTTCAGCATGATGGGCGTGCTGAACTTCGCCCATGCCAGCTTCTACATGCTGGGCGCCTACGTGGCCTATTCGCTGAGCAACTGGCTGGGCTTCACCGCTGCGCTGGTGCTGGCCCCGCTGATCGTCGGCGGCCTGGGCGCCTTGTTCGAGCGCACGGCACTGCGCCGCGCGCACAAGTTCGGCCATGTGCCCGAACTGCTGATCACCTTCGGCCTGTCCTACGTGGTGCTGGAAGTGGTGCAGCTGATCTGGGGCCGCACGCCGGTGCCGGCGGTGCCGCCGGCCTGGCTGCAAAGCTCGGCCTTCACGGTGGTGCAGTCGGCCCAGCACGGGCTGTCCATCGTGGCGGGCGTGGCGCCGCCGGAGATGTGCCAGTCCGCAGGCGAGGCGGCAGCCAGCTGCTCGCGTTTCCCGATGACCCGCGCCTTCATGATGCTGGTCTCGCTGGGCATGCTGCTTGCGCTGTGGCTGCTGCTGACGCGCACCCGCATCGGCCTGGTGATCCAGGCGGCGCTGACCCACCCGGAAATGGCCGAGGCGCTGGGCCACAACGTGCCGCGCGTGCTGATGCTGGTGTTCGGCTCCGGCTGCGCACTGGCGGCGCTGGCCGGCGTGATCGGCGGTGTCACCTTCGTCACCGAGCCGGCGATGGCCGCGGTGGTCGGCTCCATCATCTTCGTGGTCGTGGTGGTGGGCGGCATGGGCTCGCTGGCCGGGGCCTTTGTCGGCTCCATCGTCATCGGCCTTTTGCAGACGCTGCCGCTGACGGTGGACGCTTCGCTGGCCGACCTGTTCAACCGCTTCGGCGCTTCGGTGCACGAAGGCTCGCGGGGCTGGCCGCTGCTGCGCATCACGCTGGCGCAGGCGGCGCCCATCCTGCCGTACCTGCTGCTGGTGTTGATCCTGATCTTCCGGCCCAAGGGCTTGATGGGCACACGGGAGGAATGAGGCAATGAGCATGGCTGTACAACCTGACATGGCGGCTTCGCCCGCGGCCATCCGTCCTGCCGCGCCGGTGCTGGCCGCGGTGCCCAGCGGCCCGCCGCCAGTGGCCACCGTGCGCCGGCAACCCAGTCCGCGCAGCTACCACTTCAAGCCCTGGAATGTGGGCCGCGCGCTGATCTGGAGCCTGTTCGCCGTGACCTTGCTGGTCGTGCCGCTGCTGTGGACCACCAGCTTCGCGCAGACCATGCTGTGCCAGATGGGCATCGGCATCATCGCCTGCCTTGCCTACAACATCCTGCTCGGCCAGGGCGGCATGCTGAGCTTTGGGCATGCGGTCTACAGCGGTCTCGGCGGCTTTGTTGCGATCCATGCGCTGAACGCCGTCAGCGCCGGCAGCCTGCACCTGCCGGTCAGCCTGGTGCCGATCGCGGGCGGGCTGGGCGGCCTGTTCTTCGCCGCGCTGCTGGGCTACGTGACGACCAAGAAGAGTGGCACGACCTTCGCGATGATCACGCTGGGCCTGGGCGAGCTGGTCTGGTCCATGTCGCTGATGCTGCCGGAGTTCTTCGGCGGCGAGGGCGGCGTCTCGGGCAACCGCGTGGTCGGCGAGAAGGTCTTCGGCATCAGCTTCGGGCCGCAGATCCAGCTGTACTACCTGATCGCCGTCTACTGCTTCGTCTGCACCGGGCTGATGTTCGCGCTGACCCGCACGCCGCTGGGCCGCATGCTCAACGCCGTGCGCGACAACCCGGAGCGCGTCGAGTTCATCGGCTACTCCACGCAGCGCGTGCGCTACCTGGCCTTCATGATCTCCGGCTTCTTCGCCGGCATTGCGGGCGGGCTGAGCGCGCTGAACACCGAGATCGTCAATGCCGAAGTGGTCGGCGCCGCGCGTTCGGGCTCTTACCTGCTGTTCGTGTTCCTCGGCGGCGCCACTTTCTTCTTCGGGCCCATCATCGGCGCGGTGCTGATGGTCGTGGCGCTGGTGCTGCTGTCGGAGCTCACGCAGGCTTGGCTGCTCTACCTGGGCCTGGTCTTCATGTTCATGGTGATGTTTGCGCCCGGTGGTGTGGCCGGACTGGTCATGATGAACCTTCGCGTGGCTGCGCACGGCAAGCTGGGCCGCTTGTGGACAGGCTACCTGGCGCTGGCTGGCACGGCAGCCACGGTGCTGCTGGCCGCGGCGGTCTGCATCGAGATGGTCTACCACCTGCGGCTCAACGAGGCGCTGGGCCCGCAGATGAACTTCCTCGGCGTGACGCTGGATGCCAAAGGCCTGGATGCCTGGTGCGGCGCAGCGCTGCTGCTGCTGACCGGTGCCGGGTTGTTCGAAGTTTCGAGGCGGCACTTTGCCCAGCAATGGGGCGAGGCGCAGGAAGAGATCGAGCGCGAGATGAAGCGCAGGGAGGCCTTGTGATGAGCAGTTCGGTTGCCGTGTCTTCCAACGGGTCCAGCCCGTACGCCTTGGAATTGTTAGGGGCGCACAAGCGGTTTGGGCTGACGGAAATCATCCGCGGCGCACAGCTGCAGGTGAAGCCGGGCGAGCGCGTGGCCATCATCGGGCCCAACGGCGCGGGCAAGTCCACCTTGTTCAACCTGATCTCCGGGCGCTTCGGCCTCAGCAGCGGCGAGATCCGCCTGCACGGCGAGCGCATCGACGGGCTCAAGCCTTACGAAATCAACCGCCGCGGACTGTCGCGCAGCTTCCAGGTCAGCAACCTGTTCACCCGCCTCTCGGTGTTCGAGAACCTGCGCTGTGCGGTGCTGTGGTCCATGGGCCAGCGCTACGCGTTCTGGCGCTTCCTGTCCAACCAGCACGAGGCCAACGCGCGTGCCGAGGAGGTCATGCAGATGATCAAGCTCGACAAGCGGCGCGACCAGCTGGCAATGAACCTCACCTATGCCGAGCAGCGTGCGCTGGAGATCGGCATCACCATCGCCGGCGGCTCCAGCGTGATCCTGCTGGACGAACCGACCGCCGGCATGAGCAAGAGCGAAACCAAGCGCTTCATCCAGCTGATCCGCGAGGTCACCGAAGGCAAGACGCTGCTGACCGTGGAACACGACATGGGCGTGGTCTTCGGCCTGGCGGACCGCATTGCGGTGCTGGTCTATGGCGAGGTGATCGCCTTCGACACGCCAGATGCGGTGCGCGCCAACCCGCGCGTGCAGGAGGCCTACCTCGGCTCGGTGCTGGCTGATCACCAGGCGGCCGAAGCTGTGGCGCAGCCGATGGGGTGCGCTGCATGACAAAAGAACTGCTGCAGCTGTCCAATGTGCATGCCTACTATGGCAAGAGCCATGTGCTGCACGGCGTGTCGCTGAACATTGGCGAAGGCGAGATCGTCAGCCTGCTGGGTCGCAACGGCGCGGGCCGCTCCACCACCGTCAAGGCCATCATGGGCCTGGTGGACGCACAGGGCTCGGTCAAGTGGCGGGGCCGCGAACTGGTCGGCCGCAAGGCCTTCGAGATCGCCCACGAAGGCATTGGCTACGTGCCCGAGAACCGCGACATCTTCCCGCGCCTCACCGTGGGCCAGAACCTGCTGCTGGGCGTGAAGAGCGGCAACAAAAAAGGCCGCTGGAGCCTGGACGACATGTTCAAGCTGTTCCCTCGCCTGAAGGAGCGTGAACACACCGCCGCCGGCGTGCTCTCAGGCGGCGAGCAGCAGATGCTCACGCTGTGCCGCACGCTGATGGGCGACCCGGACCTGATCATGATCGACGAGCCCACCGAAGGCCTCGCCCCGAAGATCGTGGAACTCGTCGCCGACTACCTGCGCGAACTCAAGCGCCGCGGCATCTCGGTCCTGCTGGTCGAACAGAAGCTCACCATCGCCCTCGAAGTCTCCGAACGTTGTCTGGTGATGGGCCACGGCCGCATCGTGTTCGAGGGCTCGCCGGCAGAACTGAAGGCCAACAGCAACGTCCGCAAGGAGTGGCTGGAGGTTTGAACGGGGCGACTTCGGCAGGCATGCGTGCCCGGAGGGGCCCGTACGGCGCGCGGCGTTGTCCTGCCCGCTGCCAAGGTCTTCTTGGTGTTTTCCCTCCCCCCACCTGTCGCAGCAGGGACATCATCTGAAACGTCCTCGTTCTTAGAATCGAACGATCGTGCTAATTCTGGTCGGGACGCTTTCTCCACCGGGTCAGCACGTCGCCTTCCGGCGTCTTTCCTCTCCTTTCCCAAAGGGATACCGACATGAGCGCAAGCTATGAAGTCCGCGGCAATGTGGCCGTCATCACGCTGAACAATCCTCCCGTCAACGGCTTGGGCGCGGCGACCCGCCTGGCGATCGCCGACGGGCTGGAGAAGGCGCAGGCCGATGCGGCCGTCAGCGCCATCGTGGTCACTGGCGCCGGCAAGGCGTTTTCGGGGGGCGCGGACATCAAGGAATTCGGCACCCCGCGCGCGCTGGCCGAGCCCAACCTGCTGTCGCTGATCAAGCTGGAAGAGGCCTGCAGCAAGCCCATCGTCGCGGCCATTCATTCGGTGTGCATGGGCGGCGGGCTGGAGCTGGCGCTGGGCGCGCATTACCGCGTCGCCGCGCCGGGCACCAACGTGGCCTTGCCGGAAGTGAAGCTGGGCCTGGTGCCGGGCGCTGGTGGCACGCAGCGCCTGCCGCGTGTGCTGGGGCTGGAAACCGCGCTGAACATCATCGTCAGCGGCGAGCCGGTGAAGAGCGAGTTGCTGGCGATGCAGCCAGGCCAGAAACTGTTCGACCGCATGATCGACGGCGACCTGCTGGAAGGCGCCATCGCGTTCGCCAAGGAAGTGGCCGAGGTGCGGCCGCTGCCGCTGGTGCGCGACCTGAAGGTCAAGCATCCGGAAGCGCAGGCTTTCCTGCAGTTCTCGCGCAACACCGTGGGCGCGATGTCCAAGAATTTCCCGGCGCCGCTGCAGTGCGTGGAAGCCGTGGCGGCCTCGCTGGGCAAGGACTTCGAGGCCGGCATGAAGGTCGAGCGAGAGGCCTTCATCGCGCTGATGTTCACGCCCGAAAGCAAGGCCCTGCGCCATGCCTTCTTCGCCGAGCGCGCCGCAAGCAAGATCTCCGACGTGCCGGACGGCACGCCGGTGCGCCCCATCAACAAGCTGGCCGTGATCGGCGCCGGCACGATGGGCGGCGGCATCGCGATGAACTTCCTGAACGCTGGCATTCCCGTCGTGATGCTGGAGATGAAGCAGGACGCGTTGGACCGTGGCGTGGCCACGATGCGCAAGAACTATGAAGGCCAGGTCAAGAAGGGCAAGCTGAAGCAGGAGAAGTACGACGAGCGCATGGCGCTGCTGTCGACCACGCTGAGCTACGACGCACTGGGCGACGCCGACATGGTGATCGAGGCCGTGTTTGAGGACATCGACGTGAAGAAGGCCGTGTTCCAGGAGCTGGACCGTGTGATGAAGCCCGGCGCCATCCTGGCCAGCAACACCTCCACGCTGGACGTCAACAAGATCGCAGCTTTCACCAAGCGCCCGCAGGACGTCATTGGGACCCACTTCTTCAGCCCGGCCAACGTGATGAAGCTGCTGGAGGTGGTGCGCGGCGCGGCCACCGCCAAGGACGTGCTGGCCACCGTGATGCAGCTGGGCAAGAAGATCAAGAAGACCTGCGTGGTCTCGGGCGTGTGCGATGGCTTCATCGGCAACCGCATGATCGAGCAGTACAGCCGCCAGGCCGGCTTCCTGCTGGAGGAAGGCGCCACGCCGGCGCAGGTGGACAAGGCGGCCGAGAAGTTCGGCTTCGCGATGGGCCCGTTCCGCATGGGCGACCTGGCCGGCAACGACGTGGGCTGGTACATCCGCAAGCGCCGCTACCTGGAGAAGCCGGACCTGCGCTACTCCAAGACGGCCGACCTGCTGTGCGAGATGGGCCGCTTCGGCCAGAAGACGGGGGCCGGCTGGTATGACTACGTGCCCGGAAAGCGTGACGCGATCCCGTCGCCGCTGGTCGAGCAGATGATTGCCGACTACCGCAAGGACCTGGGCATCACGCCGCGCAAGATCAGCGACGACGAGATCGTCCATCGCCTGGTGTTTGCGCTGGTCAACGAAGCCGCGCGCTTGCTGGAAGAGGGCATCGCCCAGCGCGCGTCGGACGTGGACATGGTCTACCTGACCGGCTACGGCTTCCCGCTGCACCGCGGTGGTCCGATGTGCTACGCCGACACGGTCGGCCTCTACAACGTGGTGCAGATGATGAAGCGCTTTGCGCAGAACCCGCATGACGACGCGACCTTCTGGCAGCCCGCGCCGCTGCTCGCGAAGCTCGCAGCCGAAGGCAAATCCTTCAGCTGATCGCGCCCCACCACATACAGAACACACAGGAATTGCCATGACCGATGCCGTCATTGTTTCCACCGCCCGCACCCCGCTCGCCAAGAGCTGGAAGGGCGCTTTCAACATGACCCATGGCGCGACGCTGGGCGGCCATGCCGTCAAGGCCGCTGTCGAGCGGGCCGGCATCGAAGCCGGTGCCATCGAAGACGTGCTGATGGGCTGCGCCAACCCCGAAGGTGCTACCGGCGCCAACATCGCGCGTCAGATCGCGCTGCGCGCCGGCCTGCCGATCACCGTCAGCGGTGTCACCGTGAACCGTTTCTGCTCCAGCGGCCTGCAGACCATCGCGATGGCTGCGCAGCGCATCATTGCCGGCGAGGGCGATGCCTACGTGGCCGGTGGCGTGGAAAGCATCTCCTGCGTGCAGCAGGAAATGAACCACCACATGCTGCACGAAAGCTGGCTCATGAAAAACAAGCCGGAGATCTACTGGAGCATGCTGCAGACCGCCGAGAACGTGGCGCAGCGCTACAAGATCCCCAAGGAGCGCATGGACGAATACGGCGCGGCCAGCCAGCAGAAGGCTTGCGCCGCACAGGAAGCGGGCCTGTTCAACGCAGAGATCGCGCCCATCACCGTGACGGCCGGCGTGATCGACAAGACCCTGGGTCTGCGCAGCAAGGAAGTGACCTGCAGCGCCGACGAGGGCCTGCGTCCGGGTACCACGCTGGAAGCGGTGCGCGGCATCCGCACGGCGCTGCCGGGCGGCGTGATCTCCGCCGGCAATGCCAGCCAGTTCAGCGACGGCGGCGGCGCCTGTGTGCTGGTCAGCGACAAGTACGCGCAGCAGAAGGGCCTGACGCCGCTTGGCCGCTTCCTCGGCTTTGCCGTGGCCGGTTGCGAGCCTGACGAAATGGGCATTGGCCCGGTCTTCGCGGTGCCCAAGGTCTTGAAGCGCCTGGGCCTGATGGTGGCCGACATCGACCTCTGGGAGCTGAACGAAGCCTTCGCGGTGCAGGTGCTGTACTGCGCCGACACGCTGGGCATTCCAATGGACAAGCTGAACGTCAATGGTGGCGCGATTGCGGTCGGCCACCCGTATGGCGTTTCTGGCCAGCGCCTGACCGGCCACGCGCTGATCGAAGGCAAGCGCCGTGGCGCGAAGAAGGTCTGCGTGACCATGTGCATCGGCGGCGGCATGGGCGCCGCCGGCGTCTTCGAGGTCCTGTAAGCCATGGCCGGTGGCACCGCGCGCCCACGGTGCGCGGGCCGCTGCTGCATGGGCGACCGCTGCTGCCGCCCGTCATCTCAAAGGAGGGACCATGCGCGCCCTGGTGGACTTTTTGCTGCGTGACTGGCTGCACGCCGACACGCTGACCGAGCGGCCGCGTTTTGCCGACCACAGCCTGGAAACCTTCGCCCAGGTGCTGGACACCTGCGAGCGCATCGCGCGTGAGAAGTACGCGCCGTTCAACCGGCTGGTGGACACCGAGGAGCCGCGCTTCGACGGCGAGAAGGTGATCCTGCCGCAGGCCACGCACGACGCCGTGAAGGCCTACGCGGCCTCCGGCATGCTCAGCGCCGCGCAGGACTATGAACACGGCGGCATGCAGCTGCCGTACACCGTCGAAGCGGCGGCGAATGCGTTTTTCGCCAAGGCATCGGTCAGCATCGGCACCGGCATGCTGACCACCGGCAATGCCAACCTGCTGATGAAGCATGGCACCGAGCTGCAGAAGACGGTGTTCGCACTCAACGAGTTCAGCGGCCGCTGGTCCGGCACCATGTGCCTGTCCGAGCCGCAGGCCGGCTCCAGCCTGTCGGACGTGGCAACCAAGGCCGTGCCCGATGGCGACGATTTCGAGGCCGAACCCTTCGGCGCGCGCTACCGGCTGACCGGCAACAAGATGTGGATCTCGGCCGGCGAGCACGAGCTGAACGAAAACATCATCCACCTGGTGCTGGCCAAGATCCCTGGGCCGGACGGCAAGCTGGTGCCCGGCACGCGCGGCATCTCGCTGTTCATCGTGCCGAAGAAGCTGGTGGACGCGCAAGGCCGGTTGACCGGTGAGCGCAACGACGTGGCACTGGCCGGCCTGAACCACAAGTGCGGCTGGCGCGGCACGACCAACACCTTGCTGAACTTCGGCGAAGGCAGGTTCCCGGTGCGCGGTGGCCCAGGCGCCATCGGCTACCTGGTGGGCCGAGCCGGCGAAGGGCTGCGCTGCATGTTCCACATGATGAACGAGGCGCGCATCGGCGTGGGCATGGCGGCCACGATGCTGGGCATGGCGGGCTACGAGGCCTCGCTGGCCTATGCGCGGCAGCGGCCGCAAGGCCGGCCCATCACCGAAGGCGGGAAAGACGCTGCGGAGCCGCAGGTCCCCATCATCGAACACGCGGACGTGAAGCGCATGCTGCTGGCGCAAAAGGCGTATTGCGAAGGTGCGCTGGCGCTGGAGCTGTATTGCGCGCGGCTGGTGGACGAGTCGCACACCGGCACGCCGGAAGCGGCGGCTGAAGCCAGCCTGCTGCTGGAAGTGCTCACGCCGATTGCCAAGAGCTGGCCCAGCGAGTGGTGCCTGGAGGCCAACAGCCTGGCGATCCAGGTCCACGGCGGCTACGGCTACACGCGGGACTTCCCTGTCGAGCAGTACTGGCGCGACAACCGCCTGAACATGATCCACGAAGGCACGCACGGCATCCAGGCGCTGGACCTGCTGGGCCGCAAGGTGGTGATGCAGGGCGGTGCGGGCCTGAAGCTGCTGGCCACGCGCGTGGGCGAGACCATCCAGCGTGCGGGCCAGGTCCAAGGTCTGGCCGAACCGGCCAACGGCCTGGCCGCGGCGCTGCAGCAGCTGGGCGCGGCCACCAAGTCCGCCTGGGCCACGGGCGTGCCGGAAGAGGCGCTGGCCAATGCCACGCCTTACCTGCAGGCTTTCGGCCATGTGGTGCTCGCGTGGATCTGGCTGGAGCTGGGACTGGCCGCGAAGCAGGCTGCACCTGCGACCGATGAGCAAGCCGCGCGCAACGCCGGCCTGCTGGCCGCGATGCGCTACTTCCACGTCTACGAGCTGCCCAAGATCGGCGCCTGGCTGGCCGTCGTCAGCCAACGTGAAGCGGTCTGCCGCGAGATGCAAGACAGCTGGTTCTGATCACACGCACACACACAAGGAGACACAGACATGAGCACCCCGATTGCCAAGTTGATGGACCTCAGCGGCCAGACGGCCGTGGTCACCGGCGGCTCGCGCGGCCTGGGCCTGCAGATCGCCGAGAGCCTGGGCGAAGCCGGCGCGAAGCTCGTGTTGAGCTCGCGCAAGGCCGGCGACCTGGAAGAGGCCGCGGCCATCCTGAAGGCCAAGGGCATTGACGCCAGCTGGATCGCGGCCGATGCCAGCCAGCCCGAAGACGCCAAGCGCGTCGTGGCCGAGGCCATGCAGCGCCTGGGCCGGATCGACATCCTCGTCAACAACGCCGGCGCCACCTGGGGCGCACCGGCCGAGGACCACCCGCTGGAGGCCTGGGACAAGGTGATGAACCTGAACATCCGCAGCCTGTTTGTCTTCAGCCAGCTGGTGGCGCAGGCCAGCATGATCCCGCGCCGCCACGGCCGCATCATCAACGTGGCCAGCATCGCCGGCCTGGCCGGCAACACCCACGAGATGAAGACCATTGCCTATAACACCAGCAAGGGCGCGGTGGTGAACTTCACCCGCGCGCTGGCTGGCGAGTGGGGCGAATACGGCATCACCGTGAACGCCATTGCCCCGGGCTTCTTCCCCAGCCGCATGACCAAGGGCCTGCTGGCCGCGGTGGGGGAGGAGAACATGGCCGCCAAGGCGCCGCTGCGCCGCCTGGGCGACGACGACGACCTCAAGGGTGCCGCGCTGCTGTTCGCCTCCGCCGCTGGCAAGCACATCACCGGCCAGATCCTGGCGGTGGACGGCGGTGTCAGCGCCATCCATGGGGGATGATCAGGGCCATGCCGCCGGGCTGATTTCCGGCAGCCCAGCCTCCTGAGGATTTCATGTCGTCCACGCCCCAAGCCTTCCCGATCCCCATCCCTTTCGCCCACCACCTGGGCCTGCAGTTCTACGGCTGCACCGAAGACACCGCCGAAGTGCGCGTCTGGTTGCAGCCGCCGCACCTGAACGGCTGGGACGTGGCCCATGGCGGCCTGTTGATGACCATGCTGGACATTTCGATGGCGCTCGCCGCGCGCAGCGGCCAGATGGAAGGCCCGGGTGTGGCCACCATCGAGCTGAAGACCAGCTTCCTGCGCCCCGCCGAGGGTGAGTTGCGCGGCATCGGCCATGTGCTGCAGCGCACCGTCACGATGGCCTTCTGCGAGGGCCGCATCCTCAACAGCGCGGGCGACCTGTGCGCCCACGCCACGGCCACTTTCAAGTTCCTCCGCGCGATGCCGGTCAACCCGCATCGCGTGAACCCTGCGCAACGCGGCGTCCCGTCCTCCGGCGACGCCTGAGCGCATCACACCTCTACAAGGACCTTCACCATGTCGCTCACCAACCGCCAGATCCTGCTCGACAACCGCCCCACGGGCGAGCCCAGCGTGGCCAACTTCAAGCTGGTCGAGACGCCGGTCTCGGCGCTGGCCGATGGCGAGGTGCTGGTGCGCAACCATTACCTCAGCCTGGACCCCTACATGCGCGGCCGCATGAACGACAGCAAGAGCTACGCGCAGCCGCAGCCGCTGGGCGAGGTGATGATCGGCGGCACCGTGGGCGAGGTCGTCGAATCGCGCAACAGCCATTTCAAGGCGGGTGACAAGGTGGTCGGCATGGGCGGCTGGCAGGAGTACCAGCGCGTGGACGCCAACCAGCGTGGCGTGCTGCAGAAGGTCGACACGACGCACATCCCGCTGTCGGCCTACCTCGGCGCGGTCGGCATGCCGGGCGTGACCGGCTGGTATGGCCTGGTCAAGATCATCACCCCCAAGGCCGGCGAGACGGTGGTGGTGAGCGCGGCCAGCGGCGCGGTGGGTGGCGCCGTGGGCCAGCTGGCCAAGGCACGTGGTTGCCGCGTGGTGGGCATTGCCGGCGGGCCGGACAAGTGCGGCCAGGTGGTCAGCGAACTGGGCTTCGATGCCTGCATCGACTACAAGGCCCACCCGGACCTGAAGTCGCTGTCCCGCGCGCTGAAGGAAGCCTGCCCGGATGGCATCGACGGCTACTTCGAGAACGTCGGCGGCATGATCCTGGACGCGGTGATGCTGCGCTGCAATGCCTTCAGCCGCATCGCCTTCTGCGGGATGATCTCCGGCTACAACGGCGATCCGATCCCGATGACCAATCCGTCGCTGATCCTGGTCAACCGCATGAAGCTGGAAGGCTTCATCGTCAGCGAGCACATGGGCGTGTGGCCCGAGGCGCTCAAGGAGCTGGGCGCCTTGGTGGCCACCGGCCAGCTGAAGTACCGCGAGACCGTGGCCGAAGGCATTGCCAGCGCGCCGGAGGCATTCCTCGGCCTGCTCAAGGGCAAGAACTTCGGCAAGCAGCTGGTGAAGCTCGTCTGATGGCGGCGCTGGCGATCACCTGGCAATGGTCGCGCTTTGGCGACCTGTCGGCCCGCGACGTGTACGACGCGCTGCGGCTGCGCGCCGAGGTCTTCGTGCTGGAGCAGGCCTGCGCCTACCTGGACGTGGACGGCGTGGACCTGGACAGCTGGCACCTGCTGGGCCGGCTGGCGCAGCCCATTGGCGAGCTGCCTGCAGGCCAACTCGTGGCCTACCTGCGCATGGTGGACCCGGGCGTGAAATACGCCGAGCCTTCGATGGGCCGCGTGGTCAACGACCCGCGGTTGCGCGGGCAGGGCGTGGGCCGGCTGCTGGTGGGCGAGGCACTGCGCCGGGCCGACCAGGTGTGGCCCGGGCAGGGCAACCGCATCAGCGCGCAGGCCCACCTGGCGAAGCTGTACGGCGAGTTTGGCTACACGTTGGTGGGCGAGCCTTACCTGGAAGACAACATTCCCCACCACGAAATGTGGAGGTCGCCGCGATGAGCCAAGCCACCACGCCGGAGTGTCTCAGCCTGGTGCTGCACCACTACGAGGGCTCGCCGTTCTCGGAAAAGATCCGCCTGATCCTGGGCTACAAGGGCCTGGACTGGTACAGCGTGCACATCCCCGAGATCATGCCCAAGCCCGACGTGGTGGCGCTCACCGGCGGCTACCGCAAGACGCCGGTGCTGCAGGTCGGCGCCGACGTCTACTGCGACACGCGGCGCATCGTGGACCTGCTCGAGCAGCGCCGCCCCGCGCCCAGCCTGTTCCCGGCGGGTGAAGCGGGCACGGCCAGCATGCTCTCGCAATGGGCCGACACCACGCTGTTCTGGGCGGCGATTCCGTACACGCTGCAGCCAGCCGGCATCGCCTACGCGCTGAAGGGCCTGTCGCCCGAGGCGATGAAGGCCTTTGCGGTGGACCGGGCCAGCTTCACCGCCGGCATGCTGCGCCCGTCGCTGGGCGACCTGGCGGCGCAGTTGAAGAGCTACCTGAATTGGCTGGAAGCGCACCTGGCTGGCAGTGGCGACTTCATGGCCGGCGGCCAGCCCAGCGTGGCGGACTTCTCGGTGGCTCAGTCCATCTGGTTCATCCTTCGCGTGCCGCCGGTTGCGGGCGTGCTGGACGGCCACCCGAAGCTGCTGGCCTGGTACGAACGTGTGGCGGCCTTCGGCCATGGCCGCATGCAGCCGCTGGGCTCAGGCGCGGCGGTGGCACTGGCGCTGTCCAGCGGCGGCCGCTATGCCGAGACGGCGGTGGCGCCCGGCCAGGGGCTGGAAGCTGGCACGCAGGTCACCGTCACGCCGACCGACTACGGCCGTGATCCGGTGCCGGGCATGCTGGTTGGCCTGGATGACAGCGAGGTCGTGCTGGCCCGCGAGGACGCGCGTGCGGGCCGTGTGCACGTGCACTTCCCGCGCATCGGCTTTGCCCTCAAACCCGTGGCTTGAAGCACAAAAACACCGACAGGAGACAAGCATGAAGACATTCCAGGGCCGCACCGCGGTGATCACCGGCGCCGGTTCCGGCTTCGGGCTGGAGGCCTCGCGCATTGCCGCCCGCGAGGGCATGCGCATCGTGATGGCCGACGTGCAGCAGGACGCGCTGGACAAGGCCGTGGCCGAGATCCGAGGCCTGGGCGCCGAGGTGCTGCCGTTCCAGCTGGACGTGGCCAAGGCCGAGCGCGTGGAGGCGATGGGTGCGGCCACGCTGGAGACCTTCGGCGCGCCGCACTTCGTGTTCAACAACGCCGGCGTGGGCGCGGGCGGCCTGATCTGGGAGCACACGCTGAAGGATTGGGAGTGGGTGGTGGGCGTGAACCTGATGGGTGTCGCCCACGGCGTGCGCGTCTTCACGCCAATGATGCTGGATGCGGCGAAGGCTGACCCTTCGTACGAGGGCCACATCGTCAACACCGCCTCGATGGCCGGCATGCTGAACGCGCCCAACATGGGTGTCTACAACGTGACCAAGCATGCGGTGGTGGCCATGAGCGAAACGCTCTACCAGGACCTGGCTTTGGTGACCGACCAGATCGGCACCAGCGTGCTGTGCCCGTACTTCGTGCCCACCGGCATCAGCCACAGCGAGCGCAACCGGCCGGCGGACTTCAACGACGGTGACCACAAGCCCACCAAGAGCCAGCTGATCGCCCAGGCCATGTCCGACAAGGCGGTGAGCAGCGGCAAGCTGACGGCCGAGCAGGTCATGCAGTGGGTGTTCGAGGCGGTGCGCAAGCGCCAGTTCTACGTCTTCAGCCACCCGCATGCGTTGGGTGGCGTGCAGATGCGCATGGAAGACATTCTGCAGCTGCGCAACCCGACCGATCCGTTCAAGGAGCGACCGGAGGTGGGCGCGAACCTGCGGGCGCAACTGCGCGGCTGAGCCACCATCCCCGTTCGGGCCGCCACCTTCTCCGTTCGGGCTGAGCCGGATCCCCGTTCGGGCTGAGCCTGTCGAAGCCTTCCCCTTGCGGTTCAGCCGGCTCAGGCCTTGAAGGTCGGGCTGCGCTTGCGGGCCATCTTGACCTGCACGGCCGGCGTGGACTCGTTGGCATGCGGCCCCGGCCGCACCGAGTCACGCCACACGACCTCCGGCGGGAACTCGCGCTGCACCGGCAGCGTGAGGCCGTAGCAGAGGTTCAGCAGGAAGCGGCAGCCGTTGGCGGCCATGTCCACGCTGGGCACGCGCACGGTGCTCAGCGCGGGCGTGGTGTAGCGGGCCAGCACGCTGTCGTCGAAGCCGAGCACCGAGAGCTGGTCCGGCACTTTGACGCCCGCCTTGCCCAAGCAGGCAATGGCGGCCATGGCCATGGTGTCGTTCGCGCAGAAGAGGGCACTGAAATCCAGCCCCTGCGCCAGCAGCGCCTGCGCGGCGGCGTGTCCGCCATCGAAGCTGAACTGGCCTTCGCGCTGATGCGAGGGCGGAATGATCACGCCATGCTGCGCCAGCTCGGCATGGAAGCCGGCCATGCGCAGCGCGTTGTCTGGCGCGGTGTGAAGGCCGCTGATGCAGGCCAGTTCGCGGTGGCCTTGCTGCAGCAGCGCATGCGCGGCCAGCCGGCCGGCGAGTTCGTGATCGGTCGAGAAGCAGTGCTCGGGCTTGGAAGGGCTGGTCTGGTTCAGCACCACCAGCGGTGCCTTCTCGCTCCACAGCATGTCCAGGTCTTCGGAGCTGAGGGCGTTGCTGACGACGAGCACGCCATCGCATTCCCTTTCGATCAGGAAGCGGATGCCGTCCAGCGCCCGCTGGCGGGCGTCACCATCGTCCGGCCCGGCACCCACGCCCAGGCCGCAGCCATTGGCCGCGACCATGTGCCGGTTTGCGCCGCGCAACTCGCCGTCCACCGCCTGCAGGATGGGACCGAAGAAGTCGCCGGCGAAGTCGTGCACGTAGATGCCCACCATGCCGGTGCGCTTGGTGGACAGCGCCCGCGCCGCGTTCGACGGGCGGAAGTTCAGCGCCGCCACCGCCTCCCGCACACGGGCCAGCGTCTCGGGCGAGACCGCGCCGTTGCCCGAGATGGCGCGCGAGGCCGTGCCCTTACCCACCCCTGCGAGGCGGGCGACGTCGGCGATGGTGGGCGTGCGGGTCATCAGCGCAGGATTGTCCTGGAAACGCTCACAGCCGGGCCTGCGTGCCGGGATCGAACAACGAAATGTGCGCGGCGTCCAGCGTGAAACCGACGTGGCCGTCGACCACTTGCGTCATTTCGGCCTGCAGGTCTGCCGCCAGTGACAGGCCTTGCGCGTCCAGCCAGATGATCTGGTGCGAACCCATCGGCTCCACCATCGAGACCTGCGCGCGGCCTGCCGTGCCGGTGGCCTCCGCCGGGGTCAGCGTCACGTGCTGGGGCCGCACGCCCAGCACCACCGGCTGGCCGACTGCGGGGGGCTGAACGAACGGGTAAGCCGAGACATCGACCTGCAGCGTGGGCGAGACGAAGCGCCGGGCGTCACCGTTGCGCTGCAACTGGCCGGTGACGAAGTTCATGCTCGGCGCGCCGAGGAAACCGGCGACGAACATGTTGGCCGGCTTGGCGTAGACGGCGGCAGGCGTATCGATCTGCTGGATCACGCCGGACTTCATCACCGCGATGCGGCTGGCCAGCGTCATGGCCTCGACCTGGTCGTGGGTGACGTAAATCATGGTCGCGCCCAGTTCCTGGTGCAGCGCTTTCAGCTCGCGGCGCAGTTCGCCGCGCAGCTTGGCATCCAGGTTGGACAGCGGCTCGTCGAACAGGAAAACCGAGGCCTCGCGGACCAGCGCGCGGCCGATGGCCACCCGCTGGCGCTGGCCGCCGGACAGCTGGGCCGGCTTGCGGTGCAACAGCTCGGTGAGTTGCAGCATGCTGGCCGCGCGCTTGACGCGCTTGGTTATCTCGGCCTTGGGCACACCGGCAATGCGCGGGCCGAAGGACAGGTTCTTTTCGACCGACATCGTCGGGTACAGCGCATAGGACTGGAACACCATGCCGATGCCGCGGTCCTTGGGGTCGGCCCAGGTCACGTCGCGCCCGCCGATGGCCATGCGGCCGTCGTGCACGTCGATCAGGCCGGCAATGCTGTGCAGCAAGGTGGACTTGCCGCAGCCCGAAGGGCCGAGCAGCACCAGGAATTCGCCGGTGCCGACCTCCAGGTTTAGCTGGCGGATGATGTCGACGCCGGAGAGGCGGATGTCCAAGTCTTCGATGGTGACGGATGACATGTTCGGAAATCCTTTAGCCGATGCGGGACTGCCGCCGGGCCGCCCCAAGGCTGGCCCGCGCCCCCTTGGTGGGCTGCGAACGAAGTGAGCTGGGGATGGTCATGTCATCCCTTCACGGCGCCAGCCGCAATGCCTCTGACGAACCAGCGGCCGGAGACCAGGTAGACCACCAGCGGGACCAGCGAGGTCAGCAGCGTGGCGGCCATGTTGACGTTGTAGAGGCGCTCGCCGGTGGTGGTGTTGATCACGTTGTTCAGCTGCACCGTCATGGGCAGGTTCTCGCGGCCGGCGAAGACAAGGCCGAGCAGGAAGTCGTTCCAGATGTTGGTCAGCTGCATGATCACGGCCACCGCGATGATGGGCAGCGACATCGGCAGCATCAGCTGGAAGAAGATGCGCCAGAAGCCGCCACCGTCGATGCGCGCGGCCTTGAACAGCTCGCCGGGCACGCTGGCGTAGTAGTTGCGGAACAGCAGCGTCATCACCGGCATGCCGAAGATGGTGTGGACCAGCACGATGCAGGGCAGGGTGCCGAACATGCCGGCGGCCGAGAAGATGCGCACCAGCGGGTACAGCGTGACCTGGTAGGGCACGAAGGCGCCGAACATCAGCACGCCAAAGATCACGCCGGCCCAGCGCACGCGCCAGAAGGACAGCGCGTAGCCGTTCAGCGCGCCGAAGAAGATCGACAGCACGGTGCTGGGCAGCACGATCTTCACCGAGTTCCAGAAGCCGACCTGGATGCCGTTGCAGTCCAGCCCGGTGCAGGCGCTGGACCAGGCGTCCACCCAGGCGGCCGCGGTGGCATGCGTGGGCAGTGCAAACAGGTTGCCCAGCCGGATCTCGACCATCGGTTTGAGCGAGGTCGAGATCATCACGTACAGCGGCACCAGGAAGAAGGCCGCGGCGCTGATCAGCAGCGCATACAGGCCGATGCGCGCGGGGCTGAACAGGCCGCGCTTGGGCCGCGTTGCATGGCGCGACCCAGGCTTGGCAGGCGGGGCGATGGTGGGCATGGGAGGCGTGGGCACGGCGGTGGTGGCGGTGTTCATGAATGGCGCGCCTTTTTCGCTTGCACCGCACGGGCATACCACCAGGGCGTGAGCAGGGCCAGCACGGTCAGCAGCATCACGGTGGAGGCGGCGGAGGCCAGGCCAACGTTGGCGCGGCCGAACAGGTTGTCCATGATGAACTTGGCCGGCACTTCGCTGGCATTGCCCGGGCCGCCCTGGGTCATGGCCACGACCACGTCGAAGACCTTGACCACGCCAACGGCCAGCAGCACGAACGAGGTGCCAATGGCTGGCCCGAGCTGCGGCAGCACGATGCTGAGGTAGTAGCGCCAGCGCGGCACGCCGTCGACCCGCGCGGCATGCCACAGCGATTCGTCCACGCCGCGCAGGCCTGCCAGCAAGACCGCCATCACCACGCCCGAGGCCTGCCAGACGGCGGCGATGACGATGGTGTAGATGACCTGGTCCTGCTGCACGATCCAGTCGAACTTGAAGTCCGGAAAGCCCAGCGCCCGCACGGTGGACTGGATGCCCAGCTCGGGGTTCAGCATCCACTGCCAGACAAGGCCGGTGGCGACGAACGAAACGGCATAGGGGTACAGGAATACGGTGCGCAGCACACCTTCGCCGCGCACATGCTGGTCCAGCAACACCGCCAGCAGCAGCCCCAGCACCAGGCAGGCGGCGACGAACAACACGCCGAAGACGGCGAGGTTCTGCACCGAGACATGCCAGCGCTCGGTTTCGAACAGCCGCTGGTACTGCGACAGGCCGACAAAGTCGTCGCGCGGGAAGATGCGCGAGCTGCTGACCGAGATGCGCATCGACCACAACACGGTGCCGATGTAGACGCCCAGCGCGGTCAGTGCCATCGGCAGCAGCGCGATCTGCGCGGTCAAGGCCCGCCATGGCCGTGCCCGGCTCGGCCTGTGTCGGGAAGAAGATATGGCCATGGCGGTTTCCTGTTTCAGCGCCTGACGGCGCTCAGCCCTTGATGGCGCCTTGCAGCGCCTTGACCACGTCGTCGACCGACTGGTTGCTGTTCCAGAACTTGGTGATCACGTCCTGCACCGCGCCGACCATGTCAGGCGTCATCAGCATGTCGGGGTTGGCAATCTGCCGCGACGCATCCTTCATCGCCGCCACGCCAGCCTGGGCGCAGACGTCCATCTTGCCGGTGTCGACGTCGGTGCGGATCGGGATCGAGCCCTTCTTGTTGTTGAACGCGACCTGCGTGGCCGGCGAGGTGAAGACGGTGGCCAGCTTGTGCTGGGCTTCGATCTGCGCCTTGTTGGTCGTCTTCGGGAAGACGAAGACGTCGCCCGCCACCATGTAGGGTGCGCTGGGGCCGAAGCCGGCGAAACAGCCGAATTCCTTGCCTGCTGTCTGGCCTGCGGCGCCGAACTCGCCCTTGGCCCAGTCGCCCATGATCTGGAAGCCGGCCTTGCCGCTGATGACCATCGCGGTGGCGTCGTTCCAGTTGCGGCCCGGCGAGCCAGCGTCCACATAGCCGTGCAGCTTCTTCAGCGCCGTCATGGCCTTGCGGAAGGGCTCGGAGTTGACGCTGGCCACGTCATGATCGCGGAAAAACTTCAGGTAGGCGTCCCGGCCGCCCACATGCAGCACGAAGCTGTAGAAGGTGATCCATTCCTGCCAGCTCTGGCCACCCAGTGCCAGCGGCACCAGGCCGGCGGCCTTCAGCTTGTCCAGCGCGGCGAAGAATTCGTCCACCGTCTTGGGCTCGGCGGCCACGCCGGCCTTGGTCAGTGCGGATTTGGAGTACCAGAACCAGGTCGGGTTGTGGATGTTGACCGGGACCGCGTAGTAGTGGCCCTTGATCTTGATGCTGTCGATGATGGGCTTGGGCAGGAGCTTGTCCCAGCCTTCCTTGGCCGCCACCGGGTCGATGTCGTTCAGCAGGCCCTCGTCAATCACGTCGTGGTACTGCTTGGAGGTGTTGAACTGGGCGGCGGTCGGCGGGTTGCCGCCGGCGATGCGGTTGATGGCGGCGGCGCGGGCGTTGTCCGCACCGGCCACGGCCGCGTCGACCCAGGTGCCGCCAGCCTGGTTGTAGGCGTCGGCCAGGGTCTTCACCGCGGCCGATTCACCGCCGGAAGTCCACCAGTGGATCACCTCGGCCTTCTGGGCGTGGGCGGCGTTGGCGGCCAGCGCGACGAAGGCGGCAGCGGCAAGGGTCTTGAACTTCATTGGGGCCATGGCTTTGTCTCCAGTATCTGTCTTTGAAATGACCGGGGGAAAGGGCCGCTTGGCGGCCTGTAGGGAAGCGAGCAGCGCGAAAAAGGTTGTCAGCCTTGCTTGCGGGCGGCGAGGAAGGCCTGGAAGGCCAGCGCACTGTCTTTCAGCGTGCGCTGCTGGGTCTGGTAGTCCACATGCACCAGGCCGAAACGGCGCTCGTAGCCGAAGGCCCATTCGAAGTTGTCCATCAGCGACCAGACGAAATAGCCGCGCACGTCCACGCCGGCTTCGATGGCCCGCGCCACCGCGGCGAAGTGGCGGTTCAGGAAGCTGATGCGCTGCGCGTCGTGCACCTGGCCGGCCTCGACCTGGTCGTCCGAGGCCATGCCGTTTTCGGTGATGAAGACGGGCGGCAGGTTGGGGTAGCGGGACTTGAAGTCCCGCAGCAGGTCTTCAAGGCCTTGCGGGTAGACCTCCCAGCCCATCTGCGTGCGCTCGACGTTGGGCACGTCGGTCTCGATGTAGCCGTGGCCGCCGTCGCTCTTCAGCTGGGTGCGGAAGTAGTAGTTGGCGCCGAGGAAGTCCAGCGGCTGCGCGATGGTGGCCATGTCACCTTCGAGCACCAGCGGCGCGCTGCCTGGCCACAGGCTGTCCAGGTCGGCAGGGTAGGCGCCCTTGAGCAAGGGGCCCAGCACCCAGTCGTTGTGCTGCAACTCGAACAGCTGGGCGGCGCGCACGTCGGCCGGGCTGCTGGTCTCGGGCGTGCCGCGGCCGAAGTTGGCGACGATGCCGCGCTGCGCGCCTGGGTCGTTGGCCTTCAGCGCCTGCAGCGCCAGGCCGTGGCCCAGCAGCAGGTGGTGCATGGCCTGCCGGGCGTAGCGCACGCTGCTGCGGCCGGGTGCGTGGTGGCCATTGCCGTAGCCCAGGAAGGCCGAGCACCAGGGCTCGTTCAGCGAGGCATAGGACGTGACGCGGCCTTGCAGCTCGCGGCTCATCAGGTCGGCGTATTCGGCGAAGCGGTAGGCGGTGTCGCGGTTCAGCCAGCCGCCGCGGTCTTCCAGGTGCTGCGGCAGGTCCCAGTGGTAGAGCGTGACGAAGCGCTGCAGGCCCTTGGCTTCGAGCCGGTCCAGCAGGTGCTTGTAGAAGTCGATGCCTTTCTGGTTCGGCCGGCCCTTTTCGTCCATGACCCGCGGCCAGGCCAGCGAGAGGCGGTAGGCGTCCACGCCCAGCGCCGCGATCATGTCCACGTCGGCTTCCCAGCGGTTGAAATGGTCACAGGCATTCGCGCCGGTGTCGCCGTTCAGCACCTTGCCGGGCGTGTCGCAGAAGGTGTCCCAGATCGAGGCCAGGCGGCCGTCCGCGTGGGTGGCGCCTTCGATCTGGAACGAGGCGGTCGCCACGCCCCAGGTGAAGCCGGGCAGCGCCATGGGCGACTGCGGCGGCGGGGCGAGCGGCGGCAGGGGCGAAGGCGATGAGCTGGACATGAGACGTTCCTTGTTGGGAGCTGGCGGCCATGGGCGGGCCGGTTGTGGGTGCGTTGGGTGGAACGGATATGGAACCGGTTCCAATGGCTGGCATTGCACCAACGATGGCCGGCGTCGTCATCAGGGAGAACCCGAGCTTCTGCCGTTCCGAACCCGTGCCGGTTGTCATGGCGGCGGCGTCCGGGCTGCCAGGCTTCTGGCAAACTGCCGCGCTCTCCCGGTCACCGAAGACACGAGTTTTGGAAAAGATCCTGTTGCAAATTGCCGCCGAGCTGAAGGCTCGACCGGCCCAGGTCCAGGCGGCCGTCTCCTTGCTGGACGGCGGCGCCACGGTTCCCTTCATTGCCCGCTACCGCAAGGAAGCCACCGACGGGCTGGACGACATCCAGCTGCGCGAACTGGAAGCCCGGCTGGGCTACCTGCGCGAGCTGGAAGACCGGCGCGAGGCGGTGCTGAAAAGCATTGCCGAGCAGGGCAAGCTGACGCCGCAGCTACAGGCCGCCATCGAGGCCGCGCCGACCAAGCAGGATCTGGAAGACCTCTACCTGCCCTACAAGCAGAAGCGCCGCACCAAGGGCATGATCGCCCGCGAGGCCGGGCTGGAGCCGCTCGCGGACAAGCTGTTCGCCGACCCCACGCTGGACCCGATGACCGAGGCCGCGGCCTTCATCAATGCAGACGCCGGCTTTGCCGATGCGTTTGCCGTGGTGGACGGCGTGCGCGACCTGCTCAGCGAGCGCTGGGCCGAAGACGCCGCGCTGGTCGGCAAGCTGCGCGAGTGGCTATGGGCCGAAGGGCTGCTGCGTTCCAAGCTGGTCGAAGGCAAGGACCCGAACAACGCGGACCATGCCAAGTTCCGCGACTATTTCGAGTACGACGAGCCGATCCGCACCGTGCCTTCGCACCGCGCGCTGGCCGTGTTCCGCGGCCGCACCCAGGAGATCCTGGACGCGAAGCTGGTGCTGGACGAGGAGGTGGTGCCCGGTCAGCCAACGCTGGCCGAAGGCCGCATTGCAGGCCACCTGGGCTGGCGCCATGCCAAGCGCGTGGGCGACGAGCTGATCCGCAAGACGATTGCCTGGACCTGGAAGGTCAAGCTCTCGATGAGCCTGGAGCGTGATTTGTTTGCGCGTCTACGTGAAGATGCCGAGAAAGTGGCCATCAAGGTCTTCGCCGAGAACCTGCGCGACCTGCTGCTGGCCGCACCCGCAGGCAAGCGCGTGGTGATGGGCCTGGACCCAGGCATCCGCACCGGCGTGAAGGTGGCCGTGGTGAGCGACACCGGCAAGGTGCTGGACACCCACACCGTCTACCCGCACGAGCCGCGCAAGGACTGGGAAGGTTCGATCCACACGCTGGGCCGGTTGTGCGCCACGCACGGCGTGAACCTGATCGCGATTGGCAACGGCACTGCCAGCCGCGAGACGGACAAGTTGGCCGGGGACCTGATCAAGCGCATCCAGCAGCTGGCGCCCGGCACGTTCATCGAAAAGGTGGTCGTCAGCGAAGCCGGCGCGTCGGTCTACTCGGCCTCCGAGTTCGCGTCCAAAGAGTTGCCTGATCTGGACGTGAGCCTGCGCGGCGCTGTCTCCATTGCCCGCCGTCTGCAGGACCCGCTGGCTGAACTGGTGAAGATCGATCCGAAAAGCATTGGCGTGGGCCAGTACCAGCACGACGTGAACCAGAGCGAGCTGGCGCGCACGCTGGACACCGTGATCGAGGACTGCGTGAACTCGGTCGGCGTGGACCTGAACACCGCCTCGGCGCCGCTGCTGGCGCAGGTCTCCGGCTTGTCGAATGCAGTCGCGGCCAGCATCGTGCGCTGGCGCGACGCCAACGGCGCGTTCCGCAACCGCCAGCAACTGATGGACGTGGCCGGGCTGGGCGCCAAGACCTTCGAGCTGGCGGCCGGCTTCCTGCGCATTCGCGGCGGCGACAACCCGCTGGACTTCTCCGGCGTGCACCCGGAAACCTACCCGCTGGTGCAGCGCATGGCCGAGAAGCTGGGCCGCCCCGCCGGCGAGCTGATGGGCAAGAGCGATGTGATCCGCACGCTCAAGCCCGAAGCCTTTGCCGACGAGAAGTTCGGCGCCATCACGGTCAAGGACATCCTGGCCGAACTGGAAAAGCCGGGCCGCGACCCGCGCCCGGACTTCAAGGTGGCGCGCTTCAACGACGGCGTCGAAGACATCAAGGATCTGCAGCCCGGCATGACGCTGGAAGGCACGGTCAGCAATGTCGCGCAGTTCGGCGCGTTCGTGGACCTGGGCGTGCACCAGGACGGCCTGATCCACGTCAGCCAGCTGTCGAACAAGTTCGTCACCGACGCGCGCGAGGTCGTCAAGACCGGCGACATCGTCAAGGTCAAGGTGCTGGAGGTGGACCTGTCGCGCCAGCGCATTTCGCTGACGATGAAGCTGGACGCCCCCACCGGTGCCAAGGCCCAGGCCGCCCGCGGCGACAACAACTACCGCCCGGCAGCCCGCGGCGAACGCCCGCAAGGCGGCGGCCAACGCCAGGCCGACACGCCCAGCGCGATGGCGGCCGCCTTTGCCAAACTGAAGCGTTGAGCCAGCCGGTGCGGGCGCTGCGCATCCTCGCCGGCACGCGTGCGCGCCAGCAGTTGCGCGAGCGCGGGCTGGCGCCGGCGGATGTGCGGGTCATTCCCGCGGCGGCCGGCGGGCCCAAGGGCCTGGCGCTGAATCCGCTGGACCAGTTCCTGTTTGGTGATTGGCTGCCGCAGTCTTCGCAAACGGTGCACTTGCTGGGCGCCTCCATCGGCGCCTGGCGCATGGCCTCTGCGTGCATGAGCGATCCGAAGGCGGCGCTGGCCCGGCTGGCGGAGGACTACATCGTGCAGGACTATCCGCATGCGCCGGGCAAGGCGCCGAGTGCGAGGGTGGTCAGCCAGATCTTCGGCGAGCAACTGGGCCATCACTTCGGTGGGCGCGAGGCGGAGGTGCTGCAGCACCCGCGCTACCGCCTGCATGTGTTCACCAGCCGCGGCCGGCATGTGCTGGGCCGGGAAGGTCGGCTGCGCACGCCGCTGGGCTACGGCGGCGCGTTTTTCACCAACCTGGTGGCGCGCAAGGCGCTGGGCCACTGGCTGGAGCGAGTGGTGTTCTCGGACGCACGCGATGCGCTGCCCATGCCGCTGGACGACTACCGCAGCCGCCAGGTGCCACTGGATGCCGCGAATCTGGCGCCAGCCATCCTGGCCAGTTGTTCCATCCCTTTCTGGTTGCAGGCGGTGCATGACATTCCCGGCGGCCCGCGTGGCGCCTACTGGGACGGCGGCATCACCGACTACCACCTGCACCTGCGCTACGCCCGGATGAGCGATGGCCTGGTGCTGTACCCGCACTTCCAGCCCAGCGTGGTGCCGGGCTGGCTGGACAAGGCGCTGGCGCACCGCCACAAGCCCAGCGCCTCGCTGGACAACTTGGTGCTGCTGGCACCGCGAGAAGAATGGATTGCCACGCTGCCGAATGCCAAGCTGCCGGACCGCAATGACTTCAAGGCTTTTGGTGATGACCTGAAGGGGCGCATGTCCGCTTGGCGGCGGGCCGTGGCTGAGAGCCAGCGGCTGGCGGACGAGTTCGCTGAGCAGGTGGCAAGCGGCCGCGCTGTGGAAGCTGAGCCGCTGTAGCCCGGCTTTTCTGGCGACCAGTGCGCGCGCTACCGCTACAATTTGCAGATCCACCACAAGAACGGGAAAGGCAGCACGGGTTATGACACCGCGAACTACGACCTTCGTCACTGAGGATTAGTCGGCCGCGGCAGGTTTACACACGTCACTGTTTTTGTTCCTGCACCCAATTGCGCGGCCTTGATGCCGCGCTTTTGTTTTTCTGGGGCCCTGAAATGCGCCCCGTTCCTGGAGTCTCCTGATGATCACGATCACGCTGCCTGATGGCGCGAAACGCGAATATCCCGCCCCGCTGACGGTGGCCGAAGTGGCCGCGTCCATCGGCACCGGCCTGGCCAAGGCCGCGCTCGGCGGCCGCGTGGGCACTGGCGATGCCAGCAAGCTGGTGGACACCAGCTACCTGATCGAGGCCGACTCGCCGCTGGCCATCGTCACCGACAAGGATGCCGACGGCCTGGAGATGATCCGCCACTCGACGGCGCACTTGCTGGCCTATGCGGTGAAGGAACTGTTCCCCGAGGCCCAGGTCACGATCGGCCCGGTGATCGAAAACGGCTTTTTCTACGACTTCTCGTACAAGCGCCCGTTCACGCCCGACGATCTGGTGGCCATCGAGGCCAAGATGACCGAGCTGGCGAAGAAGGACGAGAAGGTGCAGCGCCGCGTGCTGCCGCGTGACGAGGCGGTCGAGTACTTCAAGGGCCTGGGTGAAAACTACAAGGCCGAGATCATCGCCAGCATCCCGGAAGGCCAGGAGGTTTCGCTGTACCGCGAAGGCGCTTTCGAGGACCTGTGTCGCGGCCCGCACGTGCCCAGCACCGGCAAGCTGAAGTTCTTCAAGCTGATGAAGGTGGCCGGTGCCTACTGGCGTGGCGACCACCGCAACGAGATGCTGCAGCGCATTTACGGCACGGCCTGGGCCAGCAAGGAAGCGCTGCAGCAGTACCTGACGATGCTGGAAGAAGCCGAGAAGCGCGACCATCGACGCCTCGGCAAGGACCTGGACCTGTTCCACATCGACGAGCACTCGCCCGGCACGGTGTTCTGGCACCCCAAGGGATGGACGATCTGGCAGGAGGTGGAGCAGTACATGCGCCGCGTCTACCGCGAGAACGGCTACCAGGAGGTCAAGGGCCCGCAGATCCTCGACCAGGGACTGTGGGAGAAGACGGGCCACTGGGACAAGTACCGCGAGAACATGTTCGTGACGGAATCGGAAAAGCGCGACTACGCGCTCAAGCCGATGAACTGCCCCGGCCACATCCTGATCTTCAAGCAAGGCATCAAGAGCTACCGCGACCTGCCGCTGCGCTACGGCGAGTTCGGCCAGTGCCATCGCAACGAGCCGACCGGCGGCCTGCACGGCATCATGCGCGTGCGCGGCTTCACGCAGGACGATGGCCACATCTTCTGCACCGAAGACCAGATCGAGGCCGAAGTGGTGGCCTTCACCAAGCTGCTGCAGAAGGTCTATGCCGATTTCGGCTTCAGCGACATCATCTACAAGCTCTCGACGCGGCCTGAAAAGCGCATTGGCACCGAGGAGAGCTGGGACCGTGCCGAAGCCGCACTGGCCAAGGGCCTGCAGGCTTCGAACTGCGATTTCGAGTACCTGCCGGGCGAAGGCGCTTTCTACGGCCCGAAGATTGAATACACGCTGAAGGACGCGCTGGGCCGGCCGTGGCAGTGCGGCACGATCCAGATCGACCCGAACCTGCCAGAGCGCCTGGACGCGGACTTTGTCGGCGAAGATGGCCAGCGCCACCGGCCGCTGATGCTGCACCGCGCCATCGTCGGCAGCCTGGAACGTTTCATCGGCATCCTGATCGAGCAGCACGCCGGCGCGATGCCGGTTTGGCTGGCGCCGACGCAGGTCGTGGTCGCCTCCATCACCGACGCACAGGCCGACTATGTGCACGAAGTGGTGAAAGCCTTGCAAAAACAAGGAGTTAGGGTGAGCGCGGATTTGCGCAACGAGAAAATCACGTATAAAATACGCGAGCATTCGTTGCAAAAGGTCCCGTTTATCCTGGTCGTAGGTGACAAGGAAAAGGCAAGCGGGGCCGTCGCGGTGCGCGCCCGAGGCCAGCAGGACCTGGGTGTGATGTCCCTCGCAGACTTTCAGTTGAAGCTCGCAGGTGACATCGCAGCCAGGACCTGAGCAGTCGCTTTGGTGCCGCGCGCCGATTTTATTTTTTTGGGCCCCTCTCTTGCCTGGGCGCCTGTTTGAGGGGTTTGCACCATCGCTACCTTTGCCGACCGTCGGATGCCTAACGTCGAGCGCAAGCATCGACTGAATCGCGAGATCACTGCCCTGAATGTGCGCCTGAACGGCATCGAGAACGAGCCTTTGGGCATCGTCAGCATTCAGGACGCCTTGCGCATGTCAGCCGAAGCCGACGTGGATCTGGTCGAAATTGCCGCCACCGCCGATCCGCCCGTTTGCCGGCTGATGGACTACGGCAAGTTCAAATACCAGGAGCAGAAGCGCGCAGCTGAAGCCAAGTCCAAGCAGAAGGTCATCGAGGTCAAGGAAGTCAAGTTCCGTCCGGGCACGGACGAAGGCGACTACAACATCAAGATGCGCAACCTGCGCCGGTTCATCGCGGAAGATGGCGACAAGGGCAAGGTCACGCTGCGCTTCCGCGGCCGCGAGATCACCCACCAGGACATCGGCATGCGGTTGCTGGAGCGCATTCGCGATGAGTTGTCTGACGTGGCCCTGGTCGAGCACATGCCCAAGCTCGAAGGCCGCCAGATGATCATGGTGCTGGCCCCGAAGAAGAAGTCCTGATCTGTTGGCGCGGTGTTTGCCACCGCGCCAACAGTGAAGTTCAGACGAAGATCGAATCCAGAGATTCACGCCGCGGTTTCGCGACCGCGATGTTGAAGAGAAGCCACTGCAGGCCATCAAGTACGTTGCAAGCGCAACGTCGCCCAGCAGAGGTGTCAAAAAGGAGCATGCAATGCCCAAGATGAAGACCAAGAGCAGCGCCAAGAAGCGCTTTCGCGTTCGCCCGGGTGGCACCGTCAAGCGCGGTCAAGCCTTCAAGCGTCACATCCTGACCAAGAAGACCACCAAGAACAAGCGCCAGCTGCGCGGCGCAGTGAATGTGCATGAGACCAACATGGGTCACATGGCACAGATGCTGCCGTTTGCCGGCCTGTAATTCCACCAAGACTGAAGGAGAACTCTCATGCCTCGCGTCAAACGTGGTGTTACCGCTCGTGCTCGTCACAAGAAGATCCTGGCCCTGGCCAAGGGCTATCGCGGCCGTCGCAAGAATGTCTTCCGCATCGCCAAACAGGCGGTGATGAAGGCTGGGCAATATGCCTACCGTGACCGCCGCGCCAAGAAGCGCGTCTTCCGTCAGCTGTGGATCGCGCGTATCAACGCCGGTGCTCGCAGCCTGGGCCTGACCTACAGCAAGTTCATGGCCGGCCTGAAGAAGGCCTCGATCGACATCGACCGTAAGGTCCTGTCGGACATGGCCATCCACGATCCGGCAGCTTTTGCCAGCATCGTCGACAAGGTGAAGGCCCAGCTCGCTTGATTCCCTAACAGGGCGCGGTCGTCTGTCTGCAGGCGGCCGGTTGCCCGATCAGGCTCTCGAAGGCCGTCACCTCGTGGTGCGGCCTTTTTTATTTTTCCGCAGACATTTCCCTCTTCATGAACGATCTCGATCAACTGGTGGAGAACGCGCGCGCCGAGTTCGCGGCGGCTGCCGCGCCTGCCGAGCTGGAGAATGCCAAGGCCCGTTACCTGGGCAAGTCCGGTCAGGTGACCGAACTGCTCAAGGGCATGGTGGCCTTGTCGCCCGAAGAAAAGAAGACCCGCGGCGCCGAGATCAACCAGACCAAGCAACGCATCGAAGCCCTGCTGACCGAGCGCCGCCAGGCCCTGGCCGACGCCGAGCTGGCCGTGCAGCTGAAGGCCGAGGCGCTGGACGTGACGCTGCCAGGCCGCCAGCGCGGCAGCAGCGGTGGCCTGCACCCGGTGACGCGCGCGATGGAGCGCATCGAGGCCATCTTCGGCTCGATGGGTTTTGACGTTGCCGACGGCCCTGAGATCGAGATCGACTGGTTCAACTTCACAGCGCTGAACACGCCGGCGGATCACCCTGCGCGTTCGATGCACGACACCTTCTACGTCGAGGGTGGTCATGTGCTGCGCACCCACACCAGCCCGATGCAGATCCGCTATGCGGTGCAGCACGTCAAGAAGCACCAGCACCTTATCGATGCCGGCGAGCCGATGCCCGAGATCCGCGTCATCGCGCCGGGCCGCACCTACCGCGTGGACAGCGACGCGACGCACTCGCCGATGTTCCACCAGGTCGAAGGCCTGTGGGTGGGCGAGAACATTAGCTTCAAGGACCTGAAGTCGGCCTACATCAACTTCATGCACGCGTTTTTCGAGACGACGGACATGGAGATCCGCTTCCGCCCCAGCTACTTCCCGTTCACCGAGCCCAGCGCCGAGATCGACATGATGTTCGGCTCCGGCCCCTTGAAGGGCCGCTGGCTGGAAGTGTCCGGCTCGGGCCAGGTGCATCCGCAAGTCATCCGCAACATGGGGCTGGACCCGGAGCGCTACATCGGTTTCGCCTTCGGCTCGGGCATCGACCGGCTGGCCATGCTGCGTTATGGCGTCAACGACCTGCGGCTGTTTTTCGACGGCGACCTGCGTTTCCTGACGCAGTTCAAGTGAGCCCCGCGCGGCTTTGAGCGCCGCGCCCGCTGCCTTCGAAAAACATTCATCCGGAACCTTTCATGCAATTCCCCGAATCCTGGTTGCGCGAGTTCTGCAACCCGCCTGTCAACACCGAAGAACTGGCCCGCCTGCTGACCATGGCCGGGCTGGAAGTGGAGGAGCTGCGGCCAGTGGCGCCGGCGTTCCACGGCATCGTCGTGGCTGAGATCGTCGAAGCCGAGCAGCACCCGAACGCCGACCGCCTGCGCGTCTGCCGCGTGGACGCCGGCCCGCACAGCAAGGACGGCCCGCTGCAGATCGTCTGCGGTGCGCCGAATGCGCGTGTCGGCATCAAGGTGCCGCTGGCCATCGTCGGCGCCGAGCTGCCGCCTGGCGAGGACGGCAAGCCCTTCAAGATCGGCACCGGCAAGCTGCGCGGCGTCGAGAGTTTCGGCATGCTGTGCTCGGCCCGCGAACTCAAGCTCAGCGAGGACCACGGCGGCCTGCTGGAGCTGGCGGCCGACGCGCCGCTGGGCCAGGACATCCGCGAGCACCTCAAGCTGGACGACACGCTGTTCACGCTCAAGCTCACGCCCAACCTGGCGCACTGCCTGTCGGTCTACGGCGTGGCCCGAGAGGTCTCGGCTCTGACAGGCTCGCCGCTGGTCGAGCCGAACCTGCAAGCGGTGGCGCAGGCGCATGCCGACGTGTTGCCGGTCAGCGTGCAGGACAGCGACCTTTGCGGTCGTTTCTCCGGCCGCATCGTGCGCGGCGTGAACCCGAAGGCGCAGACGCCTGCGTGGATGGTCGAGCGCCTGGCGCGTTGCGGCCAGCGCAGCGTCTCGCCGCTGGTGGACATCTCGAACTACGTGATGTTCGAGCTGGGCCGCCCGTCGCACATCTTCGACCTGGACAAGATCCACGGCGGCCTCAGCGTGCGCTGGGCCAAGGAAGGCGAGAGCCTGAAGCTGCTGAACGGCAACACCGTCGCGCTGGACGCGCAGGTGGGCGTGATCGCCGACGATCAGGCCGTCGAGTCGCTGGCCGGCATCATGGGTGGCGACGCCACGGCGGTCTCCCACGACACGCGCAACATCTACATCGAAGCGGCGTTCTGGTGGCCCAAGGCGGTGATGGGCCGCTCGCGCCGCTACAACTTCTCGACCGACGCCGGCCACCGCTTCGAGCGCGGCGTGGACCCGCAGGGCACGGTGGAACACATCGAGCGCATCACGCGACTGGTGCAGGAAATCTGCGGCGGAGAAGCCGGTCCCATCGACGACCAGCAGCCGGCCATGCCGGTGCGCGAGCCGGTGACGCTGCGCGTGGCGCGTGCCTGCAAGGTCATCGGCATGCCGGTCACCCAGGCTGAATGTGCCAGCGTGTTCCAGCGCCTGGGTTTGCCCTTCGTTGAAGGCGACGGCACACTGACCGTCACGCCGCCTAGCTGGCGCTTCGACATCACGCTGGAAGAGGACCTGATCGAAGAGGTCGTGCGCATCCTCGGCTACGAGCGCCTGCCGGCCACGCCGCCGCTGGCGCCGGTGACCGCGCGCGTGCGCAGCGAGTCGCAGCGTGCGCCGTTTGCGGTGCGCCACGCGCTGGCCGGGCTGGATTACCAGGAAACCATCAACTTCAGCTTTGTCGAGGCACGCTGGGAGCTGGAACTGGCGGGCAATGCCGAACCGATCAAGGTGCTGAACCCCATCGCCGCGCCGCTGTCGGTGATGCGCACCAGCCTGCTCGGCAGCCTGATCCAGGTGCTGAAGTACAACCTGGCGCGCAAGGCACCGCGCGTGCGCGTGTTCGAGCTGGGCCGCGTGTTCCTGCGCGACGCCAGCGTGCAGGACACCGACCACAGCGTGGCCGGCGTGCACCAGCCGCTGCGCGTGTCCGGCCTGGCCTACGGTCCGGCGGCAGCGCCGCAATGGGCGCAGGCCGACAAGGCGGTGGACTTCTTCGACGTCAAGGGCGACATCGAAGCCTTGCTGGCGCCGCGCAAGGCCACCTTCGTGGCGGCCGAGCATCCCGCCATGCACCCTGGCCGCTGCGCCGCGGTGCAGCTGGACGGCGCGACCATCGGCCACATCGGCGAGCTGCATCCGAAGTGGCGCCAGGGTTACGAGCTGCCGCAGGCACCGGTGTTGTTCGAGCTGGACCTGGCCGCGGTGCAGAAGCGCGAACTGCCGGCCGCCCAGGGCGTGCCGCGACAGCAGCTCATCCAGCGTGACCTGGCGCTGGTGGTGGCCGACAAGGTCACGCACGACGCGCTGATGGGCACGCTGCGCGACGATCCGCTGGTGCGCGCCGCCTGGCTGTTCGACGTCTACAAGCCGGCCCAGCCGACGGCCGACATTGCCGCGGGCGAACGCAGCCTGGCCGTGCGCTTGGAACTGCTGGACGACAGCAGCACGCTGACCGAAGAGCGCATCGACGCCGCAGTCGTCTCAGCAGTTGCCCGGGTGCAGGCCGCGCACGGCGCGCGCCTGCGGGCTTGAGGGAAGGGCGCCACACCATGACCAGCATGATGGGCAACGACGGCAACGATGATCCGTCCGAGGATGACCTGCAACCGCCCGGACGGCTGCTGCTGACCTCGGTTGAAACACCGACCCTGACCAAGGCCGAACTGGCCGAGCTGCTTTTCGAGCGGCTGGGCCTGAACAAGCGCGAGTCCAAGGACATGGTCGAAGCGTTCTTCGACATCGTGAACCAGGCGCTGGTCAGCGGCGACGACGTGAAGCTGTCGGGTTTTGGCAACTTCGCGATCCGCCGCAAGGCGCCGCGGCCCGGGCGCAATCCACGCACCGGCGAGTCGATCCCGATCAAGGCCCGCAACGTCGTCACCTTCCACGCCAGCCACAAGCTCAAGGCTGTCGTGCAGGGGGATGTCCCGCCGGCCGAGGAGTTCGAGTAAAGTCACAGCGCCCTGCGAGAACCCGTTGATATCTCGGTGATTGGGGCCTCTTTCCGCCATGCACCATGAAGCCGCACCGCTGCTGCCGGCCATTCCGGCCAAACGCTACTTCACCATTGGCGAAGTGAGCGAGCTGTGCGGTGTCAAACCGTATGTGCTGCGCTATTGGGAGCAGGAATTCACCCAGCTGCGCCCGATGAAGCGCCGCGGCAACCGGCGCTACTACCAGCACCACGAAGTGCTGCTGATCCGCCGCATCCGCGAACTGCTGTACGACCAGGGCTTCACCATCAGCGGTGCCCGCAACCGCCTGCAGGAAGCCGGTCACATCGAAGGTGGCGAGTTCTCCAGCAGCGACATCACGATCGATCCGCTGAGCGACGAACTGGACATGGCCACGCTCGTGCAGGCCTCGCGTGCGGACAGCAGCACTTCGAGCGGCCACTTCGGAGCTGCCGCACTCGACGCCAGCGGTCTCGCTGCCGAGCTGCGTGTGCATCCCGTCCTGCCGCAAAACCCCAGTGCTGCGCAGGTGCGAGAAGAATTGCTGGCGATCCGCGACCTGCTTTCAATTCAGTGAATTTTCTGCCTATAATGGAAGTCTTGTCGGGGTGTAGCGCAGCCTGGTAGCGCACTTGCATGGGGTGCAAGGGGTCGCGAGTTCGAATCCCGCCACCCCGACCAAAGACAGCGAGAAAAATCAACGGGTTAGCCTTGCCAGGGGCTAGCCCGTTTCTCCTTTCTGGGGCACCAAACGCGGTTGGTGCCTACATGGTGCCTGTTCCGCGGCCCGACTTACTCACGGCAAACTGCAACATTGGTCACTTTAGCGCTCAGGCAGCTAATGGTGGTTCCGGTTGTCATGGAGCCTTGGCGCTCGCGGCAACAGCCTGTCTTCCAGCGCCGGGCTGCCGCTCGCCGAGCAAGCCTTGCTTTCTCTCTGATTGGGCCCTGGCTGTCTGGGTGGTCTTACTTAACAAAGACCACGTCGTCCTTGGCCTGCTGTGGGATCTTGATCTCAACCTAAATCCGGCAGTTACCCGGTCGCTGGCAGCGCTGGGGCTTGCCCGCTGCGCTACATCAGTGATCGCATCGCGCCCGTCATCGGGCCACCCAGGCCAGCCCCAGCGCTGCCAGCGACCGGGTAACTGCCGGATTTAGGCTGAATCGCCCCGGGGCGGTTCAGTGACTTATGGCATGCCTGTCGGATGCTTCGCAGTATTCAAAGCTCGCGCTATGACATCGCAACGGGGTTGGAGTTGTATGGCACCGAATGCACAGGCTAGTCGTTCTGCTGAGCGCTGAAGAGGTCGAGCGACTAGACGTGGGACAGTCGGATGACATTGGGAACGCTTACAAAAGGTGGGCGGATCGAGCTGCGCTTTTTGGCTTCTCCACGGTGTCTGCCTAAGGGAAAATTTTATGCACAAAAATTACTTTTGCCGATATAGTTTGCGGTGGACGTTTTTGATCTGCGCTAGTTGATTCGGAGATAAACATGAAGCTTTTGTCCTATCGCGTGGGAAGTCGGGAAGCTTGGGGCGCTGTCGTCGGCGATGGGGTGGTGGACTTGTCGAACTGGCGAACCGATGTGCAGACGTTGCAGGACTACATCGCCTGTGGCGGGTACCGCGACGCGGCTGAGCACGTTGAGGGCCGTCCCATCGATGCCCAGCTGAGTGAGATCGTCTTTCTGCCAGTCATCCCGAAACCGGAAAAGATTGTTTGCGCGGTTCGCAACTACATGGACCACCATCAGGAAGTGCTGGCCGCTGGAATGCAACGCGAGTTGTCGGAATATCCTCCGATCTTCCTTCGAGTGTGGCGCTCGCAGACGGGGCACGAGCAGCCGGTCGTGCTTCCCAATGTGTCTCCGTCGCTGGACTGGGAGGGTGAGCTGGCCGTGATCATCGGCCGAGAGGGCCGCGACATACCCGTTGCCGAAGCGTTTGACTACGTAGCCGGCTATGTCTGTTACAACGACGCGAGCGTGCGCGAGTGGCAATTTCACGCGAAGCAGATCGCCTCGGGCAAGAATTTCGAATCGACCGGCGCGTTTGGGCCATGGATGGTGGACCGCTGACGAGATCAAGCCGGGCCAACAATTAAAGCTCGAGACGCGTCTGAACGGAGAAGTGGTTCAATCCAGTCACACCGGGCACATGATCTTTTCGGTCGAGCGGCTGATCAACTATGCATCAATAATATTTACGCTGGTGCCTGGCGATGTGATCATCACCGGCACGCCTGCCGGCGTCGGCTGGAGCAAAAAGCCGCCGCTGTTCATGAAGGTCGGTGATGTGGTTGAGGTGGAAATCGAGGCAGTGGGGCTGTTGCGCAACCCGATGGGCCTGTCAGGAGATTTGTGTGTGAGGCATAGCATGTCGACAAGGAACATGAATGCCACGCAAATCGAAAACCGCA
>NZ_JAJNKD010000017.1:0-153397 GCF_021043325.1 Ideonella azotifigens
AGGCCCGCGTCAAGGTCGACGTCGTAGCTGCTTGAACCGATCAACGGGTAGATCGGGTCTCCCACTCCGAACAGGCTCGCCTTCTTGCCAGGGCACGAGGCGGGCTTGTCGTGCCAGACGTCCCGTTCTGAAATGCACACCCCTTGCCAAAGAATCTTTCCAGCAGGACATGCGCAAACCCGTTGACCAATTCCAGAACTCATTTCCATTCCAGAAGCCCAGGGGCAGACCCAATATCTAACCACATCAACCGGAAACGAATTCGTACACGTCCTTTTCAACCCAAAATGCTGAATATCATAGGAGTACATCTGACTTGTGTCCGCTTGATTCCCCCCCCAACCTCCGGCTAAAGTACCCGGAGTATCCACCATGAGAGCGCTACAGGCCGCCGGATTGGCCAATGCATCCGCATCAATGTATGCTTGTATAGTAACCTCTGGCGTGTCCCCGCCCTGAAACCATGGCCATGTCATGCCCCAGCCAGCGGTAAATCCATCGTATGCAGAAAACATGTAAACGTTGTAGCCTGATTTGCTGACAAATCCAGTAACCTCACTCGACTGGGCATAGAGACAAGCACGGGGGCCATTCGCGGACCGGCAATCAGTGGGAGCAATCGCATGTGCAATACCCACAGCCCAAAACGCTATAAAAATTACTGCTCGCACCATCAAATAGGGTATACCGCAAGGACTACCTTGCCAGCCCAGAGTCATGGGGGTCATCAAGTTCCTCCGCGAGTGATTGTTGGGGCAGTTCATTGCAGGCCTGAGACGCACCGAGGTGCGCGTACCGGTTCAGTGCACCTGAAGTAGATCTCTGTGCGCCGGCTGCCGGCGTTGTCGAAGTCGTAGGGCTCGCTGTTGCCATCCGAGCGGCCCACATCGGCGGGTCGGTGTGCGTCGTCGTAGGTATTAAGCACCCTCACGCCCTCAGGCTGCGTGGCTTGCTTGAGCAAGCCAGTAGCGTAGTGGTCGTACTGAATCATCAACCCGTTGCCGCTGCCTGTCGGGGCCCGGGCGAGCTTGCTCAGCCAGCCTCGCGCGCGGAACGGCCGGCTCCTGGTTCTCTCGCTGGGTGGTACGGCGGGGAAAAGGCGGCCGAACTCTTGCGTTTCAGTAGATTCACAAGGTGACCAAACTTCTGGAAATCTCATTCATGGCTCTTCCCAGAGCCATGGCAGCTTGCACCAAGCGGCTCACAGACCAACCACGCAAATGAAGCTCGCATGCTTGGTCATCGAAGCATCGCTTCGATCTAGTGGATCGCTCAGTCTCCTCCCTGCGAAGACTCTTTTTTGTTTGATTGCTGAATACCTCAGCCTGCAAGCACTTTACAGCAGGGTCACTTGGCGAGTTTCCTTAAGTTTGAGGACGTTCTCATCGGGTTGCGGGTTTGCGACATTGAAGCGCTGGTTCAACGCTGCACCGGTACTGATGGCCGGGCACGCAGCGGCCCTCAACCCACGGCAGGTTGCCGTGAGTACTCACCTCAGCACATGGCGGCGCCGGGATGAACTCAAACCAACCGCGTATTGATAGCTTCGCGCACCGCGTCAGTCGACAAGATCGACGCCAAGACAGCTTGCATCGAGGCCAACTTTCGCGCTGGGCGCGCGTCAAGGAGGCTTGCTGTCCTGATGACTCTGAAGCTCTGGGGGGCTGCGCCTATTTCGAGCATGCCAACGCTCACCCGGGAAGCTGCCTCGGCCTCTGCCTCCCTGCCACTTGCCTCGGGCCGGAACAGCCACACAAAGTCAAAGTACTCGCAGGCTCGCGCCAAGCGCCCGACGGCATGGTCGGAGGGGCCGCCACCGAGCTCCAAAAACCCGTGTAGCTGCAGCGGGCTGTCCAATGCCTCCTGAACAACGACGACGCGGTCCGCGAGCTCGACACGTTCATTGCGGGTCTCAACGGTAATGGAAGCACCGTCGAACTCGCAACACAGGCGAGGCCAGCGCGAGTCTCCAAGGAGAATTGGCAGCACGCTAGCGAAGGCGCCGGGACCAAGCACGTGTTTGGGCGCAACCTCTTCGACCCCAGGCTGCACGGGCGTGACTTCAGGCGTCAATGACGCGTGCGCGGGTCGAGCCCCCGATGCGGACCGACTTTCACGGCAATCCGCCCAGATCTTTCGCAATTCCAAGCGGGAGATTTCACCGCGAACCAATTTGCGGAAGACGCCCAGAACCTCCTCGGCAGAGCCAAAGCGGCGGATCTTGCAGGCCAATTCGATCGATTCGGGGCTGACCCTGTCCTGCAGCTGGACGATGTCAGGACAAGGGTAGCCTGCCCTGACCAAGTCAAAGTGGATGGCGTCCAAGCTACGCACCGCGGTCATGTAACGCCAGAGGCTCGCATCCCCCAAGCCAAGCCGGCGCCCTTGTGCCGCCAGCCATGCAGTGAAACTGGGCGCTGACGCGCGCCATGTTTCGTCCAGCGAGGCAAAAATCAACCAAAGCCCGATGGAAAACCAGGACGCGTTGGCGGAGATGCGTTCCTCAGATGCCAGTTTTCTTAAGTCGGCGCGAAAGTGCATTGGGTACAAGCGGACCATCCGAGATGGCTAGAGTACTCCAATTCTGCCCCTGATGCGCTAGAGCAACAAGATGCACATGTGCACAAATTGCGCTTGCCAATGATTCGACTGGGTCGCTAGAGTCACTCTAGCCAATCCAGCGACTCTCACTCTTTCTCAGCAGCGCCTGGGCCCCTCAGTGCGAAGCAGCGTCGTCGTTGCCGAACAACTGGCCCAGGCCCTGCCACTCCACGCTCGCAGTCCGCGTGGCCATGACATCTCATCACTCGCCCTGCCAGAACCCACGTGCTGACACGAGGGCTTCGCCAGGCTGAGGAGGCCCCTTCATGAGCAGTTACCGATCGCGCTCGCGAAAAGCGGTTGACGCGTCCAATTTCATCTCCACACCCATCGCGGCAATCGCGCGCAAGAAGAACGCAAACGAGAACCGGCCTCGGTTCACTTTGTTGGTCAACACCCGGACCGACTCCACCGGCGAGCCGTCGGCCTGCGCCTCCATGGCCTGCACCAGGCGCTGGAAGCTGTACCCACGCCGGACCATCTCGGCTCTGAGGATGCGCTTGGCTTCTTCCGCGAGTTCATCCTCTGCGCGGCCAGTGGTCGCCCGCCCACGAGCGTCGTCTGGCGCCTCAGGCAATGCCACGCTGACTTCCCGTGAAATAATTCAACTCAAACGTCTGCATCAAATTCAATGTTTTCACACGATTGACGATGTCGATTGGCAGGCCACTAGCGGCTTGCCCCTTCTACTTTCCGGCATTGTGATCGTGCGTCCAAACCCTCAAGCCATTTTCTACCGAGGCCAACAACAGCGTCGATATTCTGCAGTTGTGCCGGTCGCATACAAAGATGTGCTGGCGGCACAGGCGAGCACCGCAGTTGGCCCCGCCGCTCACCATTGGGCGCGAATTTTGTTGCGCGACAAGCAGGCCGGTTGGCCAATCGACGCTGGGGGTTGTGCCCAAGTCCATGCGGCGCCCATTTGCCAGCCCCCACCGTGGCCATGCTCCAAGTTCGCGCCAACCACAGGCGCAAGCCGCGCAGCGAACCTGCAAATGGGGAGTTGGCGATGAGCCCCGTTCGATCCCTCTCCCCGCCGCTCCGGCCGGAGCTGAAGGTCCAGGTCGACAAGGTGATGTTCGATCAGCGCATTACGGCCCCGGGCCGCGAATACGTCGAGGAATGCATCAGCCAGGGACCGGCTCGCCAGGCGCAAGGACGGCTGGGCAACGCGATCACTCGCTTCGTGAGCCGCAAGACGGGCCTCTGTCTGCTGCTGGAAAGCCGGCGGGGTGAATTCGCGCTGGCGGTCCTGCTCGACAACGACCCAGACGTCATCGCTTTTTTCACCCAGCCTCCGACCGTTCAGCTCGACATCCTCGGAGAGGATGGGAAGCGCCGAACCACAACCCGCTACACGCCCGATTTTCTGGTGGTGCGCAAGAACGGCATCTTCGTCATGGAGACGCGCGACGAAGGGCGCCTGCTCGACGCGCTGGCCAACGACAGCAGCCAGTTTGCCCGTTCCGAGGTTGGTGAATGGCGCTTCCTTCCCGCTGAATCGCGCTTCAGCAAATTGGGCTTCGGCTACAAGCTGATCGCCAACTCATCCCTGCCGGCGAGGTTGGTGGAGAACACCCGATTCCTTGAAGACTACGCCCGTGTCCACGCGCCGGCACTCGACCCGTTGGTGTGCGCCGCACTCAAAGACGCCGTCGCAGCGCAAGGCAGCGTCGCGCTGCACGAACTGTTGGGCCGCGGCTTCAAGGCCGATGACATCTATCGGGCCATCCTCGCTCACGAGGTGCACATCGACTGGGGCGCCGATCGGCTTGCGAACAGTGCCGAGCTGGTGATCCACGCCGACGCGACCCGTCGTACCGTGCATCAGTTGCTGATGGAGGCCAGGCGCGGGCCGGCGCTTGAACTGCCCGGCACGATCTGGCTCAAGGCCGACTCCACGTTCGAGTTCGGCGGGCACAAGTTCACCGTCCTGATCCCTGGCGAAACCTTCGTCCTGGCCTGCCGAGATGGCGCCGCGCCGCAACGCTTCGACGTGTCAACCCTGCTGAAGGCGCAGGCTCAGGGTCTGCTCAAAGCCGACGGCCTTCGGCCCAAGGTCGAAGCCGACAAGATTGCCTCGCACTCGAAGGAATCCCTGGAACGAGCGGCGGCGAGGCTGAGGTCGGTGCGGTCCAACGACACCACCGAGTTTTCTGCGCGATCTCACTCTCGCTACCGGAAGCTCATCGCCAGCGCAACGTCAAATCTGGACGCGCTCCTCGCGTTGGTCGATCGCCAAAACCAGCGCGGCAACCGCACACCCCGCTTCAGCGAGGCCAACGGCGAACTCATCGAACAAGCCTACCGCGAGTTCTACAACACCCCGGACTGCCGAACGGTGATGGGCACGTATGCCAAATACCAGGAGCTCTGCGCAAACACGCTGGAATTCGGCGAGCCCGTTCGGCCAGTGGCTTACACCACCTTCTGCCGGATGGAAGATGACCTGGGCTCGACGCTCGAGCGGCGCGGTCGCCGCGCCGCCTACCAAGCGCGGCCCATTCGACCGGAGCCCGAGTTTGAATTCCCCGTCAACGGCGTGCGGCCTCACGAGGTCTGCTTCATCGATCACACCATCGCCAACCTGGCAACGGTCTCGCCAGAAGGCGTGAAACTTGGCAAGCCAACCCTCACCATCGGCGTGGACGGCCACACCGCCAAGTCACGGGCCCTCATCCTGAGCTACGACCCGCCCTCGTCTCAAACCGTGCTGATGGTGCTGCGCGACTACGTCCGCCGCCACAACCGGCTGCCAAAGTCCATCGTCGTGGACAACGGCAAAGAGTTCCATTCCGACACACTGATCAAATTCTGCGCCCTCTATGGCGTCAACATCCATTACCGCACGCCAGGTCAACCGCGCGAGCGAGGGTCGATGATCGAGCGCCTGCTCGGCGCCACCGAGACCGAGGTTCTTTCGGAAATGACGGGCAACACCCGCCTGATGATCAAGGACACGCGGCTGGTGACCAAAGCCGTGGACCCCTTCCGGCGCGCCGAATGGACGCTTGTCGCCGCCTACTACGCGATCGAGAACTACCTCTTCGACGTCCGCGCCAACCGGGTTCATCCCGCCATCGGCCGCACGCCCAACGACTATGAAGCCCAGCGACTGGCGGAGACGGGCGCGCGCGACTTCCTGGCCGTCCAGCTCGATGAAAACTTCCTCTTGATGACCAGTCCTCACGCAAAACGGCCGTACCACAAGGTGGACCCACAGCGAGGCGTCTGGGTCAATGGCCCGTGGTACCGGCATCCCGACATGCAGAAGCTCGGCAAGGGCCATCGCCTCGAAGTGCGCATCGAGCCTTGGAATGCCAGTGTGGTCTACGTGTACCTGAACCAGCGCTGGGTCACCGCCGTTGGCGTGAACAGTCGCTGGCTGACGGAGCGCACGCAGCGCGAAGTGGAAATCATGCTCCGGGAGCAACAGCGCCTGTCCAAGCTGCGAGCCCAGCAGGACAGGCTGACGGAGGACCGGCAAGCTTTCCGGGCAAATCGGTGGCGTCCCGAGCACTTCGATGCTCGCCTGAATGTGCAGCAACTGGAGATGAAGACGCTCTACGACAACCTCGGAATCTCGGAGGCGATGCGTCCTTCGACGCCAGACGATGCCAGAACACTGGAGGCCGATGGCGGCGCCACAGCGGTCATCACGGCGATGCCTGTGCCTGCCAAGGACGCCAGCGGTGGCGATGCAGCAAGCCCTGAAACAGCCAACGAGTTGGAGGCCATCGGCGATGGCCAAGCGGCCAGTGGCCGCAGCAATCTCTTCGCTGGCCTGCAGAACTTCCGATAGGAGCACCCACCGTGATCACAAAAACACAGGCGGTCAAGCAGGCCGCTTTGACCCTGTACCAACGGGACGAGGAACTGGTTGCGCTGGACCGTGCCGCGGTGCTGGGCTTGCCGGCGCAAGTGCGCCAGCGCTGGTTCTACCTGCTGCAGGTCATCCACCCCGAGCTCGAAAGGGTGACGGCCGACATGATGGAGCTGCTGCAGCCAGACAACGAGGTGAAGATCATCTCGGTAATCGGGATGACGGGCATCGGCAAGACTACGCTGGCCAACTGCGTGCTGCAGCTGCTGATGAACCGCATCCAGAGCAAGGTCGAGTCTCACCACCGGCCCTTTGTGTATGTCAACGTCGCCTCCAATGGTGAGCAATCCCTGTCGTGGAAGACTCTGTACCGGAAGATGCTGACCGAGGGCGGCGAAGTCGAGATCGACATCAAGCGCGGCTACACCGTCGAGAACGGCAAGCTCTACAGCCCGCGCAGCCGCGGGCCCGGGCTGGCTCAGCTGCGAGAGTTGGTGGAGTTGATGCTCAAGCGCCGGGAGGTCAAGGTACTGGTCCTGGACGAGGCCATGCACCTGCTGCGCTTCCAGGACTACGCCTCGGTCATGGACACGCTCAAGAGCCTGGCCGACGCGCACGACACCAAGCTGTTGTTGCTAGGCCCCTACCAACTGGCCGAACTGGTCACACAGTACGGCCAGGTCGCCAGGCGCGGCGAGATCGTTCACTACCAGCGCTACAAAACGTCCATCAAGCCCGGAAAGCGCCCTACCAAGGACGAGGCGGGCTACTTCGAGGCCCTTCGCAAGCTGCAAGCCCACTGGCCCTGCGAGCAGGTGCCAGACTTCATGGCCATCGGCCACGAGCTGATGCGCGCCACGCTGGGATCTGTCGGCCTGCTGAAGTCGACCCTGCTGACCTTCTGCGCGCTGCAGATGGCGGACGCCCAGGAAAAATTCCAACCCGGCTTCTTCGAGAAGGCCCTGAAGAGCGGCAAGGCGTTGGAGGTCATCGAGAAGGAGACCCGTGCCGGCGAGGTCAAGCTGGTCGGCGCTTGCTACGGCGACGGCGTGGCGCGCGATGCCGACGGCATCTCGTGGCTGCAGAAGCTTGTGGCGGTGCCCCATGTCTGATTTCCGAGATGGCGCCTTCATTGTTTCGCCGGAGCAGCGGCGTCACATTACGCTGCTGCATGGCCTGGCACCGCACGAACAGGGCACAGCGGACGCCGAGTCCCTCCACAGCCACCTGCTCAACATCGCCTTTGAGCACCGTTGGTCACCTCGCCACCTGGTGCACCGCGTGCTGTGCGGCGACCCACGCAGCCACGAACTCCTCACGCCGGAGCGAAACTGGCTGAGGCTTCTGAAAGGCGGCACACCTCGCCAGATGAAGTGGGGGCTGAATTGGAATGACGACGAAGGCCGGGACCTGCTGGGATCCACCACGATCGCCCTGCGGTGGGCCAACGCGCTGACCTGGGCCACGGGCATCGAGGGGCTGGACGCGTACACCTTCCGTTCCTTGAGCTTTTCGGCGGAGATTTCCCACGTGGTGACCAACGAGCAGCGCGTATGCCTGGCGTGCTTCGATCAAGATCGACGCGAAGGGCGGATGCCGCATGGTCGCCTGCTTTGGCGCCTGTCTTGCGTCACGTGCTGCCCTGTTCACAAAGTCGCCCTGGTCAAGCCGGCCTGCGGCGCGCCAGCTGACCAACGGCTCAAAACTGCTGAGCGCGTTCAGCACAGCGGTCTGTGCCAGGACTGTGGCGCGATCGGCCTGTCGTGCATGAGCCGAGAGTCCACAAGGCCCAACGCAGGGGCGCTCTGGCGGGCCGAGCAAATGGCAATCGTGGTCGCCTACCTGCCGCGGTGGGCGTATGTCATGGCCAGAGGGACACCGCGCCGCGTTGTGCACGAGTTGATCAAGCGGCATGGAGGAGTTGCCGGCTTGGCAAGGCACGCGGGCATCGACACGAAGTCGACGCTCGACTGGCAAGACTCCCGGTTCGGGCTTCTTGGCCTGGACGCGCTGCTCGCAATGGCGCAGGCGGAGGGTGTGTCGCTGCTGGGACTCTTGGCTGACCACGAAATGGATCCGCGGGCCGAGGCACTGCCCGCAGAGCGGCGGCCAGCAGCGAGCGCCATCCGCAGGGCCATGCGGCACGCCATCCGGAAGCGAAACACGTCGCCAGCGCAGCTTGCATGGCAGCTCAACATCACCGCTTCGGTGCTGCAGGAGCAAGAGGACCTGTACACCCAACTCGTAGAGGAATACCGCGCCTTTCAGTTTCACCGGGCGGAATGGGCAGACGACGATGCGACGTTCGCCGCGATCAGGCTGGCAACGAAGCTGCGCAAGCAAGGCCAACCGGTCACGTTGCGCAATGCGAGCAAGCTCGCCGGACGCATTCAGCTCGCGTCCCTCACTGGACGCGCGCTCGACGTCATCCGCCTATCGATGGACAAACCGGTCTGCGAACGTCCTCCGCGCATCGAGCTGACCGAACGACAGCATCGGTTGCTTGAACAGCGCATCGAGTACCTGCCCGTTCTGGACCACTACGATTGGTAGCGCCCGGCGAGATCACCACGACAGTCAATGCCGGTCCGCTGCGACACCCGCAGTGCAGCGGGAGCGGTCGGCCAGAGCGGTGCCGCCGAAGGTCGCAATCGCTGCAAAGCGCCGACAGGCGAAGAACATGGCTTCGTTGGAGTCCTGCCTAGCGACGCCACGCTTTTGGCTTGCAGCCTCACTTGACACCGCCGCCGCAGACTCTAGGAATCAGTGTGACAGGTGAGCTTACGGAGGCAGGGACACGTCAAGCCGATTAATCGCCAGACATCACTATCAGGTTCGGACCACGAAACTCTCTGTAGCGGCGCCATTCAGGCGTCCGACGTTGGGGCGAATCCGAACGCGAGGCGCGCCTATCGGCCGCGCATCCGGTCGGGCATAACCGGGTCCGCGCCGTCAGCGCCCACCTGGGGGCGGTCCGACTCGGTCTCGCAGGCCGGACGGGCTTTCTGTCGCGGGGGCGGGTACGGCGCTGGAGACGACGGCTCCCGCCTCAGCGACGTCCGGTGGCGGCAGCGGCCTCAGGTGCGCCTGTAGGCCTTCAGCAAAGACTCGGGGACGAAGGTGAGCTTGCCCCTCGCCCGGGAACAGGCAACGTACAGCTTGTTGCGCGTCTCTGGGTTGATTGTGCAGAAGCTGCCTGCTTGCCACGCCTTCACGTTCCCGGGACTCAGGACCACGCACACATCGCCGTAGCTGTCCATGCCCTTCGATGCGCCCCAGTTCTGCGAGAAGCAGCGGTACTTGTAATGCTCCTTGTAGAACAGCTTGACCGTCGCTGGATCTTCGATGAGAGCGGCCACTGCGGCTGGATTGTCCTCGAACCGCACCTCGCTGGCCCGCTCGTCATGCGACTCGATCTCGATGCCGATCTTCTGCGTGATGAAGTCGCAGACGCTCTTGCTGCAACGGCGGCTCCGCTTGAGACTTTCGGTGTCGACTTTCAGCCGAGCACGCTCGAACTTCTTCTTGTAGGCGCCGTAGTCGGCGTGAAGGCTTGCGTTGACGTTGCCGTCGCGACTCGTGTCGAACGTGTGCTGGTGGAAATCACCGACAAAGGTCATGTCCAGGCGCGCTGCGCTGATGGCCATCAGGAAGTTGAAGTCGTGCCCTCCGAAATCCTGGACCTCGTCCACGAGAAACACATCGAAGTACTTCTCCATCCGCGCCACCACGGCGCCGTGCAGGCCGCACTGCTCGATGAACTTGGCGAGCCGGTTGGCATAGAGCCAGCGGCCCGCCGTCATGTAGCGCCGGTCATCGGTCAGGGGGTAGTTTGGAAACCGCTCGGGCGTGCTGAAGGTGATGCCTCGCGTGCCCTTCCTAGATCGCAGGAACGGCCGGTAGCAGAAGCTATGCAGGAAGCTGAAGTAGGTGTAAATCGCGATGTTGGGCGGCACGTAGCCGAAGCGCTCGATGACCTTGGCCCGCAGGTTGTCGTGATTGGCATCGGTGTAGGTGACCAGCAGAAAGCGCCGCGCTTCGTCCAGCGAGGCGATCAGGTGGGTGGTCTTGCCCGAGCCGGCGACCGCGAAAACTACGCCCTTATCCACGCCACGGCCTGCTGGATGTAGTCCGGAACGGCCAGAAAAGCCCCCTTCTTCTCCAGCAGCTGGAATGCTGCGTCGGTTTTATTCTTCAGCATGTAGTCCTCGACACTCAACTTCTTGCGTCCCGGCGCGAACAGCTCGTCGCACACCGCCTGGTTGTCACGGCACATGCAGACCTCGAAGGTATGCCTGGCATTGTCCGCGTCGGCGAAGACCTGGATGGAGGCCGAGATATGGTCGGCGTAGTTCGCCACGCAGTTGGCGGCGTAGTCGCCGTCGTTGTCACGGATCGCCGCAACCTTGGTGCCTAGCAGCTTCGCCAGCTCCAGATAGCGCTTGAAGCTGGTGCCGTCGACCGAGATCACATGGACGCCATCGGCGTCGTGGTTGTACCCCGGCGCACTGAGCTTGTAGAGCGCTTCCATCAGGATGAACTCGGCATCGCCCTCCAACAGGATGGCTTTCTTGCACAGCGCCAGTTCCAGCACGTTGTTGTCCGGCGCCTTCATGAAGAACTCGGCCGTGCCTTGGCTAAGATTCTTGAGGCTTGCCGGCTGCGACGGTTTCTCCTCGCTCAGGATCAGCACCTTCTTCAGGTTCAGCCGCGTGGCGATGAAGCTGCTGTGGGTGGCGACGAAGAGCTGCTTCTTCACCGAGGCCCTGATGCGCTCGATCAGCTTGCGCATGTGGACGTGGCTGAGGTGGTTCTCTGGCTCCTCTAGCAGCAGCACGTCCAGCGAATGTTCCTGATTGCGCAGCGCGAACTCCGTCTTGATGAAACACTGGCGGCCCTTGCCTTTGCTGTCGACCGGGATGTCGTCCTCGGTGAGGATGATGTCGGTCTCGACACTTGCCTTGGGACTGGTACGGACATCAAACTTGTAGTCCTTCAGCGCGTCGTTCATCGCCTTGAAAGCGTCGTCCCTGAAGTTCGCCTTGGCCTTGCGGTACTCGAAGCCGTGCTGGTTGCGCTGCGCGACGTTCGCATGCGCGGCGTACATGGCGCGCGTGTACTCGCGCGTGGCGTACTCGTTATTGATCTGCGAGCTGTCGATCAGCAGGTGCCGCAGTGGCCTCCTGTGGGGAAAGACCGCCTCGTCGGTAAACGTCTGGAAGTGAATGCCGTAGTACTCGAACGGGAAGTTATCGTGCTTCTCGGCCAGGATCGCCTGGATCTCCCGCGTGTACTCGTCGGCGGGCCGGCACACCATCTTGATGCCCAGGTGGTCGGCGCCCTTGCTGTTGTTGCGGCCGTCCAGGTCATGACGCCCCGGCAAGCCATCGAAATAGACCTCGATCAGCAGCTCGGGCAGGTCTGCGACCTTGCGGCCGCCGGCCAGGAACTCGGCAATGCAGTCGGCGTTGAACAGGGCTTCGAGCCCGATGCTTTCGACCTTGCTGCGACTGGCACTGAGCACGATATCCATCGCCTGCAGCACTGAACTCTTACCAGCCTCATTGCCACCCACCAGGATGTTCAGCTCAGGGTCGAACTCCAGCTCCAGCGTCTTGAAGCGCTTGAAATTCTTGAGCACCAACCGTCTTATCGTCCCCACTACTTATTGCTCCCATTCGGAAATCGGATCTGCAATCCCGGCATTGTGTGTCAGGGTGGCGCGCGCAATCGTGCGAATGCAGACCCGCGCGAACATCTCCATCACCGGCGGGCAGCACACGCAGGAATGCTGGCGGCATCTACACGGGTCGTCGACCCGCGTCCCCTCGCCTCGTCAGCCAGTCGCATGTTCAGCACTCCCTGCGCACCGCATGGAAAACACGTGGCTAGAACGAACGGAAAATCGTATGATACGGAAAACCGTACACAAATCAGGACATGCCGCCACGCCCCAGCAATCCAGCAGAAGCCGTGAGCGACAGGCGATCAGACGTTCAGGACGAACGCCTCGAGCGGGTCGCGCGCCTGCTGATCTGGGAAGGCCGCCTGTCGCGTGCCCGCCTGATGGAGCAGTTCGGGTTGAGTGGCACCCGCGCTTCGGAGTGGCTGAAGGAGTTCCGCGAGGCGCGACCGGAGTGGGTGGAGTGGGACAGCAGGCTGCGCAGCCTTGTGACGACCCGCGCCGCCTATCGGGCCATCGAGAAGAGCGAAGCGGCTGCTGTTGAACTGATGGGTGGGGCCGAGCCTGACATCGGCGTCCTGGACGGCGACTCCGCCCTGATCCTGCCGTGGGACTTCTCGCGGGTGTCCCCCTACATCTTTTCGCGACTGCGCCTGGCGATCAAGGACGGCGTGCGCATCGGCTTCAACTACTCGTCGATGAGCCGCCCTGCGGTCCACTCACGTGTCATCGAGCCCCACTCGATCATCCGGGCCGGTCGCCGCTGGCACGTCCGCGGGTACTGCTTCGAGCGCCGGGATTTCCGGGACTTCGTGCTGGGGCGAATGAGCGATGTGCTCCTGACCGAGGAGGCCAGCAGCCACCGCAGTGCGGAGGACGCGAAGTGGAATCGCTCGGTGAAAGTGCGCCTCGTCGCGCATCCGGCCTTGTCAGCGGAACAGATGCAACTGGTCCGGCGGGAGTACTTCGCCGGGACGGCCGCGCGCAGCACGACGTGCCGAGGCCCCCTCGTCCCATACTTCATCCAGGAGCTTCGAGCCGCTACGGACGTAGAGCGGCAGTTGCCTCCTGACTATCAACTCGCACTCGACAACAGGGAGGAGTGCAAGGAATGGTTGTTCCCGACTTAGCCGAGAAACTCAGACAGGAAGTCGTCGCTGAGCGTTACGCACCGCTGTTCCGGGTGCTGCCAGAGCGGCTGTTCGCGCCGTTGGCGTCGACGAACCGCATGCGGTACTGGACCTTGCTATGCGCGCTGCACGCGCGCAGGTTCGGTCCCGAAGCCCCGCTGCCGCCCAGCAACGGCTTCACGATGACGGACATCGTGCGCGAGATTGCCCAGGAGCTCCAGGACATGGGGGTCTGGGAGGACGCTGATGACGGCTTTGGTGCGCTTGCCTCGGGTACGCCACTGAACGCGCAGGCACTGGCGATCTTTCACCGCCTGAAGGACTGCGGATGGATGCGGGTGGACAAGGTCGGCGTGCGCGACATGGTCACCATGGCACCCGCGGTCGCTCAGTTCGCGACGCGACTGATCGAGTTTGCGCATACTGGCCCAGTCTTCGTCGCGGGCAAGGTGCGAAGCATCGAAGCCAACATCAAGCTGGTGCTCGAGGAAGGCGCGGACGGCTCCACGCTGCAGGAGGCCGCCCAGCAGACCCGGGCGCTGATGGAGCATGTCAGGGTCGCCGGCACCAGCGTCCGGGACCTGATGACGGAGTTGAGCGGCCAGCAGTCCACCGGTGAGTTCGTGCGGCGCTTCTTCGAGGACTTCGTCATCAAGATGTTCATCGGCGACTACAAGGAGTTGCGAACCCGCGATCACCCGTTGTCGCGTCGGCAAGAGATTCTGGCGATGGTCGAGACCATCCAGTCCAACGAGTTCGTCCGCAACCGAGTACTCGCCTGGTACGCCAGCAAGCGTGCGCCCGGCGACGAGCTTCGGGCCAAGGCGCTGCTGCAGCGTGACATCCTCAAGATCGAGGAGCTGTCGCACATCGACGAGTACCTGGACCGCCTCGATGAAGAAGTGCGCCGCGCGACCCGCATGGCTATGGCCTTCCTGGACTACCGCCTGCGCGCCGCCCGCCCACTCGAGGAGCTTATCGACCACGCCATCAAGGCCGTTACTGAATGCGATGCGGAGTACGTTCTCGCCACTCCCTTCCCTGCCGAAGAGGCCCTGTGCGGCGAGCGCCTGATGCTGCCGAAGATGCCGGTCGAGCGCGCGCCACCCAGGGCTCTGCGCAAGCAAGTGATGTCGCCGACCCAGGAGGCGCGGGCGCGGCTGCAGCTGAAGGCGCGCAATCGTCGCCTCATGTCGCCCCCCATCCTGGCCGAGCTGATCCGCCGGCAGCTGGACGGCCGCGAGCGCATGGCCAGCACGAAGTTCGACGTTGGATCGATCGAGAACGTCAGGGCCTTTCAGTCGCTGTGCACAGTATCTGCCGCGGTGGGTTCGAACAGCGCGCAGCTCAAGGCCAACGCTCGGCTGACGGTCAACAAGTTCAGGATCTTGCGCACCGGCATCGACGACGTGCAGGGTGCGATCAGCCATGTGGCGTTCGATATCGCGACATCCAAGGAAAGTAAGAAGTGAGTTTCTGGACCCAGGCAGAGGAAGCGACCAAGGGCGTCGTTCGCGAAGAGGATTTCGAGGCGATTGCCTACCGGCTCATCTCGGAGCAGGTGCTTTACCAGGCCGACCGCAGGAGCCGCACGGCATACGGCCTCGTCCGCGAGTTCGACGCCGAGTTCAAGCGGGCCCTGGCACCGCTGGGCATCGTTCTGCGTTTCAACACCAACCTGCGCTACGTCTGCGCGATCCCCTCGCGCGTCAAGCAGCCTGCCACGGTCGAGCAGACGCTGCTGGCGTTGGTCCTGCGCAAGATCCATGACGAGGAATCACGCATCGCGAACCACAACGAAGACGGCGAAGTGGAATGCGACCTGGTCACCCTGGGGATCAAGTACCGACAGTCCACGGGTGGCCGTGAACTTCCATCTGGCACGCGACTGCTGTCGCTGATCACGAGCATGCGCCGATGGGGCATTGCCCGCTCCGAAACCGATGACCGCGCCGTCGTCGCGGCCAGCGTGGAACAGCCCTATGTGATCCTCATTCGTCCCGGCATTGTCGAGGTGCTTGGCGAAGCAGCGCTTGAGCGCCTGGCTGCGTGGGCCTCTGCGAAGAGCACTGATCCGCTGACAGAGGCGCATGCCGCGACAGGCGGAGCGGACACCGAAGAGGATGGGGAGGACTTCGATGTTTAAGCTGATCCAGGTCAAGGTCGTCAACTTCTACCTCTACGAGGCGCGTCAGGTCGAGGTCGGCACGATCACCGGCATCTTTGGGGCCAACGGTAGCGGCAAGTCATCCCTGCTCGACGCCGTGCAGACCGTCATGTTCGGCGGCAACTTCAACCGAGGCAGCGGCGCCGTCTACAACGCCCAGGCCGACGAAGGCAACAGCAACACGCGCACCTTGCGAAGCTACTGCCTCGGCGAACTGGACAAGTCCGGCCACGGCCGCGCCCGCGACGAGGCCACGACCTACATCACCCTCACCTTCCTTGACGACGAAACCCGGGACATGGTTTCCGCGGGCATGTGCATCGCTGCTAGCGTGACCCGGCCGGACCATGAGATCCTGGGGCGCTACCTCGTCCCGTTAGACCTCACGCTCGACGATCACCTGGAGATGGTCGACGGCGAACCCTACCCGCGCGACTGGCCGACATTCCGCCAGCAACTGGTGCGACGCCCTCTGCTCTCGGCTGCGCCGGACGATGAGATCCTCTTCACGGACGCTGGCAAGTTCCTCAACGCCATCTTGTTCCGGCTGCGCGGCAAGCGCAGCCTGCCGCGAGCGGATGCGTTCCGGCAGGCGTTCCGGTTCGCCTTGCGCATGAAGTTCGACCATTCGGTCGACGACATCATTCGGCGCCAGGTGCTGGAATCCCGGCCGACGAAGACCAAGGCCTTCCTGGACATGTTGCGCGGCTTCAAGGACCTTGCAGCCAAGGTGGCGGCCATCGAGCACAAGCTGGCCGAAGCCCGGAAGCTGGAAGAACATTTCGAGCGCGCCGCCTCGGAAGAACGCAAGTCCGTCACCTGGAAGGCCGTAGCGCTGCAGGCTGGCCACGAGCTCGCCAACGTCGCGGTGACCCGTGCCGAGGAGGATGAAGGCAAGGCGGCGGTGGCGCTCGACAGCGCCGAGACCGCCAAGTCAGCGGCGATTCGGCGGCGCGACGAGCTTCAGCTGCTGGCAGCATCTGCGGCGACCCACCGTGACCAGCACCAGGCGCACGGCCAGAGCGTCCACCTCAACGAGTCGATCTCGTCAGCCAGCGCCCGCGCGGCCCAGCAGCGGGGCGAGATCCGTGCGACCCTCGAAGGCCTGAAACGCGCGCTTGGCACGCCTGTCATGGGCAAGGCCGTCCCCGACTGTGACGAGAAGCTCAGCATCGCGCGCCAATTGATCCAGGGATTCCTCGACCGTGGCAGTCTCGAGGATGGCGAAGCACTGACCGTGGTGGTCAGGCAGGCCTGCCGGGCCGCTAAGGTGCTGAGCAACGAGATGCTCAAGGAGCTGATGGACGTCGCGGCGCAGATCCGGACGCTGGAGGGTGAGCAGAAGGAGGCGGAGGAGAACCAGCGCCGTATCGCTACCGGCAAGCCGCCGCTGGACTCGCACGTGTCGTCCTTGCAGCGTCGCCTGTCCGAAGTGGGTATCCAGTCCACGCCGATCTGCGATCTTCTCAAAGTGACCGACGCACACTGGCAACCCATCATCGAAGCCCAGTTGGGCCGCGTCAATGTCCAGGCACTGCTCGTCGAGCGGCGCGACGAGCGCGAAGCGTTCAACCTCTACCGTTCCACGCAGATCTACGGGGTCAAGATCGTCCGTTCCAGCACTATCCGCGACCTGGGACCGTTGACACCGGGCTGGGTGGCTGAGCTGGTGACCGGCTCGGATCCGCGCGCGATCTCGTTTGCCCACAAACACCTTCGCTTCATGCGCGCGGACACTGTGGACGATTGCATGCGGCACAGCTTTGCGCTGACCACCGACGGAATGCGCATCGCCGATGGCGACCTCGATCGCATCCAGCCGGTCTCGCCGATCATGCTGAAGATTGGCCCGGACATGAGCAAGATGCGTGAGGCCGTCACCAAGCGCCTGGACGAACTAGCCCGCGACCTTGCCACGCGCAAGCAGGAGGAGAAACAACTCAAGGCGGACATGGGGCTGCTGAGCCTTTACGTTGGCGACGAGAACGAGAACGCCGCTGCGCTGCAGCGCTCCGCGTCAAGCCTGGCTGCAGAGCAGACCAGCCTTGCCGACTTCGAGCAGCGTCTCGCCGCGCTCGACACCACCGAGTACCTGCGCCTCAGGGAGGCCGCCGATTCGGCGCTTGCAGCTGTGAACCTTGCCAACGAGGAGGTTGCCGCTGCGAGCACCCACGTCGGCGGCGCCAAGACCTTCCACGACCAAAAGCAGGAGGCGACCCAACGCCGTCGCGAAGAACAGGAGCAGGCGGGCCATCGCGCCGATGCGGCCCGAACACTGCCTGGCTACGACAGCGATTTCGCATCTGTGCACTGGGATCGCCTCTTGGAGAGGTTCGGCGAGGACTTTGGCGCCATCCAGAACGCTGCCGCAAGCAGTGAGCAGAATGCCCAGAGAAACTTCAACGAAGCCCGCAACAAGGGCCTGCTGGGTTTCGGGGCGTTCACGCTCGAATTCAATGAACAGCATGTCCAGGCGCAGTCCCAGGATTGGCGCGCCGCCGCCGAATACATCAGCCGACACGTAATCGCGCTCAACGAGACGGGCCTGGCAGATCGAAAGCAGGAGATGGCCCAGGCGATGGAGGCGGCCAAGAGCACCTTCCGCAGCAACGTTGCGCTCGACCTCCACGAGCACATCACCTGGCTGGAGACCACCATGACCCGCATGAACACGGCGCTGGCGGCAGCGCCGGCCTTCACCAATGGCGAGCGCTACCGGTTCAAGAAGGAGACGCGGCCGGCCTTCGAGAACCTGCTGAAGTTCATCAAGGACGTGGCGGTCCATGGGCCGGTCGACGACCTGCTGGGCGGTGCTGGAGAGATGCCACCGGCCTTCGACGAGCTCCTGAAGGACAAGGCGGAAGCCTCGCGCGCCGTGAAGTCGCCGCTGGACGACTACCGCGAGTTCTTCGACTTCGATATCGAGGTGCTTCGTGAGTCGCCCGGCAATCCGACGCCGATTCGTGTTGGCCTGCTGAGCCAGCGAGTGCATACCGGTTCGGGCGGGGAACACCGCGCGCCGCTGTATGTCATCGCCGGTGCCGCCGTCGCTTCGGCCTACCAGCTGCAGGCCGGAGACGACAGCGGCCTGCGCCTCATCCTGCTGGATGAGGCGTTCATGAAGATGGACACGCGCAACATCACTGCCACCATGCGCTACTTCGAAGAGCTGCGGCTGCAGGTTCTGATGGCCAGCACCGGCGAGGCTCTGGGCACCCTCACGGCCTTCCTCACCGACTATTACGACATCATGCGCGACTCGGATTCGAACATCGTCGTGCTCGAAGGCCACCAGATCAGCCAGGAGGTCCGGGACCTCTTCCGTTCGGACCTGCCCGAATTCAACCCGAACCTGGTCGATGAGGAGCTTGCGACCATGTACGCAAGCAAGCCCCAAGCGGGCACCCATGGCCCGGCACCTGCCGCAGCGTCATGAAGGAACTGGCCAGGGACGCCCTCAAGCAGCTCCTCCGCCAGGCGGACCGGAAGGTGGCCGGTGTCGCGAAGAAGATGCCGAGCCTGACGGCACGCCATCTGAAAGAGTACCAGGCGTTGCGGTCCCTGCCCGAGAAGGAGGAGTTCGACGCATCCCTGAAGCATGCGCAGGCCATCGGGGCGATCCACCTTTACTGGCCGCCAGGCAACCGAGACGGCTTCATCGAGCGTGTCGAGCTTGTCGACATCTCCAAGCTCGCCGGCCTGCTGGGCACCGAGACCGCGTCGGCCGTGGTCGGCGGCGCCGCCGAGCGACTCCAGGCCTGGCATGCCGAGTTCCCTGTGCTGGGCGAGGTCGTCGAGCGATGGGCCTCGCTGAAGACCGTGCGGGGCAGCGGGCCACAGAACTACGCAGACTGGACCGACGCCTGCAAGGCCATCGGGTGGTGCCGTGCGGTCGTCGGTGCTGGAAGCCTTGAGACCGCACTACGAGATGCCAGCGCGCGCATCTTCAGGAACAGCAAGCGCCTGGAAAAACTCGTGCCGGAAATGGATGTGCTGCTGACCGGCAGCATCGACGGAGAGTCGCGCGAGTCCACCGAGGTCCTGCAGGAGCTGGGTCTCTACAAGGAACCACAGCCGGTACGACTCGCCGGCAAGGTCGTGGTCCAGCGCTCACGCGTGACTGCGGTCCTCGACATGCCCTACAGCGCGCTCCCGGCCGAGGCGATCCTGAGTCTCGCTTCCGTACCGGCCAAGGTGATCACGATCGAGAACCTCACGACGTTCTCCGCACTGGCCCGAGCATCGAGCGACGCCGAAGACCTGTTGATCTACACCGGCGGCATGCCTTCTCCCAGTTGGAGTGCCATGTACGACCGCCTGCTGGCCTCACTTCCCGCCGACGTGCAGATCTTTCACTGGGGCGATGTCGATGAAGGGGGCTTCCGGATCGCAGCTTTCATTGCCCAGCTTGCGCGTGCCCGGCACCGGCCTCTCAGGCCCTGGAAGATGAAGCCTTCGGAGGTTCCCGGGTCCCAGCGTCGCGATGCGTCAGGGAAGGTCATTGACCGAATGGGACGCTACGCCCAGGCCGCAGGTTGGCATGACGTCGCGGCCGAGATTCTCGAGCATCGCTTCGTCGCAGAGCAGGAAGGATAGCGAAGAACGCCAGCCCCTACGCGAACCGACGGGGCTGGGTTCAGGCATAACGTGGCGAATTTTGCGTTTAGGCATAACGAGGCGAACCAGCCAAGTTATGCCTTACTTCACAAAAACAACCCCCATCCTCGCTGAACAAGCCTGTGGACAAGCGCTTGGCGGCCGTCGCAAGTGCTTGATGCACAAGGCGAACTGTCACATTGCTGTAAAAAAGAGCACGCTTTCCGGCCTGTTCCTCGGGTCAGTCCCCAGTGACGTTGGACAAGCCTGTGGATAAGCCGGTGACGGCCGCGCCAAGCCCTTGTCGCGCCTGGGTTGGCACTGGATTGCGGTAAAAAGCGGCAACCTGAATCTGCCTTTTTTGTCCTTGACTTTTGGGAATTCCGAGCTGCTTGAATCCCCACGCCGCAGCGGGTCAACCCATCTGGGCTAGCGTGCCCCCCGACCTGATGCCAGTGTCGGCAAGCACTGCGGCCTGGCAAGCTCAGCGAACCACAACTCACAAGGGGCATCCCACATGCAATTTCAAGCACGCCAAGCGCGCGCCGGCCGCGCCATCCTGCGCGCCGCCATCTCCACCATCGTCGCTGCCGCCGGCAGCGTCGCGCTGCTGCCGGCCGCGCACGCGGCAGCGCCACAGGTCAAGACCAGCGCCCCTGGCTATTACCGCGTCATGCTGGGCGACTTCGAGATCACCGCGCTGTCCGACGGCACGGTGAACCTGCCGGTGGACAAGCTGCTGCATGAACCCGCGCCCAAGACCACCAAGGCCCTGGCGCGCAACTTCCAGCAGGCGCCGGTGGAAACCTCGATCAACGCCTACCTGATCAACACCGGCAGCAAGCTGGTGCTGGTCGACACCGGTGCGGCCGGGCTGTTTGGCCCGACGACGGGCAAGCTGCTGGCCAACCTGAAGGCGGCCGGCTACTCGCCCGAACAGGTCGACGACATCTTCATCACCCACATGCACCCGGACCACATTGGCGGGCTGGGCGGCAATGGCGAGCGCACCTTCCCGAATGCCACCGTGCATGCTGACCAGCGTGACGCCGACTTCTGGCTCAGCCAGGCCAACCTGGACAAGGCAACGGCGGAGAACAAGGGCTCGTTCCAGGGCCCGATCAACGCCATTGGCCCGTACCAGAAGGCCGGCAAGTTCGCGCCTTTCAGCGGCGACACCACGTTCATGCCCGGCGTCAGCGGCCACGCCGCCTACGGCCACACGCCCGGCCACACCACCTACAAGATCGAGAGCAATGGCCAGACCCTGGTGCTGTGGGGCGACTTGATGCACGTGGCCGCGGTGCAGTTCGACGATCCTTCGGTGACCATCGAGTTCGACTCGGACTCGAAGTCCGCCGCGGTGCAGCGCAAGGCGGCCTATGCCGAGGCGGCGAAGACCGGCGAGCTGGTTGGCGCGGCCCACCTGTCCTTTCCCGGCCTGGGCCACCTGCGCGCCGAAGGCAAGGGCTACCGCTTCGTGCCGCTGAGCTACAGCCTGATGCGCTGAACTTGCGCCGAAGCGTTTGATCCAGGCGGCCCGCGAGGCCGCCTTTTTCATGGTGGCGCGTGTCCCCCCAATCTGCGGCTCGCCGCTGGCGCGGCGCGCTGGCATCATGGCCCGCCGCTGCGGGTCATCCGGCCCGGCGACACCACAGGAGGATGGCATGAGACAAGCACGCACACGCATGCTCGGCGAGCTGACCACGGCAGCCGCGCTGCTGCTGGGCACGGTCGGGGCTGGGCTGCCACAGGCCGCACTGGCGCAGGCCGCGGCGGCGGCCGCACCGCTGGCCGCCGACACGCCCAGCACGACCACGGCCGGCAACCGTTTCCTGGCGCCGCAGGGCTGGAAGCTGAGCCAGCGCGGCTCGGCCACCTTGCTGGAAGCGCCGGAGGGCGGCTCGCTTGTGGTGCTGATGGACGTGGCCGATGCAGCCGATGCCGACGCAGCAGTCGCCGCGGCCTGGGCCGCCTACAAGGGCAGCGCGCCATGGCCGCTGCGCCTGGCCTCGCCGGTGGCCGCCAAGGACGGCTGGAGCGAGCGCCGCAACCTGGTGTACCAGACCAGCCCGAACGAGGAGCGTGGGGTCAGCGCGCTGGTGCAGCGCGCCAACGGCGCGTGGACCGTGGTGATCGCGGACATTGCCAACGCCGTTGGCGAAAAACGCGGCGCGCAGCTCAGCCAGATCTTCGGCAAGCTGCTGCCCAAGGGCTATGAGCGCGAGAGCTTCGCCGGCAAGAAGGCAGCGCCGCTGACGCCCGAGCGCATGGCCATGCTGAGCCAGTTCGTGCAGCAGGCGATGGCAGAGACCCGGGTGCCTGGCGTGGCCTTCGGCCTGGTGCAGGACGGCAAGCTGGTGTTTGCCGGCGGGCTGGGCGTGCGCGCGCTGGGCCAGCCGGAGAAGGTGGACGCCGACACGCGTTTCCAGATCGCCTCCAACACCAAGGCGATGACCACGCTGATGCTCGCCAAGCTGGTCGACCAGAAGAAGATGGGCTGGGACACGCCGGCCACGCAGTTGCTGCCTTCGTTCAAGCTTGGCAGCCCCGAGACCACGCGGCAGGTGCTGGTCAAGCACCTGATCTGCGCCTGCACCGGCATGCCGCGGCAGGACCTGGAATGGCTGCTGGAGTTCAAGGACCTGACGCCCGAAGGCGCCATGAAGCTGCTGGGCACCATGCAGCCGACCAGCGGCTTTGGCGAGCTGTTCCAGTATTCGAACCCGATGGCGGCTGCGGCCGGCTACATCGGCGGCCACGTGGCCTACCCGGCGCTGCCCATCGGCCAGGCCTATGACCAGGCCATGCAGGCCCTGGTCTTCGACCCGCTGGGCATGCGCCGCACCACGCTGGACTATGCGGCGGCGCAGGTGGGCAACACCGCGATGCCGCATGCGCCCGACGAGGACGGCAGGATGGTTGCCGCCGAGCGCCGCATGAACCTGTCCATCGTGCCGATGCGGCCGGCCGGTGCCGGCTGGAGCACGGTCAACGACGTGTTGAAGTACGTCTCGATGGAACTGGCGGAGGGCAAGCTGCCGGACGGCAAGACCTACGTCTCGCGCGAGGCGCTGCTGGCCCGGCGTGCACCGCAGGTCACCGTCAGCACCGACCTCACCTATGGCATGGGGCTGGAGGTCAATACCGTCTACGGTACGCCGGTGGTGCACCACGGCGGCGACATGATCGGCTACCACAGCGACATGATGTGGCTGCCCGAGCATGGCGTGGGCGCGGTGGTGTTGACCAATGGCGACCTGGGCTGGGTGATCCGCAGCCAGTTCCGCCGCAAGCTGCTGGAGGTGCTGTTCGATGGCAAGCCGGAGGCTGACGCGGCAGTCGCGACGCAGGCCAAGGCCTACTACGACGACCTGGCGGTGGAGCGCAAGTTGCTGACGGTGCCGGCCGACCCGGCGGTGGCTGCGAAGCTGGCCAAGCGATATGTCAACGCCGCCGTTGGCGCGATCGAGGTCAGCCGCATCGGCAATCGCCTGCACTTCGACTTCGGCGAATTCGACAGCGACATGGCCACGCGCCAGAACCCGGATGGCACGACCACCCTGTCCACCCTGGTGCCGGGCTTCAGCGGCGTGGAATTCGTCGTTGGCCAGAAGGGGGACAAGCGCACGCTGACGCTGCGCGATGCGCAGCACGAGTACGTCTTGATGGCGCAGTGATGGGGCACCCGGCTCGGTGAGTACACCGAGCCACCCGCCGGGCGGGTTCGCGGGTGCGCCGGCAACGCCAGCGGATCAGCGCAAGGTCAGGCCACGGTCCCGCACGTGCCAGATCAGACGGGCAAGGTGAACGCCAGGCCGATCTGCGAGCCGTAGATCGGGTAGCGCACCTTGCAGCGGTAGCCGCGAAGCCGCTCGGCGTCCCAACCCTGGGTCTCGCAGACGTGGCGGATCAACTCGGAATATTGCGGGAACTCAGGCATGCGGAACGCGGCAGGGCCGCGGCCGAGAAACTGCACGCTTTCCAGCATGTCCAGCCGATCACCGACGCGCGCCGGGTCGTCAGGATGGGCAATGCCCCGCACCACCGTGTCGTAGAGCCGCACCTCGGGCACCACGCCAGGCCAGACATCCTCGTGCAGCAGCGCATCGACGATGTAGGCCTCCGATGGCGGCTCGGCCTGTCCGCCGAGGCCCGAAGTAGGGCCGCCGCTGCCGCGGCGTGCACGGTGCAGGTTGCGATAGAGCATCGCGAAGACAAGGTCGCCGCCGTGGCCATCTGCCCGCCCCAACGGCAGGCCGGAAACCGCGGTCTCGACGATGTGGCCGTGGCTGGCCACTTCGATCTCGTCAGTCGAGATGGTCGAATACTGCGGCAGCAGCATGTCGGCCATGTTGTGAACCGCCTGGCCGCCAATGCCCGAAGCGGTGAAGTGCGCGCCATCGGCCGCCATCGAAGAACTGCAGACCCGCAGCACGCCTGAAGGCCGGGTGCGCCGGCAGCCCAGCAACGCGTCAATGCCGATGCAGTCGTGGTAGGTCGGGTTGGTGGCGGACGGGTACAGGATGCCGGTGTTCAGCACCAGTTGCGCCTGCACGCCACGCAGGGCGCTGACGGACTTGAAGGCCGCCGTCTTGTGGCGCAGCTCGAAGGTCGCGCGGGACTCCTGCGCCCAGTCGCTGAGCACGGCCTCCAGCGTCGCGCGGTCACCCATGTCCACGTCGATGAAACGCTCGAAGCCGCTGATCGCTTCATCGACCCGCGCAATGGCGTCGCTGGTCGCGCCGTGCTGCGCGGCACCCTTGAGCATCTGCCGCAGCGCTTCCTGACCGGGGATGGCAAACAGCGTGGCCAGCGGGTCGCTGCTGCGTGTGGACGTCATCAAGCGGCTGACGGCCGACTGGCTGAGCTTCAGCACCGCTTGCAGGCCCTTCTGGTCGCGGGCACCGGCACGCGCCAGCTGGCCCAGCAACGCATCGATGGAATGCTGCAAGGCCAGACCGGTGGCCTCGGCGCGTTGACGCAGCGCCACGTCGGCCAAACGGCTCCGGGGGATGTCCGAGTTCATGTCACCAGCATACCGCGACCAGACGGAAAAATATTCTGAGAATTTCTTTCAGAATTGTTGCCTTGATTCCGACACATCGATATGCTGCATTCACTTCTCGTTCATGTTCGGCCGGCACAGCACGCCAACCCGAGCCAGGCGGAAGTGCCAACCTCACCCGCCTGGCCACCACCCGGTAGCTGTTCCCGACCGTATGCATGGAGTTTGCTGAGATGACCGTTTCCCGTTCGACCTCTTTGGCCCTGGCCGCCGCTGCCGCCCTGATCGGCGGCCAGGCCGTGGCAGCGCGCCCCTTGCCCGCCGCCATGCAGTCGCCGGCCCAGCGCATGGCAGCCATCCAGCAACAAGCAAGCCAGCAGCATGCCGCGGCCCAGGCCGCCGGCACCGCCGACAACACCGCACCGGTGCTGACCCGCTTCTCGCTGGTGGGCGACGTGAACGCGCAGTCCGTCAATCCCAAGGAAGACCTGGACGTGACGATGTCCGACGAGATGTCGGGCCTGACGACCTACATCATCAACCTGAAGGGCCCGTCGGGCCAGATGGTGCAGCGCGTGGAAACCATGTACGGCCAGATGAAGGTCGATGGCCGCATTTCCATCGGCGCGCAGTTGCTGGGTACGCCTTCGTTCAGCCGCTTCTCCGAGCCCGGCACCTGGCAGGTCGATTCGGTCTTCCTGTCCGACGGCAACTTCAACATGAAGATGTACTGGCCCGAGGACATCGCACCGCTGGGCGGCCGCACCAGCTTCGCGGTGAAGAACACCAAGGGCTACGACATCACGCCGCCCACGCTGACCAGCGGCAGCGTGGAGACGCCCAAGCTCTCGCTGTCCACGCCGCCCGCCGGTACCCCGACCGGTACGCTGCCCTATGCCAGCGTGAAGCTGGGCACCGCCGACACCGGCAACGGTGCGGTCGCCGGCGTGCTGGAAGCCATCGTCGAGTTCTGCCTGGCCAACCAGTTCGCCGACTGCGTGGACACCATCGAGCTGCATGGCCACGTGGGCCAGGTCGGCCAGGACAGCGCCACCTTCCGCGCGCTGGCCCAGCTGCGTTCGGACCAGACCCCTGGCGTCTACCAGATCCTCAATGTCTTCGTGATCGACAGCGCGCAGAACAACGTGCTGCTGCAGAGCGACAAGCTCGGCGGCGGCGATGACCTGAGCAAGTACTTCCCCGGCGGCATCACGCTCAAGGTCTCGAAGTAAGACCTGCCCGGGAGCGCCGCGGCGGCAGCAACCCCGGGGCCAACAGGTGGCCGCGGGCTGGCCCCAGGCTCAGTTGACCAGTGTCACTGCCGCAGGCGACAGCGTGCGCAGCAGCTCGGGCGCGATCAGCCGCGGGGCCAGCGCCGGGTCGCCGGGCGGCGGTGCCGGCCGGCCCTTCAGCAGACCGGCTGCCATGCCCCAGCGGATCTGGGCGCTGATGGTCGCGGCCAGCGCCTGGTCCAGCCGCACCCGGTAGTCCTGCTCGCGGTAGTAGGCATCGGCCTGGGCCGCGTCGATGTCCAGCATGCGCTGCATGGCGCGCCTGGCTTCGTCGGGATGCCGGGCCATGAACCGCTCGGCGCGCAGCAGCGCATGCAGCACGCGCCGCATGTCCGGCCCGCGCCGCTCCATCAGGCCCTGCGGCGCGACGATGTTGAAGTATTGGGTGTAGACCCGCGGGCTGGGCAGCACCAGCGCGTCGCTGCCCAGTTGCTTGAGCGTCAAAGAGGCCAGCGGCTCCCAGATCGCCACCGCGTCCAGCTCGTGCACCGACAGCGCCTGCGGCAGCTGCGTGGGGTCGAAGTTCTGCACCTTGACGCCTGCCGGGTCGATGCCGTTGAACAGCAGCAGGCTGTCGACGAAATAGTGGGCCGAGCTGCCGGTCACCGTGCCCACACGCTTGCCAGCCAGGTCCCGCACAGCCCGGATGCCGGCGCTGCGCCGCGCGATCAGCTTGATCTGGTGCGACGAGGCGCTGATGGTCGCCAGGATGCTGAGGTCGTAGCGCTCGCTCAAGGCAACGATCAGCTCCGATGCGGTGGCCAGGTCGGCCCGCCCGCTGCGCACGGCCTCTGCGCACTCGCGCCCGCTGTTGCACGGCAGCAGCTTGAGCTGCAGCCCCTCGGCCTCGAAATAACCTTCGTCCTGCGCCACCTGGACCGGCAGTGTGACCGAGCCGCGCGACATGGCCAGCACCAGTGGCGCCGCCACGGCCGAGCCGGCCAACAGCCATGCGGCCAGCATGCCCACCAGTGCCCGCTTCATGACGCGTCCTCTGCAGAGGACGCCGCCAGCGCCAGCATGCGAAAGCCATTGCGCCCGCCGCGCTTGGCTGCATACAGCGCCTCGTCGGCCCGGGCCAGCAAGGCCGCAGCCTCCACCGGCAAGGCCTCGGGCGCGAGGTAGGCAATGCCGATGCTGGTCGAGACCTGCAGCAGCTCGCCCTCGACCTGCATCGGCCGGTTCACCGCCTGCACGATTTTGCGGGCAATTGCCTGCGGCTCGGCCTCGTTGTGCAGGCCTTCGAGCAGCACCACGAACTCATCGCCGGCCAGGCGGGCCACGCTGTCGGTCTTGCGCACGCAGGCCGAGACGGTGCTGGCGAACTGCACCAGCACCGCATCACCGGCCGCGTGGCCGCGCGAGTCGTTGATGGACTTGAAGTGGTCCACGTCCAGGAACAGCAGCGCCAGGGCCGCGCGGCTGCGCTGGCGCCGGGCCAGCGCCTCGGGCAGGCGCTCGTTGAACTGCAGCCGGTTCGGCAGGCCGGTCAGCACGTCGACCCGGGCCAGCGCCTGCAACTGCTGTTTCGCGGCCAGGCGGTCGGAGATGTCGCGCAGGAAGGCATTCGCGACATGGCCCTCGGGCTCGCGCACCGCGCCAACCGAGAGCTCGACCGGGATCTCGTGGCCGTCCCGGTGCAGCGCGGTGATCTCGATGCGCTGGTTGACCACCGGCCCTTCGCCGGTTTCGCGGAAACGCTCGAAGCCGGCCAGGTGGGCGGCGCGATGGCGCTCGGGAATCAGCAGCTCGTGCATGGTCCGGCCCAGCACCTCGGCCTCGCGCCAGCCGAAAGTGGCTTCGGCCTGGCGGTTCCAGCGGGTGATGCGGCCGTGGATGTCCAGGCTGACGAATGCGTCCGGCGCGTGGCGCAGGATGTTGCGCACCCGCTCCTCGCTGATGGCTTGCGCTGCGGCCACCTGCTTGCGCTCGGTGACGTCGGTGGTCATCGCGTAAAAACCGCGCACCTGGCCGCGCTCGTCCAGGTCCGGCAGGTAGACCGACTGGAAATGGCGCGGCCCGCGCGGCGTGCCGCGCAGGCTCTCGAAGACCACGGACTCGCCGCGCAGCGCGGCCTCGGCCGGCGGCCGCATCTGCGCATATGCCGCCTTGTCGTCGGCCCAGAACTGCTGCAGCGAGCGGCCCAGCAGCCGCTCGGGCTCAACGCCGAAGACCACCCGGTGATGGGCATTGGCAAAGCGGTAGACCTGGTCGCGGTCAACGTAGGTGATCAGCACCGGCACGTTGTCGGTCACCGCACGCAGCTGGGCTTCGGACTGGCGCAGCTGCTCGCCACTGCCGGCCAGCGAGGCCGTCATGCGGTCGAAATGGCGTGCGAGGTCACCCAGTTCGTCCTTGGCCGGGTTGTTCAGCCGCGTGGCCAGATCGCCGCTGGCCACGGCCTGCGTGGCCCGCTCCAGCGCCTGCATCGGCTTGAGCACCCTCATGCGCACCACCAGCGCCGAGCCGATCACCACCAGCAGCATCAGCAGCGGCCCGCCCAGCGCGGCCAGGCGGAAACGCGAGCTGGCCTCCAGCCGCTCCTGCACCGCGTCCTGGTGCCACTGGTAGGCGTAGTCGCTCATCGCCTGGGTGTTGGTCAGCAGCCGGTCCAGCACCATTTCCTTGCGCCGCTCGGAGAAGGCGTCGGACTGGGCCGAGGCCACCTGCAGAGTGTCGAACAGTGGCGGCAGCGCATCGGCCACCGCCTTTAATTCCTGGAAGGCCGGGCCGTCGGCAAACGAGGCATGTTCATCGGCCAGCGCGGCCTGGATCGCCTGCATGCGTGCCTGCCACTGCCCGGCCGCACGCGGCTCGGCATGGCGGGCGTATTCCTGCGTCAGCACCAGCAGGCCTGTGACCTCGTGCGCCATCAGCTGCGCCTGGGCCTGGGTGCGGCTGGCACCGTCCTCGGCGCGGTCGGTCGCTGCGACGACCCACACGGTGCCCAGGCTCACGAGCACCGACAGCACGATGGCGGCCTGCAGCTGGAAGCGGATGCGCATGCGGCTGTACCTTCCTGCCCGCCGGCTACTTCAGCGAACCGGCCGCATTCGGCACGGCCTGGCGCAAGGGCCCGGCATGCACCAGGCCCAGGAAATTCGGCAGCTCGCCGCTGGCATGGCCCTCGCGCAGCGCCCAGCGGGCCTGGCCTTCCATGGTCGTGATCAGCGACTGGTCCAGCCCCAGGCGGTAGCTCAGGCCCTTGCAGGCCCATTCGGCCGACTTCGGCGCCAGCTGCAGTTGCTCGCGCAGCAGGCGCTGGGCCTCCGCGGGGTGTTGCTGGATCAGCCGTTCGGCGCGGTCGATGGCCCGCAGCAGGTGCTGCAGCATCGCGTCCCGCGGCACCAGCAGGCGGCGCTGGGCAACCAGGTTGAAGGTGCCCAGGTAACCCCCGGCGCTGGGCAGCACGCTGGCCTCGCCGCCCAGGCCGTTGAGTATCGAATGGGCAAACGGCTCCCAGATCGAGACCGCGTCGACCTTGCCGGCGCGCATCGCGGGCAGCATCTCCTCGGGCTGCAGCAGCAGCACCGTGACGCCGCGCGGGTCCACGCCGGAGGTGAGCAAGGCCAGGTCCAGCACGTACTGGCTGGAGGTGCCGGCCACCACGCCCACGCGCTTGCCGGCCAGGTCCTGCAGTGCCTTGGGCGCGGGCGCGCCGTTGCCGCCGCGTGCCACCAGCTTGACGTCGTCGGCCGTCGTGGTGATGGTGGCAATGACGGCATGGTCCTGCCGCTTGAAGGCATTGAAGACCACCGGCAGCTCGCCGGCGGTGGCCACGTCGGCCTGGCCATCGAGCATCAGCTGCATGCAGCGGTGGCCGCCAATGCAGTCAATCAGCCGCGCGTCCAACCCCTCGGCGGCGAAGTAGCCCTGGCTTTGCGCCACGTAGACAGGCAGCGACAGCGGTGTGCGCGACACCGCCAGCGTGACCGGCTCGGCCGCCCGGGCAGTCGCAGCCGCAGCAGCCGCAATGGCCGCCGCCAGCCAGGCGAACCCGACCCGGCGCCAGAACCTGGCAACCCACCCTGACGACACTTCACAGCCCATGCATGCCTTCCCGCGTGACGAGCCAGCGCTGGCGCGAAATTGGTGCCCGGAAACCCCGGGCGATCGCGACGCATTGTGAGGTTCAGCCGGCCATTCGAAGGCAGGCAAAACCACTGCTTACACGGCTGAATTCAGGGCTTCAAAACCGCCGTCCCTTTCAGTCCGGCAACGAAAAGGCCATGCCGATCTGCGAGCCGTATATCGGGTAGCGCACCTTGCAGCGGTAGCCGCGCAGCCGCTCGGCGTCCCAGCCCACGGCCTCGCAGGCCTGGCGGATCAGCTCGCCCACGGCCCGCTGCAAGTCCAGGCCCACGTTCTCCGCCAGCAGCCGCAGTTCGGCTTCGGACTGGCGGGCCTCAAGCAGGGCTGCGGCAGCCAGCACCTTGGAGTGCCAGCCGTGCACGAGACCGGAACGAGGATGGAAACGGTCCCGGCGAGCGCCGCAGCTTCAGCCTTGCGCGAACGCCGGCAGCAGCTGGTGGACCTTGAAGCTGCCGGCCGGCAAGGCCTGGGCGGCAATCTCCAGCAGGTGGCGGTGGTGGGTGAAGACCAGCACCTGGCCACCGGCGGCGAAACGCGCCAGTGCCTGCAGCATGCAGGCGGCACGCTGGTCGTCTGCCGTCATCAGCACGTCGTCCAGCACCAGCGGCATCTGGCGCTCGGGCGTGCGCTGGAGTTCCAGTGCGGCCAGGCGCAGCGCGAGGTAGAGCTGGTCGGCGGTGCCTTCGCTCAAGCCGGTCACGGCGATCGGCTGGCCGCCTTCGGGCTGCAGGCGCAGCGCGGGCGGCTCGGCTTCGGCGTCGACCTGCAGCCGCGTGAAGCGGCCGCCGGTCATCAGCCGCAGATAGTCGCCCGCCAGCTTGACGACCGGGCCCTGGGCCTTCTCGCGGTGGCGCCGCAAGGCATCGGCCAGCAGCGCCTCGGCCAGCTTCAGCTGCGCCCACGGCCGCACACCGGCACGGTAGCGGGCCAGCGCTGCTTCCATCTCCTCGCGGGCCCGGGCGGCTTCGTCCGAGGTGTCGACCGCGGCCAGCGCGGTGCGGGCGGCGTGTTCGGTGTTGATGGCCGTGGCCTCGGCGGCTTCCTGCCGTTCGATGGTCGCAGCCAGTTCCTCGCGTTCCACGTCCAGCGCCACCGCGTCGCCATCGGCCAGCGCCAGGCGCAGCGTGGCCGCGTCGCGCTGGCTGGCACGGGCGAGCTGGGCTTGCAGGCTCATCAGGCGAGCCTCGGCTTCGCGGCGCTGCATGGCGCGCGCTTCAGCGTCCGGCAGCTCGGCTTCGGTGGCCACGCCGGCCTGGGCCAGCAGCTGAGCCAGCTGCGACAACGCGGCTTCCAGCGCCTGCTCGGCGCGCGCCTTGCGGCGGCTTTCGGTTTCCTTCTGCTGCAGCAGCGTGGCCTGGCTGCGCGCGGCACTGCGTGCTTCGTCCAACCGGCGATTCAGGCCGTCCCACCAGCTGTCGAGTGCATCACCGCGGGTGTCGCTGGCCGGTTCTTCCAACGCTTCGCCCAGCGCCGTCAACTGCGCCCGCACGGCAGCCTCGGTGGCCTCGCCCTGGCGCAGCTGGGCCTGGTGATCCTGGTGGCGCTGGTATTGCAGCGCCCAGTCGCGCAGCTCGGCCAGGCGGGCGTGCACCGCGGCAGGCGGCGCGCCATCCGGCAGGTGCAGCCTACGGGTCGCGGCGTCCAGCACGAGCTGCGCGCGGGCTTGGCGCTCGGCCCAGCCGGCTTCGGCCGCCTGGGCGCGCTGCAACTCGGCCTGCAGCGCGGTGACCGCCTGCTGGCGATGCTCGGCTGCCGTCTGGCGCACCTGCAGCGCCTGCTGGCAAGCGCCAGCCTGGGCGAGCAGCGCGGGCAAAGCGGTGGCTGGCGCATGGTCCGGTTCGATGGCGGCCAGGGCTTGCGCCAACGCGGCGCTGGCCAGTTCGACCTGCTGCGCAAACGCACTGGCCTGCTGCTGCGCGGCCAGCCAGCGCTCGTGTGCGTCCAGCGCGGCGCCGCGCTGGCCCAGCCACTCGCGCAGCGCGGCCGGTGCCAGGCCTGGCAGCGCCAGCGCGGCCAGGCGCTCGGCCCAGCGGCTGCTGCACCGGGCCTGGCGTTCGCCAAGCTCGCCCGCCAGGCGCGCCTGCTGCGCCAGCGCTTCGCCCATCTCGGCAATGCGCGATTCGCACTCTGCCGCCTCGGCGGCGCGCTGGGCGCCGGCGCGCAGCAGGTCGGCCTGGCGGTCGGCGTCGGCCTGGCTGCGCTCGAACTGCGCGGGCAGGCCGGCGGGGTCCGCGGGCCGGGTTTCCGCGACGTCAATGAAGGCATTGCGCACCGCCAGCCAATCGGCCTCGCGGGCCGCGCGGGCCTGGCGCAGCGTCTCCGCAGTGACGAGCTCGCCGGCCGCGGCCAGGCCGCGCAGGCGGCGCTGCTGCACGGCCAGGTCGGCCTGCACGCGCTCCTGCGTGGCCTTGTTCACCGCGAGCTGGTCGCGCAACGCCTGGCTTTCGGCTTCGGCCGCGTCGACCTCGGTGCCAGGCAGCGGGCGGCTGGCGAGCAGCGACGCGGCATCGGGCAAGTCCAGTTCGGCCAATGCGCGCTGCAGCGCCCGCTGCGCCGCCTCGGCCGCCTGCGTCAGCGCCATGGCACGGTTGTCGGTGTCGCCCAGCGCCAGCGCGCGCTGCAGCGCGGCAGCCAGGGCCTGTCGAGGGGCGGCGGCGGGCAGGGGATCGTCGGCCTGCTGCAGCAGCGCCAGGCGCTCTGCAGCCTGGTCGCGTTGGCGGCGCAGCTGCTGCAGCTCGACGGCCGCCGCCTGTGCGTCGTCCAGCGCCTGTTGCCAGAAGGCCTGGTCGGCGGCCGAAGGCAGGCGGGAGAAGAAGGCGTCCAGCGCACCGTCGAAGGGCTGCGGCGCGAGCAGGCGGCTGGCCTGCAGCGCCAGCTGCGCGGCTTCACCTTCGGCCACCGCGGCCAGTTGCACCCGCTGGGCACGTTCGCGGCGCACTGCCCCCCAGTCGGCATCCAGCCGGTCCACGCTGGCGGCCTGCGCCAGCAGCGCAGGCGCCAGCGCCAGTGCGTCCAGCGCCTGCTGGTGCGCGGCCAGTGTTTCCTCGGCTTCATCCAGCGCGGCGCTGGCCTGCGCCTGCTGCTGCGCAGCGGCCAGGCGCTGTTCGCGGGCGGTCTCGGGCAGCGCTCGGTGTTCAGCGACCACATCCCATGTGGCCTGGGCCGCGTCCAGTTCGCGTAGCAGCGGTGCCACCGCGCGCAGCTCGGCCAACTCGGCCTGGCGGTGGCGCGCTTGCGCGAGTTGCTGCCGCACCTGGGCCAGTTGCTGGCCGGCCTCGTCATGGGCGCGCTTCAAGGCCTTCCATTGATCGGGTTTGGTCAACGCATCCTTGTAGCGACGCCGCGCATCGTCGAGCTGGCGCGTGGCCTCGTTGAGCTGGGCCGTCTGGCTGCGAGGGCTGAAAAACTGCTTGGCATCGGCCTGCAAGGTGGCCAGCAGCGCCTGGATGCCGGCCGTGCCGGTGCTGGCTTCGAACAAGGCCGCGCCGAGTTCGCCCTTGCCCTGGATCAGCTGTTCGCCTCCCTTGCGCAAGCGGGCCGAGTCCAGCCCGTGCATGGTCTCGAAAACCTCCCGCGAGACGCTGCCGGTCAGCGCCTGCTGCAGCGCTGCCGAGAGCGGCGCCACTGGCAGCGCTGCGCCCGTGGCGGGGTCGGCCGGCGTCAGCGTGTCCTTCAGGCCTTTGCGGCGGGCCAGCGTGTGCACCTGCCCGGCCGAGTCCTCGAAAGCGCCGGCCAGTTGCATGTCTCGGTGGGCATGCACGAAGTCATCGGTGCTCAGCCTTGGAATGCCGTAGCGCAGGTCGCCCATCGCGCGCAGCGCGGACGACTTGCCGGCCTCGTTGGGCCCGTACAGCAAATGCAGCGAAGCCGGGCCGGAGAAGTCCAGCGTGGTGGCGGTGAACGGGCCGAAGGCGTTCAGGAACAGCGTGCGCAGCTTCATGGCCGGGCCTCCGCGGCACCGAGGCGGGCCAGCAAAGTGGCCTCGGCGTCGCGCAGCAAGGCTTGCAGGCTGGCAGCGTCCAGCAGACGCGGCACGTCGTCCGGCGCGGCACCTTGCGCCTCTTCGACAGCCAGCGCGGCCGTCAGCTCGGCAGGCAGCTTGTCCAGCACGTCGGCCAGCGTGGCCTGGCACAGCGCGGCCAGCGCCTGGCCGTCGGCTGCCAGCGTGTCCACGCCGCGCACCAGCTCGGCCAATGCGTCGCCACCTTCGGCCAGGCGCTGGCGGTCCAGCGGCGAGCGCAGCTGCAGCTGCACTTTCTCGATCCACAGCTCGGCGCCCATCACGTCCTGCGCCGCGGCCTGCACCAGCGCGGCCAGCGCGCCGGGTTGCCGTGCTTCGTGCGCCTGCAGCACGGTTTCGCCCTGCAGGCTGACACGCAGCGCATGCAAGGCGTCGCTGGCCAGATCGGCATCGGCCGCAACCGCGGCTTGCAGCGCGCGCACCACCCGGCCGGGCACTTCGTCCACGGTGCTCGCACCCGACAGGTCCACCATCACGCGGTGCCAGCGCACAACATCCAGCGGCACGAAGCGCGCGCTGAGCTGGCCGCCCTGCACTTCGACCAGCTCGCAGCCTTTGGGTCCCGTCTCGCGGGCATGCCGGCCCTGCAGGTTGCCGGGAAAGACCACGCGCGGATGGTCCTCGTTGACGACCTGGCGCGCGTGCACATGGCCCAACGCCCAGTAGTCGTAGCCCTTGGTCTTCAGCGTGGCCAACGTGGTCGGGGCGTAGGTGTCGTGCCCCTCGGCACCGACCAGGCTGGTGTGCAGCAGGCCGATGTTGAAGAAGCCCGGCACGGCGGCCGGGTAGCCCGGCACCAGGTCTTCCGGCACCTCGCGGTTGGGGAAACTGTGGCCGTGCAGGGCCACCTGCAGATCGTCGCTGTCGATGCGCAGCGTCTCGGCGCTGCGGCTGGAGAAGACCTTGACGTTGTCCGGCCACGGCACTTCGCGGCTGATCACGCCACGCGCGTCGTGGTTGCCAAGCACGATGAAGACGCGGATGCCGGCGCGCTGCAGCCGCACCATCTGCTCGCGCACGAACAAGCCTGTGTGGAAGTCCTGCCAGTCGCGGTCGTACAGGTCACCGGCGATCAGCACGAAGGCGACCTGCTCGTCCAGCGCCAGGTCCACCAGCCGCACCAGCGCGCGCCGCGTAGCGCCGCGCAGGCGGTCCAGCGGCGCGCCGTCAAAACGGCCCAGGCCGCGCAAGGGGCTGTCAATGTGAAGGTCGGCGGCGTGAAGAAAACGCATGCGGGCGTGAGAACTCAAGGCAATGATGAGAGGCCCCGCGACAGCGCGCGGGGCCTACACGCTAGCAGACGCCGGTGCAGCGCCGCGGCGCCGGCGGCGCTGCCGAGTTCGGATCAACCGATGCGGGATCCGGCCAGCCTGAATATCCCGGGAAATGCCCGGCAGCTTTGGCGAAACCCCGTCAAGCACAAAAGTATCAAAGATATTCCGCCGCCGAGTATGAATCAAAATGTGCCGCAACCGGCTTTCGTGACCAAGTGATGACAGCAAAACCTTCAGCGAGGGTTTGCACTGCGGGCAGTTACCCGAGTACTGGGCAGGTGTTGCGAAGAATCTTCACATCCCCCAAAAGAGCGATGCCGGAGCCCGGCCAAAGATGGTCAGATCGGTATTCTCCCCAGGGGAAAACTGTTACCAAAATGCTGCAAAGCGTGGCGTGTGGGCGAATTCCTACACGCGGCATGGGGATGATCTGATGCGCGGCCAGCGAGGTTTTTCTTAAAGTGACACCATCAACTCGAACATACCTCCGGAGACGCCTCATGGACCGCTCGGAACGCCAAATGAGAATTTCTGCCCCCACCAGCATGATCAGCCGTTGGCTGTCCGCCCGCAGCGCGCCCTTCATGGCGCCGGACAACAGTGAACTCGACCTGGGTTACGAATCGGCCCTGCCGTGGTTTGCCAGCCAGCTCGAAGAAGCGGCGCCGGAACCCTCCGCCGAAGCCTGAGCGCATCAGCGCAATTCGAAACGCGCCAGCAAGGACTTGTAGCGCTCGTGCCAGCTGGCCAGCGCCACTGGCTGCAGCCCGAAGACCTGCTGCACAAAATCCAGCGCCAGTTCCTGCGTGGCCTGTTTGACCTGCTGGTTCAACGCTTCGCCGCCCGCGACGATGCGGTCCGTGAAGATGCCGTGCGAGCCCTGCTCGAACACCGCCAGCGCCTTGTGCTCGCTGCCCATGGCTTCAAACACCGCAATGCGGTCGCTGGGCGGACTGTGATAGCCAGGCACCTTGATTTCGTCTTCTGCGGTGGTGATGTGCAGCGCCGGCACATCCATCTTGCCGACGATGCCCACGGGGCTGCCCTCGCCATAAAACGGCGGTGAAGACAGCAGCAGCGCGGCCTTGAACCGTGCGTCCCGCAACGGCAGTTGTTTGCCATCGCGCCAGATCTGCGCGCCGGCCGCCAGCATGGCGGTGTTGGCACCATACGAATGGCCGGCGACGACCACCTTGTTCGCATCCAGCCGGCCGGCCCATTCCGGCGCGGCCAAGGCTTGGTCCAGCGCGAAATGCAGGTCCTGCACCCGCGCCATGGCTTCCCGCTCCATCGCCGCGCTCTGCATGCGGAAGGCCAGCAGCATCAGGTTGCCGGTCCAGATGCTGCCGTCGCTGCCCACATGCTGCACATGCAGGCTGGCCACGCCATGCGCAGCCAGGTAACGGCCCAGGTAGCTGTAGCCCTGACGCGTGCCGCCCAGGCCGTGCGAGAAGACCAGCAGCGGCACCGGCGCTGCGCCAGCCTCGGCCTTGGGCAGGTACAGCCGCGCCGGCACTGCGCGGTCGCGCGTGGCGTCGAACCAGTCCAGGTCGCGGGTTTCGTAGTCACCAGTGGGTGCGATCTGGACCGGCAACGCGGCCACTGGCGGCACCGCCATTGGCTGCGCGGTTTCGGCCCACGCAGGCTCGCCAGCCGCGGCCAGTGCCAGGCACATGCCCATCCAGACTTTCGCCAGACCACGCTTCATCGCACCCACCTTCCGCTTCGACCCCCGGCGGCATCTGCCACCGACCGCGCGATTGCAGCAGATTCAGGGCCGACCCGAAACCCGGTGTGGGAAAGGGCCGTGGCAGCGAAAGGACTCAGCCGCTCAGCCTCCTAGGCCTTCGGCCAGCGCCAAACAGCCGCGGCCACGTCGATCTTCTTCGGGATCAGCTTGTGCTCGAAGAACAGGTCGGCCACCTTCTGCTGGGTGGCGACGGTGGCCGGGTCCATGGGCTGCACGCCGTAGCGGCTACGCTGCTGCCAGACCAGCACCACCTCCACCGGCAGGCCCACCAGCGGAGCCAGCTGCTCGGCCACCAGCGCCGGGTTGGCAGTGGCCCAGGCGCCCAGCGCCGCCAGTTCGTCCAGCAGCAGCCCGGTCTCGTTCGGATACTGGCTGACGAAGCGGCGCGAGGCTTCATAAAAGGCGTTGGGCCGCAGCAGCTGGCCATAGTCGGCCAGCACGCGCACCTTCAGCGTGGCCTGCACGGCCGCCAGGTACGGGTCCCAGATCGCCCAGGCATCGACCCGGCCGGACTCGAACGCAGCCCGTGCGTCGGCCGGCGCCAGGTAGACCGGCTGGATCTCGGTGAATTCCAAGCCGGCCTTGCGCAGTGCGGCCAGCAGCAGGTAGTGGGAACTGGAGCCCTTCTGCACCGCCACGCGCTTGCCCTTGAGCTCGGCCACGCCGCGCAGCGTCGAGGCGGGCAGCACGACGATGGATTCGGTGCTGGGCCCGCCTGGCTCAGCACCGATGTAGACCAGGTCCTTTTCGGCTGCCTGCGCGAAGATCGGCGGCGGCGCGCCGGTGTAGCCCACGTCCACGCTGCCAGCGTTCAGCGCCTCCAGCAACTGCGGCCCGGCTGGGAACTCGTGCCAGCTGATGGTCCAGCCCAACGGACCGAAGCGCTTTTCCAGTCGGCCCTGGGCCTTCAGCAGGCCGAGCAGGCCACCGCCCTTCTGGAAGCCGACGCGCAGCAGCTTCGTGTCGTCGGCCAGCACGGGCCAGGCGCTGGCGGCCAGTGCGCCAAGGGCTGCGGCTTGCAGCACCCGTCGCCGGCCAAAGGCTTGCGGGGAAGACGCTTCGGAAGGTTGCGGCAGCGGGTATGGGCGAGCAGACATCGGTGGCAGAACTTCCTGGTGAAAAACGCTTCACCGTACCGCAGCACCCGCCCCCGCAGAAGCGACCGATTCAGATGAGTTCATGAGGCCCGCGCGCCAGCGGCAGGCACAAGCGCACCACGTGGCGCCTCGGCGCGTCATGCGCAAACTCGATGCGCCCGCCCAGCCTGGCCACGCCGTCGCGCACCACGGCCAGGCCCAAGCCGCTGCCGGGCCGGCCGCGGCTGACATCGCCGCGGTAGAAGGCCTGCAGCACGGCCTCGCGGTCCTGCACGGCAATGCCGGGACCGGCGTCCTGCACTTCGATCACCACCTCCTGCTGCCGCAGCTCGGCACGCAGCACCCAGGGCGGGCGACCATGCTGACGCGCGTTGTCCAGCAGGTTGGCCACCAGCCGCTCCAGCAGCCAGGGGTGGGCCGCCGGCAGCAGCAGCTGCCCGGGCAGCTCGGTGCGCAACAAGGGCTGGCCGTCGGGCGGTGCCGCAGTGTCTTCCGCCAAGGCCGCGTCCAGCGCCTGGCGCGCCAAGCGCTGCAGCAGTTCGACCAGCTCGACCGGCTGGTCCAGCGCCAAGTCGGCCGCTTGAGCATGGTCGAGGAAGCCTTGCAGCAGGCGGTCCATGGCCGCGACATTGCGCTCGATGCTGCTGCGCCGCTCGGCCACGCCGGGCCCGTCCGGCAGCAGCGCAGCGGCCAGCCGGATGCGGGTCAGCGGGCTGCGCAGGTCGTGCGAGATGCCGGCCAGCATCAGCGCCCGTTCGCGCTCGTGCAGGCTCAGCCTGGCCTGGGTCTGCTGCCAGGCCGCGCCAATGGCGGCGATCTCGCTGCTGCCGGTGCCGGCCGCACTGCGCTCGGGCGCCGCAGCCTGCATGTCGCCGGGGCGGTGCGCGGCCATGCGCTGGCGCAGCACTTCCAGCGGCCGGGCCAGCCGCCAGGCCTGCCAGGCACTGACGGCCAGCACCAGCAGCAGGCCCAGCGCCAGGGCCAGCGCCACCCGCAGCGGCAGGTAGGGTTCGACCAGCGGCTCGCGAATGCCCAGCCAGCGGGTGCCGGCGGGGCCGCGCACCTTCAGCCACAGCGTTTGCGGCTCGCCGCGCACCATGGCCAGCTGCGTGACCGTCACGCCCTTGCCCTGCAGCCGCTCGCGCAGCTCGGCCATGCGCGGTGCCCGGCCGGGCAGCAGGTCGGCGTGAGCGGGCAGCGCCGCACTCTGCAGGACTTGCGGCAGGCTCTGGCTTGCCGCCGCGGGCGCGCTGCCTGCTGCCTGCTGCAGCGCTGGCGCCCAGCGCTCGGCAATCAGACGCGCCAGCGTCAGGTTGCGATCGAGGTAGAACAGCACGCCCAGCAGCAGCACCACACCCGCCACGCTGAAGACTTGCGCGGCCAGGACCTGGGCGAACATGCTGCGCGAGGCCCATCGCCCGCGCCAGCCCGGCCGCGGCTGCGGCTGCGGCTCAGCCACCGGGCTTGCGCGGCACGAAGACATAGCCTTCGCCGCGCACCGTGTCTATCCATTCGGTACCAGGGCTGGCCTCGCGCAGCTTGCGCCGCAGCCTGGCCACCTGCACGTCCACCGTGCGGTCCTGCGGCCGGTAGCTGCCGGCCTGCACCTCGTCGCTGAGCTGGTCGCGGTTGCGCGGCTGGCCGGGGCTGCGCGCCAGCGCCAGCAGCAGCTTGAACTCAACGCTGGTCAGCGGCAGCACCTGTTCCTGGTCCGCGGCCGTGAGCCTCACCTCGCGCTGCATCAGGTCGATCAGCAGGCCAGGAAAGCGCAGCACCGGCGTGTCCCGCGGGCCGCCCCGGCTGCGGCGCAACAGCGCCCGCACGCGGGCCACCAGTTCACGCGGCTCGAAAGGCTTGGCCAGGTAGTCGTCGGCACCGATCTCCAGGCCCAGCACACGGTCGATCGGCGTGCCGCGCGCGGTCAGCATCAGCAGGCCCAGCGCCGGCCAGCGGCCACGCCACTGGCGGCACAGCTCGTAGCCGTTGGCATCCGGCAGCATCACGTCCAGCAGCACCAGCTCGGGGTGCAGGCGCTCGATGGCGCGCAGGCCGTCGCCACCCGTCAGCACGCTGTGCACCTGCCAACCCTCGCGGCCCAGCAGCTCGCCGACCATGCCGGCCAGTTCGGCATCGTCGTCGACGATCAGGACCAGGGCCTGAGTGCTGGAGGGATTCATGGCGCGACGGGTTGAGCAGAGCTGGCAACCAGTGTAGGGGCCGGGCACGGCGGGCCGGCGAATGTTGCAGCGCTGTCATGAGTCGTCGCGTGGCGTGGCGCAGGCGCGGGCCGCGGCGGCATTCAATGCAGGCCATGAACCCGCTGTCATCGCAACTGCACCTGCCACCCTGGCTGATCGGGCTGCTGACCGGCGGCGTGCTGGGCGCCGCGCTGCTCGAAGGCTTGATCCTGCAATGGCGCGGCCAGCCCTACGACTGGCGCGCCTTCGGCACGACGCTGGGCGACATGGTCGGCCGGCGGCTCGTGGACCTGCTGGGCACCGCCCTCACCGCACCACTGCTGCTGTGGACCCATGCCCACCGGCTGGACACGCTGACGCTGGCCACGCCCTGGCAGTTCGCCGCGCTGTTCCTCGGCCAGGAGCTCGCCTACTACGGCTACCACCGCGCGGCCCACCGCGTGAACTGGTTCTGGGCCACGCACCAGGTGCACCACTCGCCCAACCAGCTGACGCTGGCCACCGCGCTGCGCCTGGGCTGGACCGGCAAGCTGACAGGCACCGTGCTGTTCTTCCTGCCGCTGGTGTGGCTGGGCTTTTCGCCGGTGGCCGTGCTGGCCACGGTCACGCTGAACCTGCTCTACCAGTTCTGGCTGCATGCCACCTGGATCCCCAAGCTGGGCCCGCTGGAGTGGATCTTCAACACGCCCTCGCATCACCGGGTGCACCACGGCTGCAACCCTGAATACCTGGACTGCAACTACGGCGGCGTGCTGATCGTGTTCGACCGATTGTTCGGCAGCTTTGTCGCCGAGCGGGACGAGCTGCCGCCGCGCTACGGCCTGGTGCACCCGGTCACCACCTACAACCCGCTGCGCATTGCGCTGCAAGGCTGGCTGGCGATCGCCCGCGCATTGCGCGCCACCCCCGACTGGCGCGCCAGGCTGCGAGTGGTCTTCGGGCCACCCGCACCGGCCTTGCCGGCCAGCAAGCCCGCGCGCAACCCCGAATGCCTTTGTCCAACCCTTGCCAAATCCCTGTCCCATGGAGTCTCCGATGCCTGAAACGCCCCACCGTCTTCCCGTTCTGAAACTGAGCCTGGCCGTGGGCCTGGCGCTGAGCCTCGCCGCCTGCGGCGGTGGGGGCGGTGACAGCTCATCCGACAGCAGCGGCCCCGATGCCGCCACCGCACAAAGCACCAGTGCCGACGCCAGCACGCTGACCGAAGACGCCGCCGCCACGGCCGACCTGGCCGTGAACGCCGCGCTGGCGGTCGACACCAGCCAGCTCAGCGCCGCCTCGGCCCGCAGCGGCACGCTCTCGGCCAAGCCAACGGACCTCACCGGCAGCCATGCCTGTGCAGGCGGCGGCAGCGTGCAGCTCACGCTCAGCGGCGCCAGCAACGTGCTGCTGCTCAATGGCCAGCTGGACACCGGCGAGGTCTACGCCATGAACTTCAGCCAGTGCAGCGGCAGCGCAGGCGCGGCCGCACTCACCGGCAGCGCCACGCTGACGGTCAACCAGGCCAGCGCCAGCAGCCTCGCCCTCACGCTGTCCACCGGCACCGACGGCCTGGTCGCGGCGCTGCCCGCCGGCACGCTCACGCTCACCGGCAGCGAAACCATCGCCCGCAGCCAGAGCGGCGACCCGGCGGGCACCTGGCAGACCAGCAGCAGCTGGCAGGCCGCCAGCCTCGCGCTCCGCAGCCAGCGCAACGGCCGCGATGTGAGCTACACCCTGGCCAACGCCCAGGGCCAGCGCGACGCCACCTGGCTCGCCGGCACGCTGAGCACCAGCAGCAGCACCAGCGTGGCCGACCTCTCGGCCACCGGCCTGCTGCATGCCTTCTCGCTGCATCTGGCCACGCAGGGCGCCGTGAGCTACGACGCCAGCGGCAACCCGGTCAGCGGCACGCTCACGGTGGACCTGAGTGACAGGAACCGGCTGGAGGTCAGCGTGGGTGGCGGCAGCGTCACCGTGGGCGTGGACCTGGGGGCGGACGGCAGCGTGGACCGCAGCCACACGTGGACCCGCGGCGAGTGGCTGGCCAGCGCCGGCAGTTGAGCCGATCCCGGGCGGGGCGCCGGGGCAGTTATCCTGCCGCCCCATGTACGCGCCCTTCTTCGGCTTGAAACAAGCGCCGTTCTCGATCGCACCGGACCCGCATTACCTCTTCATGAGCGAGCGCCACCGCGAGGCGCTGGCCCATTTGCTGTACGGACTGGGCGGCGGTGGCGGCTTCGTGCTGCTGACCGGCGAGATCGGCGCCGGCAAGACAACGGTCTGCCGCTGCTTCCTGGAGCAGATCCCGCCCAGCTGCAACGTCGCCTACATCTTCAACCCCAAGCTCACGGTCACCGAGCTGCTGCAGGCCATCTGCGACGAGTTCCATGTGCCGGTGCCGCCCGGCGCGAAGACGGTGAAGGACTATGTCGACCCGCTGAACGCCTTCCTGCTGGCCCAGCACGCGGCCGGCCGGAACAACGTGCTGATCATCGACGAGGCACAGAACCTCTCGGCCGACGTGCTGGAGCAGCTGCGCCTCTTGACCAACCTGGAGACCAGCGAGCGCAAGCTGCTGCAGGTGGTGCTGATCGGCCAGCCCGAGCTGCGCGGCATCCTGGCCCGGCCAGAGCTGGAACAGCTGGCGCAACGTGTCATTGCCCGGTTCCACCTCGGCGCCCTATCCGAGGCCGAGACGGCGCAGTACATCCGCCACCGGCTGACGGTGGCCGGCCTCACCGGCGCGCTGCCATTCGACCGCAGCGCGCTGCGGCTGATCCACCAGCTCACGCGCGGCGTGCCGCGCCGCATCAACCTGCTGTGCGACCGCGCGCTGCTGGGCGGCTATGCCGGCGGCCAGGCGCAGATCACGCCCACCATCGTGCGTCAGGCCGCGGCCGAAGTGTTCGACGCGCAGCTCGCGCCGCCACCCACCAGGCGCGGCCCGTCGCCGCTGGGCATGGGACTGGCAGTGCTGGCGGCGGCCGTGGCCGGTGCCGGGCTGACCTGGTGGCTGCAGCAGCAAGGCACGCGCAGCGGCACGGCGCTGGCGGTCAGCAGCGCCCGGCCGGCCAGCGGCGTCGCGCCTTCCGCATCTGCCACACGCGCCGCTTCGGGTGCACTCGTCGCGGCCAGCGCCGCTTCGCAGGCTGCATCGGCCGCCAGCAGTCCAACGGCAGCCACGCCCCTGCACCTTGCCGACTGGACGCCGCAGGACGGCGCGGCCTGGCAGGCGCTGGCCCAGCGCTGGGGCCTGCCGCTGGCCAGCCAGGCAGAGCCCTGCAGCGTCGCCGCGCAGCAAGGCCTGCAGTGCTATCGCAGCGCCAGCGGCAGCCTGTCGCTGATCCGGCTGATCGACCGGCCGGTGCTGCTGACGCTGCAGCGCAATGGCCAGCCGCCCGCGCTCGCAGCGCTGGTCGGGCTGGACGGCCAGCAGGCCACGCTGTGGGTGGACGGCGCGCCGCGCCGCATCGCGCTGGCCGAGCTGGCCGGCGCCTGGCGCGGCGAGTTCACCACCTTCTGGCGCGTGCCGCCGGGCTATGCCAACCGGGCCGACAACATCGGCCCGCTGCGCGACTGGCTGGCCACCCAGCTGTCGCTGGTGCCCGGCCTGGCCGCCAGCGCGGCGGCGCCTGCCAGCAGCGCCAGTGCGCCGCCACCCAGCTGGGCCGATATGACGCGCCAGGTCCAGGCCTTCCAGGCCAGCCAGGGCCTGCAGCCGGACGGCCGTGTCGGCCCCATCACCCTGATGCAGATCAACCGGGCGTCCGGCGTGGCCGAGCCGCGCCTGGACGCTGCACGCTAGAAGCACCGCCATGTCCTACATCCTCGATGCCCTGCGCCGGGCCGAAGCCGACCGCGAACGCGAGCGCGGCCAGGTGCCGGGCCTGCACACCCAGCCGCTGCCCGGCAGCGAGCCGGTGCCCGCCATGAGTTCACGGCGCTGGCTGCCCTGGGCCGGCGGCGGCCTGCTGCTGCTGGCCGGCGTGGGCGCCGGCAGCTGGTGGACCCAGCGCGAACCGGCCGCACCGGTGTCGGCGCCAGCACCGGCACCGCAAGTCGCCGCGCCGGTCGAAGCGCCAGTGATTTCGGCCGCGCCCGTTCCGGTGCCGGCGCCCACCGCCCCACCGGCTGCACAGCCGGTCGTCAGCGTGCCGGCGCCCGCCGCGTCGTCGATCTACCTGCCCACGCCTGCACCCGCCCCGGTCGTGACCCCCGTACCCGTCAAGCCGCGCACCGCCACGGTTCCCGAAGCCCCCCAGGCGCCCTCACCTGCCCTGACCGCGGCCCCGCCAGCCCCAGCGCCACAACCGGCCGCAGCCGACACGCGCGTCCCGCTGGTCTCCGAACTGCCAGAGAGCCTGCGCCGCGAGCTGCCCAAGCTGGCCATCAGCGGCTCGGTCTACTCCGACGACCCGGCCAGCCGCTTCCTGATCGTCAACGGCGAGGTGCTGCACGAAGGCGCCAAGCTGGGCGCGGAGCTGGTGCTGGAACAGATCCGCCCGCACGAGCTGGTGCTGCGCTTCAAGGGCCAGCGCTACCGCCAGCCGGTGTGAACAGCGGAGGGGGCGGGAGCGCCATCACGCCAGTGTCGCCAAGGAACGCAACACCTCAGGCGTCGTGGTCGGGAAGCCGAAGAATTCCAGGTAGGCCGGGATCTGCTCGAACAGCATGTCGGTGCCGACCTGGATTCGGCAGCCGCGGGCCTGGGCGGCGCGCAGGAAGCCGGTCATGGTCTGCTTCATCACCACCTCGCCAACGAAGGCCGAGGGCGCGATGCGCGACACGTCCATCGGCAGCGGGTCGCCATCGTCCATGCCCATGGGCGTGGCGTTGACGACGACGTCGTGGTCCGCCGGGTCGTTCGATCCGGTGTGCACCGCCAGCCGAAGGTAGTGCTGGCGCAGCCGGACGGCCAGCGCCTCCGCGGCTTCGGCCCTGGCGTCGAACAGCGAGATCGCGCCCACGCCGGCCTCGGCCAGCGAGGCCGCAATGGCCGAACCCACCCCACCGCAACCCACCACCAGCGCCCGTGCGCCGGCCAGCACGCAACCCTTGCGCAAAGCGCCGCGCACAAAGCCCTCGCCGTCGAACAGGTCGCCGAGCAGGCTGCCATCGGGCCGGCGCAGGATCGCGTTGCAGGCGCCAGCGATCTGCACCGCCGGCGTCGCTTCGTCCAGCAGGGCCACGGTGCTGACCTTGTGCGGCATCGTGACCAGCGCGCCGCGGATGTTGGTCAGCCGAAACAGCGATCTCAATACCGCTGGGTACTCGGGCGCCTGCACGCCCATCGGCACCACCACGGCGTCAATGCCGGCGTGCGCGAAATACGGGTTGTAGATCATCGGCGCCTTGAAGCTGTGCGTCGGGTAGCCGAGATGGGCCACCAGCGTGGTGGTGCCGCTGATCATCGCCGCGCCCTCGCTCAGAACGCCATGCGCAGGCCGGCCTGCAGCACCTGCTTCTGGCTGATGTATGCCTTCAGCTCGCCGGTGGCGATGGAGCCGCCGGCGTACAGGAAGGTGTTCTTGGACAGGCCGTAGCGCGCGGTCAGCGCCAGCTTGCCCAGGTCTGCATTCGCGCCACCGCTGGCCGCCTCGTACTTCATGCGCGTGAAGTTCAGGCCGAAGACCAGTGCGGTGCTGGCCGGCACCTCGGCGCCGATGGTCCAGCCGTCAATCTCGTGCGCGGTGAAGCTGCTGTCGCCGGTCACCAGCAGGTTGGTGACGCCAGAGGCTGCGCCATTGACGCTGCCGGTGGCCAGGTCGGTGTTGCGCTGCAGGCCACCCTCCAGCTTCATGAAGCCGAAGTTGTAGTTGGCGGTGAAGCTGAGCGACTTGTTGGTGTTCTCGCCGGTCGTGCGCGACTTGTTCCACTCGTAGGTCAGGCCGGTGTAGAAGGGGCCGCTGCTGTAGACGGCACGCAGGCCGTGGAAGCGGTCCGCCGTGCCTTCGCCCGGCGCGATCTGGCCGGCCGCGGTGAAGCCGGCCCAGTTCGGCGTCTGGTACTGCACGACGTTGTCGGCCCGCGGTGCGTTGAACCACATTGGCAGCGCCTTGCCCATGTTGGTCACCGCCGTGGTCGGGTTGTTGACCAGCGCGTTGGCAAACGGGTTGCCCTGGCCGACCACCGAGTCGCTGAGGATGTACTGGCGGCCCAGGCGCAGCTCGCCGGCATTGGCCGCGCTCAGTGCAATGAAGGCCTGGCGGCCAAACGCCCGGCCGCCCTGGCCCAGGGTGCCGGTGTCGGCGTTCAGGCCGGATTCCAGCAGCACCGAAGCCTTCAGCCCGCCGCCCAGGTCTTCGGCCACGCGGATGCCCCAGCGCGAGCCGTTCAGGCCGTTGACGACACCGTCATTGATCACGTTCTGCACACCGCCACCAGCATGGCTGCCGGGCGAGTAACGCGACATGTTGACGTCCAGCAGGCCGAACAGCGTGACGCTGGACGTGGCCGGCGTGGCCTGGGCAGCGGCCAGGCCGTGCGACAGCAGCAGCACGGTGGCCGCGGCGGTGGTGTTCAGGTGGTGCAGGCGTGGGCGGGTGTTCATGGGATGTCGCTCCTCGGAAGGGATGTCTTTGTGGGCTCTGTCAAAAAAACAGGCATGAGTTCGCCTGCCGCGCCGCCTCGAAGCGGCGCGCGAACAAGGAAGGGGAACGGCGTTGTGCCCGGCGTCTACTTGCGCAGCTTGGCCAGCTCGGCGTGCAGCGCAGTGACCGTCTCAACGCCGGCGATGGCCGCGTGCTTGTCGATCACCGGCTTCAGCTTCTCGCGGATCTTGGCCAGCTCGGCCGGGCTGAATTCGCTGACCTGCATGCCGGCCTTCTTCAGTGCGTCCAGCGCCTGGCCGGTCTGCTCGCTGGCGACCTGGCGCTGGTATTTCGCGGCCTCGGCTGCAGCGTCGCTGAAGAGCTTCTTCTCGTCATTGCTAAGCGCACCCCACAGCTTCTGGCTGACCAGCACCGCCTGGTGGTTGTACTGGTGGTTGCTCAGCGTGAGGTACTTCTGCACTTCGTAGAACTTGTTGATGTTGATCACCGACAGCGGGTTCTCCTGGCCGTCGATGGCTTTCTGCTCCATCGCCGCGTAGACCTCGGGGAAGGCCATCGGCGTGGGGTTGGCGCCCAGCGCGGAGACCCAGTCGACATTGATCGCATTCGGAATCACGCGCAGCTTCAGGCCGGCAATGTCCTCGGCCTTGGTCAGCGGCCGTTTGCTGTTGGTGAGCTGGCGGAAACCGAGGTCGAAATAGGTCAGGCCGTGCAGGTTCTTGGCGTCCAGCTTGGCCAGCATCATCTGGCCGAACGGGCCGTCCACCACCGCGTCAGCCTCCTGCGCGCTGCCGAACATGAACGGGAAGTCGAACACCGCGAACTCCTTGACCTGAGAGGCCAGGATGCCGGCGTTCAGCGTCACCATCTCCAGCGTGCCACCCTGCAGCGCCGAGACGTTCTGTGCGTCCCCGCCCAGCACACCGCCCGGGAACAGCTTGACCTGCAGCTTGCCGCCGCTCTTGGCCGCCAGCAGCTCGGCGAACTTCTCCATGCCCATCACCAGCGGATGGCCCTTGGGGTTCTGCGTGGCGAACTTGATCGTGCGTTCCTTGATGTCCTGCGCAGTGGCGGCACCGAAGGCGGCCAGGCTTAGCGCGGCCAGCGTGGCCTTCAGGAAGAGTCGCTTCATGTTGTCGTGTCTCCGTTGTTTTCGGGTCTGAATCTCGGGGAAGGAAGCCAGGTGTTCAGCTGTGGAACCAGCGCGCCGGGCCGGTGACCAGCCAGGGGAAGAACACCATCAGGAACATCACGATGAACTGCGCGGTCATGAAGGGCAGCACGCCGCGCGTGACCTCGTCCATCTTCATGCGGCCCACGCCGGCCACCACGTTGAGCACGGTGCCCACCGGCGGCGTGATCAGGCCGATGGCGTTGTTGATGATGAACAGCACGCCGAAGTAGACCGGGTCGATGCCGGCGGCCCTGACCACCGGCATCAGCACCGGCGTCATGATCAGGATGGTGGGCGTCATGTCCATCGCCGTGCCCACGGCCATCACCAGCACCATCATCGCGATCAGCAGCAGGGTCTGGTTGCCCATGAAAGGCTCCAGCAGCGAGATCATCTTGGCGGGGATGTCGGCCACGGTGATCAGCCAGGCCGAGACCATGGCCGCGGCGACCAGGAACATGATGACGGCGGTCGTCTTCGCTGCCGTGACGAACACGTCCTTCAGCTGGCGCCAGTGCAGCTCGCGGTAGACCAGCGTGGAGACCAGCAGCGCATAGACCGCCGCCACCACCGCCGCTTCGGTCGGCGTGAACACGCCCATCTTCAGCCCGACGACGACGATCACCGGCAGGCCCAGCGCCCAGGTCGATTCCTTCAGCGCATGCAGCCGCTCGGCCAGCGAAGCCTTGGGCGGCGGCACGATGTTCTCGCGCTTGGCGACCCACCACCACGCGATGGCAATGCTCAGCCCCATCAGCAGCCCAGGCACGATGCCGGCAAGGAACAGCTTGCTGATCGAGACATTGGCCGCCACGCCGAAGATCACGAAGCCGATGGACGGCGGGATCACCGGCGCGATGATGCCGGCCGAGGCGATCAGGCCGCCAGCACGCGCCTTGTCATGGCCGGCGCGCACCATCATCGGCAGCAGCAGCGAAGCCAGCGCCGCGGTGTCGGCCACCGCCGAGCCAGACAGCGCCGCCAGCATGCAGGCCGCGACGATGGCCACGAAGCCCAACCCGCCGCGGCGGTGGCCCACCAGCGACAGCGCCAGCTTGACGATGCGGCGCGACAGGCCGCCGACGTTCATGACCTCGCCGGCCAGCATGAAAAACGGCACCGCCAGCAGCGGAAAACTGTCAGCCCCGTTGATCACGTTCTGCGCCAGGATCTGCGCGTCGAACATGTCCAGGTGCCACATCAGCGCCACGCCCGAGAGCAGCAGCGAATAGGCGATGGGCACGCCCAGCGCCATCACGGCAAGCAGCGAACCGAGGAAGATGAAGACGGTCATGGCACGGCTCCCTCGGGTTCAGCGCGGGAAGGTCATCGAGTTCGGGCCCTGCCCGATGGGCGGCGCCTTGTCGTGGCCCAGCGCTTCCATCGCCGCCAGGTCCTCGGACTCCTGCACCATCACCAGCTCATCGTCGGCCAGTTGGCCGCTGAGGGTGCGCACCAGGTCGCGCAGCAGCAGCACCGCGGAAGACACCGCGAACAGCACGCCCGAGCCGTAGAAGATCGCCACCGAGGCACCGGTCACCGGCGCCTCCACGTCCCAGTTGATGCGCGCCTGCGCAAGGCTGCCGGAGAACAGCAGCCAGGTGGCATACAGCATCAGCAGCTGGCCCAGCGCCAGGCAGACCTTCTTGCCGGCAGGCCCCAGGCGCGAGACCAGCATGTCCGAGCCCAGGTGGCCGTGGTCGCGCAGCGCAACGATGGCGCCCAGGAAGGTCATCCACACGAACAGCCAGCGGCTGAGTTCCTCACTGACGGCAATGCCAGAGTTCATGCCGTAGCGCAGCAGCACATTGCCGAACACCAGCAGCACCATCAGCGCCAGCATCAGCGCAATCGTGTACTCCAGCAGGCGGCAGTAGCCGTCGATCAGTTTCTTCACCGTGTCTCCTTGGGGCCTCGAAACGCCCACCCTGGCCAGCCGCGCCTGTCCCGGCGCGATCTGCACGACACGTAATGTACGAACTGGTTCGTTTTATAAATTCGGGGTTTACCCCTGCGCGCGACACACTCCCGGCGAGTGTTGGCGTCAATGCCACCCCCTCCCCGCAGTGCGCCAGTCCTGCGTCAGGCCGGTGGTTGCGTCTTCAGCCTGCTCAGCATGTCCTTGAGCGTGATGTGTTCGATGACTCGCAAAAGACGACCCTCCAGCGCGTAGTGGGCTGCCCGCGCTGGCGGGCACTCCGAGGCGAAGTCCTCGTGCTCCTTCTTGATGACAGCAAACTCGCGCTCGACTCTGGTCGCAACATCATTGACGATGTCTTGGGCAACCTTCGTCGGAAGTCCGAGGATTTGGCCCGCCTCGACAACGGAGGCAAGGGTGACTTCACGAAACGTCAGGGCGCCAGGCAGAGCGTAGGTCATCTTGACGTCGCTCCAGCGACCAGCCTCATCGGCGAGGGCCCTGGTGTGGTACGCGCCAGTGCACAGCAAGTCATAGTGCGGCGCCATCCTGACACCTTCGTGGTCGACAAAGAAGCTGAGGTTCTTCAAGTGGGAGTCGTCATTGGCGACCACGATGTTGAACACCAGCCACCTGAACAACGCCAGCGCGGTGGCAAGCTTGTTGGTGCACTTGGCAATGATGGCAACGAGCGCATCGAGGTTGGCTCCGGCGTGCTTGAAGAGGCGGTCCTTGTTCAGCAGCTGGCAGGCGTCAATCACATGCAGCCGATGCACCACTGGTGGCATCCCTGCGGCTCGCCTGGCGTTGCCCACCCTCTCCGTTCGTCTGTCGAAGCGCTGGATGAAGTACACCGGTTGCGGCACATACCTCAGCGCCACATGGGGAATTGACAACCTGGCGGCGCGGGCCATCCGCATGGTGGTGAATTCATTGAAGGCGGATGCAGGATATGTCTGCGCCTGTGGGTGGTCCGGCTTCAGGATGTAGGTGGACGGTGTCGCGCCTACGGGCTCGAAGACCTTGTCGCCCAACATGGAGACCAGCAGCTTGTGCTGGGCCCCGGCCACCGACATTCGCTTTGGCGCGCCCTTTGTCAGCGTCACCCTGGGTAAATTGGCGATGCGGCCGCTGAGCTCCTCGTCAGTCAGTTCGATGTATTCGGCAGTGTCCAGCAGGTCCTGGCCGGGCGGCAACAGGGTCAGTGAGCCAGTCGACTCCGCACCCAGGTACTCCAGCAACGCAAAAGCGTCTTGCGAGTCCCGGATGTTGGCCTCTTTCGCGATGTCGACGCGCAGCTGCTCTTCGGGCAGGAGGTTATCGAAGTACCACTGGACTGGGCGCATAGACCCACCATCGAGATGTTCGAGCCGCGCACGCGGCAGGGCCGGCGAAATGTCGAAGCTGCGTTCAAGGCTGACCCACTGCGGGTCGTAGGTGAAGCGCCAGATGCCATCACCTTCTCCGAGTACTCCGACCTGGTTTTTGGCGATGAAGACGTTCAACGTGCGCATGTCAGACGCTCTCATCGTCCGGCAGGTTCTGCTTGTCTGCGCGAGCCCTTTCAAGGCGCTTCAATGGCTCCATGGCTGCCTCAGGGACGTCGACAGAGAGCTCGATGCCCACGAGGCTCAGGAAGGCCATCATCGTGCTCAGCTTCGCCTGGCCTTTCTCTACACTGGTGGCGGTTTGTTTGCTGACGCCAACGGTCTGCGCCAATACGTCCAGTGTCACATGACTGTTGCGGCGCACCGCTCGGAGAGCCAAGCCAAGTTGTTCTGGCGACTTGATGACGACTTTCACTGTCAAAACTCCTAATTTCTTAGGAACTCTACCAGCCAATCATCGTTAGAGCTACTGTTTCGCCTAAGAACTTAGGAATTTCCGGATTAACCCAACTCGATTACGGATTTCTCCTAAGAATTTAGGCGAATCTTAGCGAGCCCACCCCGCGAAGCGCCTGAAAGCCCGCAGCCCTGAGCTACTTCAGCACGTAGCGCACCACCATCTCGGTGACATTGCGACGGCGCGTAGCCAGGTTGTCGGCGGCCTGCATGTCGCGCTTGAAGATCAGCCCGAAGGTGTGCTGGTTCGAGACGTTGAAGAAGCTCAATGCAGAGATCGAGGCATGGATGTCGATCGCATCCAGCCCGGCGCGGAACACGCCTTCGGCCACACCGCGCTCGTAGAGCTGGCGGATCGCGTCGATGGCCGGCACGTTGAGCTGCTGGATCTTGCTGCTCTGGGCAATGAACTGCCCGCGGTTCATGTTCTCGGACATCACCAGCCGGATGTACTGCGGGTGGCCCTGGTGATGGTCAAACGTGAACTCCACCAGCCGGCGCAGCGCCAGCTCCGGCGGCAGATCTTCCAGTTGCTGCTGCGCCTCGATGGCGCGCATCCGGCGGTAGGCCTCCTCCAGCACGGCCAAGTACAGCCCGTCCTTGCTGCCGAAGTAGTAGTAGATCATCCGCTTGCTGGTGTGAGTGGCGTCGGCGATCTCGTCGATGCGCGCCCCCGCCCAACCCTTCTCGGCGAATTCGCGGTAGGCCACCTCCAGGATGCCGGCCATCGTGCGCTCGGGATCGTTGGTGCGCGTGGGCGCGGGCTTGGGGTTGGGCTTTGCCGCGGTCCTGGCGGAGGGGGTCACAGTGGCCCTGCCTTGCGCCTTGGCCTGGCCCGTCGCGGCGATCTTCTTGCGCGCTGCGGGTGCGGGCGCCGTGCTCGCAGCCCCATGTACCTTCTGGTTCATTCAACGAGTATAGGGGCGGTCAGCCGCGCGAAAAGGACCAGGTGGTCGGCAGCGGTGGCACGAACCTCACACGGGTTGCGTAGGCCTGCAGCGTGAGCCAGTCGGCCGCATCACGCCAGTCCGTCCGGAGCTGGGGCGCGAGCAATTCGTGGGCTGCGGCGATGATCGATTCGCAGCGCGCCTCATCGGCCAACAGCGCTTCGACCGTCGTCTCGATGGCTTGGCGATTGGCTTGCACCGGCACGTAGTGCACGCCCGCCACAAGCCCGGCGTCGAGCGCGGTTTCCCATTCGCTTTCCACCAGCAGGACCACCGAATTCGAGAGCAGGCTCCAGTACTTGTTGGAGCCGATGTCATTGCCATCGACGACCAGCAGGAACTTGGACTGGCGCGCGGCCTCCTTGGACTGCCACTCGCCAACCAGCCCCCGCAAGAGATCCTGCAAGGGTGCGCTGGCCGCCATTCGCAGCCGCTGCAGGTCGGTCAGCGTCAGCTTCACGTCGGCCAAGGGACTCTTGCGCAGTTCGTCTGCCGCCCGCCAGCGCGTGACCCGGCGGGCCCGAGCGAAGTCCTGCGCATGGGCCTTCTCGCGGAACACGGCGTCGACCCACCAGATCTCCCGGTCCCAATCGCTGAGCGTGCCGGTCAGGCTGCCGCGCCAGGCCAGCCGGTTGCGCTTGGCCCGGAAAGGCATCGGGTCGGGCTGGTCGGGCAGGTTCGGTCCTCCGGGGCCCATGTAGTAGCGAGGCAGCGGCATGAGCACCACCTGCCCTCGCTGCACGGCGCGCCGGCAATACTGGATCACCGGGATGCCGCCCAGGCCTGGCAGCCTGTGGCGGTAGTCCCACCCCTGCGCGTCGCTCCAGTTGGTCAGGAACTTGCCCTGAAGGCCCCACGACCAGACCAGGTTCGCGAACTTCGTCTGCCGGACGCCCAGCAGCGGCCGCCCGGCACGGCGACCACTGTGCTGGAAGCACTGACGCTCGTCGGACCAGGTGCAGATCTGATCAAAGCCGTTGAGGGCATCGTAGGCCCTGGCATGACCGTCATACAGCGCCATGTCGCGCAGCGCGCTGCAGACCTGCGGCACACCTTCGTGCCAGTCCACGGTACCGCCGGCTGGCCAACCCGCCCAGCGATGCGCCATTTGCCTTTCCAACCAATCGTTCAAGCAGTTCCCCGTCAGGCTCGTCGCGAGCGCATGACTGTATGCGGTCAGCCGACGAACCTTGGCTCAGGAAGTGACCCGTCCAAAGCCGCAGGTCAGTGGCCGGCTCAGGCGGGACAGGCTTCGGTCGCGGCGGTGGCCACCCCGGCGCTGGGGCCTGCGCGGCGATCCAGGATGCGTTCAGCAATGAAGGCGGCGTCCCGGTCCACCCCGGAGAAGCGCCCCGAACCCCAGGTGTGCAGCCATGGCAGGCCGAGGAAATAAAGCCCCGGCACGCCGGTCACGCCGCGCTCGTGCACCGGGTGGCCACGGCCGTCGAACACCGGGGCTGCCAGCCAGCGGAAGTCCGGCGCGAAGCCGATGCACCAGATGACGGAGGTGATGCCGGACGCACTGAGCGACAGCGTCTCGCGCTCGCCTTCCGGCGCCCACAGCGGCGTGTAGACGCTGGGCGGCGGCGCGTCCAGGCCGAGCTTGGCAATGTGCGCGTCGATGCTGGCGTTGATGCCGTTGTAGGTGCGGTCGGCGCTGTCGAGCGCGGCGGCAAGCGTCGGCGCGAAGCGCAGGGTGTCCCCATCCAGCGCTTGCAGCGGACCGTAGAGCTGCATGCCTTCGAGGGCGAAGCGGCGCAGGTCGATGTCGCGCCCGCCGTCGCGGCCGGCCACGTAGTGGTTGGTGTTGTCGCGCACACCTTCGCGCAGCGGGTGGGCGGTGACCGGCATGTCGTAATAACCCATGTCGGCCAGCCAGTCGACCACGTCGCGCCCGCGGTAGAAGCGCGCGCAGCGCGGCGCCTCGCCCACCGCCAGCACGACCTCGCGGCCGGCCAGGTGCAGGTCCTCGGCGATCTGCGCGCCGCTTTGCCCAGCGCCCACCACCAGCACCTTGCCAGCCGGCAGCTGATCGGGGTTGCGGTAGTCGGCCGAATGCAGCTGCGTGACGGACGCCGGCAGCCGCTCGGCCAGCCGCGGCACGATGGGTTGGTGATAGCCGCCGGAAGCCACCACGACCTGGTCAGCCGTGTACTCGCCGTCACTGCTGCGGACCTGGAAGCCGCCGCCCGGCAGCGGCCGAACCGACTCGACAGCCACGCCCTCGCGCAGCGGCGGCTTCAGCTTGGCCAGGAACCCGTCCAGGTACTCAACGATCTCGCCCTTCTTCATGAAGCCATTCGGCGCCGGCCCGGCATACGCATGGCCCGGCAATGCGCACTGCCAATTCGGCGGCACCAGCGTGAAACTGTCCCAGCGCTGCGTTTGCCAGGTGTGCATGGCCTTGTGCTTCTCCAGCACCAGATGGTCCACGCCGGCAGCCTGCAGGTGATGGCTCAGCGACAGGCCGGCCTGCCCTCCGCCGACGATGAGCACGGAATGATGAGGGAGAGATACAGACATGGCGTGGCGCCTTTCCAATGTGTTGGCGGAGAGATTTCACATTCCGTGGCACCACACACCGTTCGGGCTGAGCCTGTCGAAGCCGGCGCACAGCGCGACGCGGGCACTTCGACAGGCTCAGTGCGAACGGGGGAGGTCATCGCGGAAGTTGGAGGTCGGGTCAGATTCGATTAAACAGGTATTTCTTTTTCTCAATCGGCCGGACCGAAAGCAAGCAGGCGAACACAGGATTCCGGCGTTTGCGCAAAGGACGCGGCGCGGCGCTCGGTGTCGCTCAGCTGATCGCTGGCACGCGAACAGGTGAAGCCGAACTTGGCTTGCACGCGTTCGTTGGCAATGGCCGTGGCTTCGCGCAGGCGGCGCAGGAATTCGGGCAGCGGGTAGTCCTGCTGCAGCGTGAAGAAGTCCTGGATCACCAGCGAGGGCGAGTAGCAGGTGGTTTCGCTGGCGTCGGGCCAGCGGACGGTGTAGTGCATGGCGGGCATGACGGCTCCAGTGGGTTCAGGTTCAGGAAGACAGGTCGCATGACAGCGCGGTGCGCTCGGCTTGTTCGGCACGGCTCACGCCGGTGCGCAAGGCGTGCCGTTCCAACACGCGCTGGTACCAGCCCTCGTGCAACGCGGCACTGCGGGCCCAGCTGCATTGCCAAGACAATGCACCGCCTCACTCGCCAGCGTTCAGGGCCATCCCCTGTCGTTGGCGGCACCGACCTCATGACAGATCCAGACCCCCACACGACATCACTCGCGCAGAAGTTGCATGCGAAGCGCTTCGCCGTCTTGTCGGTCCTGTGCCCGATACCACTGGCGGTGACGTGTGTCGCCCTCGCCGAAATTGAGCCCGGAAGCCATTGGGCGTTGCCGGTGGCGGCGGTGGCATTACCGCCCTTTGCGAGCGCGTTGCTCGGTCTTGTGTCGCACCTGCGCCAGGAACGCGCGCTGAAGTGGGTGGGGCTGGGCCTGCTGCTGTCATTGGCACCACTGAGCTGGGCCGTGTACCTGCTGACGCACATTCAGGTCGGCTTCTGATTCCGGACCTCTCGCGACCGCCAGCCAAGCATGAAGTCGCCAGCCAAAGCACAATGTGGCCCGCCCCGCCCCACCCGGTTGATCGCCGGAACCGGGGCATTCCCTTCGCCCTCACAGGCTTCGGCTGTCCCATGCGCAAGCTCCTTCCTTCCCTTCGAGCGGGTGCGACGGGCGCTGGGCTCGCGCGCGGAAGACCTGCAGGCGGCTCATGCCGCCGATGTGAACGAGCGCAGCATCCTGCTGACCTCGGGCGACAAGCGCTTCGCCATCCGCGTCGAGACCAATGTGTCGGTCACCGAGATCCAGGTCGGCACCGAGCCGGCGGTGCGGCAACCCGGCGGCTGCGCGTAGGCACGGGGCCGTCAGGCGACAGCGTCTACGCGTACCGGGGCCGTTTTCACGGCCAGTGGCGGGCACACGACGGCCATCGGAAACTCAGCAGTCTGTGGGATGGACAGGCCAGGCGGGCGCCCTATGATCGGCCGCGACACCTTCACTACCCCTCTCGGAGACGCCCCGCAATGAACCGCCCCCTCTTGTGCTCGATCGGCCTTGGCCTGCTTCTCGCCCTGCCGCTGGCCGGTGCCGGCGCGCTCGCGCAGGTGCTGTACACCGCCACGCCGATCCAGCAAGAGAAGGAGGCGCGCATCGAGGCCTCGCAGCTGAACAATCAAGGCCAGGTCGCCGGCTACCTGAGGGGCAAGGACGGCCAGCCGCGGGCTTTCGTCACCGGGGAAAACGGCCTCGGCATGACCGTGTTCGACATCTCCGAAGACACCAGCTCCCTCACCGTCTACGGGCTCAACGATGCCGGCCAGATCGTCGGGCAGATGGCCGCCGGGGGTTTCCTGGGCCAGCCCGGTGGCGGCGCGCTGCAACCCCTCAGCGAGCTGTTCAACGGCAAGTCCATCGGGGCCGCGTTCAGCATCAACAACCTCGGGCAGATCGTGGCCTACAACGGCGGGGCCACCGAGGGGCTGGTACTGGACGTGACCACCGGGAACGTGCAGACCCTGGCGGACTGGGGCGCGCGCATGACGCCCACGGACATCAACGACGAAGGCGTCGTCGTGGGCAGCGGTCATGTGACGGGCCCCCGCGTCGGCCGCGACCTGGCCTTCGTGAGCGAGCCGCCCTACACCCAGAGCGTCCCCTTGCACAACGTGAAGCTGGCCACGCAGAGCACCGCGATGGCGGTCAACCGGCAGGGGCGCATCGTGGGCCGATACCTGCTGCGGGGCACTGGCACCTCCCGGGCTTTCGCGGCCGAGCCGGGGTCGACCCTGCGCGACCTGAACCTGCCGCGGGATGCGCACACCTGGGCCGTGGACATCAACGACGACGGCGTGATCCTCGGCAAGATCGACTATCTCCACACACCCGAAATCGACGGCTTCATCTGTTCCGGCGATTGCAGCGACGTGCTGAAGCTGACGCCGGTGACCGCCCTGCCGGAGGGCGTGCGCATCACCAACGTGCAGCACATCAACAACCGCGGCCAGATCCTGGTCTACGGCAGCGACGAGCTCTACTACCTGCTCACGCGGGTCGACTGAGCCCCGGCGCCGAACTGGTTTCCCAGCGGTTTCGCGCAGACCTCACCCCCACAAAAAGGGCCGCAACAGCCCCGCTCTTCCGCGGAACCCGCGTCTCACCATCAGCCTACCCTGCAGGGGCTGTTCCTGTGCTCCCAGCTGCGGCCTGACCGCGGCGCCACCAGGAGGGTTTGGCGATGACGTCCTGTCTTGTTCTGCTGCTCGCGGCCGGCCTGGTGTGGCGCGTGCTCGCGCTGCAGCATGCCCTGGGGCGCTACGCGCTGGTGCGTCGGGAGCGCCACGGCTGGCGGAGCCAGGAATTGCGGCGCCGTTCGGCCAACGCCCGCATGCCGCATGACTCGCAACCTTACCCGCAGCCACGCGAGTTCCGCGTGCGCTGCCAGCGCTGGGCCGGCATCCCGGTCTGGCACGCGGAATCGGTGGTCAGCCTGCCGCCGAGCACGGCCGGATACGTCGAGCGCGTGGCCGCTGCGGACTACGACCATCTGTTCCCGGCGCCGTTTTCGCTGCGGGGGCACTGACGCAGACCGGCGGGCCCTGGCCTCAGGCAGCCATCGCCAGGTCCTGGGCCGCCCGGCCTGCCTGCGCTGCCGGCTGGAAGGCCTGGATGCGCTCGGCGAGGAAGGCCGCATCGCGCGCGACGCCCGAAAAACGGCCGGAGCCCCAGGTGTGCAGCCACGGCAGGCCCAGCACGTAGAGGCCTGGCACGGCGGTCACACCGCGTTCATGCACCGGGTGACCACGGCCGTTGAAGATCGGCGCGTCCAGCCATCGGAAGTCCGGTGAGAAGCCGATGCACCAGATGACCGAGGTGATGCCGGACGCCGCCAGCGAGAGCGTCTCGCGCTCGCCCTCCGGCTGCCACACCGGCGTGTAGACGCTGGGCGGCGGCGCGTCGAGGCCCTGCCGCGCGATGTGCTGGTCGATGCTGGCGTTGATGCCGTTGTAGGTGCGGTCAGCGCCGTCCAGCGCGGCCCGCAGCGTGGGCGCAAAGCGCAGCGTGTCGCCGTCCAGTGCCTGCAGCGAGCCGTAAAGCTGCATGCCTTCAAGGGCGAAGCGGCGCAGGTCAATGTCGCGCCCGCCGTCGCGGCCGGTCACGTAGTGGTTGGTGTTGTCGCGCACGCCTTCGCGCAGCGGGTGGGCAGTGACAGGCATGTCGTAGTAGCCCATGTCGGCCAGCCAGTCGACCACGTCGCGCCCGCGGTAGAAGCGCGCGCAGCGCGGCGCGTCGCCCACCGCCAGCACGACCTCGCGGCCGGCCAGGTGCAGGTCCTCGGCGATCTGCGCGCCGCTCTGCCCGGCGCCCACCACCAGCATCTTACCCGGCGGCAGCTGATCGGGGTTGCGGTAGTCGGCCGAATGCAGCTGCGTGACCGAGGCCGGCAAGCGCTCGGCCAGCCGCGGCACGATGGGCTGGTGGTAGCCGCCGGAAGCGACCACGACCTGGCCAGCCGTGTACTCGCCGTCACTGCTGCGGACCTGGAAGCCGCCACCGGGCAGCGGCCGAACCGAATCGACCGTCACGCCTTCGCGCAGCGGTGGCTGCAGCTTGGCCCGGAACCCGTCCAGGTAGGCCGCGATCTCGCCTTTGTTCATGAAGCCATGCGGATCGGGCCCGTCATACGGATGCCCCGGCAATGCACACTGCCAATTCGGCGTGACCAGCGTGAAACTGTCCCAGCGCTGCGTGCGCCAGGTGTGCATGGCCTTGTGCTTCTCCAGGATCAGATGGTCCACACCCGCGGCCTGCAGGTGATGGCTGAGCGACAGCCCGGCCTGACCGCCACCAACGATGAGCACGGAATGATGAGGGAGAGATACAGACATGGCGTGGCGCCTTTCCAGTGTGTTGACATGAAGATCTCACATTCCGTGGCAACACACACCGTTCGGGCTGAGCCTGTCGAAGCCGGCGCGCAGCTCGACGCGGGCACTTCGACAGGCTCAGTGCGAACGGGGAGGTCATCGCGGAAGTTGTAGGTCGGGTCGGATTCGATTAAAAAGATGCCTCAACCAGCCGGTCCAAAAGCCAGCAGTCTCACGCTGGCTTCCGGCGTCTGGGCAAACGTCTGGGCGCGACGCTCGGTGTCGCCCAATTGATCGCTGGCGCGCGAGCAGGTGAAGCCGAACTTGGCCTGCACACGTTCGTTGGCAATGGCCGTGGCTTCGCGCAGGCGGCGCAGGAATTCGGGTAGCGGGTAGTCCTGCTGCAGCGTGAAGAAGTCCTGGATCACCAGCGAAGGTGAGTAGCAGGTGGTCTCGCTGGCGTCGGGCCAGCGGACGGTGTAGTGCATGGCGGGCATCGTGGCTCCGGTCGGTTCAAGTTCAGGATGGGATGTCGCAGGACTGCGCGTCGCGCTCGGCCTGGTCGGCGCGGCTCACGCCCGTGCGCAACACGCGCCGCTGCAGCACGCGCTGGTACCAGCCTTGGTGCAGCGCCGCGCTGCGGGCCCAGCTGTGCGCCAGGCACACAGGCGGCGGCTGGTGCAATCGCTGCGCCAGTGCGGCCTGCTGCAGGCCGCGCGCGATGGAGCCGACGTCTTCCGGCTCGCACCAGGCCACCGCAGGCGCGCCAGCCAGGTGCTCGGTGAACGGGGCGCGGCGCGAAACCAGCACGGGCGTGCCGCAAGCCAGCGCCTCCAGCGCCACCAGCCCGAAGCCCTCGACCAGCGAAGGCATGGCCAGCAGGCGGGCGCGGCGCATCAGCGCGGGCAGCGCGGCATCTGCCACCGCGCCCAGGCGCTGCACCGGCTCGCCCGGTCCTTCGCCCAGGCCCAGCGCTGCCAAGGCCGCCTGCCAGCCACGCAAGGCGCTGCTGTGGTCCAGCAGGCTGGCGCCGCCAGCAATGACCAGGCGCGCATCGGCCCAGGCTGGATCGTTGGCGCGCAAAGCCCCGAAGGCCTGCAGCAGGCGCACGCTGTTCTTGCGCTGCTCCACGCCGCCAACGGCCAGGCAGATCGGCGTGTCGTCGAGCAGACCCAGCGCCGCGAGCTGCGCAGCGTCACGCGCGACGGGGCCGGGCCGGAAGCGGTCCAGGTTCACGCCGTTGAACATGCGGGCCGCGCGCAGGCCGTGCTCACGCAGCAGGCACTCGCACCAGGTGTCGCTGACGCAGGCCACCGCGTCGGCCGCCTGCCAGGCGCGGCGCTGCCAGTCCGCCAGCTGCGGCTGGGCGAAGCTGTCGAGGTGATGCACCGTGCGCACCCAGGCCGGCAGGTCAGCGCAGCGGCGGCGCAGCGTGGCCAGCGCGTTGCCGCTGAGGCTGTCCTGCGCATGCAGCAGGTCGAAGCGGCCGCGAAGCAGCGCTGGCAGGCCGCGCTCCAGGCCGGCAATGCGCTGGCCGACCTGCTGCACCAGGTCGCCGGTGACCTCGGGCAGCGGCAGCAATGCGACCTCGCAGCTCGTTCTGCGGAACAGCCGCTGCCCCGGCTCGGCCGGCGCCAGCACCGTCACCGCATGGCCGCGCGCATGCAGCGCCTCGGCCAGTTCCAAGGTGTGCACCACGCCGCCGCGCGGCAGCACGGAATGCGTGAGCAAGGCGATGCGCAAGGAATTGGTCATGCCACGCTCCCACTGCCGATGAACGGCGATTCGGCCAGGTCCCACAGCGTGGCTTCTGCGTCACCCAGGCTGAGCTGCAGCTGGGTGCCCGCCGTGACCTCGCCCACATCGGCACAGGCAATGCCATGCGCCGCAAACCGCGCCATGACTTCGACGGCATGTGCAGGCCGCACGCTGAGCACAAAGCCAAAGCTGGGGAATGCGCCCAGCCAGCGCAGCCGGGCGGCCTCTGCAGCGTCGCCCTCCACACGCCACGCGGGTGTACCGGGCGGCAGCGGCAAGCGGTCAAGCGCGATGCGCGCGCCCACGCCCGAACTCTCCAGCAGCATCAGCGTGGTGCCCAACACGCCGGCCATGCTGATGTCCTTGCCGGCGTCGCACAACCCGGCTTCGGCCAGCGCTGGCAACAGCGCCAGGTCTGCCCGCAGCCTGGCCGCAGGCGCCGAGGTGGACGCATTCCAGAACGGATGCGCGCCCTGCCACTCACCGCGCAGGTCCACCGCCATCAGCAGCCGGTCGCCCGGCTGGGCCGCGAAGCTGCTGATCAGCCGCTGCGCGCGACCCAGCACCGCCACCGCGAGTTGCGCGCTGGCGCTGTGCAGGTTGGTGTGGCCGCCAACCAGCGGCACGCCGTAGCGCTCGCAGGCGGCGCGCATGCCGGCCAGCACTTCGGCCGCGTCGGCCTCGTTGGCGCTCCACAGCGCGTCCACCACAGCCAGCGGCCGGCCACCCATCGCCGCAATGTCGCTGAGGTTGACCATCACTGCGCTGTAGCCGGCGAACCAGGGCATGGCCTCGACGAAGTCGGCCATCAAGCCTTCGATGGCGAACAGCAGGTGGCCGTCGCCCGCCGCATCGGGCAGCACCGCGCAATCGTCGCCATTCGGCACGGCGGTGTGGCCGGTGGTGGACTGCAGCCGGCCCAGGACCGCGGCGATGTCGCGCTTGTGAGCGAAGCCGCGGCTGGTGCGCAAGGCTTCAATGAGGCGATGTAGCTCAGTCATGACGGCACCCCTGCGCCAGCACGTAACCAGCGTACGGCGTCTCGCACGGCGGATAAAACGCCAGGTCCGCGCGCATCAGCGCATGCGGCCTGCCGTGCAGGATTTGCTCGTCCAGCACCCGCCAGTTCAGGCGCTGGAACAGCGGCACGTTCTGCGCCTGCACCTGGGCCAGGAACTCGCGGCAGCCCAGCGCATGCGCGCTGGACACGGCCAGGCGGATCAGCGTGCTGCCCAGGCGCCCATGCTGGCGCCAGCCGCGCTGCACCGCCAGCCGCGAGCCCCACCACAGCCCGGGCGCGGCTTCGTGGATGCGCACGGTGCCCAGCAACTCGTCCGGCTGGCCGCCCCAGCAGGACAGCGCGACCAGCAGCCGCGTGCTGGGATTGTCGCGGTCGATGGCGTCGATGTCGTCACCGTCGAACAGGCCTTGCTCGTCGCAGAACACCTGGCGGCGCAAAGCCAGCGCCTGGGCTTGCATCCACGGGTTGCTGGCCCACTGAACCCGAAACTCCTGCGGTTCAAAAGTCGTGGGCAGTTCACACCAGGGTGCGAGCGGCGGACGGGCGGCCAGGTGCGTCGCGAGGTTCATCGTCGTCTCCTCAGCTGGCGAGCAGCGCCTGGGGCGCTTCGTAGCGGGACAAGGTGGAGCAGGCCGCGCAACGGCCGCAGCCGGCTTTGATGTCGCCCGCCCGCATGTCGGCCACGTCCACCAGCGCACCCAGCGGCGCCAGCACCTCGCGCATGAACTCTGCAGACGGCGCAGGCTGGTCCTCCAGCGGCGTGCCGCTGATGGGCACGAAGGGCACGACAAAGGGGTAGACGCCCAGGGCCAGCAGGCGCTCGCTGGTGGCCAGCAAGGTGTCTGCGCTGTCGCCCAGGCCGGCGAGCAGATAGGTGCTGACCTGGCCGCGCCCAAAGACTTCGACGGCGGCCTCGAAGGCATCCCAGTAGCGGCTCATCGGCACCTCGGCCTTGCCAGGCAACAGGCGCTGGCGCAGGTCTTCGCCAATGACTTCCAGGTGCATGCCCAAGGTGTCCACGCCGCTGTCCTTCAGGCGCTGGAACCAGGCATCCGTGTCCGGCGGTTCGCACTGGGCCTGCAGCGGCAGGTCGACCGCGGCGCGGATGGCGGCGGCGCTTTCGCAGAGGATGGCAGCGCCCCGGTCCGGCGTGGGCGGCGTGCCGGTCGTCATCACCATGTGCTTCACGCCGTCCAGCTCGACGGCGGCCTTGGCCACTTCGGCCAGTTGCGCCGGCGTCTTGCGGGCGATGGTGCGGCCTGCCGCGAGCGACTGGCCGATCGCGCAGAACTTGCAAGCCTTGCGCCGACTCTCGTAGCGGATGCAGGTCTGCAGCACCGTGGTGGCCAGCACGTCGCTGCCGTGCAGCGTGGCAATGTGCGAATACGGCACGCCCTCGGCGGTCTGCCGGCTGTAGAACTTCGGTTGGCGCGGGAACTGGATCTGCGCGATGGGGATGGCGCCGCGGCGCAAGGTGCTGAGGCCGTCCGCGCCTGGCGCGTCGGCCACGAAGGGCGAGCTGAACGCGGTGGCGGTGTGCACCGGCACCATCAGCGTCACGCCGTCCACCGTCACGGCTTTGTGGTCCGACGGGCCGGCACCGCCACGGCGGCTGGCCGCGCCGGCGCTCGGGTCCACCAGGCGCAGACCTTGGGACTGCAGCTCGGTCATCAGGTCGCGGGCGTCTGGGCGGTTGGCGAGTTCAGGCATCGAAAGCTCCCGTCAGCGGTTCGGTGAAGGTGGGGGCGCTGCCTGCCGGCAAGGCCAGCGTGGTGGCCGCCGGTTCGCGGCGGATGGCCAGGCTCAGCAGCTCGGGCCGCGCGTAGTGGCCGACCGAATCCATCATGCGTTTGCGCTTGGCGATCAGCGCCATGTCCAGGTCGGCAATCACCAGGCCTTCGCCTTCGGTCAGCGGCTCGGCCAGGTACTTGCCTTCGGGCGAGACGATGGCCGTGTGGCAGCCGCCGCGCAAAGCGCCCTGCAGCTTCTCGTCCGGCGTGATGCTGCGGATCTGCTCGGGGTGCAACCAGCCGGTGGCGTTGACGACGAAGCAGCCGGCTTCCAGCGCGTGGTGGCGGATGGTCACGCCCATCTGGTCCGCGAAGATGGGGCCAACCAGCGAGCCGGGGAACTGCGCGCAGTGGATCTCCTCGTGCTCGGCCATCAGCGCGTAGCGCGCCAGCGGGTTGTAGTGCTCCCAGCAGGCCAGCGCGCCAACCCGGCCCACGCGCGTGTCCACCGCCGTCAGCCCGGCGCCGTCACCCTGGCCCCAGACCATGCGCTCGTGGTAGGTGGGCGTGATCTTGCGGCGCTTGAGCAGCAGGCGGCCGTCGGCGTCGAAGATCAGCTGGGTGTTGTAGAGGCTACCGTGGTCGCGCTCGTTCAGGCCCAGCACCACGACCATGCCCAGCTCGCGCGCAGCGGCGGCCACCGCATCCGTGGTCGGGCCGGGCACGGTCGGCGCACGGTCCATCAGCAGCAAATGCGGCGGGCCCTGCAGCACCGGGGGCAGCACGAAGGAGAAGTACGGGTAGTAGGGCAGGAAGGTCTCGGGGAAGACGATCAGCGCCACGCCCCGGCGCGCGGCGTCGCGCATGGTTTCGAGCACGCGGGCCAGCGTGCCGTCGGCGCTGTCCAGGTCGGGCGCGATCTGCGCCGCTGCAGCCCTCACCGTCCTCTTGGAAACGTGGTTCATGCGAATCCCCCAACACCACGGCAACCCAACCCAGCGGAGCCCGAGGAGCCGGCTCCGCCGGTCCTCTGGGCTCGCCCCCTCGAGGGGGCGCGCGAAGCGCGTAGGGGGTGGGCCATTACAAGGTCCAGGTGTCGAGGATGAAGGCGCCGGCTTTCCTGTGGAGGAGCACGATGTCAAGCACGTCCAGCGGGTTGATCGGCCGCACGCCTTCGATCAGCGCACCTTCGCCGTGGCCGTAGAGCGCCTGCAACGCAAAACGGCAGGCGTAGACCTTGCCGCCTTCGGCGATGAACTTGGTGATCTGGTTGTTGAAGTTCTGGTGGCCGGGGAAGGCCTCGTCGCCCAGCTTCGGAAAGCCGCGCTTGACGCCCAGCGTCACGCCCGGGCCGTAGAGCAGCACCGAGGTCTCGAAACCCTTGCGCTGCAGGCGCGTGGCCTGCAGCAGGTTGACCAGGCCGATGGAGCCTTCGAAGGCCACCGTGTGGAAGGTCACCAGGGCCTTCTCACCCGGCTCGGCCTTCACGTCCTCGAAGACCTTCTCTTCGTAGTCGACCAGGAAATCGCCCTTGTGGGCAACGGGGTGCGTGACTTTCGGCATGACAGTGTTCCTCGGGTGGTGGAAGGTGCCGGCACAGCGCCGGTCACGCCTTTCCTCTTGCGACGGATGTGCCACCGCGCTGCGCAGGTGGCCGATCAAGATGCGATCAACGGGGCGTCGATGCGCGGCCCGCCTCGCGTCAGCGCCGGCCCAGGTGGCCCGGCCTGCACCAAAGCGCATCGCCCGCCATGCAATCAAGGCACCCGATCAATGGCGCGCATGCACCGGGATGCGACGGGCTTTTCGTCGCACGGCGCATGCAATCAGGCCATGCAGCAGGCAAACTCCGGGCAGCCAAACCACGCCACTCGATGCCATTCACGCACTGGGTCCACCGCCTCAAGGGCAGCGCACTGCCGGCCTATCAGCTCATCCCCGAGCTGATCGCCGAGGACTTGCAGCAGGGCCGGCTCGCGCCGCGCGAACGCCTGCCGCCGCTGCGCGACCTGGCGGGCGTGCTGCAGCTGAACTACACCACCGTCGTGCGCGGCTTCGCGGCAGCGCGCGAGCGCGGGCTGATCGCCTCCCGTCCCGGCCTGGGCTCCTACGTGCGCGGCTCCTTCATCGGCCTGCCACTGCGGGCCGGCACCGGCGCCGAGATGACGATGAACCTGCCGCCGGAAATCGAGGACCACCCCGCGATGCAGGCGCTGCAGGAGCGTGCCGCAGCGCTGGTGACTGCCACGCCACTGCACGACCTGATGCGCTACCAGGACTTCGGCGGCACCGCGCGCGACCGCGAGCTGGCCGCGCAGTGGCTGGCGCCGATGGTGCCGGACGCGAGGGCCGATCGCGTGCTGGTCGCCCCGGGCATCCACAGCGTGCTGCTGGCGCTGGTCTCGCTGCTGGTCAAGCCGGGGCAGAGCCTGTGTGTGGAGGCCATGGTCTACCCCGGGCTGAAGGCGATTGCCGCGCAGCTGAACATTCAGCTGCACCCGCTGGCGATGGACGCCAACGGCCTGCTGCCGGACGAGTTCGAGGCGGCTTGCAAGAGCACCCACGTGGCCGCGCTCTACCTCTGCCCCAACCTGCACAACCCGACCACCGCCACGCTGCCCATCGCCCGCCGCGAGCGCCTGGCCGACATTGCGCTGCGCTACAGCATTCCCATCATCGAGGACGACGCCTACGGCATGTTGCCGGCCGCCGCGCCGCCCGCGCTGGCCGACTACGCACCGGGCCTGACTTACTACGTCAGCGGCATGTCCAAGTGGCTGGGCGCCGGCGTGCGCACCGCCTACGTGCTGGCGCCCAGCATCACCGCCACCCAGCGCCTGGCTGGTGCGTTGCGTGCGACCACTGTGATGGCCTCGCCGTTCATCGCCGCCATCGTCTCCGGCTGGCTGGCGCAAGGTTTGGGTGCGGACGTGCTGGCCGCTGTACGCGCCGAATGCGCCTGGCGCAGCGCGTTGATCCGCGAGCGCCTGGGCCCGCTGGGCGTGCGCACCCACCCGCACGGCTTCCATGCCTGGCTGCCGCTGCCGGTGCCCGACGACGGCCGCGCGCTGGCGCACGACCTGGCGGTGGACCTGCAGGCGCTGGGCGTGGCCGCGGTGGCAGGCAGTGCGTTTTCCACCGACCGCCAGCCGCCCGAGGGGCTGAGGCTGTGCCTGGGCGGTGGCTTGACGAGGGACGACTGCGGCCGCGCATTGCAGGCAGTGGCCGAGGCAGTCAACGCAAGCACGGCGTGAGGCCCGTGCTGGGCTAGCATGCGACGCACCTTGACCCCCATGTCGTTCCGTCATGCCACAACGCCTGCCCACCGCCACCAAACCCTCGCCCGAAATGCAAGCGCCTGATCCGGTCCGCCGCCTGTGTGTCGCCGCCCTGCCGGCCGCAGCGCTGGCCGGGCTGAGCTTGCCGATGGGTGCCAGCGCGGCCACGGCATCCAGCAAGCCCGCAGCACCGGCCGTGAAAACCGGCGGCGTGCAGATGGTGCCGATCCAGACGGCCAAGGGCACGTTCCGCGTCTGGACCAAGCGCGTGGGGCCCAGCACGGGCCATGCTCCGCGCATCCGCCTGCTGCTGCTGCACGGCGGCCCGGGCGCCACGCACGAATACTTCGAGGCCTTCGAGAGTTTCCTGCCGCAGGCCGGCATCGAGTTCATCTACTACGACCAGCTCGGCTCGGCCTACAGCGACCAGCCGGACGACCCTTCGCTGGTGGACCTGCCGCGCTATGTGGACGAGGTCGAACAGGTGCGGCGGGCGCTGGGCCTGGGGCCCAAGGACTTCTACCTGCTGGGCCACTCCTGGGGCGGCCTGCTGGCCGTCGAATACGCACTGCAGCACCAGCAGCACCTCAAGGGCCTGGTGATCTCCAACATGGTCGCCAGCATCCCCGAGTACAACCGCTACGCCCATGAGGTGCTGATGCCCGCGATGGACCAGGGTGCCCTCAAGCAGATCCTGGCGCTGGAGAAAGAAGGCCGCTTCGAGGACCCGCAGTACGAGGAATTGCTGATGAAGCACTTCTACGTGCAGCACGTGCTGCGCATGCCCGAAGACCAGTGGCCCGAGCCGGTGCTGCGCAGCTTCTCGCGCCTGAACCGCAAGATCTACGTGCCCATGCAAGGCCCCAGCGAAATGGGCGCCAGCGGCAAGCTCGAACGCTGGGACCGCATTGCCGACCTGCCCAGGATCCAGGTGCCCACGCTGGCCATTGGCGCCCAGCACGACACTATGGAGCCCGCACAGATGCAGCTCATCGCCAAGCGCGTGCGCCGCGGCCGCTACCTGCACTGCCCGAATGGCGCCCACATGGCGCTGTACGACGACCAGGCCACCTACATGACCGGGCTGATCCGCTTCCTGAAGGACGTGGACGCGGGACGTGCCTGAGCGGCCTGCGTCCAGCACTGCCAACTCCCCAACCCGGAACGCCCCATGCCACGACGTGCCGCCGCCAGTACCCGTTTGTCAAACATCGCTTGGCTGCTCGCAACGACTCTGGCATTGCCCCTCGCGCTGATCCCGCAAGCGCAGGCCCAGGCGACCCGCTACGCAGAAGCGCCGCCACTGCTGCTCGGCGCGGCCTGGTACCCCGAGCAATGGCCCGAAGCGCAATGGGAGCATGACCTCACGCTGATGGAGGCTGCGCACATCAAGCTGGTGCGCATCGGCGAGTTCGCCTGGAGCCGGATGGCGCCGCGCGAGGGCGAATACGACTTCGCCTGGCTGGACCACGCCATCGCCGCTGCGGCGCGCCACCACATGGTCGTGGTGCTGGGCACGCCGACCGCCGCGCCGCCTGCGTGGCTCACCCAGAAATACCCCGACACGCTGCGCATGACCGCGGACGGCGTGCGCGACGAGCACGGCAACCGCCAGCAGTTCTCGTTCGCCAGCCGGCGCTACCGCGGCTTCGCCCATGCCATCGCCGAACAAATGGCGCGGCGCTATGGACACAGCCCGAACGTGGTCGGCTGGCAGCTGGACAACGAATACGCCGAAGACTCGTTCGACCCCGAGGCCAAGCAGCAATTCCACGCCTGGCTGGCACGCAAATACGGCAGCATCGCCGCGCTCAACGAACGCTGGGCAACGGCCTACTGGAGCCAGACCTACAACGACTTCGCGCAGATCCCCGTGCGCGCGGCCGACGAGAACCCTGCCCTGCTGCTGGACTGGAAACGCTTCGTCAGCGAGACCTGGAAGGACTACTCGATCAACCAGGTCGATGCGATCCGCCCGCACGCCGACCCGCGCCAGTTCATCACCACCAACACCATGGGCTGGTTCGCCGGCTTCGATGCCTACACCGTGCACCAGGCGCTGGACATTGCCGCCTGGGACGACTACGTGGCCGGCGAGCGCTACGACTGGGTGGACAACGCGGCGCGCCACGACCTCACCCGAGGCTACAAGCAGCGCAACTTCTGGGTGATGGAAACCCAGCCCGGCTTCGTCAACTGGCGCGCCACCAACGTGGCGCTGCACAAGGGCGAGGTGCGCGCCATGGCCTGGCAGGCGGTCGGCCACGGTGCGGACGCGGTCGCCTACTGGCAGTGGCGCGCGGCACCCAACGGGCAGGAGGAGTACCACGGCACGCTGGTGGGTGCGGACGGCGAGCCCGTGCCGGTGTACAGCGAGATCCAGCAGGTCGGCGCCGAGTTCGCCCAGGCCGGCCAGGCCTTGGCCGGCACCACGCCGCAGGCCGACGTGGCACTGATCAACGACTTCGACAGCCGCTGGGCGCTCGGTTTCCAGAAGCACTCGGCCGAGTTCGATCCGGTGGCCGAAATGAAGGCCTTCTACCGGCCGCTGCGCGCGCAGGCACAGGTGGTCGACGTGGTCTCGGCACTGGCACCGCTGGCGCGCTACAAGCTCGTGGTCGCGCCCTCGCTCAACGTCCTCACCGATGCGCAGGCGGCCCTGCTGAAGGCCTATGTGGCGCAAGGCGGCCACCTGGTGCTCGGCCCGCGCAGCGCGATGAAGAACGCCGACAACGGCCTGCACCCGCAACGCCAGCCTGGCCCCCTGGCCGAGCTGCTCGGCGGCAAGGTGGCGCAGTTCTACGCGCTGGACAAGCCGGTACCGGTGGTCGGCGGCGAAGGTGCCGGCGACATGCCCGCCGGCAGCGCCAGCATCTGGGCCGAGCAACTGCAGGCCAACAACGCGCAAACCGAAGTGCGGCTGCGCTACGGCAAGTCCAACGGCTGGCTGGACGGCCAGCCCACGGTCCTGACCCGCCGTGTCGGCCAGGGCCGCATCACCTACGTGGGCGCCTGGCTGGACGAGGCCCTGCTGGACCGCCTCACGGCCGGATGGCTGCGCGAGGCTGCCGTCTCCGCGCCGATGCCCGGCGTGCCCGCCGAGGTTGAAGTCTGCGTGCGGGGCGACGCGACGCACCGCGTGGTCGTGCTGATCAACCACGGCCAGCAGTCGCAACAGGTGAAGCTACCGACGGCGATGAGCTCGTTGCTGGACCAACACAAGGACGGCGCCGCCACCAGCGAGGTGAACCTGGACGCCGAGGGCGTGGCGGTGCTGCAGGGCCAACGCTGAATCGGGCCCTTCGTCCATTGAGGAACCCTTATTCGAGACAGTTTTGAATCCGCTCTCAGTGAGACAGTTTTGAGTCCGTTCGCGCTGAGCCCATCGAAGTGCCTCTCACCCGTTCGCCCTGAGGGCCCCTTGCCCGTTCGTCCTGAGCTTGTCGAAGGACAGCTGGCTTCGACAAGCTCTGCCCGAACGGGGGGCTCAGCCCGAACGGGGGCTTGTGTCCCGAATTTTGAAGACATCAATTGGCGTGGCTGTACGACAACCAAACCACCGGCATGGCCGACACGCGTCCGCTTCCTGAAGGACGTGGACGCGGGCCGGGTCTGAAGCTCAGAAGCAGTGAATGAATCGGCCGGGCCCGAAGGGGTTGTCAAAACGAGCCCGATCTAGGCGCAAAGCACAGCTGTAGCTCGGGCTACAGCGAGCATTTGCAACGACGAGGGGGCGCGTTTTGGCGGCCCAGGCGGGTTCGGGTGATCCGTTCACAGCTTCTCAGGCCTGAGGCTTGACGGCCGCAGCAGCGTCCAGCGCTTGCAGCAGCGCAACCAGCGCCGGGCCGATCTCCGCCGGCTCGCGCATGGCCTTGCGGGCCGCAGCCAGGGCCTTGCGCACCTGGCCGGGCGCCTCGCCCTGGGCCAGCATCCGGCAAGCGGGAGCCTGGCAGGCGGCCAGTGTGTCGACCCAGTCGGCAGGCTGCAACGGGTGCCAGCGCCGTGTCAGCCGCCTCGTTGCACGGAAGGCCGGCGCCACCTTTTCCACGTTGGCGAGCTGGGCGAGGAAGGGCTGGGCTGAGCGCTCGGTTGCCGCCGGATCACCGGCCTCGGCCAGCGCGGCCAGGGCATCCGCGATGCGTCGCCTCAGCACATCGGTCGAACGCACCGGCAATACGAACCAGGCCGCCGCCACGCCAATCAACGCGCCGATGACGATCTCCGCCAGCCGCAGGCCCAGCACCTCCTGCGCTGGCAGCCCTTCGAAGCCTTGCAGCAGCGCCAGCGCCAGCGTCACGAACAACGCCCACCAGGCGTAGCCCAGCGGCCGCAGCCACAGGCCCAGGAAGACGGCCAGCAGGATCAGCGCCACCGTGCCGCGGTCATGCCCGCCCAGGCCACCGTTCGCGGCCAGCGCGATGACCGTGCCGGCTGCCGCGCCCAGCACGCGCAGCCCGCTCTTGTGGACCACGTCCAGCCGCCCCTGGTTGCCACTGCCGACGATGAACGCAGTCAACACGACCCAGGCCCAGTGCGGCCCGAAAAACAGATGCCCCACTGCGAAGCCCGCCGCCAGCGCCAGCCCCATCTGGATCGCCATCCTGCTGCTGGCAATGAGCCGCAGCCCGCCTGTCTGCGGTGCTGCAGGCAGCTTGGGCTCGGGCGGCACGCTGGGCAGGAAGCGCAGCCGCTGCGCCAGCGCATGCAGCAGGCCGACCCAGAACAGCGCCAGCAGCGCAACGACCACCGTGAGCAACCAGGCCGGCAGCGGGCCGCCTGGCGATGCCGGCAGGTGCGGCGTGATCAGCAGCACCACGAACGGCAGCGCGATCAGCCTTCCAGCCTTGCGCCCTGCATCGCCGAAGCGACGCAGCCAGATGGACGCCGAGATGACCAGCACGAAAGCGGTCGCCCCCCACCAGGGCCGTTCATGCAACAGCATAGCCACGCCAAACGCTGCCAGGCTGACCAGCGGCAAGGCAATGGCTGCTTCGATCCGGCCGCGCCGGTCGCGGTCCAGCTGGCTGCGCGAGAGAGACAGGCACAGCACCACGCCCAGCACCGCCGTGCCAGCCGCCGGCGCAAGGGCCAGCGCACAGCCCAAGGTGGCCAGGGCCGCCAGCATGGTGACGATGGCCTCCTTCAGCGAACGTGAGAGCAGGGTCATGGCGGTTTGCCGGTGTTTTGGCGTTTCACACCTCGTGCAGCTTGAGCGCCCGCACCAGCGCCAGCAACTCGGCGCGTCGCGGGCCCACCGCCAGCGGCTCTTCGGCCAGCACCTCGAAGGGCGGGTCGGGCAGGCGCTGCTTGAACAGCATCAGGCAGCGGCCCGCGTCGTGCCGGCGCGAGCCGTAGGCAATGGCCTGGGCTTGTGGGCATTGGGCGTAGGCGGCCTGGGCCCAGGCGCGCGTCTGGGGGTATTGCGCGGGCAGGCTGTCGACCAGCTGCGCGCGGCTGAGGCCCAGCGCCGGCAGGAACGGGGTGTGGAACTGCACGCAGGCGACGGAGGGCGGCAGCCGCAGCGTCACCAGGTGCAGGTGGCGCAGCGTGTCGACCTCGAACATGCCGGGCGGCTGCAGCACCACGTCGTGCAGCACCGATTCCATGTAGCAGGCTTGGCGGTCGCTGGCAGCGTAATAGGTGTGCACCGGCTCCCCCGGCGCGTGCTCAATCGGCGCGAAACGGGTGTCGCCCCAGCCTTGGGCGAAGCTGCGGGCGTGGGTTTGGGAAAAGCGCTGGGTGCTGTAGACGTGGTACCAGAGCGGCACCTCTTGCCGCGTGACCGGCAGCACGGTGAAAGCAGCCTCTGCAGGCGGCGCCGGCAATGGCAGGGCCGGCATCAAGCGTGGTAGGTGGCTTGGCGTTTTGCGGCCGCACCGAGCACAGCCTGCGCATGGTCCAGCGAATCCTTGGGCGCCTCGGCATTCAGCCAGCCATTCGGGAAGTGGAACCAACTGGCCAGCACCCACGGGTCCGCCGCCTCGCCCAGAGCCTTCAGCACCTCTTTGACGATGGGCAAGGGCTGGTAGAGCGCGTCGAACTGGTAGCGGGCGAAGTACTCCTTGCCGCCGTAGTTGACGCTGAAGATGCGCCCACGCCGCTTCCAGTCGCTGGCCGGGTGCGCCTTGTTGGCAGGCGGATCGAGCTGCAGCGCATTGATCTGCTCGGCCGTCAGCCAGTCACCCTGGCCAAACACCTCGTTGACCGTCTTCATGCGATGAACCCGGTCCTCCACCAGCTCCAGCTGCGGCTCCAGCAACCCGGTGGCCAACTCGGCCAGCCGGTCCGCACGGCTGAGCACCGTGATCTGCTGGCCGGTGTCCACCATCAAATGCAAGGCCTTCTCCAGCGCCGTGGTGAGCGAAGCCGCCATGGCCGGGTCCAGCTCCGCCGGCAAGACCAACGGCCAAGTCAACGCCGGCTGCCCGCCCAGGTGCGCACCCTTGTCGCCCGCCGCCTCAGGGGAAGTAGAACTGATCGCCATGTGCCGCACTCCTTGGGTTGCCAACATTGCCACCATCATAGTCTTCAGGAGCAAAATTGGCAAAACCCACTCACCCACCGCATGCCTTGAGAGGTAAGGCGACGGCGCTTGGCGCAAGACGGATGGCAACATGCACACTCCCTTGGCAATGCGACTGCGAGTCAGCAGAATCTGTAACAGACGCCGCTTTTGTCGCTAAATTTAATCCTGGATGGGCACCCAACCAATATGGAGGAAAAACCAGATGAATCAAGAATTTTCCCCACGCCAACCAAACCTGTTACACAGGCACTTTCAGCGCTGTCAGGCGCTGTGATGCCTGATACAACGCGTTAGGCAGCACCATGCGAGCGACTGCTCGAACTTGGATTTACAGCGTAGGCCCGCTGGTGATCGTGCTGGCCGCGCTCGCCTCGTACGCTTATCGATCTGCTGCGCACGACCGCGACGTAGAAGCAGAAGCAAAAGCAGAAGAATGGCAGTCCTATGAAAGAGCTCGTACTCTGGAAACCACGGGCAGCGTGCAGGGGGCGTATCGCTTATATGACGACTTGTGCCAAGACGGCAGTTTCGTTCACAACAATTTGCCGCGACGGGAGCAGCCTTGCATAAAGGCAACCGAACTCGCCGACGAAATTAGCGTCTCCTACGAGGCGACTATGGCGGCGCTTGAACGCTACCGCGCGATTCACGGGGTCTATCCTGACGATTTGAGTCCGGTGAAGGACGACATCCCGCTCAGTGCGACGCGCGCGTTTGCCGGCATGAAGTTGCACACAATCAGCGACGGGGGGATTGGCGTTGAAACGGGGATGTACAGCGCGGAAACTTTCAGGCTGGAGAAATGATGGTGCCTAACAGGTCGTTCGACATGGACACGCACCGGCAAGGCACCGCGAGTCGTGCGCGAGAGAATACGTCTCGCGGCGCCTTGCCGGTGTGTGCCGGTCAACTCCGACATTGACCTCACATGCCGCTACCCACCCGTCAGCGTATCCTCAAAGCAATGTGCCCCTCTGCATGGGACACTGCGAATCGCGTGCTGTACGATCTTTGTACAGCACATCCTGCGCATCTGCACAGTAGTGGAATACTTGCCAAAGTCTTATTCATCGGGCGCGTCTACGCTGCGGCAATTGAACGTCGCCGCAATAAGAATGATGACCACGACAATGATCGCTTCTACATTGACACTGTGGCTCCATCAATTCTTAAATCATGCATTGACGATTGGATTCATAAAGCCAGAGTCGCCACACCAGCAACTCCGGATGGGCTAAAAACCATGGTCCAAGTTCATGGTTTGGTTACTTCTTTATTTGGCGAAATTTCGGACCTTGAGAAGCGCTCACTTGCCTCAAAGTATCTTCACTTCCATGTGCCCCGCCTGTTCTACATCTATGACTCACGCTCCGTCAAGGCAATCCGGGAATTCTCTGATGTGTTGCCCCGAGCGAGTCGCTCGAAAGGCTGCGGCGACAACGAATACCGGAAGTTTGCAGAAAAGGCTACATCCCTTGTCAAGCACTGCGAAAGTGAATATGGCTTAGCTATGTCACCAAGGCAACTCGACAATCTGCTTCTCAAGATTAACGAATGAGGTCAACTGTCGGTTCAACGCGGACGCCAACACTGGCCATGCCTTCGGCATTCTTATGGTCAGTGTTGGCGCCCTGCGCGCTCCGCGCTCTGGCGCCGGTTAACATAGGCGTTAGCCCCCAGAATCCCGCCCTTCCGCCCTCCAACCAGAGACACCCATGCGCGAAATCCTTTCGATCCTTGCAGACATCGCCACCATAGTCACCGCTATCTGCGCAACCGGCATCTTGGTACGGATAAACATCCACTTGAGCAATAATGCAAGCAAGAACGCAAATCAGCGCGCCAGCGGAACAAGCAATAAGCAGAACATCAAGCAATGAGGCCGATAAAGCAGACAGCCATCGGAACGGGCAATACCCAGGTCACGAATGTTTTCAATCGTCCTTTCGACCCGGTAGACGTATGCGCCAGAAATATCTCACACATCCTGGAAAGGATCGCACACCTGGACTTTCTGAGTGTTTCGGCAAGTCGGCTCAGGCCACCAGATATTCTGACCAAAAACGCCATCAATTCCGTTGATGCCGCGAACTCAATCCAGATTGAACAAACATACGCGCTCTGGGATGAAATCACGGAATCCATAGGATCGGATGCAAGCGGCACAACCGCTGCAGACTACGCAAAGGCTTCGTACGTACTGAATCAGTTGTACTTAGCAAAATTCTAGAAGGACTTCCCAGGTTTCAAGATTCACGCGCTCGGCATCTACTGCGAGAACACAGGCGCCGAACTTGACGAGGCTCACGTTCTTGTTCACCTGATGAACTACATGTACCTAAGCTGTCAAATAGGGCTAGTCCCATGATTCGCATCGGCCAGTTCAGCACTCCTCAGAACAGTTCGCTCTTCCTTGCCAGTCGAATCGGACTGCATCTAAGAAATCAGAAATCAGAGCCCCTTTTGGCACTCCAGAAGAGGTTCTGCTCCGACGCCACACCGGGAATCCGAACCACATTCACCGAGAGCTTGCTACTTCTGTTCGCGCTTAACAAAATATCGTTTGACCTAGAAACTGATCGGGTGGTATTCAATGAAAATTCATGGAATCTCATCTGAAATACCGTTGTTTCGCACGGTTGAATTCAACAAGAACTTCTCTATCGTTCTTGGGGTAGCGAAAAGTCGAGGCGAAGGCAAGAGCCACAACCTCGGCAAAACAACGCTAATTGAACTAATTGATCACATCCTCTTCGGCTCGCGCGACTCAGAGCGCATAAAGGCGATAAAAGAGAATTTTCCAAATCCAGTCTTTACGGTCGAACTGCGCATGGGCAGCGAGACGCGAAAAATCGTTGCTGACTACACTAAAAAGAAGAAGGCCGCATTCTCCACAGAAGTCAAGCAGTCCTACGAGTACTTCATCCGATTCCAGGATGACTACAAGGATGAGTTCAGAAAGGTCTCCATCCGCGGCAAAGATCTGAGTTGGAAGCCCCTGCTCCTCAGACTAATGGGTTTCAACGAACGCCCCTTGGTAGAGAAGTATGAGATTGAATCGACAATTCAGGACTACGACAAATTCATTGAGATTGCCGCGAGTAGCGGCATGAAGAGAGAGGGGCGCGCTGAAGAGATTGCGCGCCTTGAAGCGCGCCGAACAGAGTTGATGAATGCCATCGCAAGTCTCAACTTTGGAAGCATCGAGGACTCAACCTCGGCTCAACTAGCATCCGAGGTGGACTCACGAATCCTCTACGCCAAGCGCGAGCTTTTCGTCCAACGCAAAGAACTCTCTGCCGTTACAGAGGCCCTTCGAAGCACCGCATTTGTACAGTTCACCCCAGAAAGAATAGAGCAGATATATGCAGATCTCAATATCTACTTCGGCGAGCAGGTTAAGCGAGATTTGTCGGACGTTCAGGAGTTCTTTGTTCAGGTCACCGAAAATCGTAGTACGGCTCTGAGCGCTATGAAGAAGCGCATACTAGAAAGTGTCTCGACTTTGGAACAAGAGCTGACGATTCTAAACGAGAAGCGTGCGCAATATCTTCAACTAATTGTGGCACCGGGTTCAATTGACCTTTATAGGCAGCTCTCTCCTCAGCTCGCGGAGACTGAGACGGAGCTCTCCCTCTTGAAGCAGGATGTCTATCGAGAGTCGATTCAAACAGCAACTGCAGAGCGCAATCTACTGAAGACACAGCAGTTGACTCTTGCAGCTCAGGTCGCTTCCGAGATCGATGAACATGACGCGACATTTCGAGAAATCAAGAGCCACTATCACCAGATAATGGCCGATGTAATGGACATTGATTCCGAACTTGTTATTGAGAAGAACTCGACAGGCAACCTCGACTTCAGAACCATTTCCTGGCGTGACCAAAGCCCCTCGCAGGAGCTCAAAGGCGAGATGGCCAAGAAGATCTCGTGCGCCGCATTCGATGTCGCGCTGCGCATTGTCAATAATGACGATTCCGGCTTCATTATTCATGACGGCGTCATTGATAACGCCGATAGGAATATAAAGAAGAAGTTCATCGAAGCGATGAAACGAAGATCGATTCAGTACAACTTTCAGTATATCATGACAGCTATCAGCGATGACTTGCCTGACTCTGTCGAGCATGAGGACATCGTCATAACCCTGAGTGACAAATCCGACAGAGAGCTTCTCCTTGGTCGGACTTTCTAGCATCCAAGCCTGGTCACGCTGGGGGCTAACCCGTCTACAGGGACTTCCCCGATGGACTCGAGGATCAGGGCTCCCATCCCCCCGCGCTTGGAGTGCACTGGCGCGCACTCCCTCAGGAAACACGCGCAAGCCGAGCAGGACCTGTCTCTTTCCGGCGTCTGGCCCGCATTACCGAGCACCGAAGCGAGGCGAAAGGGGAAATGGGAGCCCGGACCCGGATCGGGAGGCGACCGCCCCATCCCTTGCGCGATTACTTGTCTGCCGCCCCGGGCCGACCATCATCGCCCCCTCCATGCACCACCTTCGCGCCGCTTTAGCCGCCCTCACGTCCACGGCCCTGCTGCTGGCCGCAGCCGGCGCCGTGGCGGCGACGGTGTACCGCTGGGTGGATGAGAACGGGCAGGTTCACTATGGCGAAGTGGTGCCGGAGCAGTACCGCCGCACGGCCAAACCTGTGGAGATGTGGGCCAGCCCGCCTTCGGCCGAGCAGCAGCGCGAGGCGCAGGAGCGGGCCCAGAAGGAGAAGGCCAGGGCTGCCGCGCTGGCAGCCGAGCAGGATCGCCGGCAGCCGGCGGCGGGCGCTGCTCCGGCCGCGTCCCAGCCCGCGGGCAAGCGCCCCGCGCAGGTGCCGAACGACCAGACCGACTGCGACACCTGGCAGCGCTTGTATGCCGAAAGCATCGAGTGCTTTGGCCCGTATCGCACCGCGCGCGGCGCCACCAAGCCGGAGGGTTTCGAGGTGTGCAACGTGGTGCCGGAGCCGCCGCCCACGCGCTGCAGGCTCCGCATTCCATAGGGGGTGTTCAGCGTTGCTGTGGGCCACCCCTGCTCGCCGGGGGCCACCGACCAACACGCCATCACCACCAGGCAGGCGGCGCCGAGTCTGCCCAGTTTGCGCAAGCGACACCGAGTAGCCACCCAGCGCCTGGCTTGCCCGACGCTTCTCACGCCACCGGCTGCTCGCGCATGCGCTTGATGTCGCGCTGCGGTGGGGCGCCAAAAAGGCGGCTGTAGTCGCGGCTGAACTGCGAGGCGCTTTCGTAGCCTACGCGCACTGCCGTGCTGCTGGCGTCCAGATCGTGGTTCAGCATCAGTTGCCGCGCCTCTTGCAGGCGCAACTGTTTCTGGTACTGCACCGGGCTCATGCCGGTCAGGCCGCGAAAGTGCTGGCGGAAGGTCGAGGGGCTCATGTGCACGCGGGCAGCGAGCTGGTCGATCAACACGTCGCGGGTGAAGTTCTGCTTGAGCCAGGCCAGTGCGCGGGCGACCTGGTGGCTAGGCGAGCCTGCTGCCACCAGCTGCCGCAGCAAGGGGCCATGCGGGCCGCACAGCAAGCGCACCATGATTTCCTGCTGGACCAGCGGCGCAAGCGGTGCCAGCAGCGCGGGCTCGTGCAGCAGCCGCACCAGGCGGATCAAGGCCTCCAGCAGCGGCGCCTCCAGCGCACAACGCGAGATGGCCAGCGGCGAGTGCTCGCGCGCCACCGGCGGCAGGTCCAGCTCGGCGGCGACCTGCACCAGCGCGCGCGCGTCCAGCGCCAGCCAAAGGCCCAGATAGGGCTCGGCAGCGCCAGCCCGGGTGATGTGCGCCACCACGGGCAAGTCCACCGTGGTCAGCAGCGAATGGCCAGGCCCGTAGGCGATCACTTCCTCGCCCAACGCCACCTGCTTGGCACCCTGCGCCACCACGCCCAGCCCCAGCCCGTAGATGCAGGGCATGGGCTCGGAGTGGAGACTGCGTCGATACAGCGTCAGGCAGGGCAGTGCTGTCGTGCGCTCGCCATCATTTTGGGCAATCCGCCCGATCTCATGGGCCAGGGTATCGATGGACATCGATCGATCAGCACGGGGATGTGCCGGGGTAGAACAGAATGACCACGTCGCGAACATGCCCTGTGGCTGAGGCTGACGACGGGGACGGCCAGTACGCACTCTAATGCCGGCCAGGCGCGGCCTCCCATTCTTGACGACGATGTGTCGGATCAGGCAAGACAAGCGTCGAAAACGGCAATTGCCATCCCGGCCAAACAGGGACACTCTGTTGCGCCGACCCTGGGGCACCACCGCCTTCAGCATGAGGCGGCGGTGAAGCCGCGCCCCCTCACGCAGGTGCCCGCCCCAGCCCTCGCCCCTATACCTCTTGGAGAACCGCTCATGAACACGCTCAACGTCAACGGCCGGGAGCACACGGTCGACATCGACCCCAGCACCCCCATCCTCTGGACGCTGCGTGACACGCTGGGCATGACCGGCACCAAGTTCGGCTGCGGCGCGGCGCTGTGCGGCGCCTGCACGGTGCACCTGGACGGCAACGCCATCCGCTCCTGCATCACGCCCATCTCGGCCGCCGCCAGCGGCAAGATCACCACCATCGAGGCCATCACCGACGGCAGCGACAAGGTCGGCGCCGCCGTGCATGCGGCCTGGGTCAAGCATGACGTGGCCCAGTGCGGCTACTGCCAGAGCGGCCAGATCATGAGCGCCACGGCCTTCCTGAAGTCGCTGCCCAAGGGCAAGCAGCCCACGGCCGCTGAAATCGACGCGGCCATGGCCGGCAACATCTGCCGCTGTGGCACCTACGCGCGCATCCGTTCGGCCGTGGCCGATGCGGCCAAGCACATCGCCTGAAAGAGGATTCCCCATGCTGACCGAAGCTCATCGCCATGAACTGCCGCGTGCGCTGCAGGAAATCCTCAACCGCCAGCAAGCCGACGCGCCCGCCACGCTGCCGCGCCGCAGCTTCCTGAAGCTGGCCGGCGCAAGCGGCTTTGCGCTGGGCGCCTTTCCCACCCTGGGGCTGGCGCAGGCCGACGCCACTGCAGCCAAGCCGCTGGCGCCGACCCAGCAGCCTTCGGCCTTCGTCGAGATCGCCACCGACGGCACGGTCACCGTGATCATCAACCGGCTCGATTTCGGCCAGGGCGTGCAGACGGCGCTGCCGATGATCCTCGCCGAGGAACTTGATGCCGACTGGGCCAAGGTGAGCAGCCGCCACGGCAGCAACAACGGCGCCTATGTGGACCCGGTGATGGGCCTGCACCTGACCGGCGGCTCGAACTCGATCAAGAACAGCTTCACGCAATACCGCGAGCTCGGCGCCCGTGCGCGGGCCATGCTGGTGGCCGCGGCCGCCGCGCGCTGGCAGCTGGACCCGGCCAGCCTGCGCACGGCCGCCGGCGAAGTCATTGCGCCGGACGGGCGCAAGCTGGGCTACGGCGAGCTGGCCCAGGTGGCCATGGCGCAGCCTGTGCCCGAGAAGGTGGTGCTGAAAGACCCGAAGAATTTCCGCCTGATCGGCAAGGCCACCACCCGGCTGGACGCCAAGGCCAAGAGCAGCGGCCACCAGGACTACGGCATTGACATGCACCTGCCCGGCCAGCTCACGGCCGTGGTGCAGCGCCCGCCGGTGTTCGGCGCCAAGATCGCCTCGCTGGACGACAGCGCAGCGCGCGCCATCAAGGGCGTGAAGGCGGTGCTGCGGGTGCCGCTGGACCGAGGCGCCGAGGGCGTGGCCATCGTCGCCGACGGCTACTGGCCGGCCAAGCAGGGGCGCGATGCCCTGAAGGTGACCTGGAACACCGACGGCGTGGAGAAGGTCGACAGCACCAAGCTGCTGGCGCAGTACCGCGAGCTGGCAAACCAACCCGGCCCGCATTTCTACGAAGCAGACATGGCGCCGCTGGCCGGTGCCGCCAGGAAGATCGAGGCCGAGTTCTCGTTTCCGTACCTCGCCCATGCGCCCATGGAGCCGCTGAACTGCACCGTGCGCATCGGCGCAGACGGCGCCGAGCTGTGGGTGGGCAGCCAGATGCCGGGCCTGGACGGCATGAAGGCCGCCAGCGTGCTGGGTTTCAAGCCCGAGCAGGTGAAGGTCAACGTGCAGATGGCCGGCGGCGGCTTCGGCCGGCGGGCGATTGCCACCAGCGACTACGTCTACGAGGCCTGCGTGATCGCCAAGGCCGCGCGCGGCGCGGGGCTGGACGCACCGGTGCGCACGCTGTGGAGCCGCGAAGACGACATCCGCGGTGGCTACTACCGGCCGGCGCAACTGCACCGGGCGCGCATCGGCCTGGATGCGCAGGGCAAGGTGCTGGCCTGGGACCATGTGATCGTCGGCCAGTCCATCGTCACCGGCACGCCGTTTGAAGCCTTCATGGTGAAGAACGGCATCGACAGCACCGGCGTGGAAGGCATGCGCGAGCCCTACGACCTGCCGATGCGCCTCACCGCGCACCATCCCAAGGTCAACGTGCCCGTCCTCTGGTGGCGCAGCGTGGGCTCCACCCACACGGCCTTCGTGATGGAGACGCTGATCGACGAGATTGCCCGCGCCAACAAGCAGGACCCTGTCGCCTACCGCATGCAGCAGTTTGGCGACAAGCACCCGCGCTACCGGGCCGCCTTGCAGCTCGCGGTGGACAAGAGCGGCTACGGCAAGAAGAAGCTCGCCGCCGGCCGCGCCTGGGGCGTGGCGGTGCACGAGTCCTTCCAGACCGTGGTGGCCTATGTCGTCGAGGCTTCGGTCAAGGACGGTCAGCCGGTGCTGCACCGGGCCACGGCCGGCGTTCACTGCAACCTGGCGGTGAACCCGCGCACCGTCGAAACCCAGGTCCAGGGCGCCGCGCTGATGGGCCTGTCCATGTGCCTTCCCGGCGCGGCCATCACGCTGAAGGACGGCGTGGTCGAGCAAAGCAACTTCGGCGACTACGTCGTCCCGCGCATCACCCAGATGCCCGAGATCGCCGTGCACATCGTGCCCAGCGCAGAGCCGCCCACCGGCATGGGCGAACCCGGCCTGCCGCCGCTGGCCCCGGCCTTTGCCAATGCCGTGGCAAAGTTGACCAGCAAGCCGATTCGCGAACTGCCCTTCAAACTGGCCTGAGCCCTCCAGTGGAACCGCACAACACGACCGACGACCTCGACACGCTGGTGCTGCGCGGTGCGCTGCGCTGGCAGTCGGCCGGGCTGGCCGTGGTGCTGGTCACCGTGGCCAGAACCTGGGGTTCCTCGCCGCGTCCGCCCGGCTCGCTGATGGCCATCAACACGCGCGGCGAGACCGTCGGCTCGGTGTCAGGCGGCTGCATCGAGGACGACCTGGTTCAGCGCATCCGCGAAGGCGGGGTGCAGGCCGCATGCGCCAGCAACGTTCCCGCCGTTCTGCGCTACGGCATCTCGGCCGACCAGGCCCACCGCTTCGGCCTGCCCTGCGGCGGCACCGTGGAGCTGGTGCTGGAGCCGGTCACCGCCCGAAGCCGGCTGGCCGAACTGCTGCAGGCCTGCGAGCAGCGCCAGGGCACCGAGCGCGTGCTGGACCTGCAGACCGGCGAGGTGACGCTGCGCGAAGGCCAGCGCGACAGCCTGCCCCGGCTGGACGAACAGCAGCTCATCACCTGCTTTGGCCCGAAAGCGCGGCTCATCCTGATCGGCGCAGGCGACCTGTCCCGCTACATGAGCCAGATCGCGCTGACCGTGGGCTTCGAGGTCATCGTCTGCGACCCGCGCGAGGAGCAGCGCGCCAGCTGGCACCTGAGTGGCATGACAAGCGGCGTGACCCTCAGCCACGAAATGCCGGACGACCTGGTGCTGCGTCTCAAGCCCGACGCCCGCACCGCCGTCGTCGCCCTGACCCACGACCCCAAGCTCGACGACCTGGCCCTGATCGACGCGCTGCAGTCCCAGGCCTTCTACGTCGGCGCCATCGGCTCGCGCCGCAACAGCAGCCAGCGCCGCGAACGCATGCGCGAACACTTCGACCTGCCAGACGCCGCTCTCGACAGCCTGCACGGCCCCGCCGGCCTCTACATCGGCAGCAAAACCCCCGCCGAAATCGCCCTGTCCATCATGGCCGAGGTGGTGGCCGCCAAGAACGGCGTGCTGCTGCCCAAGGTGTCTGCCGAGGAACCACAGGCGGCGCTGCCGGTGGCCCAGGGCAAGCGGCAGCACGAGGATTTGCCGCACGCGGGTTGATGCGGGTCTCGCAGCCGCCCAGCGGCAGACCAGGTATCGCTTCAGCGAGGCCGCTCTGCGGGACACGACCAGCAAGAGGCCAACGCAGTCACGCTCCCGGGTTCTGGGTTCGGCCGAAGCTGCCATTCCAAACCTTCACCGCTGGTTTTCTCGAACACTCACTGCGACTGAACCTGCTTGTCGCCAGGGCGCCCCGGCTCGACAGTTGAACCAAGCTGGCACGGCACTTCGGGCCGCCGGCTCCTGCAACTCTCAGTCCCAGGAGGACATCCCATGCGCTCCCTGCCCCGCAACAGTCCCCAAGCCGCCGCTCGCCTGGTGGCGCTGGTGATCATCTCCGACGGTCACGCCTGCCGCTCGGAGTTTGATGGCCTGGCCGCGCTTCACGCGGAGCGCCGGCTGGGCTTGGCCCCAGGCGCACTGCCCATGGTGCTGCACCAGCTCTGCGAAGACTTGCTGGCCCACGCGCCCGGCAGCGCCGGCTTGGCGCAGGCCGTGGATGAAACCATGCTGCAGGCCCTGCTCGACGAGGTGGACGATCCGGCGCTGCAGCGCTTGGTATTCGAGCTGTCCATGGCCGCCACCCGTGCCGACGGCCATGCGGCCGAGGGTGAACTGTCGGTGCTGGGCTCGATGATCGTGCGCTGGGGCCTGTTCGAAGCGAGCGAGGCGCAGTCGAAGCAGCAGTTGGTCGCCCGGGCCGAGCACCTGGCCCAGGCGCCGGCCTGAGCGCGCGCCACGGGCGCAGCAGCCGCCCACAGGCGCCTGCGTCCACGGGATGGTCAGCCACGCGCCGCTGCAATGACCTGCTTCACCAGCGGGTGATGCAGGCCGCGGCGCGTTCGGATGGCGTGCACCTCTTCGAACACCTCAGGGGCGTCACCCAGCCACTTCAGACCGGGTGTTGCGGCCAGGTCGGCCGCGCCGGCGGCGCTGACCGGGAACACGCCCAAGCCACGTGCCGCGAACAGCGCCAGCAAGGCGCTGTCCTCGAACTCGCCCACCACCTGGGGCACCAGCCCATGGGCGTCAAACCACTGGGCCAGCCGCAGCCGCAACGGCGAATGCGCCGTGGGCAACAGCACTGGCAAATCACCCAGGCACCGGGGAAAGCCGGCCACCTCGCGCCGGCCCACCAGGTGAGCCGGCCCGTACCACTGGACAGGTGAAGACAGCAGGCGCTCGCTGGACAGCCTCAAGTTCGGGTTGGCAGGCGCGGCCTGGCCGGCCAGCACCAGGTCCAGATGGTGCAGCGCCAACTCGGCCAGCAACTGGTCTTGCTCGCCCTCGTGACAGATCAGGCGCAGCTGCGGCTCGGCCAACACCGGCGCCAACAATGCATGCGCGGCCAACTTGGAGATGCCATCGACCAGGCCCACCGCCAGGCGCTGCACCGGTGCGGTGGCAGCGGCCCGCACGTCGTCAACCATGCGCTGGCCAATCTGGAAGATCTCTTCGGCACGCGCGAAGGCGGCCTGCCCAGCTTCGGTGAGCACCACGCCACGGCCCGCGGGCTTGAGCAGTTGGTGGCCGAAGGATTTTTCGAGCTCGCGCACCTGCGCGCTGATGGTCTGCACCGCCATGTCCAGGCGCTCGGCAGCGCGCGTGAAGCCACCTTCCTTGGTGACCAGCCAGAAGTAGTACAGATGGCGGTAGTTCAGGGTCATGGGGGCGACCATTCGGCTTCAGGGCAAGGAGGCCACGGTATCTGGTTTTTTCGATGATTCACAGCGTTTTGATCGATAACAGCATCGACCTCCGTTGCGCAGAATGCGAATCGTCGGTCTTGCCGCAGGCCTGTGCTGGCCTCCCCTCCGTCTTCATTGCCAAGGAATGTCCGTGGACACCATTGCACCAACCTGGTTGTGGGTCTTCTTCATCGCCACCGTGCTGGTGGCTTTGTTCATCGATTTCGTGGTGCTGCGCAAGCAAGGCGCGCACGAGGTGTCCGTGCGGGAAGCGCTGCGCTGGTCCATCGTCTGGGTGGTGGCCAGCCTCGCCTTCAACGCGCTGTTCTGGTGGGCGGTGGCGCAGTCGCACGGTCAAGCGACGGCCAACGCCCGCGCTCTGGAGTTCCTGACGGGCTACCTGATCGAGAAGAGCCTGGCCGTCGACAACATCTTCGTGTTCCTGATGATCTTCACCTACTTCGCGGTGCCGCCGGCCTACCAGAAGCGAGTGCTGATGATCGGTATCGTCGGCGCCATCGTGCTGCGCAGCGTCATGATCCTCGCAGGCGCCTGGCTCATCACTCAGTTCCACTGGGTGCTGTACCTGTTCGGCGCGTTTCTGCTGATCACCGGCATCAAGATGTGGTGGGCGGCCGGCAAAGAGCCCAACCTGGCGGACAACCCCGCCCTCAAGCTGCTCAAGCGCTTGATTCCCGTGAGCCAGGGCTTCGATGGCGAGAAGTTCTTCACCCTGGAGAACAGCCGCCGTCTGGCCACGCCGCTGCTGCTGGTGGTGGCCCTGGTGGGCATCACCGACGTGATCTTCGCGGTCGACTCGATTCCGGCGATCTTCGCCATCACGACCGACCCGTTCATCGTGCTCACGTCGAACATCTTCGCCATCCTGGGCTTGCGGGCGATGTACTTCCTGCTGCAGGCGATGGCCAGCAAATTCCACCTGCTCAGCTACGGTCTGGCAGTGGTGCTGGGCTTCATCGGCAGCAAGATGATGCTGATCGATGTGGTGGAGATTCCGGTGTGGGTGTCGCTGGGCGTGGTCGTGGCCGTGCTTGGCGCCACCATGTGGCTATCCCTGCGAGCAGCGCCAAGGCGGCCGCAAGAGGCCTGAGAAGCTTTGGCGAGCAGAGCGGTTGACGCAGGCGCAGCGTCAGGCTTTGAGGTCCTTCGCCCTGCGCCGTTGCTGCCAAGCCAGCAGCTCGCCCACGAAGCCGCGGCGGAAGGCCACGACGCAGACCACGAAGGTGGCGCCGATGATGACAGTGACCCAGGAGCCGACGCGGTCGGCGAGCATGTCCTGCAGGCCGATCACGGTGATGGCGCCGAGGACCGGGCCGGCGAAGGTGCCCATGCCACCGAGCAAGGTCATCAGGATGACTTCGCCGGAGAGGCTCCAGTGCACGTCGGACAGTGTGGCGAAGCCCAGCACCAGGGTCTTGAGCGAACCGGCCAGGCCGGCCAGCGCACTGGACAGCACGAAGGCGAGCAGCTTGTAGCGGTCCACGTCGTAGCCCAGCGAGATGGCGCGAGGTTCGTTCTCGCGGATGGCCTTGAGCACCTGGCCGTAGGGCGAGTGCACCACGCGCAGCACGAACAGGAAGACGGCGACGAAGACGGCCAGCACGAAGAAGTACATCACCAGGTCATTGCCCAGCGGCAGCAAGCCCAGCAGCTTGCCGCGTGGCACGCCTTGCAGCCCGTCTTCGCCGCCGGTGAACGGCGCCTGCAGGCAGACGAAATAGACCATCTGCGCCATGGCCAGCGTGATCATCGCGAAGTAGATGCCTTGGCGGCGGATGGCGATCAGCCCGACCAGCAGGCCAATGCCGGCGCCCACCGCCATGCCGGCGAGGATGCCCAACTCGGGCGGCCAGCCGGCGCTGGTCACCAGCCAGCCGGTGGCGTAGGCCGCGCTGCCCAGGTAGGCGGCATGGCCGAAGGACAGCAGGCCAGTGAAGCCCAGCAGCAGGTTGAAGGCGCAGGCGAAGATCGCGAAGCACATGGCCTTCATCATGAAGACCGGATACAGGCCGATGAACGGCGCGATGGCCAGCAACAGCAGGCCCAGGCCCCAGGCCAGGCGCGCGGGCGTCCAGCGGGAGATCTCGTGAGAGAAGGTCCTGCTGCGGGTGGTGGGAATTTTGGCTTGCATCAGAGGCTGAGAGTTTTTCGGGCGTGCCAGAGCAGCGCGCCAGAAGGTTTCCGATCTAGGCGCAAAGCACAGCCATGGTTCAGGCCATGGCGAGCATTTGCAACGACGAGCGGGAGACTTATGGTGTGATGAGCGGGCATGTTCGAAAGACTCTCAGCCTCTTGGCTCACTTCTCTTTGCCGAACAGGCCGGCCGGGCGGATCATCAGCATGATGGCCATGATCACGAACACGACGATGTTCGAGGCCTCCGGATAAAACACCTTGGTCAGCCCCTCGACCAGGCCCAGCAGCAGCCCTGTGAGGATGGCGCCCATGATGGAGCCCATGCCGCCGATCACCACCACCGCGAAGACGACGATGATCAGGTTGCTGCCCATCAGCGGGGTGATCTGGATCACCGGCGCGGCCAGCACGCCGGCCACAGCCGCAAGGCCTGCGCCGGCCGCGTAGGTCAGCGCCACCATCATCGGCACGTTGACGCCGAAAGCCTGCACCAGCGCCGGGTTCTCGGTGCCGGCGCGCAGGTAGGCGCCGAGCCGGGTGCGCTCGATGATGAACCAGGTGCCCAGGCAGATGATGAGCGAGGCCAGCACCACGAAGGCGCGGTAGTTCGGCAGCACCATGAAGCCGAGGTTGGTCGCGCCGCGCAGCAATTCAGGTACCGCATATTGCTGGCCCGAAACGCCGAACTGGTCGCGGAACACGCCTTCGGCGATCAGCGCCAGGCCGAAGGTCAGCAGCAGGCCGTAGATCGGGTCGATCTTGTAGAGCCGCTTGAGCAGCGTGCGCTCGATCACCAGGCCGATGGCGCCAACGACGATGGGCGCCAGGATCAGCGCCCACCAGAAGCCGATCTGGAACTTCTCCATCAGCAGCCACGCCACGTACGCGCCCATCATGTAGAGCGCGCCGTGGGCGAAGTTGACGATGCCCAGCAGGCCGAAGATGACCGCCAGGCCCAGGCTGAGCACGGCATAGAACGAGCCGTTGACCAGCCCGAGCAGCAACTGCCCCAGAAAGGCCTGCAGGGGAACTCCAAAAATTTCCATCGACTTCTCGCGTGGCTCAGGCCGCGTTAACCAAGCGGGCGCCGCGGATCCGGCTCTGCCGGTCCGCTGGTGCCGCCCCTCGGACGAACCCCCCAGACCTGCCACGCAGCGGCAGGCCCCCCAAGGGGGTCGAATCGACTTGGGAACGGCCCATCATCGATTCGAGGGGGAGCGGCGCAGCCGCTCGGGGGTGGGTCACTTCCACAGTGCGCACTTGGACTCGGCCTTGGTGGTGAACGCCTGATCGCCCTTGATGGTCTCGACCACGTTGTAGTAGTCCCAGGGCTCGACCGACTTGTCCGGCGTCTTGACCTGCATCAGGTACATGTCGTGCACCATGCGGCCGTCCGGGCGAATGGTGCCGCCCTTGGCGAAGACGTCGTTGATGGGGGTCTTGCGCAGCTGGGTCAGCACCTTGTCGCCGTCGTCCGAGCCGGTGGCCTTGACGGCGGCCAGGTAGTTGCTCGCGACCGAGTAGTCGGCCGCCTGCAGCGACGAGGGCATGCGCTTGATCTTCTCGAAGAACTTGCGGCTCCAGGCGCGCGTCTCGGCGTCCTTGTTCCAGTACCAGCTGTCGGTCAGGTACATGCCCTGGGTCATCTTCAGGCCCAGCGAGTGGATGTCGTTGATGAAGACCAGCAGGCCGGCCAGCTTCATCGTGCTGGTGACACCGAATTCGTTGGCGGCCTTGATCGCGTTGATGGTATCGCCACCGGCATTCGCCAGGCCCAGGATCTGCGCCTTGCTGCCTTGCGCCTGCAGCAGGAAGGACGAGAAGTCACTGGCCGACAGCGGGTGCTTGACCGAGCCGACGACCGAGCCGCCTGCGGCCTTCACGACGTTGCTGGTGTCGTTCTGCAGCGCGGCGCCAAAGGCGTAGTCGGCCGTCAGGAAGTACCAGCTCTTGCCGCCCGCGCGCACCACGGCGCCGCCGGTGCCCTTGGCCAGCGCCATCGTGTCGTAGGCCCAGTGCACGGTGTAGGGCGTGCACTGTTCATTGGTCAGCGCCGAGGTGCCGGCGCCCACCGCGATGAACGGTTTCTTCTTCTCGGCCGCCACCTTGGCCATGGCCAGGCTGGTGCCCGAGTTGGTGCCGCCGATCAGCAGGTCCACGCCCTGCTGGTCGAACCACTCGCGGGCCTTGGCGCCGGCCACGTCGGCCTTGTTCTGGTGGTCGGCCACCAGCAGCTCGACCTTCTTGCCGGCCACCGCACCGCCGGCTTCAGCAATCGCCATGCGGATGGCCTCGGCGCCAGCGGGGCCGTCAATGTCGGAGTACAGGCCCGACATGTCGGTGATGAAGCCGATCTTGATCACGTCGCCCGACACCTGGGCCTGTGCGGCGCCCAGTGCAAAGAGCGAAGCGGCTGCGGCAGTGATGGCTTTGATTTTCTTCATCTTGGTCTCCTGTAACTCCATGGGAACTGAATGCGTTCTTAGACGCCGAGGTATTCGTGCAGGCGTTCGAGGCGCGAGGGCAGTTCGGCCTGCGTGAAGGACTGGATCACCTGGCCGTGTTCCATGACCATGAAACGGTCGGCCAGCGGGGCGGCGAAGCGGAAGTTCTGCTCCACCATCACGATGGTGTAGCCCTGGCGGCGCAGCGAGGTGACCATCTCGGCCAGCTTCTGCACGATGACCGGCGCCAGGCCTTCGGAAATTTCGTCGAGCAGCAGCAGCTTGGCGCCGGTGCGCAGGATGCGCGCGACCGCCAGCATCTGCTGCTCTCCGCCCGACAGCCGCGTGCCCTGGCTGCCGGCGCGCTCCTTCAGGTTCGGGAACATTTCGTAGATCTGCGGCACGCTCATGCCACCCTCTGCCAAGGTGGGCGGCAGCATCAGGTTCTCTTCGGTCGACAGGCTGGAGAAGATGCCGCGCTCCTCCGGGCAGTAGCCCACGCCCAGCCGCGCGATGCGGTGCGTGGCCATGCCCATGGTCTCGATGCCCTTGACCTTGATCGAGCCCTTGCGGCTGCCGATCAAACCCATGATGGCGCGCAGCGTGCTCGTGCGGCCGGCGCCATTGCGGCCCAGCAGCGTGACGACCTCGCCTTCATCGACGTGGAAGTCCACGCCATGCAGCACATGCGACTCGCCGTACCAGCCTTGCAGGCCGCGGATTTCGAGGAAGGGCGTCTTGCTCATCTCAGTGCGCGCCCACGAGTTCGGTCTGGGTCGAGCCCATGTAGGCCTCGATCACCGCCGGATTCTTCGAGACGACCTCGTACGGCCCCTCGGCCAGCGTGGCGCCCCGCTGCAGCACCGTGATCGTGTCGGCAATGCTGGAGACCACGCTCATGTTGTGCTCGACCATCAGCACCGTGCGGTCCGCCGCAACCTTCTTGATCAGCGCGCGGATGCGGTCCACGTCTTCCAGGCCCATGCCCTGCGTGGGCTCGTCCAGCAGCATCAGCTTGGGCGCCATGGCGAGCGTGGTGGCAATCTCCAGCGCGCGCTTGCGGCCGTAGCTCAGCTCCACCGCCTCCAGCGCCGCAAAGCGCTCCAGGTCGACCTCGCGCAGCAGGTGCATCGCGCGGTCATTCAGGTCAGCCAGCGAATGCTCGGAGCGCCAGAAGTGGTACGAGGTGGACAACTGGCGCTGCAGCGCCACTCGCACGTTTTCCAGCACGGTGAGGTGCGGGAAGACGGCCGAGATCTGGAACGAACGGATCACGCCGCGGCGCGCGATGCGCACCGGGCTTTCCTTGGTGATGTCCTCGCCGTCGAACAGGATCGTGCCCGAGGTGGGCGCGAGGAACTTGGTCAAAAGGTTGAAGCAGGTGGTCTTGCCGGCGCCGTTCGGGCCGATCAATGCATGAATGCTGCCGCGACGAACCTTCAGGTCCACCTTGTTGACGGCGACAAAGCCTTTGAATTCTTTGGTGAGCTGGCGCGTTTCCAGAATGCAATCCACGGATGCCTCTCTCCTGCCGGTGCTTCTCTTGTAGAGGCCGCAGGTTATGCAACTTGGATGCAAGTTGTAAGACGCGAGATTACGCAAGGGTTGCCCCGCATCGGGACAACCCGCGCGACCCCGTTGGGCTCAGTGATAGTCGTCTTCGAGCTGGTGCCGCACCGCCACCACCAACACGCTCGCGGCGTCCTCGATGTCGAAAAGCACCACGTAGCCGGCATGTGCGAATGAGATCACCAGCTCCCGCAAGAACGGGTCGCGGTCCGCCTTGCGGCAGGTGAACGGAGAGGATTTCAGCGTCTCAATGCCTGCCCTGATGGCCGACAGTGCCCGCTCGGCCAGTGCCAGGTCGCCACCCTCGCCTTCCAGCTCGCGCGCCAGTTCACGTTCGAGCACGAAATCGAACAGGCGCCCGAGGTCCGCCTCGGCCTCGCGCGTCAGGCGAACGGTGAAGGTCATGAGGGAACGCCGGGCCGTCCCAAGTTTTCTCGTCCCCCTTGCATGTTGTTCTGGGGCCTGACGCGAGGCGGCAGGTCTGGGGCACTCATTTGCCGGTCTTGGCTACCTTGGCCTTGGCGCGCGCCGCGTCGAGCTTGCGTTGCAGCCCCTCCAGCACCACATCGGCCGCGACGTAATCGCCGGTGCGGTGCGCTTCGTCGCGCGAGCGCAGGCCGCGGGCGATGAACTCGGACTGCAGGCGGCGGCGCTCCACGCTCGCGCGCAGCGCCGCTTCGACAAACTCGGTCAAGCTCTCGCCCTTTCCCAGCACCGCCTCGACTTCGGCTCGGAATTCGGGCTCGACACGGACGGAGGGAATGGTGGCGGTCTTCATGTCCCGCAATGTATCGCAAATGCGCGGCACGCCATAGGCTTCATGGACGCCGTCGCCTTTCCAGCCATTCGAACAAACCCATACCGCCCAACATCGCCAGCACGAACAGCGCCGCAGGCCCGCTGCCCGCGCCCAGCGCCACCAGCGCCGGCCCCGGGCACAGGCCCGCCAGGCCCCAGCCCACGCCGAACAGCAGGCTGCCCAGCACCAAGCGACGGTCGATCTGGCGCGCTTCTGGCAAGCGCATGGGCTCGCCCAGCAGGCTGGCCTGCTGCCCGGCCTGGCGGCGCTTGGCCCAGGCGAACGTGGGCAGGCCCACGGCGATGGCGCCGCCCATCACCAGCGCCAGCGAAGGGTCCCAGGCGCCCAGCAGGTCCAGGAAGCCCAGCACCTTGGCCGGCTGCACCATGCCGGAGACGATCAAGCCCAGGCCGAAGACCAGGCCCGATGCCAGTGCGGCCAACAGGATGCGGATGCGGTTCACAGCACACCTCCATGCCGCACCAGCGCGACGGTGACGAAGCCCGCGGCCATGAACACCAGCGTGGCCACCAGCGAGCGGCCCGAGAGCCGCGACAGCCCGCAGACGCCATGGCCACTGGTGCAGCCCGCACCGTAGCGCGTGCCCACGCCCACCAGCAAGCCGGCCACGATGAGCAGCCCGCTGGAGGCCTCGATCTTCAATGGCGGCATTGCCCCCGCCGCACGTACCAGCCAGGGCGCAAGCAACAACCCGATCAGGAAAGCCAGCCGCCAGCGGCTCTCTCCCGGCGACGGGCGCAAGAGCCCGCCGAGGATGCCGCTGATGCCGGCCACGCGGCCCAGCAGCAAGGCCATGGCCGCAGCGGCCAGGCCGATCAGGGCGCCACCGGCCAGCGCGGGCCAGGGCGTGAAGGAGGACCAGTCGATGTGCATGAGGCTTACTCCTTGGGACAGTAGAGGCGGTACATCACCGCCAGGATTTCCAGCAACCGCGCATCGGCCACCTGGTAATGGATGCGCTTGCCATCGCGCCGCGTGCTGACCACGCCTTCTGCGCGCAACACACCCAGCTGCTGCGACAGCGTGGGCTGGCGAATGCCCAGCCGCGCTTCGAGTTCACTCACGCTGCGCTCGCCCTGCGACAGCTCGCACAGCAGCAGCAGGCGGTCTTCATTGCCCAGCACCTTCAGGGCAGCCACGGCTTCGGCCGCGGCGCCTCGCAGGCGCTGGGGATCGATGCGGGACACGACAGACATCACGAACTCACCCGGGTTTGAGCCAGCGCAAACCCCTGCGCCGGTATTCATTATGTATTTGAATATATCATTGTTTTGTAAATTGTCATGGAGACACCGCATGTCCAAGTCCGCATCGCCCGTCGTGCAAGCCTTCTTCGATCCGGCCACGGCCACCGTCTCGTACGTGGTGCACGACCCGGCCACCCGCCGCGCCGCCGTGGTCGACCCGGTGCTGGACTTCGACGCCAAGTCCGGCCGCACCGGCACGCACTCGGCACAGGCACTGGTGGACTGGGTGCAGGCGCAGGCGCTGCAGGTGGACTGGATCCTGGAAACCCATGCGCATGCCGACCACCTCTCGGCCGCGCCCTGGGTGCGGGCACAGGTGGGCGGACGCATTGCCATCGGCGCGGCCATCCGCCGCGTGCAGGCCGCATTTGCGCCGCTGTTCAACCTGGGGCCGGACTTCCACCCGGACGGCCGCGACTTCGACCACCTGTTCGAGGACGACGAGGTTTTCGCAGTGGGCGAACTGACCGCCCGCGCGCTGGCCGTGCCGGGCCACACGCCGGCTGACATCGCCTTCCAGATCGGCGACGCGGTGTTCGTTGGCGACACCTTGTTCATGCCCGACGTGGGCACCGCGCGAGCCGACTTTCCCGGCGGTGATGCGACCCAGCTCTACCGCTCCATCCAGCGGCTGCTGGCCTTGCCGGCCGAGACCCGCCTGTTCGTCTGCCACGACTACCCGCCGGCCGGCCGCGAACCGCGCTGGCAGACCAACGTGGCCGAGCAGCGGGCGCACAACCTGCACGTGGGCGGCGGCCGCAGCGAGGCCGAGTTCGTCGCGCTGCGCCAGGCCCGGGACGCCACGCTGGAGGTGCCGGTGCTGATCCTGCCGTCACTGCAGGTCAACATCCGCGCCGGCCAACTGCCCGCACCGGCGGCCAACGGCCTGCGCTACCTGCAGCTGCCGCTGGACGCGTTGGGCGGCTGAAGCACCAGGGCCTCAATCCTTCGCCAGCGGCGCCAGGCTACGCAGCTCGGACTTACGGTACCAGCTCGCAATGCGCTCGCCGTCCCATTGCAGCGCAATGTGCGGCCCCTGGCGCACCGGCAGCGCCAGCGCCTTGGGGCGCAGCAGCGCCACGCAGCTGCCGCCTTCGAAGCGCACGCTGCGGTAGGCCAGGCCCCAGCTGCCTTCGGCGCGCAGCCGCCGCGCCAAGGCCTGCGAGGCGGTGTAGCTGTCGGGGTCGTGCACGGCACCAAAGGCCGCCGAACGCAGGTCGTGCAGCGGCTGCACCACGTCGGCCACGTAGCAGCGCAGGTCCAGCTCCACCGCCGGCTCCTGCGTCGCCTGCAGGAAGCGCGTGCGGTGGTGGCAGACCTCGGCAACCGCGGCGTCCAGCGAGTCGGCCGCGTAGTAGGCGCCCCAGCTGCCGTCGGAGAAGCGGCTGCCGCCCGGGTTCAGGTGGCAGAACGCGGCCATCACAGGCGTGCTGCCGTCGCCGCTCACCCGGTCTTCCGGCGCCACCTGCTGGATGTCGCCCACTTCCTGGCGCAGCCGCGGGTTAGTCAGCGCCTGCACCGCAAACACCGCGTCCAGTTCCTCGGGCCTGGCCACTCGGTCGAACAGGCTGACCGGCGGGAAGCGGCTGGGAATCAGCCGGTAGCAGGGGTTCCAGCCCAGCGCGGCCAGGACCGGATAGCCAGCCTCCATCACGAGAAGTCTCCGCCGCGTTGCGCGTCCAGGTACTGCGCCACCAGCATCAGGTCCCCCACCTGGCCGGCCAGCAGGCGCTGCAGCGCGGTGCCGCCGCCAAACAAGGGCGCGCTGTTGGGCTTCTTCAGCCAGGCCCGCGCGCGCTCGGGCACTGGCAGCAGGATTTCCAGCGCCGAGTAGATGCGCAGCAGGTAGCTCAGCCGCTCCAGCACCACCGCGTCCAACCCGGTCTTCACGCGGCCGGCCTTCCAGGCGAACAGCGTCGTTTTGCCCACGCCCAGCAGCACCTGCTCCTCGGCCGGGCTCAAGCCCCATTCGGCCGAGATGCGGAAGAACACCGCCAGCACCGCGGCCGCGGTGGCGGGTGAATCGACGGCCGGCAAGGCGGACGGGGATTCGGCGAGCGAGACGGCGTTGGGTTTGGCAGGCATGGCGCTCAGGGGCAACAGCAATGGGCGCAGCTTAGTTCAAAATAGAACCATTATGCAAATATGGTTCATTTATGAACCGACGCAGATGCACCCGCCAGCAGCGCCAGCGCTTGTTCCTGCCAATACCCCGCCGCGGCGTAGAAGCCTTCCCACACGCAGCCATTGCAGCCGCGGCCGCAGCAGGTCTGCGGCTCGGCCGGCGGTGCGCGCAGCGCCAGGCCGCGCGCCGCCAGCGCCTGCTGCAGCTGAGCAAAGACTTGCGCCGTGCGCTCACGCTCGACCAGCGGCGCGGCCAGCTCGGCCGCACTGAGCGGCGGCAGCGTCACAGCTTCGCGGCCGGCGGCGGCTGGTCCACGCGCAGCACCGGGTACAGGCCGTAACGCTCGTCCCAACTGCTGTGGCGGCGGTAGAAGAAGTCCAGCCGGGCCTGCGGGCTGGCGGCAAAGGCCGGGTCGTTGGCCAGCTTCTGCTGGAAGGCCTGGGCCAGCGCCGGGTCCGCCGCGAGTTGCGCGCGGGCGACCTCCTCGGCCACATAGGGCTCCATGTATTCCTTGTGCTCGAAGGCGTTGTTGAACACGCCCCAGCCCAGCAGCCCGTCCGGCGCCTGCGGTTCCAGCAGCGCGATGGCCAGCCGCGCGGCAGGCTGCGCAATGGGCACGAACAGCGAGCCCGGCGGCAGGCTGCGCGCCTCGCTGCGCCTGGCGCCCGGCGCACTCAGCCGCTGGCGGCCTTCGCTGGAGGTGGCCTCGAACTTCGGCTGCTCGCTGCGCCAGGTGCTGGTGGGCGCTTCGGCCCAGCCGGCAGGCAGGCGCTGGTAACGCACGCCATGCAGGTCCAGCCAACGCGCCACCGTGGCCGCCCAGGCGGCCGGCACCAGGTAGCCCGCGCCAGGTGCATTGACCACGGTTTTTGGCAACACCTCGTCGTACAGCGGCAGCTGCCAGACCTCGGGCTTGTTCTCGTCGTAGCGCGTCATCAGCGCACCGCTGATGTCCGACGGCGTGCGCGTGTAGGCATAGCCGCGGAACGGCACGATGCGCGCCTTGTCGGTGGCCGCGTAGTCCAGGGGCACAGGCTGGCCGGCGAGCTTCGCCGCCCGTTCGTCCGCCTCGTGCGCGATCTTCAACCAGGCCTGACCATGCTCGGCGATGCGGGCCAGCACCGATACGATGGTGTTGCGCATCACCCGCACCCGCGTCGGGTAGTCCTTCCACGAATGGGTCTCGACCAGCATCGCCAGCCGGTTGCGCAGCAGGAAATAGCCAGTGGAAAACCGCGGTGGCGAGACGCTGTCGCGCACGCCGGAGGCCGGGTCGTCCTCCACCTCGAAGCTGGGATAAAACGGTAGCGGCAGCGAGCCCTGCTGCGCCAGGTCGGCGATCACGCCGTCGCGCCAGGCGCGGCCCACGCTGCGCAGCGCCTCGTCGCCGGCGTTGACCGGCTCGACCATCACCGCCACGTCGTGCTCGAACTTCGCGCCGTCGGTCACGTGCAGGTCCACCGTGGCCAGCGGGTCCCAGTCGCGCACCAGGCCCAGCATGGCCTGCATCTCCGGCGCGTCGGCCTTCAGGTAGTCGCGGTTCAGGTTGTGGTTCTGGCCGGTGGTGCGCCAGCCCATTTCCTCCGGGCCGCGCTGGTTGGGTCGGTTCCAGGCGCCGAAGCGCTCGTGGCCATCGATGTTGAAGACCGGCACGAACAGCCACACCGCATGCTTCAACGCGCCCGGCGCGGCCTGCCCGTCCAGCACCTCGCGCAGCACCTGGAAGCCGGCGTCCTTGCCGTCGATCTCGCCGGCATGGATGCCGCTCTGGATCAGCACCACCGGCAGCCCGCGCTGGCGCGCTGCCTCGGGCGTCAGCGCACCGCTTTGCGAGATGGCCAGCGCCAGCATCGGCCGGCCTTCGGGCGTCTGGCCGAAGCGGATGCAGCGTACCGCCTTGGGCTGCGCCTGCTGCCAGGCCGCGCACAGGCGCTCGACCTCTTCGTAGCGCCCGGTGCGCAGGTAGCCGCTCTGCTCGGCCAGCGTGGGCTTGGGCCAGCTGGTTGCTGCGCCAGCCGGCAACACGGCCGCCACCAGCCCGGCTGCCGCGGCCAGGCGGTGCAGGGAACAAAAGGGCAGGAAGCGCCAGGGAAACGAACGGGGCATGGGAGGCAACGGGAAGTGGCGACGCGCCAGATTGTTGACCAGGGACAGCCAGCGCTGCGCAAAGCCACGGCCGCGCCGTTTTGCTCTGGTACGCTTTTGGTGACACCCCCATGCACAGCGGCGCACCCACAGCCCGCGCGAGGAGACCGACCCGATGTTCCTGACCCGCAGACGCCTGACCCTGGGCGCCGCTGCCTGCCTGGGCACCGGCCTGAGCGCCCTCGCCGGCTGCGCAGGCGACCCGCCCAAGCCAGCAGCCACCCCGGCACCGCCGCCCGACAGCGGCACCAGCGTCGTGCGCTACACCGAGACCATCTCTTCACTGCTGATCTCGCAGGACCGCAAGAACATCGTCGTCATCGGCAGCGGCTACCACTACATCTTCGACGCACCGCCCGGCCTGCTGGCCCTGCTCGCCTCGCCGCTGCATGCGCGCAGCAAGGGCAATCTGTCCAGCTTCCGGGTCGACGCCAAGGGCAAGATCCGCGGCCACTACACGCTGCAGATCGACAACCTGATCACCCCCTCCGAGCAGGACGCCGCGCGCAGCATGGGCTTCATTCGCGGCGCAGACCCGGCCAACCCCGAAGCCCATGTGCTGCGCGGCGAACTGGTCGGCCAGCGCTACCTGCAAAGCACGCTGGTCAGCGCCCGCGCCACCGAGAAGCTGAACCAGCGCTACGTGATCGAGGTGACGGCCGAACAGTCCACCGGCGACCGCGTGGCCGGCGCGCTGTCCACCCCGGTCACCGTGGCGACCGACGGCGTGCTGCTGCTCTACACCATCGTGCTGTCGCCCATCGTCGTGCCGCTGGTGGTGCTGACGCGCGAAAAGAAGAACTGACGGCCTTGTCCCAGTGTCCCCGCCGCCGGTGCCCCTCTCGCCAGCCTTGCCCGCCGCGCGCTGGCAGGTGCGGCTGCTGGGCGAGCTGTCGCTGCAGGACGGCCAGCGCACGCTGACCCGGCTGCCCAGCCGCGCGGCGGCGGCGCTGCTCGCTCGGCTCGCGCTGTGGCCCGAGCGGGCGCATGCGCGAGAGGAACTGGTCGAGTTGCTCTGGCCGGGCGTGGCGCTGGACGTGGGACGCAACAGGCTGCGGCAGACGCTGTCGGTGCTCAAGCAGCTGCTGGAAGCTGGCGGCGGGACTGTGATCCTTACCGAGCGCCAGCACCTGCGCGCAGCGCCCGGCGCGTTCGCTTGCGACGCCTTGCAGTTCGAGGCCGACTGCCGCGCCGGCCGCTTCGAGGCCGCACGTGCGCTGTACCGCGGAGAGCTGCTCCCCGGCTTCTACGACGACTGGGTGGACGACGAGCGCATGCGCCTGGCCGCACTGGCCGAGGCCTTGCCGGAAGCAAGGCTTGCGGCCCCGGTGCCCACCGGTCCCGCGCCCTTGCCTGCACCCTGGACCCCCGCGCTGCCGCTCTATCTCACCCCTGCCTTCGGCATGGCCGCTGCACGCGAGCGGCTGCGCCAGGCCTTGCGCCGGCAGCGCCTGGTCAGCATCGTCGGCCCCGGTGGCAGCGGCAAGACGCGACTGGCAGTGGAAGGCGCGCGTGAACTGGCCGAGGCAGGTGGCGACTGGCCCGGCTGGCTGCTGTTCGTGCCCATGGTGCAGTGTTTCGATGCAGCCCAGCTGGTGGACAGGCTGCTGATCACGCTACAGCTGGACAGCCATGCCGCCGAACCGCTTGAGCAAGTGCGCCAGGCCCTCGCCGGGCGCACCACGCTGCTGGTGCTGGACAACCTGGAGCAGGTCGCGCAGCCGGCCGCCGAGCTGGTGACCGAGCTGCTGGCCACGCTGCCGACGCTGCGCATCGTCACCACCACGCGCCAGGTGCTGGGCGTGGACGGCGAGCAGCTGCTGGCCGTCGAGCCGCTGCCTTTGCCCGCCGCGGGAGACAGCGCCGAGCAGATGGTCGCCAACCCCGCCGTGGCCTTGTTCGTGGACCGCGCCCGCGAACGCCGCAGCGACTTCCACCTGAACCCGCAGAACGCCGCGGCCATTGGCGAGCTGGTGCGGCTGCTCGAAGGCCACCCGCTGGCCATCGAGCTGGCAGCCGCGCGGGTGCGCAGCACGCCGCCGACCCAGTGGGTGCAACTGCTGGACAGTGCCCGCACGCAGGTCGCACTCGGCCGCGCCAGCAGCGACACGCTGGCCCTGCTGGCGCGCGCCGGCCCACGCGGTGCGGCCGACACCCGCCATGCCTCGATGCTGCAAGTCATCGCCTGGAGCTGGCGCCTGCTGGACGACGGCCAGCGCAGCCTGCTGGCCGCGCTGGCGGTGTTCGACGGCGGCTGCGACGCGGCGGCAGCACGCGCCGTGGCCGAACCTGAAGCCTCGCCGGCCCGTGTGCAGCAGACGCTGGACGAGCTGGTCGCCAGCTCGCTGATCGTCATGCACGAAGCACCCGGCGACGCCGCGCGCCCGCCGCGTTTTACACCCTACGAAGCTGTGCGCGAATACGCCGCGGCGCAGTTCGACGACGCCCAGCGTACCGCTTGGCGCAGCCGCCACCGCCAGTGGCTGTGCCACCTGCCCACGCTGGACGGGCCCACGCCTGACCTGGCCCGGCTGCGCCACGAACTGCCCAACCTGCTGCTGGCCCTGGCCAGCGCCGTGCACGACGTGCAGGCAGCAGAGGCCTGGGCCATCGTCTGGGCCCACCGTGCGGCGCTGACCGACCTGACGCTGCCCGCCACCGGCCTGGCCACACTGGAAGCTGCGCTGCAGGCCACGCCCGAACCCGCACTGCGCCTGCTGGGCCACGCGGTGCTCGCCGCGCACGGCTTCGAGGCCGGACTGCACGTGGCCGCACTCGCGCATGCGGACGCGGCGCTGGCACTGATCGGCACACCCGCCCAGGTCGCGCAAGCGCCCGAACTGCCCGCAGACCTCGTCGACCAACGCCCCGAGCCGCTGCCCGCCTGGGCTGTCGGTTGGGCGCTGCGGGTGCGCATGCGAGTGGGCCAGCCCATGGCCGAGGACGACGCCTGGCTGCTGGCGGCGCTGCAATCCGCCGAGGCGGTGAAGGCCGATTCATTGCACGCCCGGCTGCTGGGTCTGCAGGCCTCGCTGATCATGCGCAACCGCAATGACCATGCCGGTGCAGAACCGCTGCGCCGCCGCGTGCTGGCGCTGTGGACCGGCAGCGGCAACCGGCTGCGCGCCAACGAAGGCCGCATCGCGCTGGCCATCAACCTGGGCTTCCAGCGCCGCGTGGCCGAGCAACTGGTGCTGCTCGGCGAAGTGGAGGCCGAGGCGCGCGCGCTCGGCCAGTCGCGCCTGCTGTGCTTCACGCTCAGCGTGCGCGGCTATTGCCTGGGCGACCTGCGCCGCCACGCCGAAGCGCTGCAGGCCTTCCATGCCTGCCTGGAAGAAGCAGTCAAAGCGTTGGCCTGGCGCGAGCTGTTCTACGGCCTGTGGAACCTGCCACGCGCGCTGGCCCACCTGCGGCAGCCCGAACGCGCCGCCACCGTGATGGGTTTCGCGCAGGCATTTTTCGCCGAACGTTTTGGCGTGCTGGGCCCGGAAGACACCCGCGAAGCCCGCCGAACGCGCTGGCTGATCGCGCTGCAGATCGGCTGGCCGGCCACCGAAGCCGCTTGGCGCGCCGGTGCGGCCATGTCGCTGACGCAGGTGCTGGCGCTGGCGCTCAGCAAAGGCTGATCAGGCCCAGGCCTGGCCGCCGTTCCATTCGTATTCGCGCCAGTCGTCCGGCACGCTGGGAATCACGTCCAGCACGTCGAAATGGGCCTCGGAAAGGAAGGGATTGGCGCGCAGCGTGTCCGCTGCGGCGCGGTATTCCGGCAGGTCGGTGGTGTGCCACACCAGCACGTCCGAACAACGGCCATGGAAGGCGCCGGCGTTGAAGAAGCGCAGCCGCACCGAGGGGAAGCGGTTGTAGATCTCGGCCATCGCGTCGTCAGCAAGCGCATGCCGTTGCTCGGCCTCCAGCGCCAGCCAGCGGGTCGTGGCCTTCAGCAGCATGAACAAGGTGTAGGGGCGGGCGGGCATGTCAGGTCCAGTGCGGGGTCGTTCACGTTCGCACCCGGCGCAGCCGTCAATCGTGTTGACGCCACCCCGGGCACAGGCCCACACTATGCGAGTTCCTGCTCGTATTTCCAACTCGCATTTCTCGCCCACCAAGTCCGTCGATGAAAACCGCCGTTTCCCCACGCAAGGCGCCGCGCCAGGCGCGCTCTCAGGCCACCGTCACGGCCATCCTGGACGCCGCGGCTCGCGTTTTGGTCGAACGCGGCTACGCCGCCGCCAACACCAACCTGGTGGCCGAACGCGCCGGTGTCAGCGTCGGCTCGCTGTACCAGTACTTCCCGAACAAGGACGCGCTGATCACCGCGCTGCACGACCGGCATTCGCGCCAGATGGACGAGGTCATGGACCGCGCTTTCGCGCTGTCGCAAGACCTGCCGTTCGACGAAGCGCTGCAGCTCATCATCGAAGGCGTGGTCGAGGCCCATCGCGTGGAAGCCGGGCTGCACCGCGTGCTGGAAACCCAGCTGGCCGGGCTGGACATGCTCAGCAGCCACGAGGAAACCGAGGCCCGCATTGCCGAGCAGATGGGCTGCCTGCTCGCGCGCTACCCGGACCAGGTCCGCGTGCCCAACCTGCGCCTGGCGGTCTACATGCTGATGCACGCGCTGCACGCGCTGGTGCACGCGGTGGTCGCCACCCGGCCCAGCGGCGTCTCGCTGAAAACCGCCACACAGGAAATCGTCCGCATGACGCGGCTGTACCTCAGCTCGCCACCCACCGGCGGCTGAACGGAGGCCGCTGGCTATCATCGGCGCCCGATGCAACGCTGGCAGCTCTCCCGCAACGAAACCGCGCTGCTCGACCACATCTTCTGGTCGAGCGGGCTGTCGCGTGACGCGCTGTCCGGTCAGGCCTCGTTTTCGAAGAGCCGCACCAACGCGGCGGTCGCCGGGCTGCTGGCCCAGGGCGTGATCGAGACGACCGAGGAGCAGGTTGCCACCGGCGGGCGGCGGGCACAGACGCTGCGGCTGAGCCGCCGGCTGGGCGTGCTGATCTCGATCGCGATGGGCGCCACCGGCGTGGAGGTCGGCGTGCTGGCGCCGGACCTGACGCTGCTGGCCCACCACAGCGAGCCGGCCAATGTGCGCGACGGCCCTGCCCTGCTGCTGGCCCGCATCCGTGCGCTGATGAAGCATCTGCTGCAGCAATGCGGCGCCAAGGCGGCGGATGTGATCGCGATCGGCATTGGCGTGCCGGGGCCGGTGGACTTCGGGCTGGGCCAGTTGGTGAACGCACCGCTGATGCCCGAGTGGGACGGCTACCCGATCCGCGAGGACCTGAAGGCGGACTTCAGCGCGCCGGTGTTCGTCGACAACGACGTCAACGTGATGGCGCTGGGCGAGCTGTGGCGGCTGGGCCGCTCGCTGCCGAACTTCCTGGTGGTGAAGGTCGGCACAGGCGTGGGCTGCGGCATCGTCTGCCACGGTCAGGTCTACCGCGGCGCCAACGGCTCGGCTGGCGACGTGGGCCACATCTGCGTGGACCCGAACGGCCCGCGTTGCCATTGCGGCAACCTGGGCTGCGTCGAAACCATGGCCGCCGGGCCGGCGATGGTGCGCGCCGCCACCGAGGCGGCGGAAGCCGGCAAGAGCCCGCCGCTGACCAAGGCCCTGGAAAGCGGCAAGCCGCTGCGCCTGCAGGACGTGGCGCTGGCCAGCCGCGCGGGCGACGCCGCGGCCCATGCCATCGTGCAGCGCTCCGGCGCGCTGATCGGCCAGATGCTGGCCTCGGTGGTCAACTTCTACAACCCGTCACACGTCTTCATCGGCGGCGGCATCCAGCGCATCGGCCCGCTGTTCCTTGCCGCGGTGCGCCAAAGCGTCTACCACCGCTCACTGGCCCTCTCCACGCGCCACCTGGAAATCCAGTACACGCCGCTGGGCGAGCGCGCCGGCTTGATTGGCGCAGCGGCGCTGGCGATGCAGGAGACGCTTCGGCTGCCGGGTTAGATCGCCACGACGCGGAATTCGTTGCAAAGACTGTCGAGCAACTTGCCAGTGAGTTTTCGGCTGCGCAGCTTGGTGACACCGCTGCGCTCGAACAAGGCCACCGCGAACCCGCCGTTGTGCTGGCGAGAGACGTAGCGAATGCCATCCCACTTCGGGCCGGCCTCATGAATGGCCTTGGCCCATGCCATGGGCAGGGCGTAATCGCTGCCGGCGCTGATGTCGTTGTTGAGGCCCAGCCTCTTCAGAGGCTTGCCGGTGAGATCGGCCAGCACCAGGGTCGACCTCGCCGGCCGATGCAGTTGCACGACGTGCCGTGAAGTGAGGTCAGTCAGCGGTATTTCGTAGTGGCCGTTGCGGAACCACGCGCATTCGTGGATCACGGATTCACAAAACGCCACCGACACATCGTCGGCCGCGTAGCAACTGCCAAAGCTCTGTGATGCATCCGCCGGTGGGCCGTCGAACCGGTAGCGGCCACACGACCAGAAGGGCTCGGTTTTCGGAAACCGGGACAGCCGAAGCAGCGACTCGGCCGGCACCAGCGCCGCTTCGAGCAGGTGCTCGAAAGAACCCGGCTCAGGCAACCTCAACGCCATCGCGCTTGGGGTGAGCCTCTTCCGCCCACGACCGGGCCAACTGCACGACGCGTGCGAGCTGCGCGGCGTCATTCGTCGCCGTCAGCGCCTGCAGCACCGTCTTGCCACCAAGCCCACCGTGAGGACGCTTCCAGAAGACCAGCTTTTCAGTGGGCGACAGGCCGCTCAGCGCCTGAGCAACAGCGCCCACTGCGTGACGGTCAAGGTCCAGGAACTCGCGAGGGTAGTAGCGCTGGCGTTTGACCAGGATGGCGAACACTTCGCCTCGGTCCGCCGCCGGACCCAACGCCTGCGGCGTCAAGCCCCAATGGTCAGCCAGCAGCTTGGCCGGCACAACCTCACCCGATTGGACCCATTCCACCTTGGCCGCCTCGCCGCGCGCCACGGCGGCGGCGAGTCCGGTCGCCGTGGCCGGCGCATCGTTGGCTGCAGGGCGAGGTGAAGCGCTCCTGCCCTGCCGGCGCTGCACCTTGCCAACCGGCAGGACGATGCCCTGACGCCGCATTTCGGAAACCAGCAGGCCCAGCGTGCCCTTGAGCTCGGAAACCGTGTGCTCAAGCTGCTCGATGCGCTGGTGAGCCTGGGAGGACAGGTGTCTCATGTCGGAATTGGCCATCTGGAAAGTCTAGCAGCGCGGCGAAAACGACGCAAACAGCGAAATTAGCGAAATCGACGCAAACAGCGAAAGGCGTCACCCGGCCGAGCCAGCAAAAGATCAAGTTCGACCCAATTTAGGTCTAATTTCGATCTTGCTGGGCCGAAGCTGGGCTCCTAGCATCGGTTCCATGAGGAAACGCCGGGCCGCCCCAAGTTCCTCACCCCCTCTGGGGGCCTGACGCCTTGCGGCAGGTTTGGGGCCCCATGAAAAAAGCGCCGGCTTCCGACCGGCGCGAGGAGACCCATGCTGGCGCTTTCGTTTCAGGACGTCGTCAAGGCGTTTGGCCCGGTGCAGGTGCTGCACGGGGTCAGCTTTTCGCTGGACGCGGGGCGCATCTACGGCCTGCTGGGCGAAAACGGCGCTGGCAAGTCAACGCTGATGAAGATTGCCTCGGGCTACGAGGCGGCAACGAGCGGCCAGCTGTGCCTGGACGGGCAGCCGGTGCGCTTTGCGAACTCGCGGGACGCCGAGGCCGCCGGCATCGTGCTGATCCACCAGGAATTCAACCTGGCCGAGGACCTGACGATTGCGCAGAACATCTTCCTCGGCCACGAGAAGAAAAAGCGCGGCGGCTGGCTGGACGACGCAGCGATGCGGCGCGAGGCCGCAGCGGTGCTGCAGCGCGTGGGCCTGGACCGCGACCCGGACACCCGGCTGCGTCAGCTGATCGTGGCCGAGAAACAGCTGGTCGAGATAGCCAAGGCGCTGGCGCGCAACGCCCGCCTGCTGATCATGGACGAACCCACCGCGACGCTGACGCCCGGCGAGACCGAGCGCCTGTTCGCGCTGATGGCCCAGCTCAAGGCCGGCGGCACCACCATCCTCTACATCTCGCACAAGCTCGACGAGGTGGAGCGCATCACCGACGAGGTCGTCGTGATGCGCGACGGGCGCTTCATCACCCGCGCCGCCACCCGCAGCTTGAGCCGCGCGCAGATGGCCAACCTGATGGTGGGCCGCGAACTGTCGGACCTGTTCCCGGCCAAGCAGCTGCCGCCGACTGATGCGCCGGTGCGGCTGCGCGTGCAGGACCTCAGCGTGCCCGGCTGGGCCGAGCAGGCCAGCTTCGAGGTGCGGGCCGGCGAGATCCTGGGTTTCGCCGGGCTGGTCGGCGCCGGCCGCACCGAGCTGTTCGAGGGCCTGCTGGGCTTGCGCAGCAGCAGCGCCGGGCGCGTGGAGATCGACGGCCAGGCCGTCGCCCTGCGCAGCCCGCGCGAGGCCGCCGACCTGGGCCTCACCTACCTCAGCGAAGACCGCAAGGGCAAGGGCCTGCACGTGGCCATGGGCCTGACCGAGAACCTGACGCTGATGAACCTGCGCCAGTACGCCAAGCCCTGGCTGCGCAAGGACCAGGAGCGCCAGGCGCTGGGCGATGCAGTGCGCGAGTTCGGCATCCGCACCGGCTCGCTGTCGCTGCGCGCTTCGTCGCTGTCTGGCGGCAACCAGCAGAAGCTGGCGCTGGCCAAGGTGCTGCAGCCCGGCCCCAAGGTCGTCGTGCTGGACGAGCCGACGCGCGGCGTGGACGTGGGCGCCAAGCGCGACCTCTATGTGCTGATCCACCGGCTCGCCGCGCAGGGCTGCGGCGTGATCGTCATCTCGTCCGAACTGATCGAGCTGATCGGCCTGTGCCACCGCGTGGCGGTGATGCGGGCCGGCCGGCTCACCACCACCCTGCAGGCGGATCGCCTGAGCGAAGAGGCCTTGATCGCCCATGCAACCGGCACGCACTGAAATGACCCCGAGCAGCGCCCCGGCAAGCGACTGGCGCACCCACTGGCACCGGCTGCGAAGCATCGGCCCGGTGCTGGGCCTGGTGCTGCTGTGCATTGCCGGCACGCTGCTGAACAGCGAGTTCGCCTCGCTGGACAACGCGATGAACGTGCTGACCCGCACCGCCTTCATCGGCATCATCGCGGTGGGCATGTGCTTCGTCATCATCTCGGGCGGCATCGACCTGTCGGTCGGCTCGATGGCCGCGCTGATCGCCGGCTGCATGATCCTGCTGATGAACGCGCTGGCCGCCAAAGGCTGGTCGCCGCTGGCCAGCGTGGGCGCCGGCATGGTGTTCGCGGTCGTGCTGGGCGCAGGCTTCGGGCTGGCGCACGGGCTGCTGATCACCCGCGGCCGCATCGAGCCCTTCATCGTCACGCTGGGCACGCTGGGCATCTTCCGCGCCTACCTGACCTACTTCGCCGACGGCGGCGCCATCACGCTGGACAACGCGCTGTCCGACGTCTACAGCCCTGTCTACTACGCCAGCTGGCTGGGCGTGCCCATCCCCGTCTGGGTTTTCGGCGTGGTCGCGGTCATCGGCAGCCTGATCCTGAACCACAGCGCCTTCGGCCGCTACGTGCAGGCCATCGGCTCGAACGAGCAGGTGGCGCGCTACGCGGCGGTGAACGTGGACCGCATCAAGGTGCTGACCTACATGCTGCTGGGCGTGTGCGTGGGCATGGCCACGCTGCTGTACGTGCCGCGGCTGGGCTCGGCCTCGCCCACCACCGGCCTGCTGTGGGAGCTGGAAGCGATTGCCGCGGTCATCGTCGGCGGCACCGCGCTGCGCGGCGGTGCCGGCAGCGTGGTCGGCACCGTGATCGGCGCGGTGCTGCTCTCGGTGATCGGCAACATCCTGAACCTGACCAACATCATCAGCGTGTACCTGAATGCCGCCGTGCAGGGCTTCGTGATCATCGCCGTCGCGTTCACGCAGCGGCGCCGGCCGTAGACACACAGGCACCTCTTTCTCGTTCCCTTCGGCAGCCACCAGAAGGCTGTCTTGCCCAACCACAACAGGAGACATGACATGAAATTCCGCACCCCTGCACGCATTCGGTTGCTGGGCCTGGCCGCAGCCGCCAGCCTGGCCTTCGTCGGCCAGGCCGCACTGGCGCAAGCCGCGCCTGTCAACCTCGGCGTCGTGATCCCGTCGGCCACGCACAGCTTCACCGCCGGCATCGTGTTCTGGGCCAACCAGGCCAAGAAAGACCTGGAGGCCGCGCACCCGGGCCTGAAGGTCACGGTGAAGACTGCAGGCGGCGCGCCCGAGCAGGCCAACCAGCTGCAGGACCTGGTCACCGTCACCAAGATCAATGCGCTGGTGATCTTCCCGTTCGAATCGGCTGCACTCACCAAACCGGTCGCCCAGGTCAAGGCCAAGGGCGTCTACGTCACCGTAGTTGACCGCGGGCTGACCGACACCTCGGCGCAGGACGCCTACGTGGCCGGCGACAACACCGCCTTCGGCCGCATCCCCGGCGAATACCTGGGCAAGGCGCTGGGCGGCAAGGGCAACATCGTCGCGCTGCGCGGCATCCCGACCACCATCGACAACGAGCGCATGGACGCGTTCAACGCTGCGCTGAAGGCCTACCCAGGCATCAAGCTGCTGGACGCCAAGCCCGGCAACTGGAACCGGGACGATGCCTTCAAGGTCATGCAGGACTTCCTGACCCGCTTCAAGCAGATCGACGCCGTGTGGGCGGCCGACGACGACATGGCCATCGGCGTGCTGAAGGCCATCGAGCAGGCCAAGCGCAGCGACATCAAGATCGTCTTCGGCGGCGCCGGCGCCAAGGGCATGGTCAAGACGCTGATGGACGGCAGCAACCCGCTGATCCAGGCCAACGTCTCGTACTCGCCGAAGTTCATCTACGACGCGATCAAGCTCACCGCCGAGGCGCGGCTGAAGGGCGAGAAGCTGCCGCCCAACACCATCATTCCTTCGGTGCTGATCACCAAGGACAACGCCAAGCAGTTCTATTTCCCCGATTCCCCGTTCTGAGCAATTGGCGCAGGAGAGCCCACCATGGCCAGACCCATCACCTTGTTCACCGGCCAGTGGGCCGACCTCCCACTGGCCGAGCTTGCGCCGCTGGCCAAGCGCATGGGCTACGACGGCCTGGAGCTGGCCTGCTGGGGCGACCACTTCGACGTGCAGGCCGCGCTGGCGTCGCCGCGCTACGTGGAGCGCAAGCGCGAGCTGCTGGCCGACCACGGCCTGCAGTGCTTCGCCATTGGCAACCACCTGACCGGCCAGGCGGTGTGCGACCGCATCGACGAGCGGCACCAGGCCATCCTGCCGCAGCACGTGTGGGGCGACGGCGACCCCGAAGGCGTTCGCCAGCGCGCCGCGCGCGAGATGCAGGACACCGCGCGCGCCGCGGCCAACTTCGGCGTCAAGACCGTCACCGGCTTCACCGGCTCGGCCATCTGGCACGCGATGTACGCCTTCCCGCCCACCTCGCAGGCCTACATCGAGCGCGGGTTCACTGACTTCGCCGCCCGCTGGACACCCATCCTCGACAGCTTCGAAAAACACGACGTGGACTTCGCGCTGGAAGTGCACCCGACCGAGATCGCTTTCGACACCGCCTCGGCCCAGCGCGCGCTGGAGGCCGTGAAGCAGCACCGCCGCTTCGGCTTCAATTTCGACCCCAGCCACCTCGCCTACCAGGGCGTGGACTACATCGGTTTCATCCGAAGGTTCGGCAAGCGCATCTTCAATGCGCACATGAAGGACGTGTGGTGGGCCAAGGGTGACGGCACCGTGGGCACCTTCGGTGGCCACACCGCCTTTGGCGATGCACGCCGCAGCTGGGACTTCCGCAGCGTGGGCCGCGGCATGATCGACTTCGAATCGCTGATCGTCGCGCTCAACGACGTGGGCTACGCCGGCCCGCTCAGCGTCGAATGGGAAGATAGCCGCATGGACCGCGTGCATGGCGCCACCGAGAGTGCCGCCTACTGCCGCCGGCTGGATTTCGCGCCCGCCGGTGGCGACTTCGACGCCGCCTTCGCTCGGGACGCCCAAGGCGGAATGGCCGGCTGATGGCACAAACTTCTCCCCGCAAGCTGCGCTACGCCATGGTCGGCGGCGGGCGCGACGCCTTCATCGGCCAGGTTCACCGCGCCGCGATGGCGCTGGACGGCCGCTACGAGCTGGTCGCCGGCGCGCTGTCGTCCCAGCCGGACAAGGCCATCGCCTCCGGCCGCGACCTGGGCCTGGCCGCTGCACGCAACCACGGCAGTTGGCAGGACCTGCTGGCGCACGAGCTGAGCCTGCCGGCCGAGCAGCGCGTCGACCTGGTCAGCATCGTCACGCCCAACCACGTGCACCACGAGGTCGCCCGGGCATTCGCCGACGCCGGCCTGCACGTGGTCTGCGACAAGCCGCTGGTGCACACCAGCGCCCAGGCCGGGGACCTGGTGCGCGTGGTCGCCCAGCGCGGCACCGTGTTCGGCGTGACCTACAACTACACCGGCTACCCGATGGTCCGTCAAGCCCGCGAGATGGTGCGCCAGGGCGTGATCGGCGAAGTCCGCAAGGTCGTCGTCGAATACCACCAGGGCTGGCTCGCCAAGCGCGTGGAAGGCGGCCAGAACAAGCAGGCCGACTGGCGCACCGACCCGGCCCGCAGCGGCATCGCCGGCGCGATGGGCGACATCGGCTCGCACGCCGAGAACCTGATCGCCACCGTCACCGGCCTGGAGGCAGAACGCCTCTGCGCCGACCTGACCGCCTTCGTGCCCGGCCGCCAGCTGGACGACGACGCCAGCCTGCTGCTGCGCTTCCACGGCGGCGCGCGCGGCGTGCTGCTGGCGTCCCAGATCGCCGCCGGCTTCGAGAATGACCTGCGCTTGCGCGTGTTCGGCAGCGAAGGCAGCCTGGACTGGCGCCAGGAAGACCCGAACCAGCTCGTGCACGCCCCGCTGGACGCCCCGCGCCGCGTGCTGACGCGCGGCTCGCCGTGGCTCTGCGAATCCGCCCGCCGCGCCAGCCGCCTGCCGACTGGCCACCCCGAAGCCTTCCTGGAAGCGTTTGCCAACGTCTACCTTGGCGTGGCCGAGGACATTCACGCGCGGCTGGCCGGCCAGCCGGCCGACCCGCTGGCGGCGGACTATCCACGGGTGGAGGATGGCGCCCGCGGGGTGCGGTTCATCGAGGCGACCGTGGCTTCGGCGGCGAGTGAGCAGAAGTGGACGGCGTTTGAAGGTCTTGGCGACCACCGTGCGACGGACTGAACTGTCCGCACTGCATCAGAAGCAGCGACCGCCGACGGCTTGACATCCGTCATCCGCCGGATGGCATATACTTCCGCCATATCCCATTCAAGTGCCACGCAATGAGCATCACCACCGTCTTCACCAACAACCGGTCCCAGGCCGTGCGTTTGCCAGCAGACGTTCGCCTCCCAGAAGGCGTCAAGAAAGTACAGGTGCGCGCCCGGGGCGTTGACCGCATCATCTCACCGGTAGGGCACACCTGGGACGAGTTCTTCCTGAACGGACCGCGGGCGTCAGAGGACTTCATGGCTGAGCGTGGCGAGCAGCAGCAGGCCGAACGCGAAGGCTTCTGACGTCGAAGCTGTCATGCTCAAGTACCTGCTCGACACCAACATCGTCATCTACGTCATCAAGCGGCGTCCGATAGAGGTGATGGGCGTATTCAACGAAAACGCTGGCCGTATGGCGATTTCTGCCATCAGCTTGAGCGAGCTTTACCACGGCGCCGAGAAGAGCGCCAAAGTCGCGCAGAACCTGGCGGTGGTGGAAGAGTTCTCCAGCTTGCTTGAGGTGCTGCCCTACACCGCGAAGGCCTCACTGCACTACGGCACCATCCGCAGCGCCTTGGAAAAGGTGGGGCGACCCATCGGGGTGAACGATCTGCACATCGCAGCCCACGCCCGCAGTGAGGGACTTACGCTTGTCACCAACAACATCGGTGAGTTCGAGCGGGTGCCCGGCCTCTTGCTGCAGAACTGGGTCGCCAACCCGTCCGGAGGCTGAACGAACTCGTCGGCCATGTAGCGGGGGCGCGTCAACTGGCACAAGCCCTGCCCTTGTCAACCGCCGGCCGACTGCGCCGTGAACACCGCCAACTGCGCAGCAAACGCCCGCTGGTAGGCCGGTCGGGCTTCGCCGCGGGCGACGTAGGCAGACAGCCTGGGGAATTCGTCCAGCAAGCCTGACGGCTTCAACCTGAGCAGCACCGCGACCATCATCAGGTCGCCGGCGCTGAACGCGCCGTCCAGCCAGTCGGCATCGCCCAGACGGTTCGACAGTTCACGCAACCGGACGCGGATGCGGTCCTTGACCAGCGGCAGGCGTTGTTCGGACCAAGGCTTGTCTCCCTCCGCGAACCTGGCGGTTTGCAGGTCCAGGATGGGCGGCTCCACTGTGTTCAGCGCAGCAAACATCCAGGTGATGGCGCGGGCCCGCGCATCCGCATCGGCAGGTAGCAGGCCTGCGTGGCGCTCTGCGATGTGGAACACGATGGCTGCGGACTCGAAAAGGACCAGGTCACCTTCCTCGTAAGTCGGAATCTGCCCGAAGGGATGCAGCGCGAGGTGGGCTGGCGCTTTCATCGCCTCGAAGGAGACCAGGCGAACTTGGTAAGCCTGGCCGGCTTCTTCGAGCGCCCAGCGAACGCGCATGTCACGGGCCAGCCCCTTGCCGCGGTCGGGCGAGCGTTCAAAGGCGGTGATGGTGAGGATCATGGTCGACTTCTCCTTTGCTGAGTCTCGTCGGATTCCTCAACACGACGTTCAGGACCGACCTGAATCGACATGACCGTGCATCGCTTCGCCCGATGGACGCTCACCCAGCCGGCTTCAGCGCCACCTCCAGGTAGCAGCGCAACATCAGCGCCAGCTCCTTCAGCGCGGGCGCGCCGCCGCCTGGCAGGTCATCGGCCTTCAGCTGGTTCGCAGCCTTCATGGCCTGCTGCACGACCGCCGCGACGGCGGCCAGGCGCTGGCGGCTGAGGCCTGCGGTGGCCCGTGGTGCCAGCGTCTCGATGACCCAGCGCCTCACCCGGCCTCGCACCTCGGCGGCCAGCGGGCCGGTGGCGCCGGCCGAGTCCTCCACCAGCACGGCAAAGGACGGATGTGACGCACGGAAGGCCACCAGCGCGCTGCAGAGTTCGCTGGCCAGCATGGCCAGGTCGGCCTGCGCGGTGCGTTCACGCAGCGCGTCCAGCGTGACGAACCGGTCCTCGGTCTGCTGCTGCAGCAGCGCCTGCACTCATGAGCCTGCGGCGCGCCGGTAGAAGCGGCGCACCAGGGCTCGATGGCCCACGTGCTGCCGCGGCTGGGCCAGCTGCAGTCCACGGCCCAGGTGCTGGCAGCGCCCTGAGCGGGCCGCCAGTCAAAGTCACGCCACCGGTCGCAGGCCCCGAATGGCGTTTGCCTTGGCGCTGCAGCGGATGCGGCCATCCGCGTCCGGACGCAAGCGCTCGTGCAGCCGAACGGTCAACCGTTCGACATCGGCCGGCGCCATCGTGGTCAGCCGAGGGGCCAGCCGCGGCCCGCTTTGGGCCACGCGCCAGAAGGTGTCGAAGTCGTCAAAGCTGCGCTGGACGTGGATTTCCTTTGTCTCGACAGCCACCAGCCCCGCCTCGGTCCACAGCGTGCGCATCGCGTCCATGCGCGAAGCGTCCGCGCGCGGTGGCCACAGCGGCGGCACGCCGAGTGCGGCCATCTCCTCCTGCAGCACGGCAAAAGGGAAACCGCCACCAAGAATGTCCCAGGCGTAGGCCGACACGCTGCCGCCCGGTTTGACCACTCGCGCCATCTCGGCCACGCCCCTGGCCGGCTCGGGCACGAAGAAGATGACCAGGGCCATCACTGCGGCGTCGAAGGCCGCGTTGGCAAAAAGCAGCGCCATCGCGCTGCCCTGCTGCAGCTGGACTGGCTGGCCGGCGAGGCGGCCGCGCGCATACAGCAGCTGATCTTCCGATGGATCGAGACCCTCGACCGCACTCGGCGCGCAGCGCTGCAACAGCAGCTCGGTGAACGCACCGTTGCCGCAGCCCACATCCAGCCAGCGCTGACCCGGCGCTGGCGCCAGCCACTGCAGGAACTGCTCGCCGGCCAGCCGGCTCCACTTGCCCATGAAATCCTCGTAGGCGGCCCCGTCGTCAAAGCGGATATGCTGCTCGTCCATGGCATGTTCCGGGTGGGTTGGGATGGCTGGATTCTGAACCGCGCCCGCTCAGACGCGCTCGTGTCTTCGGGCTGGTCTGACAGGCTGACGCAGGAAGAACCGGGCCGCCAAGCGCGAGACAGCGGGGGAACTGCCATGCGTCTCTGCTTCAACCCTGTGGGCATTGGGGCCGAAATGGTGGGGATGTCCATGCCCGCCCCTGTCCAGCTGCTCGGTTTTCGCCTGCGCATCGCGCACACCCGGCAAGACCTGCTGGCGGCCTGCAGCGTTCGCGCCGGGGCTTACGGCCGGCACCTGCCGCAGTTGCAGCAGTCCCTGCTCGCCCCTGACGACATGGACAGCGACGCGCACAGCAGCGTGCTGCTGTGCGAGGAAAAGCGCAGCGGCAAGCCGGTCGGCACGATGCGGCTGCAGCACAGTCTCGGCGGCCCGCTGCAGATCGAGCACAGCGTGGCCATGCCGGCCGAGGTGCTGGCCTGCTCGCGTGTGGAGCTGACCCGCTTCGCCGTGTCGCAGGGCGCGGACCCGCTGGTCAGGCTGGCGCTGATGAAGGCTGCGTTCCTGCACAGCCGCGCCGCTGGCGTGCAGCTGATGCTGCTGGGCGCGCGCAGCCCGGCGCTGGTGCGCCTCTACCAGCGGCTGCAGTGCAGCGAGCTGTTCGGTGCCGGCGCAAGCTTCCCGCTGCAGCATGCAGGCGGCTTGCCGCACCGGGTGCTGATCAATGACCTGCGCAGCGTGGAAGCGCGCTGGCGCGCCGCCGGCCATGCCTGGCTGGGCTTCATGCTGGACACCTGGCACCCGGACATCGATGTCACCCGCAACCCGCCCGCCTCGGCCTCGGCAGACCAGGCACTGCCGCTGGCCGCCTGAACCGCGCCACCAGCGAGGCTTGCGCAGCCTTGCCTCAATCGTCCGCGTTCGGATCCAGTTCCGGGAACAGCACTTCGGTGAAGCCGAGTTTGCGCAGGTCAGCCATGCGGGTCGGGTACAGCCGGCCGATCAGGTGGTCGACCTCGTGCTGCACCACGCGGGCGTGGAAGCCCTCGGCCTCGCGGTCAATGGGCCGGCCCTGCGGGTCCAGCCCCTGGTAGCGGATGCGGCTGTGACGAGGCACCAGGCCGCGCAGGCCCGGCACCGACAGGCAGCCCTCCCAACCCTCCTCCAGTTCGTCTGACAGCGGCGTGATGACCGGATTGATCAGCACCGTCTGCGGCACCACCGGGGCTTCGGGATAGCGCGGGTTGTGCTGGCCGGAGCCAAAGATCACCAGTTGCAGGTCCACGCCGATCTGCGGCGCGGCCAGGCCGGCGCCATTGGCCGCGGCCATGGTGTCGAACATGTCGGCGATCAGCGCGTGCAGTTCGGGCGTGTCAAAGGCGGTGACGGGTTGGGCGACGCGCAGCAGACGCGCATCGCCCATCTTCAGGATGGGGTGGACAGCCATGGCAGGGATTCGGAACGAAAGAAGCCGGGGTGCCAAGCTTAAGGCCGAAAATGACGGCAACAGAATCGTTGACCCCTTGACTCTCTACCCGCTTCAGGGTTTCCAATCGCGGCTGCCTTGTTGCCCACAGAATTCCCTCCCTTCGTGACCAAGCTCATCGCGTTGCTGCTTGCCTTGCTGATACCGCTCCAGTTCGCCTGGGGCGCAGCCGCGACCTATTGCGAGCACGAAAGGGCGCCGCAATCGGGCGCGCACTTTGGGCACCATGCACATGAGCACCAGGGCAGCGCCGATCCCTCGTCGCAGGGCAAGCTCAGCGTCGACAACGATTGCAGCTTCTGCCATGCCGGCGCGCCCGCGCTGGTGGCACCGGCCCTGCAGGCGCTGGGCGCGGTGCCCCGCGAAAGCCTGGCCGAAGGCCCGGACACCGCCGGCTCTTCTGCCCTCGCAGAAGGACCAGACAGGCCACAGTGGCCCCGTCTCGCCTAGCCGGCGGGACGAAAGGACTGACCCCAAGCCATCCGTCTCGCCGAATCCCTGGAACCACCATGAGATTCGATGAGAACACTTCTATTGCCGCTCGGGCTGGCGGCGACTTTGCTCAGCCCCTTCCTGGCGCAGGCCCAGCCTGCGTCGCCCCTCACCCTTGAAAGAGCGCTGCAGCTTGCGGGCACCGGCAGTCCCGTCCTGTCCGCTGCGCAGCGCGAACTCGAAGCCTCGGACGGTGCGCTGCAGCAGGCGGGTGCCTTCCCCAACCCTGCGCTGAACGCCTCGGTCGAGGACACCCGGCGCGCCACGCGCACCACCACGGCCACGCTGGACTTCCCCATCGAGCTGGGCGGCAAGCGCCAGGCGCGGGTGACCGCGGCCGAGCGCAGCCAGGACCTGGCGCGGGCCGAACTCGGCAACGCCCAGGCGCAACTGCGCGCCACCGTCATTGCCAGCTACTTCTCGGTGCTGCTGGCCCAGGCGCGCGTGCAGCTGGCCGGCGACTCGGCCGCGCTGGCCACCCGGGCCGCTGATGCAATTGCCAAGCGTGTGGCCGCCGGCAAGGTCTCGCCTGTGGACGAAACCCGGGCGCGTGTCGACCAGGCGAACGCGCAGCTGGAGGCCGCCGAGGCAGTTGCGGAACTGCAGGCCGCACGCCACGGTCTGGCGGCGCTGTGGGGCGACGAACAGCCCGGTTTCTCCGAAGTGACCGGCGATGCGAGCCAGCTGCCCAGCCCGGCGGCGCTGCATGAGCTGCGGCAACAGCTCGACGCCTCGCCGGCGCTGCAGGCCAGCCGCATCGAAGCCAGCCGCAGGCAGGCGATGGTGGAAGTCGAGCGCAGCAAGGCCGTGCCCGACATCACGCTCAGCCTGGGCGCCAAGCGCGACAACGAACTCGGCCGCACGCAGGCGGTCATCGGCGTGTCGATTCCTCTGCCGCTGTTCGACCGCAACCAGGGCAGCGTGCTCGAAGCCGGCAGGCGTGCGCTGCAGGCCGAAGATGCGCACCGCGCCACGCGCCTGCGGCTGCTGGGCGAGCTGCAGCAAGCCACCAGCCAGCTTGCGCTGGCCCGCAGCTCGGTGCAGACGCTGCAGGACACCGTGCTGCCGGCCGCGCAACGCGCCTTCGACGCGGCAAGCCAGGGCTTCGAGGCCGGCAAGTTCGGCTTCATCGACGTGATCGATGCCCAGCGCGCGCTGCTGCAGGCCCGCAGCCGCTACCTGAACACGCTGTCCGGCGCCCACCAGGCCGCCGCGACCATCGACCGCCTGCTCGGTCGCTAAACGCATTCCTTCCCATCATGGCAATCACTTCCAGACAACGCGTCGCGATGGCGCTCCTCATCGTGCTAGGCCTGCTCGGCACCGGCGCGGTGCTGATGACGGCACGGCACACCAGCGGCGAAGAAGCCGAGCACGCCGATCCACACGAGGGACAACATGAAGGTCAGCACGAGGACACACACGAAGACAAACCTGGCGACAAGGACGCACATGCGCCTGAAGCTCAAGCACATGGCGAGCATGAAGCGCACGAGGAGCACGAGGAAACGCGCATCTCGCTGAGCGCCGAGCAGATCAAGGCCGCAGGCATCACGCTGCAGGCCACCGGGCCGGGCCAGCTGCAGGCCAGCGCCGAGTTCCAGGGCGAGATCCGCTTCAACGACGACCGCACCTCCCACGTCGTGCCGCGCCTGGCCGGCGTGGTCGAGGCGGTGCATGCCGACCTCGGGCAGCAGGTGAAAAAAGGCGAGCTGCTGGCGACCGTTGCCAGCACCGCGCTGGCCGAGCAGCGCAGCGAATGGCTGACCGCGCAAAAGCGCCGCGACGCCGCACGCGTGAGCTTCGAGCGCGAGAAAAAGCTGTGGGAGGACAGGATCTCCGCCCAGCAGGATTTCCTGCAGGCGCAAAGCGCCTTGCAGGAGGCCGACATTGCCCTGCAGAACGCCGCGCAGAAACTGGCCGCGGTCGGTGCCACGGGCGCTTCGGCCGTGCTGAACCGCTTCGAGATCCGCGCGCCGTTTGCCGGCACCGTGGTGGAGAAGCACCTGAGCCTGGGCGAGGCCGTCAAGGAAGACGCCAGCATCTTCACCGTGTCCGACCTGAGCACCGTGTGGGCCGACTTCGCGGTGGCGCCCAAGGACTTGGGCACGGTGCGGGTGGGCCAGCGGGTCATCGTCTCCTCGACTGCATTCGACAGCAAGACCGAGGGCGTGATCGCCTACGTCGGCGCCCTGCTGGGTGAGCAGACCCGCACCGCCCGCGCCCGCGTGGCGCTGCGCAACCCCGGCGGCGCGTGGCGCCCGGGCCTGTTCGTCACCGTGGCGGTGCTGGGCGAGCAGCAGACGCTGCCACTGGTGGTGAATGCCGATGCGGTGCAGTCGGTCGAAGGGCAGAGCATGGTGTTCAAGGCAGTCGATGGCGGCTTCGCGGGCCAGCCGGTGAAGCTGGGCCGGTCGGACGGCCGCAGCGTCGAAGTGCTGGGTGGGCTGAAGGCCGGTGAACAGATCGCCGCGTCCAACACCTTTGTGTTGAAGGCCGAGCTGGGCAAGGGCTCGGCGGAACACGAACACTGAAGGAAGACGCATCCATGTTTGAACGCATCATCCGCTTCTGCATCGAGCAGCGCTGGCTGGTCATGCTGGCCGTGCTGGGCATGGCCGGGCTGGGCCTCTACAACTACACGCGCCTGCCAATTGACGCCGTGGTGGACATCTCCAATGTCCAGGTCGTCGTCAACACCGAGGCGCCCGGCTACTCGCCGCTGGAAGCCGAGCAGCGCATCACCTACCCCGTCGAGACCGTGATGGCCGGCCTGCCCGGCCTGGCGCAGACCCGCTCGCTGTCACGCTACGGCCTGTCCCAGGTCACGGTGATCTTCCAGGACGGCACCGACATCTACTTCGCCCGCCAGCTGGTCAACCAGCGGCTGCAGGAAGCCAGGGAGCGCCTGCCGGCCGGCATCACACCCAGTATGGGCCCGATCTCCACCGGCCTGGGCGAGATCTACCTGTGGACCGTCGAAGCAGCGCCCGGCGCCAAGAAGCCCGACGGCAGCGCCTACACGCCGACCGACCTGCGCGAGATCCAGGACTGGGTGGTCAAGCCGCAGCTGCGCAATGTGCCCGGCGTCACCGAGATCAACTCGATCGGCGGCTTCGAGAAGCAGTACGTGGTGGCGCCGAACCTGGAGCGGCTGGGGGCTCACGGCCTGAGCCTGGCCGACGTGGTGGCGGCGCTGGAGAAGAACAATGCCAACGAGGGCGCGGGCTACATCGAGCGGCGCGGCGAGCAGTACCTGGTGCGCGCGCCGGGCCAGGTCGCGTCGATGCAGGACATCCGCGACATCATCGTCGGCAGCGCGCAGGGCCAGCCGGTTCGCGTGGGCGACGTGGCCGAGGTCGAAATCGGACGCGAGCTGCGTACCGGTGCGGCCACCGAGGACGGCCAGGAGGTGGTGCTGGGCACCGTCTTCATGCTGATGGGCGAGAACAGCCGCAGCGTCTCGCGGGCGGTCGACAAGCAGATGAAGGCGATCAACCAGTCGCTGCCGGCCGGCGTGCGGGCGGTCACGGTGTATGACCGCACGGTGCTGGTCGACAAGGCCATCGCCACGGTGCAGAAGAACCTGCTCGAAGGCGCGGTGCTGGTGGTCGCGGTGCTGTTCCTCTTCCTCGGCAACATGCGCGCCGCGCTGATCACGGCGATGGTGATCCCGCTGTCCATGCTGTTCACCTTCAGCGGCATGGTCTCGTACCGCATCAGCGCCAACCTGATGAGCCTGGGCGCGCTGGACTTCGGCATCATCGTCGACGGGGCCGTGGTCATCATCGAAAACGCGGTGCGCCGGCTGTCCCATGCGCAGGCCCACAGAGGCCGGCCACTGACACGCTCGGAGCGCTTCCACGAGGTGTTTGCCGCGGCCAGGGAAGCCAGGCGGCCGCTGCTGTTCGGGCAGCTCATCATCATGGTGGTCTACGTGCCCATCCTGGCGCTCACCGGCGTGGAGGGCAAGATGTTCCACCCGATGGCCTTCACCGTGCTGCTGGCCTTGCTGGGCGCGATGCTGCTGTCCATCACCTTCGTGCCCGCGGCCATTGCGCTGTTCATCGGCCAACGCGTGGCGGAAAAGGAGAACCGGCTGATGCTGTGGGCCAGGCGCCGTTACGAGCCGGCCCTGAAGGCCTCGCTGGCCAACGCGCCGGTGGTCGCCACCTTCGCCGCGGTCGCGGTGCTGTTCTCGGTGGCGGTGGGCACCCGGCTGGGCAGCGAGTTCGTGCCCAACCTGAACGAGGGCGACTTCGCGATCCAGGCGCTGCGCATTCCCGGCACCAGCCTGACGCAGTCCGTCGCCATGCAGCAGCAGCTGGAGCGCCGTCTGAAGGCTCGCTTCCCCGAGATAGAGCGCATCTTCGCGCGCACCGGCACCGCAGAGATTGCCGCCGACCCGATGCCGCCCAACATCTCCGACGGCTACATCATGCTCAAGCCCATGGACCAGTGGCCCGCACCGCGCAAGACGCGCGACGAGCTGCTGGCCGCGATCCGCGAAGAAGCGGCCCTGGTGCCGGGCAACGCCTACGAGTTCTCGCAGCCCATCCAGCTGCGCTTCAACGAGCTGATCTCCGGCGTGCGCTCGGACGTGGCGGTGAAGCTGTTTGGCGACGACAACGAGGTGCTGAACACCACCGCCGCCCAGATCGCCGAGCGGCTGGGCCAGGTGCCCGGCGCCACCGAGGTCAAGGTCGAGCAGACCAGCGGCCTGCCGATGCTCTCGGTCAACATCGACCGGGCCAAGGCCACCCGCTACGGGCTGAACATGAACGAGGTTCAGGCCACCGTGGCCACCGCCATCGGCGGCCGCGAGGCCGGCACCTTCTTCCAGGGCGACCGGCGCTTCGACATCCTGGTGCGCCTGCCCGAGGCCGTGCGGCAGGACATCGACGCGCTGCGCCGCCTGCCCATTGCCCTGCCCAGGGGCAGCGGGCCGACGGCCTATGTGCCGCTGGGAGAACTCGCCACGCTGGAGCTGACGCCAGGCCCGAACCAGATCTCCCGCGAAGACGGCAAGCGGCGCGTGGTCGTCAGCGCCAACGTCACCGGGCGCGACCTCGGCTCCTTCGTCGGCGATGCCCAGGCCGCCATCGCCACCGTCAAGGTGCCAGCCGGCTACTGGACGGCCTGGGGCGGCACCTTCGAGCAACTGGCCTCGGCCACCCAGCGGCTGCAGCTGGTCGTGCCGCTGGCCTTGCTGATGGTGTTCGTGCTGCTGTTCACGATGTTCGGCAACGTCAAGGACGGGCTGCTGGTGTTCACCGGCATTCCGTTTGCACTCACCGGCGGCGTGCTGGCGCTGTGGCTGCGGGGCATTCCGCTGTCCATCTCGGCCGCGGTGGGCTTCATCGCGCTGTGCGGCGTGGCGGTGCTGAACGGCCTGGTGATGCTGTCCTTCATCCGCGGCCTGCGCGAAGAAGGCAGGAACCTGGACGACGCGATCTGGGAAGGCGCGTTGACACGGCTGCGGCCGGTCCTGATGACCGCCATGGTGGCCTCGCTGGGCTTTGTGCCGATGGCGCTGGCCACCGGCACCGGTGCGGAGGTGCAGCGCCCGCTGGCCACGGTGGTCATCGGCGGTATCCTGTCGTCCACGCTGCTGACCCTGCTGGTGCTGCCGGTGCTGTACCGCTGGGCGCACAGGCGCGATGAAGACGAGGTGCCGGCAGCCGCCGCCGTGCCGGCCTGATCCCGCGCCACCCCAGGTTTCCCATGTCCCTGCGACCCGCCCTCCCCGCGCTCACCGCGGCCTTGTTGTTCGGCGCCAGCACGCCGCTGGCCAAGTGGCTGGGCGGCGACATGTCGCCGCTGCTGCTGGCGGGCCTGCTGTACCTGGGCAGCGGCATCGGCCTGGCGGCATGGCTGCTGCTGCGGCAGTGGCGGGCCGGCGCTGGCGGCGCCCCCGCCCACCAGGCCTCGCTGCGCATCCCGCGCAACGAGCTCAGCTGGCTGCTGGGCGCCATTGCCTTTGGCGGCATGCTGGGGCCGGCCTTGTTGATGACGGGACTGGCCCAGGCCAGCGCCGCCTCGGCCTCGCTGCTGCTGAATGTCGAAGGCGTGCTGACGGCCGTCGTCGCCTGGCTGGTCTTCAAGGAAAACGCCGACCGCCAGATCGTGCTGGGCATGGTCGCCATCGTCATCGGCGGCCTGCTGCTGTCGTGGGAACCGGGCGCGGCCTCGGTCTCCACCGGCGCCCTGTTCATCCTCGGCGCCTGCCTGTGCTGGGCCATCGACAACAACCTGACGCGCAAGGTCTCGAACAACGATGCCATGCTGGTCGCCGGCCTCAAGGGCCTGCTGGCAGGCGGCTGCAACACCGCGCTGGCACTGGCCAGCGGTGCGGCACTGCCGCCCTGGACCTCCGTCGGCCTGAGCCTGCTGATCGGCTTCTTCGGCTACGGGCTCAGCCTGACACTTTTCGTGGTCGCCCTGCGCACGCTGGGCACCGCGCGCACCGGCGCATATTTTTCAGTGGCACCGCTTTTTGGCGTGTTGCTGTCGTTGGCGATCTGGCCGGCCATCCCGCCCCCGCTCTTCGGGCTGGCGGCCGGCTTGATGGCGCTTGGCGTGTGGCTGCACGTGCGCGAGCGCCACGAGCACCCGCACACCCATGAGCCGCTGGTGCACGCCCACGCGCATGCCCATGACGCGCATCACCAACATGCGCACGACTTCGCCTGGGACGGCACAGAGCCCCACCGGCACTTGCACCGACACGAGCCGCTGACGCACAAGCACCCGCACCATCCGGACATTCATCACCGGCACTCGCATGCGGCCACGCCGCCCGCACACGAAGACTGAGCGGCCAGCGCCGCGGATCAGGTCGCGGCCATCGGCCTCGGTGCGCCGGGCGACGCCAGCTGCTGCAACGGACATTGCCACCAGCCCACGTCGTGCCACACGCCATGCTTGAAACCCACCTTGCGGTAGACGCCAATGAGTTCAAAACCCACCGATTCATGCAGCGCCACGCTGGCCGCGTTGGGCAATGCAATGCCAGCAAAGGCCTGGCAATGGCCCAGGTCGACCAGCACCCGCTTCAAGGCCGCGTAGAGCTGCTTGCCCACACCTTGTCCCCGCACATCGGCCCGGACGTAGGCCGTGGTGTCGACCGACCACTGGTAAGCCGCTCGCTCCCGGTGCCTGCTCGCGTAGACATAGCCGCTCACCCGGCCGGCCTCATCCTCACTGACCAGCCAGGGCAGCGCCTGCAAGGTGGCGCTGATGCGCGCCCGCATCTCCTCCACCGTCGGCGGCACCAGCTCGAACGAGATGCAGGTGTCCTGCACGATGGGGGCATAGATGGCGGCGATGGCCGGTGCATCGTCTGGCGTTGCAATGCGGATGGCGGTGATCGTGGGGTCCATGGCAATCATCGGCCGGGCTAGGATCGCCGGCAGGTAGTACGAGGAGGCCCAGGCCAGTGTGTCTGGGCCAATCCCAGCGCCGCGACTTCCGCCGGCCTGGCACCAGGGCCATCGTGGGCTGCTTCAGCCACAGCAGCGGCGCGCGCTCGGTGCCCCGGCCGGCGCCGTGGCGGACGCGGCTGCGGGCTCCGGCTTGGGCCCGCAGCCGGAAGACGCGCAGCCCTTGGTGGGTGCGATCGGTGCAGCCGGTGTCGTCAATGTCATCGATGCCGTCGGTGTCACCGCAGCAGCCAACGCGATGGACGGGCTGGCCACTGGCGCAGGACCGCAGCAGCCGCCGGAGAGCGCAGCGCCTGACTTCACCCCAAAGTCGGACGAGCACACCCCTGTCTCCGGCAGGTCCAACTCGACCCGGTCCGCAGCAGGCAGGTCGCTGGCGATGGCGGCCACCACCGAACGCACCTGCTCGAAACCGGTGGCCATCAAGAAGGTGGGCGCACGGCCATAGCTCTTGACCCCCACCGTGTAGAAGTCCGCCTCAGGGTGGGCCAGCTCACGGTGCCCATGCGGCCGGACGGTTCCGCAGCTGTGCAGGTTCGGGTCGATCAGCGGGCCCAGCGCCTGGGTGGACTCGAGCCAAGGGTCCAGCTGAAGTCGCAACTCGCGCGTGATGTTCAGGTCGGGCCGCTGGCCGGTCGCGCAGACGATCTCGTCGAGGCCCTCGATGCGCACCGGCTGCTGCTGCAGGTCCAGGCCCTCGACTGTGAGTTGCGCGCCAGCCCGCCGGATGGCCGTGATGCGCACCCCACTGTGGAAGGCCAGCACACCGCTCTCGCGCAGGCGACGCAGCGCCGCACCCAGCTCGCCGCGTGCCGGCAGCGCATCTGCCACGCCGCCGCCATAGACCCGCTGCGGCACTGTCGAGCGCACCGCCCAGGCCAGCCGCGTCGTCGGCGAAGCCTTGGCCAGCGCGGCCAGGTCCAGCAGCGCATTGGCCGCGGAATGGCCCGCACCCACCACCAGCGTGCGCTTGCCTTCGTACCGGGTGCGGTCCCGGCCCAGCACGTCGGGAATGCCGTAGAAGATCTGGCCGCTGGCCTCGCCTTCGCCATCGGCCGCCAGGCCGTTGCCTCCCAGCGGGTTCGGGGTGGCCCAGGTGCCAGTGGCGTCGATCACCGCGCGAGCCCGGAACTGCACAGCCTGCCCGCTTCTCAGCGCATGGATCACGAAGGGTGCCTGCGCCCGGCCGTCGCTCCTGACCTTGTCGAAACCCTCGCGGCTGATGGCCGTGACACGGGTGCCCAGTTGCAGCGCCGCCTGCACCTGCGGCAACGCGGCGAAGGGCTGCAGCACCTGCTCGACCACTTCGCGGGACAACGGCAGGCCTGCGGGCGCCGGCGCTTGCCAACCCGTCGCGGCCAGCGCCCGGGCCACCGCTTCGTCCACATTGAAGCGCCATGGCGAGAAAAGGCGCACATGCCCGTGAGCCAGCAGGTTCTGTCCCACTCGGTCCCCGGCTTCCAGCACGACCACCCGCAGCCCGCGCTCCTGCAGCCGCGCCACCGCAGCCAGGCCAACCGGCCCGGCCCCCAGCACCGCCACCGGCAAGCCGTCCAGCAAGGCTGGCTTGGTCGCCTGCGCCTGCAGCGGCAGGCTCATGAATGCCGCACACGCTGGGCAGGCGCCCTGCAGCTCCTGCGACGCCTTCAGTGCTGCCGGGGCCTGGTCGAGCTTGCTGCGCTTGAAGCCGAAAGCGGCGAAGTATTCCGGCGCGGTGACCGTCAGCAGGTACAGCGTACCGATGCCGCGGCTGCGCGCTTCGAGGATGAGCCGTTCAACCAACTGGCGGCCGATGCCCTGCTGCTGCAGACCCGGCGCCACGGCGACCGAGCGCATGAGCGCCACGTGCCCATAGACCTCTGCGCCGGCGCAGCCGATGACTTCGCCGTTGGCCGTGGCCAGCAGGCAGGTGCCCAGGTGGTCGCGGGCGCCGTCCAGCGGCAGCTTGTTGGCCAGCAGCAGCGCCTCGACGGCAGGCCAGTCGGCGGCCGTGGCCTGCCGCAGGAGGATGGGTGACGTCAGCAACATGATTGGGAGTCCTTGACCGGTTCGGCCCCGGCTTCGCTGGCAGGCAGGCAACACATCGCCGCCTAGTCCGCGCGCAGGGCCTTCATCAACAGCAACAGGGAGCGCTCGACTTGGCGGCGGTCGCGCTCGCTCAGCGATGACAGCAACTGCGCGGCGTGGGCGTCGAGCGTCTGGTTCAGCTCAAGCACAGTGCGTTTGCCTTCGGCGGTGAGCGTGACGAGCCAGCTCCTTGCGTCGGACGGGTTCGGCTCCTTGGTCACCAAGCCACGCCTGGCCATGGCCTCCACCGCACGCGACACCCAGCTCTTCTCCAAGCTGACCCGCGTGCCCAGTTCGGCCAGCGGCAAGGGGCCGGTGCGTCCCAGCTCGGTCAGCAGGTGACACTGCGTGCTGGTGGTGCGACAACAGTCGGCCACGACCCGCTGCGCCCGCGTGTACATGCGGGCAACCTCGCGCAGCAGGCCGCCGTGATTGGCCGTCGTGACCGCCGCCTGGGTGACCGGAGCGCCGTCCTGCACGTCTGTGCGCATCTCGTTGTGAATAGCAACCATGCAGGCGCACGGTAGACCTCATGATTTTGGTTGTCAACAGCAACTACTTGGTGGGAAAAAACGGGGCCGGGCCCCGTGAACTGCAGGTGCTCAGATCGCGCGCTGGTTCACCCGCTTGCTTAGGGCCTCGGCACTCTCCTTGCGCTCGCTGTAGCGGTCGACCAGGTAAGGGCCCAGGTCGCGCGTGAGCAGGGTGAACTTGAACAGCTCTTCCATCACGTCCACCACCCGGTCGTAGAAGGCCGAGGGCTTCATGCGGTCGTGTGCGTCGAATTCGGCAAAGGCCTTGGCCACCGAGGACTGGTTCGGGATGGTCAGCATGCGCATCCAGCGGCCCAGCACGCGCATCTGGTTCACGGCGTTAAAGGACTGGCTGCCGCCGGAAACTTCCATCACCGCCAGCGTCTTGCCCTGCGTGGGCCGCACCGCACCAACCGACAGCGGGATCCAGTCGATCTGCGCCTTCATGATGCCGGTCATCGCGCCGTGGCGCTCCGGTGAAGTCCAGACCATGCCTTCGGACCATGCGGCGAGTTCGCGCAGCTCCTGGACCTTGGGGTGGCTGTCCGGCGCGCCATCGGGCAGCGGCAGACCGGCCGGGTCGAAGATGCGGACCTCGCCACCCATCGCTTCAAGCAAACGGGCCGCCTCATGGGTCAGCAGCCGGCTGAACGAACGCTCGCGCAGCGAGCCATAAAGCATCAGGAAGCGCGGCCGGTGGCGTGAAGGTTGCGGCACCACCAGGCGCTCCTGGGTCGGCACATCGAAGAGACCCGCATCCAGTGCAGGGAATACGCCTTGCGTGCCTTCGGGAATCGCGCTCATGCCGGTGCACCTTTTTCATACCAGGCCTGGCTGCGGTTGACGATGGCGACCACTGCCAGCATCACTGGCACCTCGATCAGCACGCCGACCACGGTGGCCAGCGCCGCGCCCGACTGAAAACCAAACAGGCTGATGGCGGTGGCCACGGCCAGCTCGAAAAAGTTGCTGGCGCCTATCAACGCCGACGGCCCGGCGACACAGTGCTGCACCCCCAGCCTGCGGTTGAGCAGGTACGCCAGGCCGGAGTTGAAGACCACCTGGATCAGGATGGGTACCGCCAGCAGCGCAATCACCAGCGGCTGATCCAGGATGGCCTGGCCCTGGAAGGCGAACAGCAGCACCAGGGTCAGCAACAGTGCGCTGATGGAGAACGGACCCAACCTGGACGCAACCGCCTGGAAGTACGCCGTGCCCTTGGCCAGCAGCGCCTTGCGCCAGAGCTGGGACAGCACCACCGGCACGATGATGTACAGGCCCACCGAGGTGAGCAGCGTGTCCCAGGGCACGGTGATGGACGACAGGCCCAGCAGCAGCGCAACGATGGGCGCAAAAGCCACCACCATGATGGCGTCGTTCAAGGCCACCTGCGACAGCGTGAAGTACGGGTCGCCTTTGCAGAGCTGGCTCCAGACGAAGACCATCGCGGTGCAGGGTGCGGCGGCCAGCAGGATCAGGCCGGCAACATAGCTGTCGAGCTGGTCGGCAGGCAGCCAGGCCGCGAATGCATGGCGCACGAACAGCCAGCCCAGCAAGGCCATTGAAAACGGCTTCACAGCCCAGTTGATGAACAGCGTGACGCCAATGCCGCGGGCATGAGCCTTGACCTGGCCGAGCGCCGAGAAGTCGATCTTCAGCAGCATCGGGATGATCATGACCCAGATCAGCAGACCCACAGGCAGGTTGACCTGGGCCACTTCCATCGCTGCAATGGCCTTGAACGCGCCCGGCAACCATTGCCCCAGCGCAACGCCCGCCACGATGCACAGCGCAACCCAGACGGTCAGGTAGCGCTCAAAAAAGGAGATGGCCGATGCGGCCTTGGGCGCTGCTGCGCCGGAGAGTTGGCTTGCGCTCATGGTCAGCTGGCCGAAATGGCGTTCAGGGCGGCCCGGAGTTCGGCCTTGTCCAAGGTTTCAAGAGGCAGTTGCAGCAACTGCAGCATGCGGTAGCCGATGGCCTGGCGGGTCAGCTCGAAAGCCAGCCGCTTGCCGGCGTCTCCGCCCTGTGCATTCGACGGGTCCGCATAGCCCCAGTGCACCTTCACCGGTTGGCCGCCATCGGCATTCGCGCCAAAGAAGACGGGGCACTGCTCGGCCGCGGCGCTGTCGCAAACGGTGATGACGATGGACAGCGGCGGCGCCTCGGGCGAGGTGAACTCTTCCCAGCTCTTGCTGCGGTAGCCGGTCACATCCACACCTGCGTGGGTCAGCGCTTCGAGGGCAAACGGATTGAGCCGACCGCTGGGCGCACTGCCGGCGCTGAAGGCCCTCACGTCCTTGCCGAGCCTGGCGGCCCAGTGGTTGAGCATGCCCTCGCTCAGCACGCTGCGGGCCGAGTTGTGGGTGCAGAGGATCAGCACGTTGACGGTCATGGTCGGCAGGTTCAAAAAATGAAGTCAGCAACTGCAGGCAGCCGAGGCATCGGCGCCATTGGCGCCACAGGCCTCGCCCTGGCAGCAGTTCTCGGTCAGGAAGGCCAGCAGCGCATTCATGTGGGCGTAGGCCGCCCGGTAGATCAGGTTGCGGCTGGCGCGCTCCTGGGTCACCAGGCCGGCGTGCAGCAGCTCCTTCAGGTGGAAGGACAGCGTGGCGGCCGGAATCTCCAGGCCTTGCTGCATCGCGCCGGGTGTCATGCCGGCATCGCCCACCACCACCAGCGCACGAAAGATGCGCAGCCGCATCGGCTGGGCCAGCGCGGCGAGGGACTTGACGGCCATCTCTTCTTCCATTCTTCCATTTTAATGGAAATAATGGAGTTCAGCCAGCCCCTGCGCCGGCCCTGTTGGCAAACAGGGCGGCGGGTCAGGCGCCGGCGGGCGCCAGCGCGATGGCGTTCTGGCGATGCTTCACCGCAGTCCAGATCCGCCAGACATACATCGCACCGATGACCCCCTCGAAAAACGCACCGACGACCCAGCAGATCGGCAGGAAGTCTGCGTTGCCATCGCGCCCCAGCGTCATGAAGTAGATCGTCGGGATGCTGAAGGCCCACATCAGCACCAGGCGGGTGGCAAACAGGAACCTGGTCAGGCCGAAGGCCTCCAGCACGGCCGCGCCTGTCATCGAGAAGGTGAAGGCCAGTGCATACAGCCAGAGCACCTGGGCCGTGCCGACCGCCGCGCTGCGGATCGCTTCAGGCTTGTGGCTGAGGCCGAAGGGGTTCAGCAGCTGTTCCGGCATGGTGATCTCGAAGAGCGCCACCACCGCCACATAGGCCAGCTCGATCACCCAGGTCACGAAGATGATCCTGGGCACCTGCGAAAAGTCGTTCGCGCCGATGGCATTGCCGCACAGCACGCTGCAGCCGATGCCCAGCCCGATCAGCGGCACGATGCCGATGTAGTTGACCGTGAGGTTGACGTTGTTGGCCGCCAGCGCAATCGCGCCCAGGCCGGCGATCATCCAGATGAAGGCCGCGTTGCCGAGGTTGTCGACACCGGCAGAGACCCCGAGCGGCAGTCCCCGCCGGACCCGCAGCATCATGTCGGCCACCACGGTCGCCCCGCGCTTGAAGACGCGTTGCGTGAGCTGGTGCCAGACCTCCTGCGGCAACCGGGACAAGTAGAAGACCAGCATCGCCGAGGTGCCGAACAAGGTGCCGATGGCCGAGCCACGCATGCCAAGCTCGGGCAGCCCGAATTTGCCGAACACCAGGCCAACCGTCATGAACAGTTCCACGACCTGCCCGATCAGGCCCGCGATCAGCGTGACCCGCGTCTGGCCAATGCCGCTGAAATAGGACGACAGCGACATGTTCAAGGTCATGACGCTGCCGAAATACGCGGCCCAGTACAGGAACTGCGATTCAAGCGCCGTGATGGCGGCCGGCCTGTTGCTCAAGCGAGGAATCAGCTCGATCACCGGCGCCAGCAGCACCAGGACCGCGGCCAGCACGGCCGCGACCACCATGCCGACCGCCGCCTGGTACGCCGCCTCGTCCCGCCCTGATCGGCCGAAGGCCTGGGCGACGCAGGACCTCGAAAAGCCGGCGAACGCGGTGAAGAAGCCGACGATGGCCATGGCGGTGTAGATCGCCGGCCCGGACGCGGCCAGCGTGTCGTCCGAGTAGCGTGCCAGGCAGATGCGGTCGACCAGCATCATGATCAGGTTGCCGACCATCGAGCCCATCAAGGGCACGGAAACCTGCAGCACGCGCCTGGCAATGCCGAAGTCGAAACGCATGGGGTTGGAATTCATCAATGCCTCAACTCAGCGGGCGCGCAGCTTCAGCCGCACTGGCACCGCGCTCGGGCCGACGAAGAAATTCAACAGCTGCTCGACCGGCGGCGCGTCCAGGTCCGGCACCAGTTCGAAGTTGCGCACCAGCATCGCCAGCACCATCTTGATCTCGGTCAGCGCGAGGAAGCGGCCGGGGCACAGGCGGGGGCCGGCGCCGAAGGGGAAGACCTTGCGCGAAGGGTCTTCCTCCCGCGAAGGCTTGCCGTCGAAGATCCAGCGCTCCGGGCGAAACAGCTCGTGCTGAGGGAAGTGCGCCTCGTCCTGGCTGGCCCCGGTGTTGGCGACAAAGATCACCGTGTCTTTCGGCACAAAGGTGTCGGCCACGACGCAGTCGGCATTGCTGGCAAAGCCCATGAACGGCGCCACCGCCCGCAGCCGCTGGGTCTCGCTGTGGGCCGCTTCGAGATACGGCAGTTGCTTCAGCCACTCCCATTCGCGGGCGACCGGCGCGTCGCCGAGCACCGCGTCCACTTCGGCGGCCAGCGTGGCGGCCGCCTCGGGGTTCTGCGCCAGCAGGTTGATCATCCACGCCATCGAGTTGGCGGTGGTGTCTTCGCCGCCGATCACGCTCATGATGGCGTTGCTGATCAGTTCCTGGTCGGTGAAGCCGGACTCGGGGTTCTCGCTCGCCGCGATCATCGCCTCCAGCATGTTGCCGGGCTTCTGGCGCAGTTGCGGCTGCTGCGCCATGCGCTCGCGCGCATCCTTGACGAAGCCGATGACAGCCTGCTCGATGTCGTCCGCCGACTTGTCGGCCGCGCGGTCCACCGGCAGCTTGAAGTGGCGCCAATAGGGCAGCAGCGTGGCGTTGCGGGCGCCCAGGCGTTGGAAGATGTTGTCGATGTCGCGCTGCACCTGGTTGCCGTCGTCGTTGACGGCGTCGATATCCTGCCCCATCGCAATGGCCACGATCACATCGAGGGCCATCGCCTTCAGGTCGCGATGCAGGTCGATGCGCCGGCCCTCTGCCACCGCTGTCTTCCAGCGCAGCAGCACCCGCTCGGTGATGACCACCATCGTCGGAAAGAAGTTGCGCACGACCTCGGCGTTCAGCCCGCCCATGACCAGCCTGCGCTGCTTGCGCCAGTCGTCGCCTTCGGCGGTGATGACGCCAGCGATCTTCAGCTCGCCCATGCTGGTCTTGAGGTTGGAGGTGCGCCGGAAGCCGTCCGGGCGGTCACGCAGCAGGCCCTCCACGGCTGCGGGCTCGGAGAGCACCATCAGCTGGTGGCCCATCACATCCAGCCGGAAGACGGGACCGAACTCGCGAATCCAGTCCGCCAGCGTCAGGTGGAACTGGCGCCCGCTGAGCTTGAGCAGGCTGCCGACCAGCGGCAAGCCCTTGGGGGCGGGCAGGTCGGCGATGGTGCGCGAGAACTCGAATGTCCCCATGCGTTTGGCATCCAGAGGGGGCGCTGAGGTGTTGGCGTCCATGCTGTCTTTCGGCTATTTGTTGGCGAACGAAATGTGGGCGGCAGCATGCAAAGGCCCGCTGCTCGCCCCACGGTGGAGGCTGGCCGAGATCTCGCGCGCCAGCTTCTCGATGTGTGGCGGCTTCACGATCGTGTAATGGCTGCCACCGATGGCCATCACCCGCAGGCGCTTGCCGAGCAAGGCGGCCCAGCCGAGCGTGAGGTCCTCGCCTTCGCGCCGCGCGGCGGCGAAGAAGCTCACCGGCGCCGCAATCAGCGGTGGCCGGTAGGCGTCGGCCGCCTTGGCACCGGCCACGTACAGCGCCACGATGCGCTTCACCTGCGCCGCATCGAGCTGCGTCGGCAGCAGCTGCTCGCGTTGGCACACCTGGATGATGGCGTCCAGTTGCCCGGCGCTCGCCAGCTGTGTGACCTCGTCGTAGACGGGATGCTGGCTCGCGTCGACCCACTCGGGGTGCAGGTCGATGACCCAGTGCAGCAGGGCGCTGCATTCGTCGACCTCGCGGGCCGCCTCGCCCGGCTCGCTGGCCAGCGGGCAGCCGCTGTCGATCATGCCCACGAAGGCCACCGTCTCCCCTGCGCCAAGCAGCTGGTGCGCGATCTCGTAGGCGATCATGCCACCCAGGGACCAGCCCGCGAGCTGGTAGGGCCCGCTTGCCTGGACCTGGCGGATGGCACCGAGGTAGGCACGCGCCATCTCGGCGATGCTGGCATGCGGCTTCTCGCCACTGGCAAAGCCGCTGGCGGCCAAGGCGTACACGGGCTGATTCGGGGCCAGGTGTCGCGACAGGTCGAACGCATACTGCACTTCGCCGCCAATTGGATGGATCAGGAACAGCGGCGTGGCGTCCCCGCGGGTGCGGATCCGGACCAGGTTCGGATGCCTGGCGGCCGTCGCATGCGAATCGATGAACTTCGCCAGGGCCGCCAGCGACGGGTGGGCAAAGAGGTCTCTCAAAACCATCCCGTTGACGCCGCGATCGCGCAGCTTTGCCACCATTTGCGTGGCCAGCAGCGAGTGGCCACCGAGCAGGAAGAAGTCGTCCTCGGCCCCCACCTTGTCGATCTGCAGCAGCTCGGCCCAGACCTCCGCGATGGCCTGTTCGGTCGGCGTGCGCGGCGGCATGTATGCGGCCTGGCTTTGCGCCATCTCAGGCACCGGCAAGGCTTTGCGATCGACCTTGCCGTTGGGGGTCAGCGGCAACACGTCCAACATCACGTAGGCGCTCGGCAGCATGAAGCTGGCCAGTTCCTCCGCCAGTTCGGCACGCAGGGCGTCCTCGTCCAGCGCGTGCCCGGCATGTGGCACCACGTAGGCCACCAGCCGCTTGTCGCCGCCAGGCGCCTCATGCGCCAGCACCACCGCCTCCCGGATGCCGTGGGCCGCAGCCAGCTTGGCCTCGATCTCGCCCAGCTCGATCCGGAAGCCGCGGATCTTGACCTGGAAGTCATTGCGTCCCAGGTACTCGATCTCGCCGCCCGGCAGGTACCTGGCGAGGTCGCCGGTCTTGTACAGCCTGCCGCCCGGCAAGCGGCCGAAGGGGTCGGCGATGAAGCGTTCCGCCGTCAGCTCTGGTTGGTTCAGGTAGCCGCGGGCGACGCCGGCACCGCCGATGTGGATCTCGCCTGCCACGCCAACCGGTACCGGCTGTAAACGGCTGTCGAGGATGTAGACCTGGGTGTTGGCCGCCGGGCGGCCGATCGGGATCTCACCCGGCGGCAAGGCCTGGCGAGCGTCCATCTTCCAGGCCGTGGCGTACACCGTCGCCTCGGTCGGGCCATAGGTGTTGAGCCAGGCCGTGCCTGCCTGCACTGCGCGCCGCCACGGACCGAGGTGGCGGCGCTCCGCCTTCTCGCCGCCCACCACGACCAGGCGCAGCGCGCCGGGTTCAGCGCCGCTCGCGGGCGCTGCGTTCTGCGCCCACTGTTGCCAGAAGGCAGTCGGCAGCTCGGCCACGGTGATGCCCATGTCGGCGATGAAGTTCAGGAAGACCTCGTCTGGCGCGACCAGGTCGGCCGGCCGCAGCACCAGGGTGGCGCCCACCGTCAGCGCGGGAAAGATCTCCTCGACCGACGCGTCGAACGCGACCGAGGCGAACTGCAGCACACGGTCCTCTTCAGAGAGCGCGCACAGGCGCACATGGCCCTGGATCAGGTTGACCACCGACGCATGCTCGACCATCACGCCCTTGGGTTGCCCGGTCGAGCCCGAGGTGTAGATCACATAGGCGAGGCGGCGCCCCGCCGACCCATCGGCTTCAAGCTCGGGGTTGACGCCCGCCTGATGAGCCCAGTGCTGTGCGTCCGCCTGAAGGTCCAGGTTCGGCATGCCCTGCGCCTGCAAGGTCGCCGCCAGGCGCGAACGGGTGGCCTGGCGCAGGCAGGTCAGCACCGCCACCGGCGCGCTGTCGTGCAGCATGTGGGACAGGCGGTCCGCCGGATAGGCTGGATCGAGCGGCACGTAGGCGCCGCCTGCCTTGAGCGTCGCCAGCAAGGCCATCACCATCTCCACGCCACGTTCCGCGCAGATCGCGACACGCGACTCGGGCCCAACGCCCAGCACCATCAAATGGTGCGCCAGCCGGTTGGCCTGTGCGTTCAGCTCGGCGTAGCTGAGCGAGCGGCCCTCATGGACGACGGCCACCTTGTGCGGCGTGCGCGCCACCTGCGCCTCGAACAGCTGCTGGACCTGCGTGGATTGCGGGTCCACGCCGGGGAACGCCGTGGCGGTGTCGTTCCATTCGGCCAGCATGCGCTGGCGCTCGCCGCTGCCCAGCAGGTCCAGCTCCCCAACCGGCGTGTCGGGATCAGTCACGATGGCCTGCAGCAGGCGCGTGAAGTGGCCGGCCAGGCGCGCGATCGTGCTGGCGTCGAACAGGTCGGTGCTGTATTCGAAGTCGCCATGCAACCCGTCTGCACTTTCGGTCAGGGTCAGGGTCAGATCGAACTTGGCGGTGACGACGGGGCCGGCAACAAACGACATCGACAGGTCCGGCATTTCCGGCCGGGCCATGGGCGCGTTCTGAAGGGCCAGCATCACCTGGAACAGCGGCGTGTGACGGGCATGCCGGCCGGGCTGCAAGGCCTCCACCACCTGCTCGAAGGGCACATCCTGGTTCGCGTAGGCATCCAGCGTGTGGCCCCTCACCTGCGCCAGCAGCGCAGAGAATCCAAGGCTGAGGTCGACCTGCGTGCGAATCACCAGCGTGTTGACGAACAGGCCGATCAAGCCCTCGATCTCGGTGCGGTTGCGGTTGGCGATGGGCGTGCCGATGCAGATGTCGGTCTGCCCGGCCTGGCGCGCCAGCAGGACGTTGAAGGCCGCGCACAGGGTCATGAACAAGGTGCTCTGCGTCTTCCTGCTGAGCGCCCGCAGCCTGGCAGAGAGCTCCGCGGGCAGCGCATACGGCAAGGAGGCGCCGTCTTGGCGCTGCACAGGCGGGCGCGGCCGGTCAGTGGGCAAATCCAGCAGCGCGGGCGCCCCATTCAGGCGCTGCTGCCAGTAGCCCAGTTGCCGCGCCAGGCGTTCGCCGCTCAGCCACTGCCGCTGCCGGGCGGCAAAGTCGACGTAGCGCATGGGCAGCTCGGGCAGCGCCAGCGGCAGCCCCGCGGCGTGGCTCGCATAGAGCGCACCGAATTCCCGCACCAGGATGCCGATGGACCAGCCGTCGAAGACGATGTGATGCACGGTCAGCAGCAGCAGATGCTGCTCGTCGCCGAGCTGCAGCAGGCCACCCCGGATCAGCGGGCCTGTCGTCAGGTCAAAAGGCAGCTGCGCTTCGGCCAGCATGCGCGCGGCCACTGCTGCGTCGCGCGCCTGCTGCGTCGAGTGGCGCAGGTCATCGAACGGGAGCGCCAGGTCCACTCGCTGCAACAGCCGCAGCACCGGTGTGCCGCCGGCGCTCTGGAAACAGGCGCGCAGCGCGTCGTGGCGACACACGAGGTCGTTCAGCGCCGCCTGCAACGCGGGCCGGTTCAGCTTGCCTTCGAGACGGAACGCGATCGGGACGTTGTAGGTGGCACTCGGGCCCTCCAGCTGATCCAGGAACCACAGGCGCTGCTGGGCCAGCGACGGCGGGAAGGCTTGTGCTGGCAACTCGGCCGGCAAGCCCAGGGCGGCCGGCGTCTGCGGCGCTTCCGGTGACTCGGCCCCCGCGGGCGCGAGGATGGCGGCCAGGTCCGCCAGCACCGGCGTCTCGAAGACGGTGCGCAGCGAAATGGCGGTGCCGAATTTCGCCCCCAGGCGCGACATCAACTGCGTGGCCAGCAACGAATGGCCGCCAAGCGCAAAGAAGTCGTCGTGCACACCCACCTTGTCGACCTGCAGCAGCTCGGCCCAGACTTCGGCCACGGCCTGTTCGGCCGCCGTGCGAGGCGCCAGGTATTCGGCCTCGCCCTGTGACATGTCCGGTGCGGGCAGCGCCTTGCGGTCCACCTTGCCATTGGCCGTCAGCGGCATCGCCGCCAGGCTCACGAAGTGGCTGGGCAGCATGTACTCGGGCAGGCTTTGCGCCAGCGCCGTGCGCAGCTGCGCCTCGTCGGGCAAGCTGTGCCCGTCATGCGCCACCAGGTAGGCCACCAGGCGCGGGATCTTGCGCTCGTCCTCCCGCGCCAGCACCACCACGTCGCGCACGGCCTGCATGGCCCCCAGCGCGCTCTCGATCTCGCCCAGCTCGATGCGCAGCCCGCGGATCTTGACCTGGTGGTCGCTGCGGCCCAGGTACTCGATGTTGCCGTCGGGCAGGTAGCGCGCCAGGTCGCCCGAGCGGTACATCCTGGCCCCGGGCTCTGCGCTGAACGGGTTGGGGATGAAGCTCTGTTCGGTCAGCTCGGGCCGGTTGATGTAGCCCCGCGCCAGGCCGATGCCGGCGATGAACAGGTGGCCGACCACGCCGATGGGCACCGGGTTGAGCAAGTCGTCGAGGATGTGGATCTGGATGTTGGCAATCGGCTTGCCAATCGGCACGCACTGCAGTTCGCTGTCCTTGTGGCATTGCCAGTAGGTGACGTCCACCGAGGCTTCGGTGGGGCCGTAGAGGTTGTGCAGTTCGACGTGGTCCCAGGTCTGGAAGAAGCGCTGCTGCAGCTCCAGCGGCAGGGCCTGGCCGCTGCACATGACCTGGCGCAGCGACCTGGCACTGGCGGGCTTGGCTTCGTTGAGGAACACGTCCAGCATCGGCGGCACGAAGTGCAGCGTGGTGATGCGTTCGTCATCGATCACGCGCGCCAGGTAGGCCACGTCCTGGTGGCCGCCGGGCCTGGCCACGACCAGGGTCGCGCCTTCGAGCAGCGGCCAGAAGAATTCCCACACCGAGACGTCGAAGCTGAAGGGGGTCTTCTGCAGCACCCTGTCCGCTGCCGTCAGCGGGTAGGCCTCCTGCATCCATTGCAGGCGGTTGACGATGCCCCGGTGCTCGATGCCCACGCCCTTGGGCTTGCCGGTGGAGCCGGAGGTGTAGATGACATAGGCCAAATGGCCTGGCTGGGTCAGGTTCTCCAGGTTGCCGGGGTCGACCAGCAGCCTCTCGTCGCTGTCCAGCACGATCACCGGCAGGTCGGGCGTGGCGGGCACGCGGTCCTGCAGGTGGCTTTGGGTGAGCACGGCCACGGGGCGGGCGTCTGCCAGGATGGTGGCCAGGCGCTCGGCCGGGAAGCCGGGGTCCAGTGGCACGTAGGCGCCGCCGGCCTTCAGGGTGGCATACAGGCCGACGATCATCTCGACGGAGCGCTCCATGCACAGGCCCACGAGCGAGTCCGGGCCAACGCCCAGGCTGCGCAGCTGGCGCGCCAGGCGGTTGGCCTGCGCGTTGAGTTCGGCGTAGCTCAGCGAGGCACCCTCGTAGACCACGGCGGTGCGCTCGGGGCTGCGTTGCACCTGGGCTTCGAAGAGCTGGTGCAGGGTGTTGCTGCCCGGGGCCACCCGCGGGTAGACGGTGGCGGTGTCGTTGAAGCCGTACAGGAGCTGCTGGCGCTCGGCTGCGCCCAGCATCGGCAGCTCGCCCACCGGGCGCTCGGGATCTTCCACGATGGCCCGCAGCAGCTGCGTGAAGTGGCCGGCCATGCGCTCGATGGTCGCGGCCTCGAACAGGTCGGTGTTGTACTCCAGCTCGCCGTGCAGGCCTTGCGGGTCTTCGGTCAGCGTCAGCGTCAGGTCGAACTTCGCCGTCACTCGCTCACCCGGCACGAACGCCAGTTGCAGGCCGGGCAATTCCAGCTTCATCGGCGCGTTCTGCAAGACCAGCATGACCTGGAACAGCGGCGTGAAGCTGCTGTCGCGCTCAGGCTGAAGCGCCTCGACCAATTGCTCGAACTGCACGTCCTGGTTCGCGTAGGCATCCAGCGTGTGGCCCCTCACCTGCGCCAGCAGCGCATTGAATCCGAGGCCGAGGTCGACCTGAGTACGCAGCACCAGCGTGTTGACGAACAGGCCGATCAGCCCCTCGATCTCGGCGCGGTTGCGGTTGGCGATGGGCGTGCCGATGCAGATGTCGGTCTGCCCGGCCTGGCGCGCCAGCAGCACGTTGAAGGCGGCGCACAGTGTCATGAACAAGGTGCTCTGGCGCTTTCGGCCCAGCGCCAGCAGCTTGGCATGCACCTCCGCAGGCACGGCATACGCCACCGAGGCGCCGGATTGGCTCTGCACCGCAGGGCGTGGCCTGTCGGTGGGCAAGGCCAGCAGCTGCGGACTGCCCGCGAGTTGCTGGCGCCAGTAAGCCAGTTGCTGCGCCAGCACCTCGCCAGCCAGCCATTGCCGCTGCCAGCGGGCGAAATCGACGTAGCGCATCGGCAGCTCGGGCAGCGCCGCGGTGGCCCCCATCGCGCGGCCGGCATACAGCACACCGACTTCCCGCACCAGGATGCCCATGGACCAGCCGTCGGAGACGATGTGGTGCATCGTCAGCAGCAGCAGGTGTTCCTCGTCGCCGAGCTGCAGCAGGCCACCGCGGACCAACGGGCCGGTCTGCAGGTCGAATGGGGTGCGCGCCTGGTCCAGCATCAACCACTGCATCCGGGCCTCGCGCTCCATGCGCGGCAGATCGCGCAGGTCGTTGAGCGCCAGCGTCACCTCCAGGCGCGGCAGGATCTTCTGCACCGGCATGCCGCCGGTGCTTTCGAAGTACGCGCGCAGCGCGTCATGGCGGCCGATCACCGCGTTGAACGCGAAGGCCAGGGCCTCGTGGTCCAGCTTGCCCGTGAGGCGCACGGCCGCGGGGATGTTGTAGAGCGGGCTGTGGCGTTCCAGCTGGTCCAGGAACCACAGCCGCTGCTGGGCAAAGGACAGCGGATGACCTTCCGAGGTCTCGGCCGGCGCGGACGGCACGGCGGCCGGCACGGCGGCCGGCACAGCGGTCGGTTCTGCGGTCGGTTCGGCCTCATCGGGCGCCACCAGTTGCACCATCTCGCCCAGCGTGGGCGCCTCGAAGATTGCGCGCAGCGAGATCTCGGTGCCAAACGCCGCGTTGACGCGCGACATCAGCTGCGTGGCCAGCAAGGAATGGCCGCCCAGGTCGAAGAAGTTGTCGCCCAGGCCGACCTGTTCGACCTTCAGCACGTCCTTCCAGACCGCTGCCAGCTTCAGCGCGTTCTCGGTGCGGGGCGCCAGGTATGCGACCTCGCTCTGTGACATGTCAGGCGCGGGCAGCGCCTTGCGGTCCACCTTGCCATTGGCCGTCAGCGGCATCGCCTCCAGGCTCACGAAGTGGCTGGGCAGCATGTACTCGGGCAGGCTTTGCGCCAGCGCCGTGCGCAGCTGCGCCTCGTCGGGCAAGCTGTGCCCGTCATGCGCCACCAGGTAGGCCACCAGGCGCGGGATCTTGCGCTCGTCCTCCCGCGCCAGCACCACCACGTCGCGCACGGCCTGCACGGCCCCCAGCGCGCTCTCGATCTCGCCCAGCTCGATGCGCAGCCCGCGGATCTTGACCTGGTGGTCGCTGCGGCCCAGGTACTCGATGTTGCCGTCGGGCAGGTAGCGCGCCAGGTCGCCCGAGCGGTACATCCTGGCCCCGGGCTCTGCGCTGAACGGGTTGGGGATGAAGCTCTGTTCGGTCAGCTCGGGCCGGTTGATGTAGCCCCGCGCCAGGCCGATGCCGGCGATGAACAGGTGGCCGACCACGCCGATGGGCACCGGGTTGAGCAAGTCGTCGAGGATGTGGATCTGGATGTTGGCAATCGGCTTGCCAATCGGCACGCACTGCAGCTCGCTGTCCTTGTGGCACTGCCAATAAGTGACGTCGACCGAGGCTTCGGTGGGGCCGTAGAGGTTGTGCAGTTCGACGTGGTCCCAGGTCTGGAAGAAGCGCTGCTGCAGTTCCAGCGGCAGGGCCTGGCCGCTGCACATGACCTGGCGCAGCGACCTGGCACTGCCGGGCCTGGCTTCGTTGAGGAACACGTCGAGCATCGGCGGCACGAAGTGCAGCGTGGTGATGCGCTGTTCATCGATCACGCGCGCCAGGTAGGCCACGTCCTGGTGGCCGCCGGGCCTGGCCACGACCAGGGTCGCGCCTTCGAGCAGCGGCCAGAAGAATTCCCACACCGAGACGTCGAAGCTGAAGGGAGTCTTCTGCAGCACCCTGTCTGCCGCGGTCAGCGGATAGGCTTGCTGCATCCACTGCAGGCGGTTGACGATGCCCCGGTGCTCGATGCCCACGCCCTTGGGCTTGCCGGTGGAGCCGGAGGTGTAGATGACATAGGCCAAAAGGCCTGGCTCGGTCAGATTCTCCAGGTTGCCGGGGTCGACCAGCAGTTCGGCGCCGTCGTCCAACACGATCACCGGCAGGCCAGGGGTGGCCGGCACGCGGTCCTGCAGATGGCTTTGCGTGAGCACGGCCACCGGCTTGGCGTCGTCCAGGATGGTGGCCAGGCGCTCGGCCGGGAAGCCGGGGTCCAGTGGCACGTAGGCGCCGCCGGCCTTCAGGGTGGCATAGAGGCCGACGATCATCTCGACGGAGCGCTCCATGCACAGGCCCACGAGCGAGTCGGGCCCTACGCCCAGGCTGCGCAGCTGGCGCGCCAGGCGGTTGGCCTGCGCGTTGAGTTCGGCGTAGCTCAGCGAGGCACCCTCGTAGACCACGGCGGTGCGCTCGGGGCTGCGTTGCACCTGGGCTTCGAAGAGCTGGTGCAGGGTGTTGCTGCCAGGGGCCACCCGCGGGTAGACGGTGGCGGTGTCGTTGAAGCCGTGCAGCAGTTGCTGGCGCTCGGCTGCGCCCAGCATCGGCAGCTCGCCCACCGGGCGCTCGGGATCTTCCACGATGGCCCGCAGCAGCTGCGTGAAGTGGCCGGCCATGCGCTCGATGGTCGCGGCCTCGAACAGGTCGGTGTTGTACTCCAGCTCGCCGTGCAGGCCTTGCGGGTCTTCGGTCAGCGTCAGCGTCAGGTCAAACTTCGCCGTCACTCGCTCGGCCTGCATCAGCTCGGCGCGCAGGCCAGGCAAAACCAGCCCGGTCATCGGCGCGTTCTGCAGCACCAGCATCACCTGGAACAAGGGCGAGTAGCTGGTGTGCCGCTCCGGCCGCACGGCCTCGACCAGTTGTTCGAAGGGCACGTCCTGGTGGTCGTAGGCTTCCAGCGTGGTCTGCCGCACCTGCCGCAGCAGGCTGAGGAAGTCCTGCGCCAGGTCCACCTGGGTGCGCAGCACCAGCGTGTTGACGAAGAAGCCGATCAGGTTCTCGATTTCGGTGCGGTTGCGGTTGGCGATGGGCGTGCCGATGCAGATGTCGGTCTGGCCCGAATGCCGCGCCATCAGCACATTGAAGGCCGCGCACAGCGCCATGAACAGCGTGCCCTGCGCCTGGTGGCCCAGTGCCCGCAGGCCGGCCACCGCTGCCGCCGGCACGGTGAACGGCAGGGCCGCGCCCCGGTGGCCCAGCTTGGTCGGCCGCGGCCGGTCCGTGGGCAGGGCCAGCAACTGCGGGCTGCCTTCCAGCTTGCGCTGCCAGTAGCCCAGCTGCCGTGCCAGCAGGCCGCCGCTCAGGCGCTGGCGTTGCCATTCGGCAAAGTCCGCGTACTGGATGGGCAAGGCCGGCAAGGCGGGCGGCAGGCCCTGCAGGAAGGACCGGTACAGGGCCGCCACCTCCTGCACCACGATGCCCATGGACCAGCCATCCGAGACGATGTGGTGCATGGTCACCAGCAGCAGGTGCGCATCGCTGGCCAGCCGCAGCAGGCGGAAGCGGATCAGCGGGCCGGTCGCCAGGTCGAACGGCTGGTCCGCCTCAGCTTGCAGCTGTTCACGGGTTTGTGCCTCGCGCTGCGCTGTGGGCAGGCCGCTGAGGTCCAGCGTCTGCAGCGGCAACACCAGCGCCGGCGCGATGACCTGCACCGGCTCGCCCGCTTCCATCGCGAACGAGGTGCGCAGCGCCTCGTGGCGGCGCACGATCTCGTTGAGCGTGCGCGCCAGCGCGTCGGTGTCCAGCTGGCCAGTCAGCCGCACGGCGGCCGGGATGTTGTAGATGGCCAAGCCCGGCTCGTACTGGTCCAGGAACCACAGCCGCTGCTGCGCGAACGACAGCGGCCACGAGGTCCTGCCCGCTTGCCGCGGCATGGGCTTGACGGCCGCCGGCGCAGCCCGTTCGGCAGCGGCGGGTGTCGGCGGTTCAGGCTCCGCCGGCTCCTGGGGTGGCATGGCCGGCTCCATGCCGGCCGCAAGAGAGTCACCCGCAAACTCAGCAGCAAAAGGATAGGTGGGCAGGCTGATCTGCTTGGGACGGGCAGCGCCATCCGCGGCTGGGTGCAGGCGCTGCCAGTCCAGGTCGAAGCCTTGGGCCCACAGATCGGCCAGCTTGCCGAACTTGCCCTTGGCAATCCAGGCCCGCACGGTGGCGTCCATGTCCTCGTCGTCCAGCAGCGCGGCCAGCGCCTGCCGCCCGGCTTGCCCGCGATGCAGGCCGCCAAGCTGCAAGTTGCCCGCGATGAAGGCGGCCAGCTTGGCCCGCAAATCGTCCAGCGAATCCACCTGCAGCGCCAGGCGCTCTGCCATGGCCTCGCGGCCCACCTGCAGCGTGTAAGCCAGGTTGGCCAGCGTCAGCCCGGCCGTGGGCTGCGGCGTGGCGATGGCCGCCAGCAGCCGCTGCGCCTGCCGCTGCAGCGCAGCCTCGTCGCGGGCCGACAGCAGCACCAGCGCCGGTCCCTGGCCGGCGTTCGCTGCCTCGTCCGCCTCCAGCGGCGGGATGTGCTCCGCGATCACCACATGAGCGTTGGCGCCGGCAGGCCCGAACGAAGAGACGCCCGCCATCCTTGGCAACTCGCGCGGCTGGCCGTCCAGGGCCAGCACCGGGCGGCGCCAGTGGGTCAGTTGCGAACCCGCGTCCGGCAGCAGGGTCTGGTGCTTCATCTGCAGCAGCAGCTTGCTGAGGCCCACCAGGCCGCTGGCCGCCTGCGTGGTCACGTGGCTGACCGCCCGCGCATCGACCCCCGCCCGCTGCAGCGCGTCGCCGACCAGCCGGGCCTGCTGCGCAGCACGGGATGCGGCATCGCCGCGCGTCCTGCCCGGTGAGCTCACCGCACTGCCCTTGATCACGCCGTGGACATGATCGCCATCGGCCAGCGCGCGATGCAGCGGCTTGAGCACCAGCGCGCCCACGGCCTCGCCGTCCACGCCGCCGGCAATGGCCACCTCGCTGTCGCCGCTGCGCAGGCTGTCGACGGCCAGGTGCACAGCCGTCAAAGCGGACGCACCGGCAGTGTCCACCGCCATGCCGGGGCCCTGGAAATCGAAGCACTGCGACACCTGGTCGGCAATGGCCCAGCCGCGCTCGTGGCTCACCCCGACGAACAGGCCGATCTTCCAGCTGTGCGCCAGCCGGGCGGGTGTGTAGCCCGCTTCTTCGACGCTCGCATGCACCTGCTGCAGGAAAAGCCGCGCCTGCGGCCCCATCGCCTGGGCCTGCTGCGGGCTGAGGCCGAAGAACCGGGGATCGAACCCGCGGGCCTCGTTCCACAGGGCGGGCTCGGGCGCGAAGGCCGGGGCAGGCCGAGGCGTCCCCGCGAGGTGGGCCCAGAGCTCGCCGACATCGGCGGCCTGCGGGTAGCGCCCGGCCAGGCCGACGATGGCCACGTCGAAGCCGGGCCTCGCCTCGGGCTCGCTCACTCCTGGGGAGACCACCGCAGGGGCGACGGGACGCGGCACCGCGACGCGGTCCAGACCCGTCCAGCGCCGCAAGGCCTCGGCCTCGGTCTGCATGAAATGGTCGACCAGGCGCTCGATGGTGGGGTGCTCGAAAAACAGCGAGGTGCCGATGCCCTCGGCCCCGATCGCGTCGCGCAGGGCATTGGTCAGCTCCAGCGCCAGGATGGAGTCGATGCCGTATTCGTCGAAGCCGATGTGGGCCTGGATGGTTTCCACCGGCAGCCCGACGCCCTCGCTGATCAGCTGCCTGATCTGCAGGATGCTTTTTTCACGCAAGCGCTCATCCGCGGCCTGCGCTGGATTTGCAGCAATCGAATCGATCATCTCGGAGGTGTTCCGCTTGAGTTGGGTTTCGCGTGCGGCTGGCGGCACGGCTTCGTTGGCTGCGTCGCCCGGGCGCACGGCGCCGCCTGGCACCCAGTGGCGTTCCTGGGCGAAGGCATAGGTCGGCAAGCTGATGCGGCGCCGCTGGTGCGGGCCGTGCAGCGCCGCCCAGTCCAGCGCAAAGCCCTTGACCCACAGGGCCAGCAATGGGTTCAGCTCGGCATTTGCCAGCCAGCCGCGCACGGCTTGCGCATGGTCTTCGTCCGCCGGCAGGGCCGCCATGGCTGCCTTGTGCGGCCGAACCTGGCCGCGATGGCCCGCTTCCACGCCAGGCTCGCCGGCCAGGAAACGCGCCAGCTTGTCGCGCAGCTCGTCCAGCGATCCTGCGACCAGGGCCAGCCGTTCTTCCATGGCCTCTCGCCCCACCTGCAGCGTGTAGGCCAGGTCGTTCAGGTCAAGGCCTGCGTTTTCCGGCAAGGCGATGAAAGCCGAGAGCTGGCGCGCCTGCGCAAGCAAGCGCTCTTCATTGCGCGCCGAGAGCACCACCGCAACCGGCCCGGCATCGACCGCCGCCGACGCCGGCGCGATGTACTCCTCCAGCACCACGTGTGCATTCACGCCACCAAAGCCGAACGAGCTCACGCCCGCGCGGCGCGGCAGCGGCTGGCCTTTCGCGTCGCGCAGCGCTTCCCATTCGCGTGTTTGCTGCACCACGTAGAACGGGCTGCCGTCCAGGTCGATGTAGGGGTTCAGCGTCTCGCTGTGCAGGCTCTTGACCAAGGTCTTGTGCTTCATCTGCAGCAGCACCTTGACGACGCCTGCCACACCGGCTGCGAGTTCCAGGTGGCCGATGTTGGTCTTGACCGAGCCCAGGCCGCAGTGCGGTGCTGCGACTTCGCTGTCACCGGTGGCGGCATACAGCTCCTTGAACGCGGCCTTGAGCCCGTTGATCTCCACCGGGTCGCCCAGCGGCGTGCCGGTGCCGTGGGCTTCGATGTAGCTCACGGTGCGCGGGTCGATGCCAGCGTTGCGGTGTGCCTTGGCGATCACCGCGGCCTGCGCCACCGGGTTCGGGGCCGTCAGGGAATTGGCGCGCCCGCCGTGGTTCTCCGCGCTGCCGCGCACCAGGCCGTGGATGTGGTCGCCGTCGCGCTCGGCGTCCGACAGGCGCTTGAGCACCAGCATCGCCACGCCTTCACCACGCACATAGCCGTTGGCATTGCTGGCGAAGGTCTTGCAGCGGCCATCCTCGCTCAGCATGCCGGCCTTGTTGAAGCTGATGTGCATTTCCGGCGTGACCATGGTGTTCACGCCACCGGCGATGGCCAGGCCGCAGTCGCCACGCTGGATCGCCAGGATGGCCCGCCGCAGCGCCACCAGCGAGCTGGAGCAGGCCGTTTCCACCGGCTCGCTGGGCCCATGCCAGTCGAGGAAATAGCTCATGCGGTTCGGGCCGACCGAGGGCACGCCACCGGTGGACGAATAGGCTTCGCCGCCCAGGCTCACGCGGTTCAGCAGCGTGCCGTAGCCGGCAGCACCGGTGCCGACATAAATGGCTGTGTCGCTGCCCGCCAGCGCCGGCCCGGCATAGCCGGCGTCTTCCAGCGCCTTCCAGACGTGCATCATCATCAGCCGCTGCTGCGGATCCATCAGCCTGGCTTCCTTCGGCGAGATGCCGAAGAACATGGGGTCGAACTGATCGATGCCGGCCATGAAGCCGCCCCACTTGATGTGGGTGCGGTTCTGCTCGTGCGCCGGGTCGCCGAACCATTCGCGCCAGTCCCAGCGCTCGGGCGGGATCTCGGTGATGCAGTCCTGGCCCTGGGCCAGCACGCGCCAGAAGGCCTCAAGGTCCGGCGCCTGCGGGAACTGCCCGCTCATGCCGATGATGGCGATGGGCTCGTCCAGCGCCTGGCGCTGGCTCACCACCGCTGCCGGGCGGACCAGGCTGGCGCGCCCGCGCGACCGGGGGCGTTCGACCGCAGGTTCCTGCGCGAGCATGGGGGCCATGGCGTCTGTCATCTCGGCGACTGCTGGTGCGAGCAGCGGTGCGAGTGCCGCGTGGTGCTCGCTCGCCAGGTGGCCGGCCAGCGCGTCCAGCGTGGGATGCTCGAAGAAGATCGTCGGCTTCACATCGATCCGGTACTGCTGGCTCAGCGCATTGCCGAATTCGGTCAGCGAGATGGAGTCGAAACCGTATTCGCTGAGCGCCGTGTCGCCATCGATGTCTTCGGGCTTGACCTTGATCAGCTGCGACACCATCTCGACCAGCATGCGCCTGACCTTGTCCTGCAGCACGCTGCCAGCCGGGGCGGGCACGGCGGCAGGCACCGGCCTGTCGTCCTGCGGGGCACTGCCCATTGGCGAGCGCACGCCGAACTGCCGCAGGCGCACGCAGACGGCACCCTGCTCGTCGCAGAGGTCGATGTCGAAGCGTTGCACGGACTCACCGGCCTGGCTGCCGGGGCAGCGCTGCGCGATGGCCCACATCGCCAAGGTGCACGGCGCGAAGGTCTCCAGGCTGCCAAGCGCAAAGGGCAGCATCAACTGAGGCTCGCCCACTTGCAGGCCCAGCGTGGCCTGCAGGGCCGCGTCCACCAGACTGGGGTGCAGCTGGTAGTCCGGCCAGGTGGCCTGCACCGCCTCGGGCAAGACCAGCCGTGCCAGCACCTGGCCGGCGCCGACAAACAGCTCGTGCAAGCCGCGGAACGCGGGGCCGTAGCGCAAGCCCATGCGGGCGAAGCGCTCCTGGCACTGCGCGCCGCTGAGATGCGCCGCGTCGCAGCGTTGGCGCAGCGCCGCCAGGTCGTGGGCCTCGACAGGAAGCTTCGCGAGCTCGGACCTGGCCATGCCCTGGCTGTAGACCACAGCCTCGTCGCCAGCGCCTTCGCCGCGAATCTCGAAACCGAGCTCGCCGTTCGCCTCCGGGTACAGCGTCACATGCACCGGTAAGCCGCCCTCGCCCACCGCGATCGGCCGCTGCCAGGCCACGTCATGCAAGGCGATGCGACCGGCCTCGCCCAGCACTTTGCTTGCGGCCTGGCGCGCCATTTCCAGCTGGGCCGCAGCGGGCAGCACACGCGCCTCGCGCACCACGTGATCGGCCAGGAAAAAGGCCTCGCCGCTCAGCTGCGTGCTGAAGCGCAGGCCGTCCAGGTCCGAGGTGTTGCGGTGAAGCAGCGGATGCAGGGCTGCCGTCGCGGCAGCGCCGGCTGGCTTTGCATCGTCCGTCCGCACCCAATGCCGCTCGCGGGCAAAGGGATAGGTCGGCAGGCTGATGCGGCGTGGCCGCACCGCGCCGTAGAGGCGCTGCCAATCCACCGCCATGCCCTTGACCCACAGGTCCAGCAGTTTGCCCAGCTTGCCCTTGGCCATCCAGGCCTCGGCGATGGCGGCCATGTCCTCGTCACCCGCCAGCGCGGCCAGCGTGTCCTTGTGCGCCTTGACCTGGCCCCGGTAGACCTCGGCCATGGCGAGCTTGCCGGCAAGGTGGTCGGCGAGCCTCTCGCGCAGCTCCGCCAGCGAACCGACAACCAGCGCAAGGCGCTCCTCCATGGCCTTGCGCCCCACCTGCAGCGTGTAGGCCAGGTCGGCCAGCACGATGCCGGGCTCGGCTTCGATGGCCGCAAGCAGCTGCTGCACCTGTTCGGCGAGCTGGGACTCGGTGCGCGCCGAGAGCACGACGGCGACCGGGCCTGCATCGACAGCCGCCGACGCCGGTGCGATGTACTCCTCCAGCACCACGTGTGCATTCACCCCACCAAAGCCGAACGAACTGACGCCCGCGCGGCGCGGCAGCGGCCGGCCCTGCGCGTCGCGCAGCGCTTCCCATTCGCGTGTTTGCTGCACCACGTAGAACGGGCTGCCGTCCAGGTCGATGTAGGGGTTCAGCGTCTCGCTGTGCAGGCTCTTGACCAGAGTCTTGTGCTTCATCTGCAGCAGCACCTTGACGACGCCCGCCACACCTGCCGCCAGTTCCAGGTGGCCGATGTTGGTCTTGACCGAGCCCAGGCCGCAGTGCGGTGCCGCCACTGCGCTGTCGCCGATGGCCGCATACAGCTCCTTGAACGCCGCCTTGAGCCCGTTGATCTCCACCGGGTCGCCCAGCGGCGTGCCAGTGCCGTGGGCTTCGATGTAGGTCACGGTGCGGGGGTCAATGCCTGCGTTGCGGTGCGCCTTGGCGATCACCGCCGCCTGCGCCACCGGGTTCGGCGCCGTGAGGGAATTGGCCCGGCCGCCGTGGTTCTCGGCGCTGCCGCGCACCAGGCCGTGGATGTGGTCGCCGTCGCGCTCGGCGTCCGACAGGCGCTTGAGCACCAGCATCGCCACGCCTTCGCCGCGCACATAGCCGTTGGCGTTGCTGGCAAAGGTCTTGCAGCGGCCGTCCTCGCTCAGCATGCCGGCCTTGTTGAAGCTCACATGCGCCTCCGGCGCAACAAGGGTGTTGACCCCGCCGACGACGGCCACCGAAGCCTCGCCCTTCTGCAGCGCCGCCACCCCGCGCCGCAGCGCCACCAGCGAGCTGGAGCAGGCGGTTTCCACCGGCTCGCTCGCGCCATGCCAGTCGAACAGGTAGCTGAGCCGGTTGGGGCCGACCGAGGGCACGCCGCCGGTCGCGGCATAGGCTTCGCCGGCGAGGCGGGCACGGTTCAGCAGCGTGCCGTAGCCCGTCGCCCCGGTGCCGACGTAGATCGCCGTGTCGCTTCCCGCCAGCGCCGTGCCTGCGTAGCCGGCGTCCTCCAGCGCCTTCCAGACCTGGGCCATCATCAGCCGCTGCTGAGGGTCCATCAGCTCGGCTTCTTTCGGCGAGATGCCGAAGAACATCGGGTCGAATTCGTCGACACCCTCGATGAAGCCGCCCCACTTGACGTTGGTCTTGTTGTCTTCGGTGATCGGGTCGCCGAACCAGGCCTGCCAGTCCCAGCGCTCGCGCGGCACCTCGCCGATGCAGTCCTTGCCAGCCTGCAGGTTGCGCCAGAACTCGGCGATGTCCCGGGCCTGAGGGAAGTGGCCGCTCATGCCGATGATGGCGATGGGCTCGTCAACCACCGGCCTTCGGCTTGCGGTTGCCTGTCGCTGGTTGAAGAGATTGCGGCCACGCGAACCGGTGCGCTGGTGCGCCGGTGGCGCCACGGCCGGCGGCGCTGTGGGCAGCATGCTGGCCGCCCCTGCGAACCGCGGCGCCAGCGCCGCATGGTGTTCACGGGCCAGGTGGGCAGCCAGACCGCTCAGCGTCGGATGTTCGAAAAAGATCGTCGGCTTCAGGTCGAGCGTGTACTGCTGGTTCAGCGCAGCGCCGAATTCGGCCAGCGAGACCGAATCGAAGCCGTATTCGCTCAAGGCCGTCTCGCCGTCGATGTCCTCGGGCCTGACCTTGATCAGCGCCGAGACCATCGCGACCAATGCGCGCTTCACGCTTTCAGGCAAGTCGTGATCGCTGGCCTGACGGTCCGCCTGGGCGGGTTGAGGCACGGGCGGCAACGGCGCCTGGGATGGCTGGCCCAGCAGCAACTGCCGGATGCGGACGGCCTCACCGGCCACGACCAGGCATTGCGCACCGCCGCTCGCCAGGGCCTGCCGCAAGGCCAGCACGCCGTTTGCGGTGACCAGCGGGTGCAGGCCGAATTGCTGGCCCAGCAGCTTGCGTGTAGCGGCATCGACCTGCATGCCGCCTTCGTCCCACAGCGGCCAGTTCAGCGACAGGGTCTGCCCCCGGCGTTTGCCTTGCGCCACGAGGGCATTGCGATGCTGTGCAAACGCGTCCATGAACGCATTGGCCGCGGCGTAGTCTGCCTGCCCGGCATTGCCCAGCGCGCCGGCAATCGATGAGAAGCAGATGAAGAAGTCCAGCGCCATGTCGCGGCTGGCCTCGTCGAGATGAATCGTGCCGGCCACCTTGGCAGCCAGCACCTCGCGCAATTGCTGCGGCGTCTTCCTGGCGATCAGGCTGTCGCGCAGCACCCCGGCGCTGTGGACGATGCCGTCCAGTCCTTCGAACTCCTCGGGAATGCTGTGCAGCAGCTGTGTCAAGGCCGCGCCGTCGCTGACGTCGACCGCGTGATAGCGCACCACGGCACCCAGCGTTTCCAGCTCGCGAATGCTGGCCTGGATGCCTTCGTTCAATGCCGAACGGCCGGTCAGGATCAGCACCGCGTTCCTGGCGTGGCGAGCGATCTCCCGCGCGAAGATCAGGCCCAGGCCGCCGGCGCCACCGGTGATCAGGTAGACGCCGTGTGGCTTCCATGGCGAGGCGACATCAGCCGCCACCGCAAGTTCCGTCCAAGCAGCGACTTCACGCTCACCGCTGCTGGTGTATCGCACCTGCCGCGCGTTGCTGCCGCAGTTGTCCAGCAAGGCCTGCGCAAGGTCCTGCCCGGGCTGCACACCGATCACCTGACCGGTGATGCGCGGGTTCTCCACTTGCGCCGTGCGCAGCATGCCGCCCAGGCCCACCAGGGCCTGGCCTTCTCCGGTCGCCGGGACGAGCACCTGGATCAGGTGCCTGCCGGGCTGGCCGGTCAGCGCCTGCAGCTGTCCGAGCAACCCGATGGCGGCGGATTCGAAGCGTTGCGCCAGGGCACCGTCATTGGCAGGCGTCAGGCAGACGATGCCGGGCAGACGCTCTGCCAGATCGGTGGCCTCCACGCCGCACAGCAGCACGAGATGCCGAGCGAACGCGTCGCCTGTTGCCGGCGTTGCCGCTTGCGCAGTCCAGCGGGGCTGAAACAGCAAGGTCTGGACCGATGCCTGCGGCGCGACAGCCCGCGGCATCGGCAAGGGCTCGACGCGCGCAACGGTGGCCGTTGCCGAACGCAAGCTGAACCCTCCAAATCGCACACAGACATTGCCCTGCGCATCGCACAGGTCCACGTCCAACCGCTGCACCGCGTCTCCTGCACTGCTCCCAGCACTTCTGCGCACGACCGCCCACATCTCGCCCGTGCACGGCGCCATCGCCTCCAACGTGCCCAGCGCAAACGGCAGCATCAATGTTTCGCTGTCCAGTTGCAGACCCAGCGTCGCTTGCAAGGCCGCGTCCAGCAGGCTGGGGTGCAGTTGGTAGCCGCCCTGCGGCGCCGCATCCGGCAAGCTGATGCGCGCCAGCAACTGGTCCTGCCCGACATGGACTTCGCGCAAGCCCTGGAACGCCGGGCCGTAGTGCAAGCCCAATTGTTCGAAGCGGGCGTAGCACTGCGCAGCATCCAGTTGCGACTGCTGGCACTGCGCGCGCAACGCTTGCAGGTCATGCGCCTGCGCGCTGGCCGGCTGCTGGAGGTGGGCATGGCCCTGGCTGTAGACCCGGGCCTCGCCCTCGCCGTCCTCGCTGTAGATCTCGAAGCTGAGGGACCCGTCGTCTTGCGAATCCAGCGCGATGTGCAGGCTCAGGCCTTCGCTGGCCAGGACCACCGGGCGCATCCACACCACGTCACTCAGCGCCACGACCTCGTGCCCCAGCACATGGCTGGCCGCCGTGCGCGCCATCTCCAGCTGCGCCACGCCGGGCAGCACGCGCTCGCCGCGCACCACGTGGTCGGCCAGGAAGAATTCTTCGCCGCTCAGCTGCGTGCTGAAGCGCAGGCCGTCCACGTCCGAGGTGTTGCGGTGCACCAGCGGGTGCAGGCTGGCCACGGTCGCCACCAGCTGCGTTGGACTGGTCTGCACCCAGTAGCGCTCACGGGCAAACGGATAGGTGGGCAGGCTGATGCGTTGCGGCCGCTTGTCGCCGTACAAGCGACTCCATTGCACCGCCATGCCCCTGACCCACACGTCCAGCAACTTGCCATGCTTGCCCTTGGCAATCCACGCCTCGACCGCCGTGCCAAGGTCCTCGTCCCCGCTCAGCCCCGCCAGCGCGTCCTTGTTGCGCTTGACCTGGCCCCGGTACAGCTCGTCAACGTCGTTGCCTTCGAGGTAGGCCCCCAGTTTTTGGCGGAGCTCATCCGTCGAACTGACGACCAGCCCCAGCCGCTCCTCCATCGCCTCTCGCCCGACCTGCAGCGTGTAGGCCAGGTCGGCAAGGTGGATGGCCGCGTCGGTTTCGATGGCATCGCGCAGTTGCCGGACTTGTTCCTGGAGCCGGTCTTCGCTTCTGGCCGACAGCACGATGAGTGCCGGTCCGCTTTGGGTGTCTTGCGTTTGCGGTGCGCTGTATTCCTCAATCACCACATGCGCATTGGCCCCGCCCGCACCGAACGACGAGATGCCGGCAATGCGTTTGCCCACCCTCTGGATACCGGCCACTTCGCGCACCGGTGCAGGCCAGTCGGCCAGCTCCTGCTGCACGACGAAGGGCGTGGCCTCGAAGTCGATGTTGGGGTTCAGGACACTGGAGTGCAGGCTGGGCGCGA
>NZ_JAJNKD010000018.1:0-147478 GCF_021043325.1 Ideonella azotifigens
CGGGAATAGCTCAGTTGGTAGAGCGCAACCTTGCCAAGGTTGAGGTCGCGAGTTCGAGTCTCGTTTCCCGCTCCAAACACCAAACGGGGGTGCCTTCGGGCTGCTTCCGGCGTCAGGTGAAAGCCTGATGATCCCAAGCGGGAATAGCTCAGTTGGTAGAGCGCAACCTTGCCAAGGTTGAGGTCGCGAGTTCGAGTCTCGTTTCCCGCTCCAAAATCTGAAAGGCCGCTGCATCTTGTGCAGCGGCTTTTTTGTTGGTGCCGCAGCAGCGGTGCCAATCGCGCCCGCGATAATTCGGCGCGCGCCCGGATGGCGAAATCGGTAGACGCAGCGGACTTAAAATCCGCCGCCGTAAAAGGCGTACGGGTTCAAGTCCCGTTCCGGGTACCACGCAGGCGGCTGGCTTTCCGGCCTGCTCAGAGCGTGATGTTCTCGACTGGCTCGAAGAGCCCGAGTTGCTCTCGTGCCAGGCGAGCCAGCACCATGGTGTCGCCGGTCGATTGAAGCCGCACCTGGCCCTTGTTCCCGCTGTCGGCTGACCGTTCCGGATGGCGCGCCACCCAGAGGTTCAAGGCTTGCCGAGCAACGGCGTCTGCCGTGTCCAGCAACTGCACTTCCGGGCCCAGCCGTTGTGCGATGCGCTCGGCGACGAACGGATAGTGCGTACAGCCCAGCACTGCGGTGTCGACCTCGGCCCGGCGCAGTTCTGCGCAGTAGAGGTCCAACAACTGGTCGACCTGTTCGCAGGCGATTTCGCCTTGCTCGATGGCGGCTGCCAGCCCGCGGCAACCGACCCCGAGGATCTTGCAGTCATTCGCGTAACGAGCCAGCAGGCTGGCAAAGCGTTCGCTGGCCAGTGTTGACGGCGTGGCCATCACGCCCACCCTGCGGTTGCGGCTCAGCGCGACGGCAGGCTTCACGCCGGGTTCCACGCCCACAAGGTCCAGCGTGGGGTGCCGCTCGCGCAAGGTGTCAATGGCCCAGGCCGTTGCAGTGTTGCAAGCAATGACGATCAGGCTTGCGCCCTGGTCAATCAGGTGTTGGGTGACTTTCAGTGAGCGTTCGACGACGTGCGCCGGATTGCGGTCTCCGTAGGGCGCATGGCCTGAATCGGCGATGTAAAGCAATGGCAGCGCGGGCTGACGTTGGCGCAGTGCGCGCAACACCGAAAGGCCGCCCACACCGGAGTCGAAAACGCCGATCAGTCGGCTGTTCGGAGCAGGATGGTTCATATGGAGGTCGCAAGTCTAGCGGGGAGGGGCAGGCCTTGTTCCGGCCTGACAGGCTGCTTGCAATCTGTTCACGGCAGGGCTTTGGATTTTGCTGACCTTGTGTCTAAAATAGCACGATCGTTCGTTTTATCCGGCGAGCGTTTCAGATCACCTCGCTGTGGCTGTTCCCGATGGCGTGCCACCTGCGCCGCCATAGAATTTCCCGTTTACGTAAACGTCAATCAAACCGACAGATCCGACAGGAGCAACGCGATATGAAGGTACTCGTCCCCGTGAAACGGGTGGTGGACTACAACGTCAAGGTCCGCGTGAAGAGCGACGGCACAGGCGTGGACATCGCCAACGTCAAGATGAGCATGAACCCGTTCGACGAGATTGCCGTCGAAGAGGCTGTGCGCCTGAAGGAAAAGGGCCTGGTGACCGAGGTCATCGCCGTGTCCTGTGGCGTCACCCAGTGCCAGGAAACCCTGCGCACGGCGATGGCCATCGGCGCCGACCGGGCCATCCTGGTCGAGACCAGCGAGGAACTGCAGCCGCTGGCGGTGGCCAAGCTGCTCAAGGCCCTGGTCGACAAGGAGCAGCCGGGTCTCGTGATCCTGGGCAAGCAGGCCATCGACGACGACTGCAACCAGACCGGCCAGATGCTGGCCGCGCTCGCAGACCTGCCGCAGGCGACCTTCGCCTCCAAGGTCGAGCTGAGTGCAGACTCGGTGTCCGTCACCCGCGAGGTGGACGGCGGTGGAGAAACGCTGAAGCTCTCGCTGCCGGCCGTCATCACCACCGACCTGCGCCTGAACGAGCCGCGCTACGTCACGCTGCCCAACATCATGAAGGCCAAAAAGAAGCAGCTCGACGTGCTCAAGCCCGCCGACCTTGGCGTGGACGTCACGCCGCGCGTCAAGACCCTGAAGGTCTCCGAGCCGCCCAAGCGCGGCGCGGGCGTGAAGGTGCCGGACGTTGCGGCGCTGGTGAACAAGCTGAAGAACGAAGCGAAGGTGATCTGACCATGACGACGCTTGTCATTGCCGAACACGACCACGGCAGCCTCAAGGGCGCCACCCTCAACACCGTGACCGCCGCCGTGCAGATCGGTGGCGACGTGCACGTGCTGATCGCCGGCAGCAATGCCGGTGGCGCCGCCACCGCAGCCAGCCAGATCGCAGGCGTCGCCAAGGTGCTGCAGGCCGACGCGCCGCACCTGGCCGAACAGCTGGGCGAAGACGTGGCCGCGCAAGTCCTGGCCATTGCCTCGAACTACAGCCACATCTTCTTCCCCGCCACCGCGCACGGCAAGAACGTCGCCCCGCGCGTGGCGGCCAAGCTGGACGTGGGCCAGCTCAGCGACATCACCAAGGTGATCAGCGCCGACACCTTCGAGCGCCCGATCTACGCTGGCAACGCGATTGCCACCGTGCAGACCGCCGACGCGACCAAGGTCGCCACCGTGCGCAGCACCGGCTTTGACGCCGCAGCGACCGGCGGCTCGGCAGCGGTGGAGGCCATCACCGCAGTCGCGCCGAACGGCAAGTCCAGTTTCGTCGGCCGCGAGGTCACCAAGAGCGACCGGCCCGAACTCACCGCCGCGAAGATCATCGTCTCCGGCGGCCGGGCGATGGGCAGCAGCGACAAGTTCAACGAGGTGCTGACGCCGCTGGCCGACAAGCTGGGCGCCGCACTCGGCGCCAGCCGCGCCGCGGTGGACGCTGGCTACGCGCCCAACGACTGGCAGGTCGGCCAGACCGGCAAGATCGTGGCACCCAGCCTGTACATCGCCTGCGGCATCTCGGGCGCGATCCAGCACCTGGCCGGCATGAAGGACTCCAAGGTGATCGTGGCGATCAACAAGGACCCGGAGGCGCCGATCTTCAGCGTGGCGGACTATGGCTTGGAAGCCGATTTGTTCGTCGCGGTGCCCGAGTTGATCAAGGCCCTTTGACCCATGGCTTGCCGGTGCGGCACGCACTGGCGGCTTTGCCCAGAGGCGCCCTTGATGGCGCCTTTTTTCCGACCGGAGACAAGCCCAATGACCTATCGCGCTCCCGTGAAGGACATGTTGTTCGCGATGAAGGAACTCGCGAACATCGAGGCCGTGGCGCAACTGCCCGGCTTCGAGGACGCTGGTTTCGATACCGCGCAGGCGGTGCTCGAAGAATGCGCCAAGCTCAACGAAGATGTGATCGCCCCTCTGAACTGGGAAGGCGATCTGCACCCTTCGTGGTTCGAGGGCGGGGAGGTGCGCGCCACCAAGGGCTTCAAGCAAGCCTTCCAGCAGTTTGCGCAAGGGGGCTGGCAGGGCTTGCATCACCCGGCAGACTTTGGCGGCCAGGGCTTGCCCAAGCTGATCCATGCGGCCTGCATCGAGATGACCAATGCGGCCAACACCAGCTTCGCACTGTGCCCGCTGCTGACCGACGGCGCCATCGAAGCCCTGCTGACCGCAGGCACCGAAGAACAACGTAGCACCTACATCCCGAAGCTGATCGACGGCAGTTGGACCGGCACGATGAACCTGACCGAGCCGCAGGCCGGTTCTGACCTGGCGGCGGTGCGCAGCCGCGCCGAGCCGCAGGCGGACGGCAGCTACAGGGTCTTCGGCACCAAGATCTTCATCACCTGGGGTGAGCACGACATGGCCGAGAACATCGTCCATCTGGTGCTGGCCCGGGTCACCGGCGCACCCGAAGGCGTGAAGGGCATCTCGCTGTTCATCGTGCCCAAGTTCATGGTGAATGCAGATGGTTTGCTGGGCGCGCGCAACGACGTGCACTGTGTCAGCATCGAGCACAAGCTGGGCATCAAGGCCAGCCCGACCGCCGTGCTTCAGTACGGCGACAACGGTGGCGCCATCGGCTACCTCGTGGGCCGGGAAAACCGTGGCCTGGAGTACATGTTCATCATGATGAACGCGGCCCGCTTCGGCGTGGGCATGCAGGGCATCGGCGTGGCAGACCGTGCCTACCAGCGCGCGGTGGCCTATGCGCGCGACCGCGTGCAGTCGCGCCCGGTGGACGGCTCGCTGCCCGGAGCCGCGCCCATCATCCATCACCCTGACGTGCGCCGCATGCTGATGACGATGCGCGCCTACACCGAAGGCTGCAGGGCGATGGCGCTGGTCGCGGCTGCAGCCTCGGACGCTGCGCACGCGCACCCTGACGCGGAAGTCCGCAAGCAGAACGCCGCCTTCTATGAATTCATGGTGCCGCTGATCAAGGGCTATTCCACCGAGATGAGCATCGACGTGGCCAGCCTGGGCGTGCAGGTGCACGGCGGCATGGGCTTCATCGAAGAGACCGGTGCAGCCCAGCACTACCGCGATGCCAAGATCCTGACCATCTACGAAGGCACGACGGCGATCCAGGCCAACGATCTGGTTGGCCGCAAGACCTCGCGCGACGGCGGCGCCACCGCGCGAGCTGTCGCCACGCAGGTCGCTGTCACCGAGCAGCAACTGGCACAGCAAGACAGCGCCGCAGCGCAGTCCTTCGCCAAGCGACTGGGTGCGGCGCGCGAGGCTTTCCTGCAGGTGGTGGACTTTGTGGTCGCCCACACGCGCAGCAACCCGAACGCGGTATTCGCCGGCAGCGTCAACTACCTGATGCTGGCGGGCAACCTGGTGGCAGGCTGGCAGATGGGCCGCGCGCTGCTGGCTGCCGAAGCAGGCCTGGCGGCAGGCACTGACTCCGACTTCATGGCGGCCAAGATCGCCACCGCGCGTTTCTACGCCGACCACATCCTGACCCAGGTGCCCGGCCTGCGCGACCGCATCGTCGATGGCGCAGACGCCGTCACCGCCCTTGCCCTGGAGGCCTTCTGATGGCTTTGCCTGCTGTTTTCGCGAACCTGTCGCTGCCGGTCATCGGCTCGCCGCTGTTCATCATCTCCAACCCCAAGCTGGTCATCGAGCAGTGCAAGGCGGGCGTCGTCGGCTCGATGCCGGCGCTCAACGCCCGTCCTGCCGAGCAACTGGAGGACTGGCTGGCCGAGATCACCGAGACCCTGACCGCCTATGACCGCGCCAACCCGGACAAGCCCGCGGCGCCGTTCGCGATCAACCAGATCGTGCACAAGAGCAATGACCGGCTGGACCATGACATGGCGATGTGCGCCAAGTTCAAGGTGCCCCTGGTCATTACCTCGCTGGGCGCGCGTACCGATGTGAATGACGCTGTGCACAGCTGGGGTGGCGTGGTGATGCACGACATCATCAACAACGCCTTTGCGCACAAGGCCATCGAGAAGGGCGCGGACGGCCTGGTGGCGGTGGCGGCTGGTGCTGGCGGCCATGCGGGCGTGAAGAGCCCGTTTGCGCTGATCCAGGAAATCCGCCAGTGGTTCGACGGCCCGCTGGCCCTTTCCGGCGCCATTGCGTCGGGTGGTGCCATCCTCGCGGCGCAAGCCATGGGGGCCGACTTTGCCTACATCGGTTCGGCCTTCATCGCCACCGATGAAGCCCGCGCGGCCGATGCCTACAAGCAGGCCATCGTCGACGGCAGCAGCGACGACATCGTCTACAGCAACCTGTTCACCGGCGTGCATGGCAACTATCTGGCGCCTTCCATCGTCGCGGCTGGCCTGGACCCGGCGAACCTGCCGGAAAGCGACCCGTCCAAGATGAACTTCGGTGGCGATGCGAAGAAGGCCTGGAAGGACATCTGGGGCTGCGGCCAGGGCATTGGGGCGATCGACAAGGTGCAGCCGACCGCCGACCTGGTGGCCCGCTTCAAGCGCGAGTACGACACGGCGCGTGCGCGCCTGCAGCTCTGGGCACGGTGACGGGCATCACCTCAGCGCGCCAGGTCAGTCTCAGGTGGCGCTGACCGCCAGGTCTGCATCGCAGCCGCTGGCCGCCGAAATCCATCGCCGTGCCAGCCGGCTCAGCAGCTTTGCGGCCGGTTCGGGCAGCCAGTGCAGCACCTGGCGCGGTGCGGCGACCATGCCGCAGCGGTAGAGCCCGGCATCGGCCTGCCACTGCAAGGCCAGGCAAGCGCCTTGGCGTTTGCCGCTCACCAGCATGCCAAGCGGGCAGGGTGCCCAGGCGCAACAAACGCCGCAGCCATTGCAGGCCTGGCCAACGGCCGGTTTGGGCGGTGCTTCCAGTTGCAGGCGGATCACGCGCTGGACAAACGGCGCGGCGGGTGGCGGGTGAACCATGCCGCCAGTTTCTGCCGGCGCCGCACTGGCCAAAATGCCGAACACCCCCTTTTTGCCAGTGCTGTTATCCCCCGATGGAGGCTGTGACTTCCGCGGCGCAGCAGTAAGCTTCGTATTGCAAGCGGCGCACAGATACCTCCTTGCCACGTAGTTTTGCTTAGCCTAGGTCAAAGCAAGGGTGTTAGAGTGCCGCCTCTTATCCGATCCTTCTGTGTCCCCTTGCTGGTCGCTTCCACGGCAGCAAGGCGGATCGCAATCCGCCAAACGGTCTAGCCGGGCCGCGGAAGGTTGATCAACCCATCGGAGCTCTGGAAACCGGAGCGAAAGGTGAGCGAAACATGATGCAGCAATACGGGGCGAACTCGTACCTGTTTGGAGGCAATGCGCCGTACGTCGAAGAGATGTACGAGGCCTACCTCGACAACCCGGGCTCCGTGCCCGACAACTGGCGCCAGTACTTCGACGCGTTGCAAAACGTGCCGGCAGCCGACGGCTCCGACAGCCGCGACGTGCCCCACGCGCCGGTGATCGAATCCTTTGCGCAGCGCGCCAAGTCGAACGCTTTCGCCGTCAAGGCCAGCTCGACCGACCTGGCCGTCGCCCGCAAGCAGGTGCACGTCCAGTCGCTCATCTCGGCTTACCGCTTCCTCGGCTCCCGCTGGGCCGACCTGGATCCGCTCAAGCGCACCGAGCGGCCCAAGATTCCCGAACTGGAACCGGCGTTCTATGACCTGAGCGAGTCCGACATGGACATCACGTTCAGCGCCACGAACACCTATTTCAGCAAGGCTGAACACATGACTCTGCGCGAGATCATGCAAGCCTTGCGCGAGACCTATTGCGGCTCGGTGGGTGCGGAAATCATGCACTGCACCGACCCGACCGAAAAGCGTTGGTGGCATGAGCGCCTGGAAACGGCGCGCAGCAAGCCCAGTTTCAGCCCCGAGAAGCGCACCCACATCCTCGATCGCCTGACCGCGGCCGAAGGCCTGGAACGCTACCTGCACACCAAGTACGTCGGCCAGAAGCGCTTCTCGCTGGAAGGCGGCGAAAGCTTCATCGCCTCGATGGACGAACTGGTGCAGCGCGCCGGTGAAAAAGGCGTGCAGGAAATCGTCATCGGCATGGCCCACCGTGGCCGCCTGAACGTGCTGGTCAACACCCTGGGCAAGGCGCCCAAGGACCTGTTCTCCGAGTTCGACCACACGGCGCCGGAAGATCTGCCTTCCGGCGACGTGAAGTACCACCAGGGTTTCTCCAGCGACGTTTCGACGCCTGGTGGCCCGGTCCACCTGAGCCTGTCGTTCAACCCGTCTCACCTGGAAATCGTCAACCCGGTGGTCGAGGGCTCGGTCAAGGCCCGCATGGACCGCCGCGGCGACAAGGTCGGCAGCCAGGTGCTGCCGGTGCTGGTGCACGGCGATGCGGCCTTTGCCGGCCAGGGCGTGGTCATGGAAACGCTGGCGCTGGCACAGACCCGCGGTTACTACACCGGCGGCACGCTGCACATCGTCATCAACAACCAGATCGGCTTCACGACCAGCGACCCGCGCGACACCCGCTCGACGCTGTACTGCTCCGACGTGGTCAAGATGATCGAGGCGCCGGTGCTGCACGTGAACGGCGACGATCCTGACGCCGTCGTCTGGTGCACGCAGCTGGCGATGGACTACCGCCAGCAGTTCAAGAAGGACGTGGTCGTCGACATCATCTGCTTCCGCAAGCTGGGCCATAACGAGCAGGACACGCCTGCCCTGACCCAGCCGCTGATGTACAAGACCATTGCCAAGCACCCGGGCACGCGCAAGCTGTTCGGTGACAAGCTGGTGGCGCAGGGCGTGCTGCCGCCCGAAGGCCCGGACGACATGGTCAAAGCCTTCCGTGCCGCGATGGATGCCGGCAAGCACACGGTGGACCCGGTGCTGACCGACTTCAAGAGCAAGTACGCGGTCGACTGGTCGCCCTTCCTCGGCAAGAAGTGGACCGACGCAGCCGACACCGCGCTGCCGCTGGCCGAGATCAAGCGCCTGGCTGAGCGTGTCACCACCATCCCTTCCAACTTCAAGCTGCACCCGCTGGTGGAGAAGGTGATTGCCGACCGCGCTGCCATGGGCCGTGGCGACGTGAACATCGACTGGGGCATGGGCGAACACCTGGCCTATGCGTCGCTGGTCGCGTCGGGCTACCCGATCCGCCTGTCGGGCGAAGACAGCGGCCGCGGCACCTTCGTGCACCGCCATGCCGTGTTGCACGACCAGAACCGCGAGCGCTTCGACGAAGGCATCTACATCCCGCTGCAGAACGTGGCCGAGAACCAGGCCCCGTTTGTCGTCATCGACTCCATCCTGTCTGAAGAGGCAGTGCTGGGCTTCGAATACGGCTACGCCGCGGCCGAGCCGAACACGCTGACCATCTGGGAAGGCCAGTTCGGCGACTTCGTCAACGGCGCGCAGGTCGTGATCGACCAGTTCATCGCGTCTGGCGAAGTGAAGTGGGGCCGGGCCAATGGCCTGGTGCTGATGCTGCCGCACGGCTACGAGGGCCAGGGCCCGGAGCACAGCTCGGCGCGCCTGGAGCGCTTCATGCAGCTCTCGGCCGACAACAACATGCAGGTGGTGCAGCCGACGACGGCCAGCCAGATTTTCCACCTGCTGCGCCGGCAGATGGTGCGGCAGTTCCGCAAGCCGCTGATCATCATGACGCCGAAGTCGCTGCTGCGGAACAAGGAAGCGACCTCGCCGCTGTCCGAGTTCACCAAGGGCGAATTCCGCACCGTGATCCCGGATGCCGCAGCCGACATCGACAACGCCAAGGTCAAGCGCGTGATCGCGTGCTCGGGCAAGGTCTATTACGACCTGGTCAAGAAGCGCGAAGAGAAGAAGGCCACCGACGTGGTGATCCTGCGCGTCGAGCAGCTCTATCCGTTCCCGCACAAGGCCTTCGCGACCGAGATCAAGAAGTACCCGAACGCGACGGAAATCGTGTGGTGCCAGGACGAGCCGCAAAACCAGGGCGCCTGGTTCTTCGTGCAGCACTACATCCACGAGAACATGCTCGACGGCCAGAAGCTGGGTTACGCCGGCCGCCCGGCCTCGGCATCGCCGGCTGTCGGCTACGCCCACCTGCACCAGGAGCAGCTCAAGGCGCTGCTGGACCAGGCCTTCGGCAAGCTCAAGGGCTTTGTGCTCTCGAAATAAGCCTGTCGTCCACAGACCTCATCCAGCCGTTCAGGCTCAACGTCCTCAGACACAGTCCAGGCCAACGCGCGCAGGTGCCGCCCTCCGGGGCACCTGCTGCGCCAGCCTCACAGCGGTGCTGGCGAAGGTCGCATCCGGTGACCAACCCCATCCCCGCACCCAACGAACAACATCATGGCAATCGTAGAAGTCAAGGTTCCGCAGCTGTCCGAGTCAGTGGCCGAGGCCACCCTGCTGCAATGGAAGAAGAAGCCCGGCGATGCCGTGGCGATCGATGAAATCCTGATCGAGATCGAGACCGACAAAGTCGTGCTCGAAGTGCCGGCCCCTTCCGCCGGCGTGCTCAAGGCACTGGTGGTGGCCGATGGCGGCACCGTGGTGGCCGACCAGGTCATCGCCCAGATCGACACCGAAGGCCAGGCCAGTGCCGCGGCACCGGCGCCCGCCGCCGCTGCAGCCCCTGCGCCGGCCACTGCATCCGCACCGGCACCCGCTGCCGGCGGTTCCAAGTCCGACGTGGCGATGCCTGCCGCCGCCAAGCTGATGGCCGACAACAACCTGGCCGCAGGCTCGGTGCCGGGCACCGGCAAGGATGGCCGCATCACCAAGGGCGACGTGCTCGGCGCCGTGGCCGGCGGCGCTGCCAAGCCGGTGGCTGCACCGGTTGCCGTGCCGGCTTCGGCAGCCGTGGCCAAGCCGCTGCCCGCAGTGGCCGCACCGGTCCAGCAGAACCTGGGCGAGCGCGCCGAGCAGCGCGTGCCGATGTCGCGCCTGCGTGCCCGCATTGCCGAGCGCCTGCTGCAGTCGCAAGCCACCAACGCCATCCTGACCACGTTCAACGAAGTGAACATGGCCCCGGTGATGGACATGCGCAAGAAGTTCCAGGACAAGTTCGAGAAGGAACACGGCGTCAAGCTGGGCTTCATGAGCTTCTTCGTCAAGGCGGCGGTGCATGCGCTCAAGAAGTACCCGGTCATCAACGCCTCGGTCGACGGCAATGACATCGTCTACCACGGCTACTTCGACATCGGCATCGCCGTCGGTTCGCCGCGCGGTTTGGTCGTGCCGGTGATCCGCAATGCGGACCAACTGACCTTCGCCGAGATCGAGAAGACGATTGCGCAGTTCGGCCAGAAGGCCAAGGACGGCAAGCTGGGCCTGGAAGAACTGACCGGCGGCACCTTCTCCATCTCCAATGGCGGCACCTTCGGCTCCATGCTGTCGACGCCCATCATCAACCCGCCGCAGTCGGCCATCCTGGGCGTGCATGCGACCAAGGACCGCGCGGTGGTGGAGAACGGCCAGATCGTGATCCGCCCGATGAACTACCTGGCGATGTCCTACGACCACCGCATCATCGACGGCCGTGAAGCCGTGCTGGGCCTGGTGGCAATGAAGGAAGCGCTGGAAGACCCGGCGCGCCTCTTGTTCGACATCTGATCGTTTTCCTCCAGAACGATCCAACGCCCCCAGGCTCGTGCCGGGGGCGTTTTGCCAAGACCTGACAGGAACCTCATTCAATGTCCAAGCAATTCGACGTCGTCGTGATCGGCGGCGGCCCTGGCGGCTACATCGCGGCGATCCGCGCAGCCCAGCTGGGTTTCAACACCGCCTGCATCGACGAGTGGAAGAACGACAAGGGCGGCCCCGCGCCCGGCGGCACCTGCACCAACGTCGGCTGCATCCCGTCGAAGGCGCTGCTGCAGTCCAGCGAGCACTTCGACCATGCCGGCCACGCCTTTGCCGACCACGGCATCTCGGTCAGCGACCTGAAGATCGACATCGCCAAGATGATCGGTCGCAAGGACGCGGTCGTGAAGCAGAACAACGACGGCATCCTGTACCTGTTCAAGAAGAACAAGGTCAGCTTCTTCCACGGCCGCGGCTCGTTCGTCGCAGCCAAGGACGGTGGCTACGAGATCAAGGTCGCTGGCGCTGCTGAAGAGACGCTGCAGGCCAAGCATGTGATCGTCGCCACTGGCTCGAACCCGCGCCAGCTGCCCGGCGCCGAGTTCGACGAATCGCTGATCCTGTCCAACGACGGCGCGCTGCGCATTCCCGCGGTGCCGAAGAAGCTGGGCGTGATCGGCTCCGGCGTCATCGGCCTGGAAATGGGCTCGGTCTGGCGCCGCCTGGGCGCCGAGGTCACCATCCTCGAAGCGCTGCCAGCTTTCCTGGGTGCGGCCGATGAGAGCGTGGCCAAGGAAGCGGCCAAGGTCTTCAAGAAGCAGAACCTGAACATTGAGCTGGGCGTGAAGATCAGCTCGGTGACCAAGGCCGCTGACAGCGTGACCGTGGCCTACACCGATGCCAAGGGTGCCGAGCAGTCGCTGGTGGTGGACAAGCTGATCGTCTCGATCGGTCGGGTTGCCAACACCATCGGCCTGAACCCGGAAGCCGTGGGCCTGAAGCTGGACGAGCGCGGCATGGTGGTGGTCGACGGCGACTGCAAGACCAACCTGCCGGGCGTCTGGGCCATTGGCGACGTGGTGCGCGGCCCGATGCTGGCGCACAAGGCCGAGGAAGAAGGCGTGGCCGTGGCCGAGCGCATTGCCGGCCAGCATGGCCACGTCAACTTCAACACCGTGCCGTGGGTGATCTACACCAGCCCGGAAATTGCCTGGGTCGGCAAGACCGAGCAGCAGCTGAAGGCGGACGGTGTGGCCTACAAGGCCGGCCAGTTCCCGTTCCTGGCCAACGGCCGGGCGCGTGCACTGGGCGACACCACCGGCTTCGTCAAGTTCCTGGCGGACGCCAAGACCGACGAGATCCTGGGCGTGCACATCATCGGCCCGATGGCCTCGGAGCTGATCTCCGAAGCCGTGGTGGCGATGGAGTTCAAGGCCTCGGCCGAAGACATCGCGCGCATCTGCCATGCCCACCCGTCGCTCAGCGAGGCGACCAAGGAAGCCGCGCTGGCGGTGGACAAGCGCACGCTGAACTTCTGACCGGGCAGCGCTGACTGCGCAAGCCCCCGGCCCGCCCGCCTGCCAAGGCCGGCGGGCCTTTTCAATCCTCATCTCCTCTCCGGTTGTCCTCGCCATGACTGTTCGCCAGCTGTATGCGCAATTGCTCGAAGAGCGCGGCTTCCGCGCCGATGAGGCCCAGCTGCGCGCGATCGACGCGCTGGAGCGTTGCGAGAACGAATGGGCCGACTACAAGGGCCGGCGCAGCAATGCGCTGACCAAGATGCTGGTGCGCCCGCCGATCCCGCGCGGCGTCTACATGTACGGCGGCGTGGGCCGCGGCAAGAGCTTCCTGATGGACTGCTTCTTCCAGTCCGTGCCGCTGACCCGCAAGACCCGGCTGCACTTCCACGAATTCATGCGCGAGGTGCACCGTGAGCTGCAGGACCTCAAGGGCCTGCAGAACCCGCTGCAGGAGCTGGGCCGGCGCATTGCCCGGCGCTACCGGCTGATCTGCTTCGATGAATTCCACGTGGCAGACGTGACCGACGCGATGATCCTGCACCGGTTGCTGGAATCGCTGTTCGAGAACCGGGTCTCCATCGTCACGACCTCGAACTTCAAGCCCGACGAGCTGTACCCCAACGGGCTGCACCGTGATCGCATCCTGCCGGCCATCGAATTGCTGAAGGACAAGCTGGAGGTCATCAACGTCGACGCCGGAACCGACTACCGGCAGCGCACGCTGGAGCATCTGGCGCTGTACCACACGCCGCTGGACGCGTCGGCAGAAGCCGCGATGAAGCAGACCTTCGACGAACTGGCCGAGGCCAAGGACGAGTCGCCGCTGCTGCACATCGAGCACCGCGAATTGAAGGCCAAGCGCCGCGCCGGTGGCGTGGTCTGGTTCGATTTCCAGACCCTGTGCGGCGGCCCGCGTTCGCAGAACGACTACCTGGAACTGGCCACCCAGTTCCACACCTTGCTGCTCTCGGGTGTGCCGAAGATGCCGCCCCGGCTGGCCTCGGAAGCGCGCCGCTTCACCTGGTTGGTCGATGTGCTGTACGACCGCCGCGTCAAGCTCATCATCTCGGCCGAAGTGCCCGCCGAAGACCTCTACAACGAAGGCCCGCTGGCCCACGAATTCCCCCGCACCGTCTCCCGCCTGCACGAGATGCGCTCGCAGGAATACTTGTCCCTCGAGCGCCGCAACGTCGACACCTCCTTGACCTGATCCGACGACTTTGACCCGCGCGGTATTTCAGCAACCCGGATCGAAGCGGAGCGTGGCCGCCGCCGGGCCGCCCCAGGCGGTCGCGCAACCCGCTCGGCGGGTGGCTTCGCGTACACGCGAAGCCGGGTGCCCCATTTCTTCAAGTCAACGGGTCGAAGCGGACCATGGCCAAGGAGAGGTTGTCGCCCATGCCGCGGGCGCGCTGGCGCGCCTTGCTGACCAGCATCTCGCTGGCGTCGCGCGGGTGCAGTGCGGTGACGATGGCGCCCAGCTCTTTCGGGCTGAGGTAGTGCCACAGGCCATCGCTGCAGGCCAGCAGCGTGTCGCCCAGTTCCAGCTTGTCCAGTTGTGTGAGCGTGATCGGCGGGTCTTGTTGCGTGCCCAGGCAGCCAGTCAGCAGGTTGGACTGTGGATGGGTGTTGGCCTGGGCTTCGGTGATCTTGCCTTCGTCGATCAGCCGCTGCACGTACGAGTGGTCGATCGTGCGGCGCACCAGCTCGCCGCCGCGGAAATGGTAGACCCGTGAATCGCCGGCGTGCACCGTCCAGGCGCTGCGGTCGGGCAGGAACAGGAAGGCGGCAATCGTGCTGTGCGGCTCTTCGTCGGCCGTGATGGCCGTCAGCTTGATCATCAGGTGCGACTCGATGACCAATTGGCGCAGCATCTCGCCGGGGTCCATGCTGGCGGGTGTGAAGCGGTCGAACACCTGCTTGGCGGTCATGATGACCTGATCGGCCGCCGTGCGACCGCCGCTCTTGCCGCCCATGCCGTCGGCCACCAGGCCGAGCGCGCAGCCTTGCACGCGAGGGTGGGGCAGCACCAGGACCTGGTCCTGCTGATAGGCTCGGTCGCCTTTGTGCAGCCCGGTGGCTGCGGCGATGCGGTATCCCTGGGGTGTCGAACTCATGGGCCGCAATATAAACTCTCAGTTCTGTGGACGCCGACCTTCCCATGCCCGATAGCCTGCATTCGCCACAAAGGCGGCTGATCGAGTTGCGCATGGAACACGCCGACCTCGACAGCCTGATCGACCAGGCCAGCGAAACCCCGCAGCGCGACGACTTGGCGCTGCGCCGCCTGAAAAAGCGCCGGCTGCTGCTGCGCGACCAGATTTCCCGGCTGGCAGCATCGCTGGAGCCGAAAGAGCCCGCCTGAACCCACCCATGAATGTTGAAACCGACGAGCCCATGCTGGCCGATCTGGCCGAGCTGGGCGAGGCGGTTCGCGAAGCGCTGTCCGGCACCGGCGCGCTCGCCCAGGCGGACGGCAACTTCATGCCACGCGAGCAACAAACCGCGCTGGCCAGCGCCGTGGCCGACGCGATCGCCGGGCGCAGTGCGCTGGTCGCCGAAGCCGGCACCGGCGTCGGCAAGACCTTTGCCTACCTGCTGCCGGTGCTGTTGTCGGGCCGGCGCACCTTGGTCAGCACGGCCACCAAGAACCTGCAGGATCAGTTGTTCTTCCGCGACCTGCCGCGCCTGAGGGAGGTGCTCAAGCTGCCGACCACGGTGGCGCTGCTGAAGGGCCGGGCCAGCTACTTGTGCAAGCACCGTCTGGTGCAGGCGCGCGAGGGCGCGCAGCTGCCGGACCGCATGGCCATTCGCGCTTTGGCCCGCATCGAAACCTGGGCGCAGGCGACGCAGAGCGGCGACATCAGCGAACTGGAGGGGCTTGACGAGCGCTCCGAGATCATCCCGCTGGTCACGTCCACGCGCGACAACTGCCTGGGCAGCGAATGCGGCGAATACCACGCCTGCCACGTCATGAAGGCCAGGCGCGAGGCCATGGCGGCCGATGTGGTGGTCGTCAACCATCACCTGTTCTTTGCCGACCTGTCGCTGCGCGACACCGGCGTGGCCGAGCTGCTGCCGACGGTGGACGTGGCGGTGTTCGACGAGGCGCACCAGATGGTCGAGGCTGGCGTGCAGTTCCTCGGCAAGACCCTGGGCACCGGCCAGGTGCTGGACTTTGGCCAGGACATGCTGGCGGCCGGCCTGCAGCAGGCCCGTGGCCTGGCACCCTGGCAGGACCTGGTGGCGGCCTGCGAACACGCGGCGCGTGAGCTGCGCCTGGCAGCGGCCGGGCCGCAGCTGGAAGTGCGCGCGGCCTTGCGGCTGAGCTGGGAAGAGGTGACGCGCCGGGGCGCTGCGTTGCAGGAGCGCCTGAGCGGCCTGGCCGAGGCATTGAAGTCGGCAGCGGCTGCCCTGGACGCCAACACCGGCGCCTCGCCCGACTTCGGCCGCCTGCAAGCGCGCGCGCAGGAACTCGCCGCGCAGGCCGCGCGCTTCCAGGGGCCCACGCCAGCGGACAGGGTGCGCTGGGTCGACCTGACGCCGCACCAGGCACGCTTCGTCGAATCGCCGCTGGACATTCGCAGCATGATGGGCGAGCAGCGTGCCGCTGGCAGCCGGGCCTGGGTCTTCACCTCGGCCACGCTGGGCGACGATGAGAACCTGAGCTGGTTCACCGAAGCCGCCGGTCTGGAGGACGCTCGCAAGCTGCGCCTGGGCAGTCCGTTTGACTACCCGGCTCATGCGCGCGTCTATGTGCCGCCGCGTTTCCCTGCGCCCAGCGAGAGCAATCATCCCGTGATGGTCGGTCGCGCGTCGGCACATTGCGCCGTGGCGCTCGGTGGCCGCACCTTCGTGCTGACGACCACGCTGCGCGCGATGCGCACGATTGCCGAGGCATTGCAGGGGGAACTGAAGACGCTGGGCAGCCCGCTGGAGGTGCTGGTGCAGGGCACGGCCGCCAAGCGCGCGCTGCTGTCGCGTTTCCAGGCCGGCAACAGCGTGCTGGTCGGTTCGCACAGTTTCTGGGAAGGCATTGACGTGCCGGGCGACGCGCTGCAATGCGTGATCATCGACAAGCTGCCGTTTCCGCCGCCGAATGACCCCTTGGTCGAGGCCCGGGTCAAGCAGCTGAAGAGCCAGGGGCGTGATGCCTTCAACGACTATTTCGTCGCCGAAGCGGCAATCGCGCTGAAGCAGGGTGCGGGCCGGCTGATTCGCACCGAGACCGACAAGGGTTTGCTGGTGGTGTGCGATGTGCGGTTGCTGCAGGCCCGCTACGGCGCGCGCTTGCTGCGGGCCTTGCCGCCAATGGCCGAGCTCACCAGCGGTGAGCAGGCGCTGGGCTGGCTGCGCGAGCTGGCCAGCGAGCGAGCGCAGGCATGAAAAAGGCGACCCTCGGGTCGCCGTGTTCTGCTGGCGCAGCGGCGCTCACCAGAGTTGCCACCAGGCCTTTTCACGTTCCTTGAAGCCTTCCTGGGGCAGGCGGCTGTTCGGGAAGTTCAGGGCCAGCACGCGGTTGGCGTCGTCGCGCAGCTTGTCCAGGCCGAGCCGGTCGTAGGCCTGACCGAGGATGTACAGCGCTTCTTCGGTCGCAGGCGTCTGCGGGTAGACGGTGATCGCCTGCTGGGCCCGGTTGGCCGCGGCCACCAGCGCGCCCCGGCGGAGGTAGTAACGGGCCACATGCACTTCATAGTCTGCCAACGCATTGACGATGTAGTCCATGCGGGCCCGGGCATCGGGCGCGTACTTGGAGTCCGGGAACTGGTCGACCAGTTGCTTGAACGACTGGTAGGACTCGCGCGAGGCCTGCTGGTCGCGTTCGGACTGCTGCTGTTGCGAGACGGCGGCGAGGATGCCGAAGTCTTCGTTGAAGTTCACCAGGCCGCGCAGGTACAGCGCATAGTCCAGGCCTGGGCTGGACGGGTTCAGCTTGATGAAGCGGTCCAGCGTGGTGATGGCCTGGGCCTTCTCGCCGGACTTCCAGTAGGAGTAGGCCAGGTCGAGCTGAGACTGCTGGCCCAGCAGGCCGCCGCCGGCCCGGCCCTCGACGCGCTCCAGCCCCTTGATGGCAGCGGTCCAGTTGGCGGACGCCATTTCTTCCTTGGCATCTGCATACAATTTCTCTGCCGTGCCCTTCATCTCCTCATCTTTGAGTGAGCCGCAGGCGGCGGTGACCGCCAGCAGGGCCACCAGGGCCATTCGGGACGCGACGCGGAATGCGGGAAATTGGGTCATGGATCCGGCAGGCGCCGGGGCACCCGCAACACGGTTGAGCGTGAATACACAAGAAAGAAAGCCAAACGATTATATGAGTGCCCAGAGCCCGAAAATTGCCCCCGCGCTGCTGCCGGCTGCGTCGATGGATGCGTCCGCCGAAGCTGTGCTGGAATTGGACGATGTGGCGCTGGACGCCAGCGCCATGCCTGGCGAGGAATTCGAGGTCCGCACCCATGCGCTGGGTGCCCAGGCCCATGGCCAACGGCTGGACAAGGTGCTGGCGACGCTGGTTCCCGAGTTCTCGCGCAACCACCTGCAAGGCCTGATCGAGCAAGGCGAGGTGACGCTGGACGGTGTGTCCGGGCAGAGCGTGTCGCGCAAGGCACGCGCCGGGCAGGTGCTGGTCGTGCGGCTGGTGCCGCCGGCCGAAAGCCTGGCGTTCCGGGCCGAGCCGATTGAGCTTGACATCGTCTACCAGGACGCCCATGTGTTGGTTGTCAACAAGCCGGCTGGCATGGTGGTGCATCCGGCAGCGGGCAACTGGTCTGGCACCTTGCTCAATGGCTTGCTGGCGCTGGACGGCCGAGCGGCGCATCTGCCGCGCGCCGGCATCGTGCACCGCTTGGACAAGGACACCTCCGGTTTGATGGTGGTGGGCCGCAGCCTGGAGGCGGTGACGGCGCTGGTGCGCGACATGGCGCAGCGCGACGTGCGGCGACGCTACGTCGCGCTGGTGCATGGCGACGTGGGCAGCAGCCCGTTCGTGATCGACGCCCCCATTGGCCGCGACCCCAGCACCCGCGTGCGCATGGCGGTGCAGGCGGGCGGCAAGCCCGCACGCACCGATGTCTACCCGGTCGCCTTCGCGGGTGGCGTCAGCGCGGTGCGCTGCAAGCTGCACACCGGCCGCACGCATCAGATCCGGGTGCACCTGAGCCAGCGCGGGCACCCGCTGCTGGCCGACGCGGTGTATGGCGGCGTGCCAGGGCTCGGCCTGCTGCGGCAGGCCTTGCACGCGGTGGAACTGGGGTTCGAGCATCCGGTCACCCGCGAGCCGCTGCTGTTTCGCGTGCCACCGCCGGCTGATCTGGCCCAGGCCTGGGCGCAGATTGCGCCTGACCATGCGCCGGAGCAGACTTCAGTTTCGGGCTGAAGCTCTTTTATTGCCGCCGGCCAGCGGGCAGGCTGTACAATTCGCAACTGAACCGAGTTGGTGAACCGAGTTTGTACTGCGCGCCTTGGGTGGGCAGATGCATCCAGCAGCCCTCGGTGTATGGTGCGAAGCGCTCTGAGAAGCTTTGCGAACGTGGCAGGCATTGGGCCCTTGATTGTTCACAATCCGGTCCGCGGCGCCCTGAAGATCAGGGCCCAAGACGTTGCCTCGTTGCCACCGCCTGTGTGCAGAAAAGCCGCAACACAGCCCGTCGCACCACTCGCCCGAATTCGGCAACCCTGAAAAATGCCCGCCGCAGGTTTTTGCTGTGCCGGTGATTGAGTCGGCATGCCAGCCGCTGTTGTTCGCTTCATCCGTTTGCCAGGATGGGGCTGGCCGCTGGTATTTGCCTGTCTGCCCATGCAGCCTTTGATGCCGAAACAGTCCGCCCACTGCGGCGACAAAACCGCCTGTCCCAAGGCCTGGTCCATCGACGTGTGTCCATGAATACAGAGAACGCCAAGCGCGTTTTGGAAACAGCACTGGTGTGCGCGGCGCAGCCTTTGCCGCTGCGCGAACTGCGGGTGTTGTTCGATGACCAGGTCGGTGCTGACACGCTGCGCTACCTGCTCGACGAACTGGGGCGGGACTGGCAGGGGCGGGGCGTGGAATTGGTCTGCCTGGCCTCAGGCTGGCGTTTCCAGAGCCGGCCGGAAATGCGCGAATACCTGGACCGGCTGAATCCGGAAAAGCCGCCGCGCTACTCGCGCGCTGTGCTCGAAACCCTGGCCATCATTGCCTACCGGCAGCCGGTCACACGCGGCGACATCGAGGACATTCGCGGCGTCGTGGTGTCCAGCCAGATCATGAAGCAGCTGGAAGACCGCAACTGGATCGAAGCCATCGGCCACCGGGACGCCCCGGGCCGGCCGGCGCTGTATGCCACCACGCGGCAGTTCCTGGACGACCTCGGGCTGGAAAGCCTGGATCGTTTGCCCTTGCTGGAATCGGCTGGCGGTGGCCACGCCGCGCTGGCCAGCCTCGCGGCCGCGCAGCCCGAGCTGCTGGTCGAGCAGGGCGCGCTGGCACTGGACGAGCCGCTGCCCACGCCCGCTGAAACCGCAAGCCCCGATCCCATCCTGCAGGCCGAACTGACGGTCCCCTCATCCGAAGACGGCGAATCCCTTCCGCCTTCTTCTGCACCCTCCCTCGACGCGCCGGCACCTGCCGCCGCCTCGGAACTTCCTCCCGAACCCGACGCGACCGCCGCGCCGCCCAAGCCCTAGCACTCCCAGCATGAACTCCGACGCACCTGACGCCCCCGACGATTTGCCCGCCAACCCGGCACCCGAAACCACCGAAGCGCCGAAGAAGCGCACCCGCACCCGCAAGCCTGCGGTGGCGGTTGAAGCTGCGGAGCCTGCACCCGAGGTGACGGCTGCGCCTGAGGTGGCTGAACCCGTGGTTGCCGAAGAGGCGGCTGCGCCGGCGCGCGCGCCGCGCAAGCCTCGGGCGCCGCGCAAGACCGCGGCTGCCGTGGCTGACGAAGCGGTGGCGCAGGTTCCGGTGGCCGAGGCGGCGACTGTGGCCGAGGCGGCGCCAGTCGCTGCGCCGGCCGGGGTTGAAGCATCCTCGCCCGTGGTGGCTGCGGTGGGGGGCGATGTGGCGGCCAGCGCGCCGTCTGGCGAAGAATCCGTGGCAAGCGAAGGTGAGGCTTCGGCCGAGGCTGAATCGGTTGCCGAGCGCGGGCGCAATCGTCGGCGCGGGCGCCGGGGGGCCGGTCGGGCCGAGGCGGGGGCGGATCAGGCGCAGGCTGCGCCGGGCGAGGTGCAGGCGGTGGAGTCGGACAGCGAAGGCGAGGCGGCGGGCGCCGGGTTGCCGGTTGCTGCCCCCAGCGCGGTCGATGCCGGCGAGGTGTTTGCCAGCCTGCTGTCGGGCGAGTTCGATGCCGAGCCGGAAGCTGAGGCGCCGTTTGAGGGCGAGGCGCTGGCCGAGAAGCGGGTGCTGCTGCCGGATGCAGACGCACCCAAGCTGCACAAGGTGCTGGCGCAGTCCGGCATCGGCTCGCGCCGCGACATGGAGCAGATGATCCAGGAAGGCCGGGTCGAGGTGAACGGCGAGGTGGCGCACACAGGCATGCGCATCTCGTTTGGCGACCGCATCTCGATCGAAGGCAAGCCGGTGCGCGTGCGCATCGCGCCGCCGCCGCCGCGCGTGATCGCGTATCACAAGCCGGTGGGCGAGGTCGTCACGCATGACGACCCGCAACAGCGGCCCACCGTGTTCCGCAAGCTGCCGCGCCTGCAGCAAGGCAAGTGGCAGTCGGTCGGCCGGCTGGATATCAACACCGAAGGCCTGTTGCTGTTCACCAACTCCGGTGACCTGGCCAACAAGCTGATGCATCCGCGCTTCGGCGTGGAGCGCGAGTACGCGGTGCGCGTGCTGGGCACGCTGGAAAAGCCGGCCAAGGACCGCTTGCTGGCGGGCGTGGAAATCGAGGGTCAGACGGCCGCGTTCAAGTCCATCGAGGAAGGTGGCGGCGAAGGCGTGAACCGCTGGTATCGCGTGGTGATCTCCGAAGGCCGCAACCGCGAAGTGCGCAAGTTGTTTGATGCTGTCGGGTTGGCGGTGAGCCGGTTGATCCGCGTGCGCTACGGCTGCGTGGTGCTGCCGCGCGGCTTGAAGCGCGGCGCCTGCGTGGACCTGGGCGAAATGGACGTGAAGGCGCTGCGCCAGCTGACCGGTGGCCAGCAGGGCCAGTCGCAAGGTGCACCGCGCGGCGATGCGGGTCGGCCTGAAAAGCGAGAGGGTCGCCGGGATGGTCCGCAGGACGGGCGCCGTGGCGAGCCGCGCCAGGGCGCGCGCGGTGAGGGTCGCCAGGAACCGCGTGGTGAGCCGCGCCAGGAGCCACGCGGCGAAAACCGTGGCCAGCAGGACCGCCGTGACGGTCGGCCGGCCCGTGGCGGCCCCGGCCAGCAGCAAGGCGGCCGGCGCGACGAGGCCCGGGCGGATGGCCCGCGTGGCCGCAACAACAACCCTGGTCCCAACGCCAACCGCCGTGACCAGGGTGAACCGATGCTGCCGCGCGATGACAGGGAGCCGGGCGATCCCAGCCGCATTCCGAACCCGCTGCAGCAGACCTACGACAAGCGTGCCATCCAACGCGAGCGTGCCGGTTCGCGCGAGCACGATTTCGAGAACGGCCCGATCCCGAATCCGCTGCAACAGACCTACGACAAGCGTTTCGTCCAGAACACCGGGCGTGGCCCCGGCCAGGGTCGCAACGGCAAGGGTGGCAAGGGCGGCGGCGGTGGCGGCCAGGGCCAGCCGGATCCGATGCAAACCTCGGTCGGCTACATCGGTGCCGATGCCTTCACCCGCAAGATGCAGGGCCGGGGCAACGGTGGCGGCGGCGGTGGTGGTGGTCGCCGAGGCGGCCGCTGAAGCCCGGTGAGTGTCGCGGGTCCCTTTTTGAGGGCAGCCGGCGACGCTCAGGCAAGCCAGGATTGACCCCGCGGCTGCTTCGTCTTATTCCAGTTTCACGGGGCAAGGCTAAAATTGTGGGCTTTGTCCTTTCGCTCGCCGAAAACTACTCCTGAAGGAAAAATCAAATGGCCATCGAACGCACCCTCTCGATCATCAAGCCCGACGCTGTCGCCAAGAACGTCATCGGCCAGATCTACGCCCGTTTTGAAGGCGCTGGCCTGAAGGTCATCGCTGCGCGCATGATGCATTTGTCGCGTGCCGATGCCGAAGCGTTTTACGCCGTGCATGCCGCCCGTCCCTTCTTCAAGGACCTGGTCGACTTCATGATCTCCGGCCCGGTGATGGTCACCGCCCTTGAAGGCGAAGGCGCGATCCTGAAGAACCGCGACCTGATGGGTGCCACCGATCCGAAGAAGGCCGAGAAGGGCACGATCCGCGCCGATTTCGCCGACAGCATCGACGCCAACGCGGTGCACGGTTCTGACGCTGCCGAAACGGCTGCCGTCGAAATCGCGTTTTTCTTCCCCGGCATGAACATCCACTCGCGCTGATCGCGGGCTGGATTCTTCTGTCAACTCAAGCGGCCACATCGTCATGACCGGCGTCGTCAATCTTCTCGACTTCGATCTCGATGGCATGGCCGCGTTTTGCGAAGGTCTGGGTGAAAAGCGCTTCCGCGCCACCCAGCTTTTCCGCTGGATTCATCAAAGAGGCGCGCAAGACTTTGCCGCCATGAGCGACCTGGCCAAATCGCTGCGCGAGAAACTCGCCGGCAAGGCCGAGATTCGCCCGTTGCCCGTCGTCACCGAGCAGATTTCGACCGACGGCACCGTCAAATGGTTGTTTGACGTCGGCGCCGGCAACGCGGTCGAAACCGTGTTCATCCCGGAAGACGACCGCGGCACCTTGTGCGTGTCGTCGCAAGCCGGCTGTGCGGTGGGCTGCCGTTTCTGCTCCACCGGCCATCAGGGCTTCAGCCGCAACCTGACGACCGGCGAGATCCTGGCGCAGCTCTGGATGGCCGAACACAAGCTGCGCGAGCGGCTGGGCCTGAAGCCCGGCGAGCGGGCCATCACGAATGTCGTGATGATGGGCATGGGCGAGCCGCTGCAGAACTACAACGCACTGGTGCCTGCGCTGCGCGTGATGCTGGACGACCACGCCTACGGCCTTTCGCGCCGTCGCGTCACGGTCTCCACCTCCGGCGTGGTACCGATGATGGACCGCCTGCGCGAAGACTGCCCGGTGGCGCTGGCGGTGTCGCTGCATGCGCCGATCGACGCATTGCGCGACGACCTGGTGCCGCTGAACCGCAAGTACCCGATTGCCGAGCTGATGCAGGCCTGCCTGCGTTACCTGGAAGCCGCGCCGCGCGACTTCATCACCTTCGAATACTGCATGCTTGACGGTGTCAACGACACCGAAGACCACGCCCGCGCGCTGCTGGCGCTGGTCAATGGCCGCGGCCCGAACCGCGTGCCCTGCAAGCTGAACCTGATCCCGTTCAACCCGTTCCCGGCATCCGGCCTGCTGCGCTCGCCGCGCGAGCAGGTGATGCGCTTTGCGAAAATCCTGCAAGACGGTGGCCTGGTGACCACCGTGCGCAAGACGCGCGGCGACGACATTGACGCGGCCTGTGGCCAGCTTGCTGGCGAAGTGCAGGACCGCACCCGAGCGAGCGAGCGCATGAAGCGCCTGCCCGTGCCCATTGTTCCCCTGGGGTCTCCGCTACGATGATGTTTGCTCCTGGCGCCGCACAGGGCCGTTCGCAAGACGGTGTACTCCATGGCCGTGCTGCTTGGCGCGCCGCGCTGGGCCGGGGGCTGCTGATGTGGGGATTGGCGTCGGGGCTCGTCTGGGGTCTGTCCGCCTGCGTGGCTGATAAGCCCAGGGACAGCAAGGACCTGGTGACTGCTTCGGACCAGACCGATGCCGACCGCCGCGCCAAGGTGCGCATGGAGCTCGCCGAGGCCTATTTCGGCCGCGGCATGAACACCACCGCGCTGGACGAGGTCAAGCAGGCCATCGTTGCCAAGCCGACTTCGGTCGAGGCCTACAACCTGCGCGGGCTGATCTACGCCAGCCTGAACCAGCCGCAACTGGCTGAAGAGAGCTTCAGGCATGCGCTGAGGCTCGCGCCCAGCGACCTCAGCACCATGCACAACTACGGCTGGTTCCTGTGCCAGCAGCGCCGCTTCAGCGAGGCTGACGCGCAGTACAACACCCTGGTCGCCCAACCCGAGCTGCGCGACGCTTCGCGGGCCCTGTTGGCCCAGGGTGTCTGCCAGGCCCGTGACTTCCGCCTGGCCGACGCCGAGAAGACGCTCTCGCGCGCCTACGAGATCGACCCAGCCAATCCGGCCACGGCCGTGAACCTGTCCGAGGTGCTGTACAAGGAAGGCGAGTTCGAGCGCGCGCGTTTCTACATCCGGCGCGTGAATTCCCAGGACAACCTGGTCACCGCACAGTCGCTGTGGCTGGCCTTGCGCGTCGAGAATCGCTTGCGCCAGGACAGTCAGGTGCGCGTGCTGGGCAACCAGTTGCGCGGTCGCTTCCCCGAAGCCCCCGAAACCCTGCTGTTCGAAAAGGGTCGATTCGATGAGTGAGCCAGACGAGGCGGACAGCCTCCCCGTCGCCGCTGACGTGCACGCCACGCCAGGCGCGATGTTGCGCCAGGCCCGCGAGGCCCAGGGCCTGCACCTGGGCGCGCTGGCCACGCAGCTGAAGGTGGCGCCACGCAAGCTGGAGGCGCTGGAGGCCGACCGCTACGATGAACTGCAAGGGGCGACCTTTGTGCGCGCGCTGGCCCAAGCCGCCTGCCGCGCCCTGAAGATCGACCCGGCACCGGTGCTGGCGCGACTGCCGCGGGCCGAGGCGCACAAGCTGGAGCATGTGAGCAACGGCTTGAATGCGCCGTTCCGCGAGCGCGGCGGCAAGCGCGAGCCGGCCGAGCAACTGCTGGCCAGCCGCGCTTTCCTGGGGCTGATCGCACTGCTGGTGATTGCCGCGCTGGCGCTCTGGTTGTTGCCACGCGATGGCGCCGGCTGGCGCTGGCTGACCCAGGCGGCGCCGGAAAGCGTGGCCGCAGCATCGGCCGTGGGCGACAGCGGTGCCGCCAGCGCAGCGAATGGTGCTGAGGCCACAGGCACCCATGACGCCGGAACACCGGCGATGGCCGACGCGCCGCCGGCGAATGTGCCGCAGCCCAATCTGCCGCTCGCCGGTGATGCTGGCAGCCCGGCGCCTGTGGTGTCGCAGCCCGCGCCGGTGGCTCAGGCCCCGGCCAGCGCCGCGTTGCCTGCCGTCAAACCCGCTGCAAGCAGCGTGGCTGCACTGGCCGCCGTCGAGGCTGCAAGCAAACCGCAACCGGCCGCTTCGGCGGGCCTGGACCCGGCTGGCCCGCTGCAACTGCATGCGCGCCAGGATTCCTGGATCGAGGTCATTGATGGCAGCGGCAAGACGCTGCTCGCGCGCACCGTGGCCGCCGGCGATACCGTGGGGCTGAGCGGGGCTTTCCCGATGCGTGTGAAGATCGGCAATGCCGTCGGCACCGACTTGACGCTGCGCGGCAAGCCGATCGAGTTGCAATCGCTGACGCGGGACAACGTGGTCCGCCTCGAGCTGAAATAGGTTGATGAAGATGACTGAGCAAGCCGCGCGTGATCAGGTCGAGGTGCCCGACGACAGAGCCCCCATCCCCGTGCTGAGCCCGCTGGCGCGCCGCAGCCGCCAGGCCCGCGTGGCCTGGGGATCGCACGTGGTGACGGTGGGCGGCGATGCGCCTGTGCGCGTGCAATCCATGACCAACACCGACACCGTGGACGTCATCGGCACCGCCATCCAGGTCAAGGAGCTGGCGATTGCCGGCTCGGAGATGGTGCGCATCACGGTCAACACGCCCGAGGCCGCTGCCGCAGTGCCGCACATCCGCGAGCAGCTGGACCGCATGGGCATTGACGTGCCGCTGGTGGGCGACTTCCATTACAACGGCCACCGCCTGCTGACCGAGCATCCGGCCTGCGCCGAGACGCTGTCGAAGTACCGCATCAACCCCGGCAACGTGGGCAAGGGCGAGAAGGGCGACAAGCAGTTCGCGCAGATGATCGAGGCCGCCTGCCGCTACGACAAGGCGGTGCGCATCGGCGTCAACTGGGGCAGCCTGGACCAGGAGGTGATGGCCGCGCTGATGGACACCAACAGCCACCGCGCCAAGCCCTGGGACGTGAAGCAGGTGATGTACGAGGCGCTGATCCAGTCGGCGCTGGATTCCGCCCGCGACGCGCAGTCCATCGGCCTGTCGGCCAACCAGATCATCATCAGCTGCAAGGTCAGCGGCGTGCAGGACCTGATCTCGGTCTACACCGCGCTGGCGCAGCGTTGCGACTACGCGCTGCATCTGGGCCTGACCGAAGCCGGCATGGGCACCAAGGGCACGGTGGCCTCGGCCACGGCACTGTCGGTGCTGCTGCAGCAAGGCATTGGCGACACCATCCGTGTCTCGCTGACGCCGCAGCCCGGCGAGGCGCGCACGCAAGAGGTCGTGGTCGCGCTGGAAATCCTGCAGTCGCTGGGCCTGCGCAGCTTCAATCCCAGCGTCACCGCCTGCCCCGGCTGTGGCCGCACCACCAGCACCACCTTCCAGGAGCTGGCCAAGCAGATCGACGACTACCTGCGTGCGCAGATGCCGGTCTGGAAGTCGCGCTATCCGGGCGTCGAGAGCATGAAGGTCGCCGTGATGGGCTGCATCGTCAACGGCCCGGGTGAGAGCAAGCATGCCGACATCGGCATCAGCCTGCCTGGCACCGGCGAAGCGCCGGCCGCGCCTGTCTTCATCGACGGTGAAAAGGCCATGACGCTGCGCGGCGAGGGCATTGCCACCGAGTTCCAGACGGTGGTCGAGCAGTACATCGAGCGCCGCTACGGCAGCGTGACAGCCGCGCATTGACGCTGCCACGCGCCTTCGCTCGCTGACCCTGCGCGGCCTGGCCGCGCAAGCTTTACATGACTTTGCCGAGCCCACTTTCGGGGCTCAGGCTGCCATTTCTGTTGCAAACCACCATGAGCAAGACCCTACAGGCCATCAAGGGGATGAACGACATCCTGCCGGGCAGCGTGACCCGCAAGGACAAGCTGCCCGACTCGGCGCTGTGGCACTGGTTCGAGTCCACCGTGCGCTCGGTGCTGGCGCGTTATGGCTACCAGTACATCCTGACGCCCATCGTCGAACCCACCGCGCTGTTCGTGCGCGGCCTGGGCGAGGTGACCGACATCGTCGAGAAGGAGATGTACTCCTTCACCGACTCGATGAACGGTGACCAGCTCACGCTGCGCCCCGAGGCGACCGCCGGCATCGTGCGCGCAATGGTCGAGCACAACGCGCTCTACAACGGCCCGCTGCGGCTGTGGACCCTGGGCGCGATGTTCCGCCACGAGCGGCCGCAGAAGGGCCGCTACCGCCAGTTCCACCAGTTGGACGTGGAGGCGCTGGGCTTTGCCGGTCCTGACGTGGACGCCGAGCTGATCCTGCTGGTGCGCCGGCTGTGGAAGGAGCTGGGTCTGGTGGAGGGTGACCACGTGCGCCTGGAGCTGAACAGCCTGGGCCAGCCGGCAGAACGTGCGGCGCACCGCGCTGCCTTGATCGCCCACTTCGAAGCCCACGCCGAGCTGCTGGACGAAGATGCCAAGCGCCGCTTGCACAGCAATCCGCTGCGCATCCTGGACACCAAGAATCCGGCAATGCAGGCAATGGTGGAAGCCGCGCCCAAGCTGATGGATTTCCTCGGTGAAGAGACGCTGGCGCACTTCAATGCGGTGCGCGCGATCCTTGACGCCGCCGGCCTCGAATACCGCGTCAACACCCGCCTGGTGCGCGGCATGGACTACTACAACCTGACCGTCTTCGAGTGGGTCACCGACCACCTGGGCTCGCAGGGCACGGTGTGCGGCGGTGGCCGCTACGACGGGCTGATCGAGCAGTTGGGCGGCAAGAGCGCGCCAGCGGTGGGTTTTGGCCTGGGCATCGAGCGGCTGCTGCTGCTGATCCAGGAACTGGGCCTGCCGGTGCCAAGCGGCGCGGCGGACGCCTATGCAGTGATCCCTGATGCTGCAGCGCTGCCGCAGGTGCTGCCGGTGCTCGAAGCCTTGCGTGCCGAAGGCGTGGCGGTGCAGATGCATGCGGGTGGCGGCAACATGAAATCGCAGTTCAAGAAGGCCGATGCCAGCGGTGCCCGCTACGCGCTGGTGTTCGGTGCCGACGAGTTGAGCCAGGGCCAGGTCACGCTGAAGCCGTTGCGCGAGGCGGGGGAACAAAGCCTGCAGCCGCTGGCCGATGTGAAGCACTGGGCCGGGCTGCTGCGCGGGCCTGCAGGCAACGCATAATCCGCAGTTGGCGCCTGAAGCTTCGAGCGCCAACTGCATCCCAAAACGCCCTGGCCCTGCCGGGTTCCGATTTCTATGCCCGCCTCGCGTGGGCCGTGTTCATGGCAAGCAATCTCGACCTTCAGGAACAAGAACAACTCGACGAGCTCAAGGCGTTCTGGAAGCAGTATGGCAACCTGATCACCTGGACGCTGACGCTGGTGCTGGCCGGCTTCGCCGGCTGGAACGGCTGGAACTACTACCAGCGTGACCAGGCCGCCAAGGCCGGCACCATGTTCGATGAACTTGACCATGCCGTGCAGGCCGGCGACGCCGCCAAGGCCGCACTGGTCTTCAATGACCTGAAGCAGCGCTTCCCGCGCACCACCTTCGCCCAGCAAGGCGGCCTGCTGGCGGCGCATGTCCAGGCCGACAAGGGCCAGGCCGATGCCGCGCAGGCCACGCTCGAGTGGGTGGCCACGCAGGCCAGCGACGACGACTACCAGGCACTGGCACACCTGCGCCTGGCCGCGCTGCTGATCGACAAGAAGGCCTATGACGAAGCACTGAAGCAGGTTGATGCCGTGAAGTCGCCCGAATTCGCCGCGCTGGCCGACGACAGGCGTGGCGACGTGCTGATGGCCCAGGGCAAGACGGCCGAGGCCGTGGCCGCCTGGCAGAAGGCCTGGAAGGCGATGGATGAGAAGCAGGACTACCGCCGCGTGATCGACGCCAAGCTGACCGCCCAGGCCGCCGCACCTGCGCCGGCCGCTTCCGGGGCCGCCAAATGAACGGCGCGCTGAACCGCTGGCTGTCCGGTGGCTTGCTGGGCGTGCTGGCCGCCGCCTCGCTCGGCCTGGCGGGTTGCTCCAGCGACAAGGCACCGCCCGCGCCGCTGCAGCCGGTCCAGCCGCAGATCGCCGGCCGCCAGGTCTGGCGCCTGCCGCTGGGCAGCGATGTCAGCTTCCCAATGGCCACCGTCGTGCGCGACGGCAAGGTTTTCGCCGCCTCCGACAACGGCAGCGTGGTGGCAGTGGAGGCCGCGACAGGCCGTGAAATCTGGCGCACCCGGGTGGACGGCAAGCTCAGCGCCGGCGTGGGCAGCGACGGGCGTTTTGCCGCGGTGGTCACGCAGGACAATGAACTCGTCGTGCTGGACGCTGGCAAGGACAAGTGGAAGGCTCGGCTGGACGCCCGCGTGGTGACCGCGCCGCTGGTGGCGGGCGAGCGCGTGTTCGTGATGAGCGTGGACCGCGCCGTCTCGGCCTATGACGTGCTGGACGGCCACAAGCTCTGGACGCTGCGCCGTCCCGGCGACGCGCTGACGCTGGCCCAGTCCTCGGTGCTGGCCGCCTACAAGGACACGCTGCTGGCCGCCCAGGGCTCGCGTCTGCTGGGCCTGGACCCGACCCAGGGCAATGTGCGCTGGGAAGCCACCGTGGCCACGCCGCGCGGCACCAACGAGGTCGAGCGCCTGTCCGATCTGGTCGGCCCGCCGGCCCGCAATGGCAATGTGCTGTGCATGCGTGCGTTCCAGACCGGCGTCGGCTGCGTCGATGCGGACCGTGGCGCAGTGCTGTGGACCATGCCCGGCGGCGGCGTGCAAAGCGTGGCGGCCGATGCTGACTACGTGTTCAGCGCAGACGCTTCGGACCGCATCAGCGCCCGTCGCCGTCGCGACGGCAACACCGTCTGGACCAACGAACGCTTCCTGAACCGCGGCCTGAGCGCACCGATCTCGGTCGGCAAGACGGTGGTGTTCGGTGATTTCGAAGGCCAGGTGCACTTCCTGTCGCGTGACGCCGGCACGCCGCTGCTGCGTCTGCCGACCGACGGCTCGGCGGTGATCGGCGTGCCGGTGCTATCCGACACCACGATGGTCGTGACGACCCGCAATGGCGGCTTGTTCGGCTTCCGTCCTGAATGACTGATTTGACCCGAGGCCTGGCTTGAAACCCGTGATTGCCCTTGTCGGCCGGCCCAATGTTGGCAAGTCGACCCTGTTCAACCGGATGACCAAGAGCCGCGACGCGATCGTGGCCGATTTCTCCGGACTGACACGCGACCGCCACTATGGCGACGGCCGTCTCGGCAACCGTGAATTCATCGTCGTCGACACCGGCGGCTTCGAGCCCGACAGCACGACCGGCATCGTCAAGGAAATGGCGCGCCAGACGCGCCAGGCCGTGGCCGAGGCCGACGTGGTGGTGTTTGTCGTCGACGTGCGCAACGGCTTGTCCGGGCAGGACCACGACATTGCCCGCTTCCTGCGCCAGGCCAACAAGCGCGTGCTGCTGACGGTGAACAAGGCCGAAGGCATGCAGGAATCGCCACTGCTGGCCGAGTTCTACGAACTGGGCATGGGCGAGCCGCACCCCATCTCGGCGGCGCATGGGCAGGGCATTCGCAGCCTGCTGGAAGCTGCGCTTGAAGACTTTCCCGAGGACGAGGATGAGCCCGAAGACGAGGCCGACGGTCCGATCCGCCTGGCGGTGGCCGGCCGGCCGAACGTCGGCAAGTCCACGCTGATCAACACCTGGCTGGGCGAGGAGCGCCTGATCGCCTTCGACATGCCCGGCACCACGCGCGACGCCATCAAGGTGCCGCTGGAGCGTGACGGACAGCGCTTCGAGCTGATCGACACCGCGGGCCTGCGGCGCAAGGGCAAGGTCTTCGAGGCGATCGAGAAGTTCTCGGTCGTCAAGACGCTGCAGGCGATTGCCGACGCCAACGTGGTCGTGCTGATGATAGACGCGACGCAGGGTGTCAGCGAGCAGGATGCGCACATCGCCGGCTACATCCTCGATTCCGGACGGGCGGTGGTGATTGCCATCAACAAGTGGGATGCCATCGACAGCTACCAGCGCCAGACGCTGGAGCGCTCGATCGAGTCCCGTCTGGCCTTCCTGAAGTTCGCTCCGCTGCTGAACATCTCGGCGCTGCGGCGCCAGGGTCTGGGCCCGCTGTGGAAGGCGATTGCCGACGCGCATGCGTCCGCCACCTGCAAGATGCCCACGCCCGTGCTGACGCGCCTTTTACATGAGGCGGTGGAGCACCAGAATCCCAAGCGCGTGGGGGCCTACCGGCCGAAGATGCGTTATGCGCACCAGGGGGGCATGAATCCTCCCATCATCGTGATCCACGGCAATTCGCTGGAGCACGTCACCGAAGTCTACAAACGCTATCTCGAAGGGCGTTTCCGGGAACATTTCAAGCTGGTGGGCACGCCTTTGCGCATTCAGATGAAACTTTCAGGGAACCCATTTGCTGAAAACGAACACTGACTCTTGGTGCCACGCAATGTGGCGCCGGGCGGCCTGTGTTAACGTGCAAGCCGTCTTCATCTTTCCAACACGGAGCATATCGTGAGCAACAAAGGGCAACTCCTGCAAGACCCCTTCCTGAACCTCCTGCGCAAGGAGCATGTGCCGGTGTCCATTTATTTGGTCAACGGTATCAAGCTGCAAGGGCACATCGAGTCGTTCGACCAATATGTCGTGCTGCTGCGTAATACCGTGACCCAAATGGTTTACAAGCACGCCATTTCCACCGTCGTGCCGGGCCGCGCGGTCAACTTCCACGCCGCTGACGCGGGCGAAACCAACTGAAGCCCTTTCCCCGTTTCCTCATTGCCGACCGGCGCCACCGGATGATGCCGTGAGCGCCCCCGCGTCCGCCCCGGACCAGGTCAATGCCAACCAGCCCCGCGCGGTGCTGGTGGGCGTGGACCTGGGTCCGGGTTCTTCTTTTGAGGCCACGCTGGATGAGCTGGCGTTGCTGGCCGAATCGGCTGGCGACCTGGCTGTCGCGCGCGTGGTCGCCAGGCGCAAGTCGCCGGACCCGGCGCTGTTTGTCGGTTCAGGCAAGGCTGATGAGATCAAGCTGCTGGTGCAGGCCCATGGCGCCCACGGCGTGATCTTCGACCAGGCCCTGTCGCCTGCGCAGCAACGCAACCTGGAGCGCCACCTCGGCGTGCCGGTGTCCGACCGCACTGCGCTGATCCTCGAGATCTTCGCGGCCCGCGCGCAGAGCCACGAAGGCAAGCTGCAGGTCGAACTGGCTCGGCTGCAATACCTGTCGACCCGCCTGGTGCGGCGCTGGAGCCACCTGGAGCGCCAGCAAGGTGGTACCGGTGTGCGCGGTGGCCCTGGCGAAGCCCAGATCGAGCTGGACCGCCGCATGATCGGCGACCGCATCAAGGCGATCAAGGAGCGGCTGGTCAAGGTCAAGCGGCAGCGCAGCACCCAGCGGCGCGCGCGCGAGCGCAGCGGCACCTACAGCGTCTCGCTGGTCGGCTACACCAATGCCGGCAAGTCCACGCTGTTCAATGCGCTGACCAAGGCCCGCACCTACGCTGCCGACCAGCTGTTCGCGACCCTCGACACGACGACACGTTCGCTGTACCTCGGCGAAGCCGGGCGTTCGGTCTCGCTGTCCGACACGGTCGGCTTCATCCGCGACCTGCCGCACAAGCTGGTCGAGGCTTTCCGCGCCACGCTGCAGGAGGCGGCGGATGCCGATGTGCTGCTGCACGTGATCGACGCCGCTGGCCCGCATCTGCAGGACCAGCAGGCCGAGGTCGAACGGGTGCTGGAAGAAATCGGTGCCGACGGCTTGCCGCAGGTCCTGGTCTACAACAAGCTGGACATGATCGAGTCCAGCCAGCGGCCGCGCCAGCTTCGCGATGAACTGACGCGTGCCAACGGCCAACGTGTGCCACGGGTGTTTGTCAGCGCCAGGACCGGCGAGGGCCTGGACCTGCTGCGCCAGCTGATTGCCGAGTACGCCGCACCTGCACCCGACTTGAATCCGCGTGGCGTCGTCACCACCTTGCCTGATGGGCGGGCGGTGGCGGCGGTGCGCGGCGAAGGTGAATCCGACGACGCCTGGCCGGTAGACTGACCGGCCACGACGGCGCTTGAGCTCCTCCTGACGTTTTCCGACCTTTCTCCGAATGGCATGACCATGCGTGAACTTCCCCAACGGGCCGGATTCTTCGGCCGACTGTCAGCCCTGGCAAGTGCCAGCCAGGCCTTGTTGCTCGGCTCGTTGCAGCGCAAGCGGCCCAGCCCGGCCGGCGCGACCGTGGTGCTGAGCAATGGCCGCAACGACGGCCCGCCTGACCTGGACGAGCTCTGGCGCGACTTCAATCGCAAGTGGTCCAACTTGTTTGGTGGCAAGTCCACGCCACCGGGCGGCAGCGGGCCGGACGGCTTCCAGCCGGACATGAAAAGTGCCGGCATCGGCGTCGGCCTGATCGCCGCGGTGGTGGTGCTGATCTGGGCCGGCAGCGGCGTGTTCATCGTGCAGGAAGGCCACCAGGCCGTGGTGACCACTTTTGGCCGTTACAGCAGCACGCTGGAAGCGGGTCTGCGTTGGCGCATGCCGTATCCCGTCCAGGCGCACGAGATCGTGCCGACCACGCAGCTGCGTTCGGTCGAGGTCGGGGGTCAATCGGTGGCGCAGGCGACCGGTTTGCGTGACTCCTCGATGCTGACGCAGGACGAGAACATCGTCGACATCCGCTTCACCGTGCAGTTCACGCTGAAGGATGCGCGCCAATACCTGTTCCAGAACAAGAACACCGACGAAGCGGTGCGCCAGGCGGCTGAATCTGCGGTGCGCGAGATCGTCGGCCGCAGCCGGGTCGACCAGGTGCTTTACGAGCGCCGTGACGCGATCGCCGCCGAGCTGGTCAAGTCCGTCCAGGCCCAGCTCGACAAGCTGGAGGCCGGCGTGCTGATCAAGAACGTGAACCTGCAGAACGTGCAGGTGCCCGAGCAAGTGCAGGCTTCGTTCGACGACGCCTTCAAGGCCGGTGCCGACCGCGACCGTTTCAAGAACGAAGGCCAGGCCTACGCCAGCGACGTGATCCCGAAGGCGCAGGGTACGGCCGCGCGGCTGCACGAGGAGGCGGAGGGCTACAAGGCCAGCGTGATCGCGACCGCCGAAGGCGATTCGCAGCGCTTCAATTCCGTCTATGCCGAATACCAGAAGGCACCCGCCGTCACACGCGACCGGCTCTACATCGACACCATGCGCGAGGTCTACAGCAACGTCAGCAAGGTCATGGTGGACAGCCGCAACGGTTCCAACCTGCTGTATCTGCCGCTGGACAAGCTGATGCAGCAAGCAGGTGGCGGCGCGGTCGGCTCGGCTTCGGGGGCGACCTCCGCGCCGGCCACGGCAGTCCAGTCCGACGTACCGGCCGCCAGCGACAACCGCGTCCGCGACAGCGCCCGTTCGCGCGACCGCGAGTCGCGCTGAGTCACGGCCTGCCTAGAAAAACGAGAACCTGAACATGAATCGTTTAGCACTGATTGCAGGTGGCGTGCTGGTCGCGCTGATGCTGGCTTCGTCCATGCTCTTCGTGGTGGACCAGCGGCAGATCGCCGTGGTGTATTCGCTCGGCGAGATCAAGGAAGTCATCGTCGAGCCCGGGCTGAAGTTCAAGCTGCCGCCGCCGTTCCAGAACCTGGTGATGCTGGACCGCCGCATCCAGACCCTGGACAGCCCGGAAACCCGGCCCATCTTCACGGCCGAGAAGAAGAGCCTGGTGATCGACTGGCTGATCAAGTGGCGCATTACCGAGCCGCGGCAGTTCATTCGCAACAACGGCGTGGACATGCGCAGCCTGGAAAACCGCTTGAGCCCGGTCGTGCAGGCGGCCTTCAATGAAGAGGTGACCAAGCGCACCGTTGGCGGCGTGCTGGCCACCGAGCGTGAGAAGGTGATGAGCGACGTCAAGGCCCGCCTGGCCGACGAAGCCAAGTCCTTCGGCATCGAGATCCAGGACGTGCGCATCAAGCGCGTTGACTTCGTCGCCAGCATCACCGACTCGGTCTACCGCCGCATGCAGTCCGAGCGGCAGCAGGTGGCCAACGAGCTGCGCTCGCAAGGCCAGGCCGAAGGCGAAAAGATCCGCGCCGATGCCGACCGCCAGCGTCAGGTGATCATGGCCGAGGCCTACCGTGACGCACAGAAGATCAAGGGCGAGGGCGATGCCGAGGCGTCCAGCCTGTATGCCGCCTCGTTCAGCCGCGATCCACAGTTCGCGCAGTTCTACCGCAGCCTGGAGGCTTACCGCTCCAGCTTCCGCAGTCGCAATGACGTGATGGTGGTGGACCCGAGCTCTGACTTCTTCAAGGCCATGCGCGGTGCCGGCGCGGCTCCGGCGGCGTCACCGGCGCGCAAGTGAAGCCTGCGCCTGGGCCGGCTGGGTCTCTGGCGATGCGGGGCGATGGAGGCGGGTGAGGGCGCATGAGTGACGTGATGTGGACCGCGCTGGCCCTGATGCTGGTGATGGAGGGCTTGCTGCCCTTCCTCAATCCAGGCATCTGGCGGGAGCTGTTCCTGCGGGCCACGCAGCTGGGCGACAAGCAGATCCGATTCCTGGGCCTGAGCAGCATGGTGCTGGGCCTCGTGCTGTTGCTGCTGTTCCGAAGCTGACCAGCATCGGCGCGACCGGCTTCGTTTGTAGGGGGTGACCTGTACAATGCCGGTTTTAACCCCCGGTGCATTTTCATGTCCTCTGCTTGGCTGTTGCCAGAGCACATTGCTGACGTCTTGCCCGCAGAGGCCAGGCGCATCGAGGAATTGCGCCGCCAGTGGCTGGATCTGGCGCGCGCATATGGGTTCGAGATGGTCATGCCGCCCTTGCTCGAACACCTGGAGTCCCTGCTTTCCGGTACCGGCCGCGCGCTGGACTTGCGGACCTTCAAACTGGTGGACCAGCTCAGCGGCCGCACCCTCGGACTGCGGGCCGACACCACGCCCCAGGTTGCGCGCATTGACGCCCACCTGCTGAACCGCGAAGGCGTGACCCGTCTTTGCTATTGCGGCCCCGTGCTGCACACCCGCCCGGCCGGCCTGCACGCCACGCGCGAGCCGCTGCAACTGGGTGTCGAGCTGTTTGGCCACGCAGGCCTGGAAGCCGACCTCGAAATCATCGAACTTGCACTGGACGGGCTGCAGGCTGCCAAGCTGTCGGGCCTGATGCTGGACCTGGGCGACGCCCGCGTGGTGCGTTCGGTGCTGGCCGGCGTGACCCTGGACACCATGGCGCTGACCGAACTGGTCGCCGCGCTGACTGCCAAGGATGGCAGCACCGTGCGCCAGATCGCCCGCGACTGCCCGGCGGCCACGCGCGATGGCCTGGCTGCCTTGCTGGACCTCTACGGCGGCGACGAAGTGCTGGCCGAGGCCCGCAAACGCCTGCCGGCGCGCGCGCCCATCAATGCGGCGCTGGATGATCTGGCCTGGCTGTCGGGCCACATCCGCCAGGCCTATCCGGATGTCCGGGTCGGCTTCGACCTCTCCGACATGAGCGGCTACGCGTACTACAGCGGCACCCGCTTTGCGGTGTATGGCCATGGGTCACCCAATGTGCTGGTGCGTGGCGGGCGCTACGACGAGGTGGGTGCGGTCTTCGGCCGCAACCGACCGGCGGTCGGCTGCAGCCTGGACCTGAAGAACCTCGCCAGCGTGGCAGGCAGCGTGCCGCCGCACGCTGCCGTGCGTGCGCCCTGGGGCGAAGATCCGGGCCTGCGAGCGGCGGTGCGTGCCTTGCGCACCCAGGGCGAAACAGTGGTCTGCATGCTGCCGGGCCACGCCGACCAGACCGAAGAATTCAACTGCGACCGTGCGCTGTGCGAGGTCGACGGACAGTGGGTGTTGCGCGCGCTTTGAGCCTTTGGCGAAACCGCCGCTGCACCGAGATGAACAACTTTTGAGAACTCGCTAGAACGCCATGCAACAAGGCAATTCTTCAGCCGCGACCATCTTGCGCGGCCGCAACGTCGTTGTCGTCGGTACCCAATGGGGCGACGAAGGCAAGGGCAAGGTCGTCGACTGGCTGACCGACCACGCCCAGGGCGTGGCCCGCTTCCAGGGCGGCCACAACGCGGGCCATACGCTGGTGATCCGTGGCGTCAAGACGGCGCTGCAGCTGATCCCTTCGGGCATCATGCGCGACGGCGTGGCCTGCTACATCGGCAACGGCGTGGTGGTCGACCCGACGCATTTGCTCAGCGAGATCGAGCGCCTGGAAAAGGCGGGTCTGGACGTGCGTTCGCGGCTGTTCATCAGCGAGTCCTGCCCGCTGATCCTGCCGTTCCACGTCGAGGTCGACAAGGCGCGTGAATCGATGCGCGAAACCAGTGGCGCCGGCAAGATCGGCACCACCGGCAAGGGCATCGGCCCGGCCTACGAAGACAAGGTCGCCCGCCGCGCATTGCGCGTGCAGGACCTGAAGCATCCGGAACGCTTCGCGAAGAAGCTGAAGGAACTGCTGGAACTGCACAACTTCGCGCTCACTGGTTACCTCAAGGGCAGCGCGCTGGAATTCCAGCCCATCTTCGACCAGGCGATGAAGATGGCCGAGGTGTTGAAGCCCATGATGGCCGACGTGGGCTACCTGATCCACAAGGCCCACCAGACTGGCGCCAACATCCTGTTCGAGGGCGCGCAAGGCACGCTGCTGGACATCGACCACGGCACCTACCCGTACGTGACCTCCAGCAACTGTGTGGCCGGCAATGCCGCCGCGGGCTCGGGCGTTGGCCCGCAGATGCTGCACTACATCCTGGGCATCACCAAGGCATACACCACGCGTGTGGGCTCCGGTCCGTTCCCGACCGAGCTGCCGATGGACGAGCCGGGCACCGTTGGCCATCACCTGTCGACCGTGGGCCAGGAGCGTGGCACCGTGACCGGCCGCCCGCGCCGCTGCGGCTGGCTGGACGCGGCAGCGCTGAAGCGCTCCATCATCATCAACGGTGTGTCCGGCCTGTGCATCACCAAGCTGGATGTGCTGGACGGCCTGAGCGAGATCAAGGTCTGCGTCGGTTACCGGTTGGACGGTCAGGCCATCGACATCCTGCCGCTGGACGCGGACGACATTGCCGCCTGCGAGCCGGTGTACGAGACCTTCCCGGGCTGGGAAGGCAGCACCTTCGGCATCACCGAATGGGACAAGCTGCCGGAAAACGCGCGCCGCTACCTGGAGCGAGTGCAGGCCCACATCGGCGCGCCGATCGACATGGTGTCCACCGGCCCGGACCGCGACCACACCATCCTGCTGCGCCATCCGTACCAGGCCTGATGTGATCCTGATCGCCTTTTCATTGCCCACCGCCAACCCGCCGGAGACCGCATGCTGACTGACGATGGCAAACACCTGTACGTGTCCTGGGACGACTACCACCTGCTGATCGAACGCCTGGCGATCCAGGTGCATGAGTCGGGCTGGCAGTTCGACCAGATCCTTTGCCTGGCGCGTGGCGGCATGCGTCCGGGCGACGTGTTGTCGCGTGTTTTCGACAAGCCGCTGGCCATCATGTCGACCAGTTCCTACCGGGCCGAAGCCGGCACCATCCAGGGCCGGCTGGACATGGCCAAGTACATCACCATGCCCAAGGGTGAGCTGGCGGGCAGGGTGCTGCTGGTGGACGACCTGTCCGACTCCGGCGAGACCTTGAAGGCCGTGGTGGACAGGCTGCGTGGCCTGCCGCAGATCCAGGAGCTGCGCTCCGCGGTCATCTGGACCAAGGCCGTGTCCAGCTACATGCCGGACTACTACGTCGAAATGCTGGCAACCAGCCCCTGGATTCACCAGCCGTTCGAAGAGTACGACAGCCTGAGGCCCGAAGGGCTGGCGAAGAAGTTTGCAGTCTGACTCGCATTTGCGGTCTGAGCTGGACCTGGACTCGCACTCGGCGGCGTGCGATGCACGCCGCCCTGAAGATGAAAGCACAAGGCACGAAGGCGCAAAGCAAAAAGGCCAGCACTTTCGTGCCGGCCTTTTTTGTTCTTCTTCGTTCTTGTTATGCTTGGTGCCCAGGAGAGGACTCGAACCTCCACGGAGTTACCCGCTAGTACCTGAAACTAGTGCGTCTACCAATTCCGCCACCTGGGCATGCGCAGTACGTTTTGGAAGGCCGTTTGAAACAGCATATTCAAGAACGTTTCACTGCACAGATCTCGGCTGCGCATTGCGTCCAGCCGAAAGATAGGACTATACCATTAAAGCCAAAAACAATACAAGCGCCGCCGCGACGGCAGGCGCCATGCTGAACGACATCGAGGGCATCGTCCTCGGCCACCGCGACGGACACGGCTTCGTGCAGCGTGGCAACGGAGAACCCGACATCTATCTTCCGCCGCAGGAAATGCGGGCCGTGCTGCACCGTGACCGCGTGCTCGTGCGCGTGGCAAGGCTGGACCGCAAGGGCAGGCCCGAAGGGCGGGTCGTTGACATCCTGGAGCGCCGCAAGACGCCCATCATCGGCCGCCTGCTGCAGGAAAACGGCATCTGGCTGGTGGCGCCGGAAGACCGGCGCTACGGCCAGGACATCCTGGTCCCGAAAAACGGGATTGCGAATGCGGTGGCCGGGCAGGTCGTGGCGGTGGAACTGACCGAGCCGGCCTCGATGTATTCGCAGCCGGTGGGCCGCGTGACCGAGGTGCTGGGCCAGATCGACGACCCGGGCATGGAGATCGAGATAGCCGTGCGCAAGTACGAGGTGCCGCACCGCTTCTCGGCCGAAACGCTGGCCCAGGCGGCAGGACTGCCGGACAAGCTGCGCGCGGTCGACCTGAAGCAGCGCATCGATTTGCGCGACGTGCCGATGGTCACCATCGACGGCGAAGACGCTCGCGACTTTGACGACGCGGTCTACTGCGAGCCTTACCAGAGTGGCCGTGGTCGCACAGCGGTGAGCGGCTGGCGCCTGATCGTCGCCATTGCCGATGTGTCGCACTACGTGAAGCCGGGCGAGCCGCTGGACGTGGACGCCTACGAGCGCGCGACCTCGGTTTATTTCCCACGCCGGGTGATCCCGATGCTGCCGGAGAAGCTGTCCAACGGGTTGTGTTCGCTGAATCCGGAAGTCGACCGCCTGACGATGGCCTGCGACATGCTGGTCGACGAGCATGGCGACGTCACGGCCTACCAGTTCTACCCGGCGGTGATCTGCTCGCAGGCGCGGCTGACCTACACCGAGGTTGCCGCGGCGCTGGGCAACACCCGTGGCCCGGAGGCTGCGAAGCGTGCCGCGGTGCTGCCGCACCTGCTGCACCTGCACGAGGTCTATCGCGCACTGCTGAAATCGCGTCAGCGGCGCGGTGCGGTGGACTTCGAAACCACCGAAACGCAAATCGTCTGCGACGAAAACGGTCGCATCGAGAAGATCGTGCCGCGGGTGCGCACTGAGGCGCACCGGCTGATTGAAGAAGCCATGCTGGCGGCCAACGTCTGCGCGGCGGACTTCATTGCCCAAGCCCAGCATCCGAGCCTGTTCCGTGTTCACGATGGCCCCACGCCCGAGAAGCGCCTGACGCTGCAAAACTACCTCAAAAGCGTCGGCGTGGGCATGACGATCAGCGAGGATCCGGCGCCGGCCGAATACCAGGCCATCGCGACGGCGACCAAGGACCGCATTGACGCGGCGCAGATCCACGCGATGCTGCTGCGCTCGATGCAGCAGGCGCTGTACACGCCCGACAACGGCGGCCACTTCGGCCTGGCGTATGAGGCATACACCCATTTCACCAGCCCGATCCGCCGTTACCCCGACCTGCTGGTGCACCGGGTCATCAAGGCCATCCTGCAGGGCAAGCGCTTTCAGCTGAGCAGCGGCTCGCTGGTCGCGGGCGCCAAGCCCGGCACGCCACCGACCAAGCCGCCCAGGGTGTCTGCCGCCGAGCAGGCGGCATGGGACGGTGCGGGCGCGCATTGCAGTGCCAATGAACGCCGGGCGGACGAAGCCTCGCGCGACGTCGAAGCCTGGCTGAAGTGCCGCTACATGCGCGAGCGCCTGGGCGAGGAATTCTCTGGCACCGTCAGCGCAGTGACGACCTTCGGCGTGTTCGTTACGCTGGACGCGCTGTACGTCGACGGCCTGGTGCACATCACCGAGCTGGGTGGCGAGTACTTCCGCTTCGACGAGGCGCGCCAGGAGTTGCGTGGTGAACGCACGGGCGTGCGTTACGCCATCGGTGCACGGGTGCGCATCCAGGTCAGCCGCGTGGACCTGGACGGTCGCCGCATCGACTTCCGCATGATCCGCGAAAACGAAGCTGATCGACCGCCGGTCAAGGGGCGCACTCCGGCGCGGGGTGAAACGAAGGCGGTTGACGAACTGGCCGAGGTCCAGGCGGCCGACCGCGCGCAGCGCCGCGTGACCAGCGCGGCCAAGTCGGCCAGGGCTTCCAAGGGTTCGGCGCGCGGCACGGCAGGCAAGGGCGCCGCCCGCAAGGCTGCGGCTACCGGCAAGCCTGCGAAAGGCGGCAAACCCGCCAAGTCCCGCACCAGCGGCGCTTGAAGGCCGGCGGTCCGTGGCAGCGCCTCAGGGTGTGGGCTGCAGGAGCTGTGTCATGGCCGCCACCAGCTGACTGGCACGCAGCGGCAGCCGCAGATCGCCTGGGGCGATTTCCGCTGCCGCACCATGGACCCAGGCTGCCGCGCCGGCGGCCTGCATGGCCAGTAGCGTGGCGGCTTGCCAGCGTTGGTCAGTGTCGGCCGCATTCGCGTTTGGCGTCGGCATGGCGGACCAGGCTGCGCCCAGCCAGCCTGCCAACACGTCACCGCTGCCCGGCGTGGCCAGCCTGGCGTTGCCGCTGGCGTTGACGCAGGTCATGGCTGCCGGCCCGGCGATCACCGTGCCGGCGCCCTTGAGCAGCACCACGCTGCCACAGCGCAGTGCGAGTGCTTGAGCGGCCTGCAGCCGATGCTGCTGGATCTCTGCTGTCTGGACACCTGCCAGCCGCGCGGCTTCGAGCGGGTGCGGCGTCAACACGCTGGCGAGCCCGGCGGAGCGGCGCTGCTGCAGTGCGCGCAGCAAGGCGTCGCTCGCCGCGATGGCGTTCAGGGCGTCCGCGTCCAGCACCAGCCTGCCGGCGCGTGCCAGCACTTCGGGCAACAGCGCGGCGATTGTTCCTCCGCCGCCGCAACCGCAGACCACGGTGGCCGCCTCCAGCACGCCCGGCTTCTGCCAGTCGGCGGTGGTTCTCTGCATCAGCTCGGGCCACAGCGGGTCGACCTCGGTCGCGCCTGACAGTGCTGCCAGGTAGACGCGGCCGGCGCCGCCCGTCAGCGCCGCGCGGGCGGCGAGCCAGGCGGCGCCGGTCATGCCCTGCGCTCCGGCGATGACCCAAAGGTCGCCAAAGCTGCCCTTGTGCTGTGCATGGTGGCGCGCAGGCCATGCGGCTTGCGCCGCTTCGCTGCGCAGCAGCCGTGCGCTGGCGCCTGCGGCCAACGCCGCGTCGGTCTGGCCCAGGGTGTCCAGCCAGATGCGGCCGGCCAGGTCGCGGCCGTGATGGGTGAACAAGCCGGGCTTGAGTGTCAGCAGCGACAGCGTGTGCTGCGCCTGCACGGCCAGCTCGCCGCTCGGGTCCAGCACACGGCCTGTGTCAGCGCACAAGCCGGTCGGCAGGTCCACGGCCAGGGTCAGCGTGCCGGCTTGCTGGCGTTGCCACGCGACCAGCGTGGCGATCGGACCGTCGGGCGGTCGGCTTTGGCCCAGGCCCAGCAGCGCGTCCACAATCAGGTCTTCGCGGGAGGCGCCGGATGCTGGCGGCGCGTCGGAGAAGGGCACGCCGGCATCGCGTGCGGCCTCGAAGGCCTGGTGCGCATCTGCCGGCAGCCGGCCTGTGTCACCGACCTGCACCACCCGCACCCGCCGTCCGGCCTGGTGCAGTTGCCGCGCGGCCACCAGGCCATCACCGCCATTGTTGCCAGGGCCGGCCAGCACCCAGACGCAACCCTGGTCGGCATGCATGCGTGGCGTGATGGCCAGCGCCAGGCGTGCCACTGAAAGCCCGGCAAGTGCCATCAGGTGGCCGGGTGCAGGCTGCTGCGCGAGTGCCTGCGCCTCCAGTGAGCGCGAGGCTGCGCTGTCGTGCAGCCAGGCGGGTCCGCTGGTCAGCGCGTCATGCAGGGCTGCTGTGGGCAATGAAGTTGTAGGCTGGCGCATGGCCAGGCCAGCCTACCACCGTGCCGGCTCAACGCCAGCGCTGTGGACTGAGGGCGCTGCAGTCGATCAGCGGGGTGCCGCCGGAGATCATGGTGGTGAGCGCGCTGGCGGCGCCCATGGCCAGGGCGGTGCCGTGGTCCGGGTGGCCCAGGTTCAGCCACAGGCCGGGCAGGCCACTGGCGCCAAGCACGGGCGCGCCGTCGGCGGGTGCCACGCGGCTGGCTTGCCAGACCGGGTGGTGGCCGTGCCTGGCGGCGCCCGGGAACCAGAGGTCCAGCGCGGCATACAGCCGCTCGACCGTCTCCGGCTCCGCTTGTTGCCTGGCGTCTGGCTCTGACCACATGGCGGTGGCCCGAACCCTGTCCCCGAGGCGGGTCAGCGTGATCTGCTGCTGAGCATCGGTCAGCGCGCTGCGGGGGCCGGGGTCGGGCATGGCCTCGGGCAGGCTCATCGGTGCGGTCAGCGAGCAGCCGCCAGCCGCGCGAAGTGGCAGCTTGACGCCCAGCTCACGCAACAGGCTGGTGCTGCCCAGGCCGCCGCACAGCAGCACCGCGTCAAAGCGTCCGCTGCCGCTGGGGGTGCCGATCTCGGGCGGCGGTTCAGGCCGGGTGTCGCCGTCGCTTGCGGCGGCGCGGGGCGGCGGGTTGCTGCGCTGCCAGTGCAACTGGACCGGCTGGCCGGGCGTGATGCGCTGCACGCTGCTGTCCAGGTGAAAGCGGGCGCCCGCCCGCTGGGCGGCCATGCGCAGCTGCTGGCTCAGCTGGCGGGTGTTGACCACCGGTGCGCCTGGCAGGTGCAGCGCGGCATGCAGTGGAGCCTCGGGATTCAAGGCGGGTTCGAACTGGCGGATCTGCGAGGCATCGAGCAGCGAATGGGCAATGCCGGCGCTGGCCAGTTGCGACAGGTCTGGTGCCAGCGCCTTCAGTTCCTTCTCGGTGCGCAGCAGCAGGGTCCAGCCCTGGCTGTGCGCGTGGTCCAGGTGCAGCGCAGGCGTCAGCTCCTGCAGCAACGAGGCGCTGGCCAGCGCGAGCAGGCGCTGGGTATCGCGCTGGGCCTGCTGCGATGCGGTGACGGTGGCTTTCGGTCCGCCCAGCCACGCAGTCAGCTTGCGCCAGCCACGGCGCGGCCGGACCAGGGCTTGCAGGGCGATCGGGAGCATCAGGCCTGCGTCGGCAAAGCTGGCGCCCGCAGCGATGCTGCCGTGCTGTTCGAAGACTTCGACCCTGTGGCCTGCCCGCGCGAGCGCCAATGCACTGCTCACGCCACTGATGCCGGCGCCGATCACTGCGACATGCATGCGCAGCTCCTGAATGGAAAGGCGGGGCCTGGGGCGTTGGCGAGGCAGGTGATCACAGGGCAGATGGCGCCGGGCGCACGAACAACAAGGAGGGGAGGGCGAGAGGGTGGGAAAATCGGATGAGGCGAGAAGGCCGGCGACACCGTCAGCAGCGCGTGACCGCAAGCGCAGCGGGTCGGCGCTTGTGGGCGCGACAGGGCTCTGAGCCGAGCGTGGTTTGCGCGCAGGGGGCAAAAGTGTGCAGCCGTGCCATCGGGTAACCACCTGTCAAGCGGCAGCATTGTGCCTGTGCGCTGCCGCTGCTGCCGGCGACGGGCGCAGCTTGGCGGCGTTCGTGGGGTCCGTGCAACCCGGCCCCGGCACATGGCTTGACATGTGCGGCCCGGATCGGGCTTGCCAGCCTGCTATACTCCTTGGGTTTAGCCGACAGCTGTTTGCCGAATGCCGCCGTTTTGTGCTTTTTGAGCGCGAAGGGCCGGTGCGGAGCAGGTGGTGTTGATTGGCTGAGCCGGCCTTGCGGCTGGCTGGGCAGTGGCGCAGGTGGTGAGCACCCGCGGCGCGGTCTGGCTGGTCAACGTAGCGACTTAGCGACGCAGGGCCGAATTCGCGAACCCGGCCTATCAAGGTGTCGCGTGCTGCCAGTTCCCAGGATGATGGAGGGGATGGCAGTGGCGATGGTTGCCGGGATTCAAGACCCAACCTTTGGAGTTTTCCATGTCTGTCTCAATGCGTGAAATGCTGGAAGCCGGTGTCCACTTCGGTCACCAAACCCGCTTCTGGAACCCCAAGATGGCCCCGTACATCTACGGCCATCGCAACAAGATCCACATCATCAACCTGGAAAAGACGCTGCCCAAGTTCGAGGAAGCGTTGAAGTTCATCCGCCAGCTGTCCAGCAAGCGCGGGAGCATCCTGATGGTGGGCACCAAGCGCCAGGCCCGCGACGTGGTCGCGATGGAAGCCCAGCGCGCCGGCATGCCTTTTGTCGACCAGCGCTGGCTCGGCGGCATGCTGACCAACTTCAAGACCGTCAAGGGTTCGCTGAAGAAGCTGAAGGACATGCAGTCCGTCAAGGATTCCGGCTCCGAAATGCGGATCAAGAAGGAAGCCCTGCTGTTCGACCGCGAACTGGCCAAGCTGGAAAAGGACATCGGCGGCATCCAGGACATGGGTGCGCTGCCTGACGCGCTGTTCGTGATCGACGTGGGCTTCCACAAGATCGCCGTCGCCGAAGCCATCAAGCTGGGCATTCCGGTGATCGGCATCGTCGACACCAACCACTCGCCCGAAGGCGTGGACTACGTGATCCCAGGCAACGACGACTCGGCCAAGGCCGTGGCGCTGTATGCCAAGGCGGTTGCCGATGCCGTGCTGGAAGGCAAGGCCAACGCCGGCCACGACCTGGTCCAGGCTGTTGCAGCCGATGGTGACGAGTTCGTCGAAGTCAGCGAAGAAGCTTGATCGAGGCGCCTGAGCGCCAATGAGAAAGGGGCTGCTTCAGCCCCTTTTTCACACCCCGATCGAAACCTGATGAAACGCCCGGCAGCCCTGGTGGCTGCCACCGAAACGGAGAGAGAAAAATGGCCATTACCGCAAGCATGGTTGCCGAACTGCGTGGCAAGACCGACGCCCCGATGATGGAGTGCAAGAAGGCACTGACCGAAGCCGAAGGCGACATGGTCAAGGCTGAAGAGCTGCTGCGCGTCAAGCTGGGCACCAAGGCCGGCAAGGCCGCTTCGCGCGTGACCGCCGAAGGCGTGGTGTCGAGCTTCATCGAAGGCACGACCGGCGCGCTGCTGGAAGTGAACTGCGAAACCGACTTCGTCACCAAGAACGACAGCTTCCTGGCCCTGACCAAGGCCGCGGCCGAACTGATCGCCAAACACGGCCCGGCTGACGTGGCCGCGCTGGGCGCACTGCCTTACGAGCAGGACGGCTTTGGCCCGACGCTGGAAGACGTGCGCAAGGGCCTGATCGGCAAGATCGGCGAGAACATGTCTTTCCGCCGCTTCCAGCGCTGGTCGAACGGCGGCGCACTGGCCGGCTACCTGCACGGCACCCGCATCGGTGTCGTGGTGGAGTTTGATGGCGATGCCGTCGCCGCCAAGGACGTGGCCATGCACGTGGCCGCCATGAAGCCGGTGGCATTGACCTCCGGCGACGTGCCAGCTGAGCTGATCGCCCGTGAGCGCTCGGTCGCGACCGCCAAGGCCGCCGAAGACGCCGCCAAGGCAACCGCGGAAGGCAAGCCGGTGCAGTCCGACGAAATCGTGGCCAAGCGCATCGAAGGCGGCGTGCAGAAGTACCTGAAGGAAGTCTCGCTGTTCAACCAGGTCTTCGTGAAGGCCGCTGATGGCAAGCAGACCGTCGAGCAGATGCTGAAGGCTGCCGGCACCACGGTGAAGGGCTTCACGCTCTACGTGGTCGGCGAAGGCATCGAGAAGAAGGTCGACGACTTCGCAGCCGAAGTGGCCGCGCAAGTCGCGGCCGCCAAGGGCGGCTGAGTCAGCCCTCTGTACGTGGCAGCAACTCTGATCGAGAGGCTGCCGCGTACACTTTCAGCCGATTCACAAGATCCACGCTCCACAGGGAAGAAAACAATGCCAGCCTACAAGCGCATCCTGCTCAAACTGTCCGGCGAAGCCCTGATGGGCGACGACTCGTACGGCATCAACCGCGCGACCATCGTGCGCATGGTGCAGGAAGTGCAGGAGGTCACCGAACTGGGCTGTGAAGTCGCGGTGGTGATCGGCGGCGGCAACATCTTCCGTGGCGTGGCTGGCGGCTCGGTCGGCATGGACCGCGCGACGGCCGACTACATGGGCATGCTGGCCACGGTGATGAACGCCCTGGCCCTGGCCGACACGATGCGCCAGGAAGGCATGACGGCCCGTGTGATGTCGGCCATCGCGATCGACCAGGTGGTCGAGCCCTATGTGCGCCCGAAGGCGCTGCAGTATCTCGAAGAAGGCAAGGTGGTGGTGTTCGCTGCCGGCACCGGTAATCCCTTCTTCACGACCGACACGGCTGCAGCGCTGCGCGGCGCCGAGATCGGCGCGCAGATCGTGCTGAAGGCCACCAAGGTGGACGGCGTGTACACCGCGGATCCCAAGAAGGACCCGACGGCCACGCGCTACACCAACATCAGCTTCGACGAAGCCATTTCCAAGAATTTGCAGGTGCTGGACGCGACCGCCTTTGCGCTGTGCCGCGACCAGAAACTGCCCATCAAGGTGTTTTCCATCTTCAAGCCCGGCGCGCTCAAGCGTGTGGTCATGGGCGAGGACGAGGGCACCCTGGTGCACGTCTGACCTCTCGACAGGAGTGCCAACATCATGACGATTGCCGACATCAAGAAGACCGCCGAGACGAAGATGGCCAAGTCCATCGAATCATTCAAGGGCGAGTTGCAGAAGATCCGCACTGGCCGGGCCCATCCGGGCATCCTGGACCAGGTCAGCGTGGACTATTACGGCTCGATGGTGCCCATCAGCCAGGTGGCCAATGTGAGCCTGCTGGACGCACGCACGATCAGCGTGCAGCCCTGGGAAAAAGGCATGGGCGCGAAGATCGAGAAGGCCATCCGCGAGTCGGACCTGGGCTTGAACCCGGCCTCGCAGGGCGACCTGATCCGCGTGCCGATGCCGGCGCTGACTGAGGAGCGCCGCCGCGACCTGACCAAGGTCGTGCGCAACACGGGCGAGGACGCGAAGGTGGCCGTGCGCAACCTGCGCCGCGATGCCAATGAGCAGCTGAAGAAGCTGCTGAAGGACAAGCTGGCGACCGAGGACGAGGAGCGTCGCTCGCAGGACGAAGTGCAGAAGCTGACCGATCGCACCATTGGCGAGATCGACAAACTGGTGCAGGGCAAGGAAGCCGACATCCTGGCGGTCTGAGGTCGACAAAGGTACATGGTCGACCTGTCCAATTTCCTCCGCGGCGGCGCTGCGGCCAAGCCTGACTCCGCGCTGCCGCGCCACGTTGCGATCGTGATGGATGGCAACGGGCGCTGGGCCAAGAAGCGCTTCATGCCGCGCATCTTCGGCCACAAGTTCGGCATGGAAGCGCTGGTGCGCGTCATTGACGACTGCCACCGCCGCGGCATCCAATACCTGACGGTCTACGCCTTTTCTTCCGAGAACTGGAAGCGGCCAGACGAGGAAGTGTCCGGCCTGATGAACCTGGTGCTGGTGGGTGTTTCGAAGTACCTGGCCAGGCTGGCCGACAAGGGTGTTCGCATCCATGTGGCCGGTGACCGCAGCAAGGTCTCCGAGCGGGTCTGCCAGGCGTGGCATCACGCCGAGACCACGACCGCGGGCAACACCGGGCTGGAGCTGACCGTGGCCTTCAACTACGGTGGCCGCTGGGACATCGTGCAGGCCTGCAAGCGGGCCATCGCCGATGGCCTGGCGCCCGAGGCGCTCAGCGAAGAAGCTTTGAGCAAGTACATGGCGCTGGGCTATGCGCCGGATCCGGACCTGTTCATCCGCACCGGCGGTGAGGTGCGCATCAGCAATTTCCTGTTGTGGCAGCTGGCCTATGCCGAGCTGCATTTCACCGATTGCCTGTGGCCGGATTTCGACGAGGCCGAACTCGACAAGGCGATTGCCGTCTTCGCTTCGCGCGACCGTCGCTTCGGTGGCGTCAAGCCGTCACCTTCCACTCAAGAGGCTTCGGCCTGAGACCCAGATGCTGCTTCAGCGTGTGATCACCGCACTGGTGCTGCTCGCACTGCTGCTGCCAGCCTTGTTGGTCGTCAACCCCCTGCCGTTCGCGTTGCTCAGTTTGGTGCTGATCGGCCTGGGGGGCTGGGAGTGGGGGCGGTTGAATGGGCTGAAGGGCGTGTCGCCGGTGGCGCTTGGCCTGTTGGTGCTGCTGCTGTGCGGCCTGGCCTGGTGGGCGGGCTGGGTGGCGCGCATGCCAGCGGCCGGTTGGTGGCTGGCCACGGCCTGCTGGGTGCTGGGTGGCGCCGCGGCGCTGCGGGCTGGCCCGAGCGCGTGGCCGCAGCGGGCCCAGGGCCTGCGCCTGCTGATTGGCGTGCTGGTGCTTTGCGCCGCCTGGCTGGCGCTGACTGCTGCGCGGGCCCGCGGCTTGAATTTCATCCTGTCCTGCTTCTGCGTGGTCTGGATGGCCGACATTGCGGCCTACTTCGGTGGGCGTGCCTTCGGCCGCCACAAGCTGGCGCCGGCCATCAGTCCCGGCAAAAGCTGGGAAGGTGTCTGGTCCGGCATGCTGGGCGTGCTGGTGCTGGGCGTGTTGTGGATGCAACTGGAGCCCGTCTGGTTCGGCAGTGCCAGCAGCGTCTTTGCCCAGCTCTGGGCGCGCTTGGGTTGGCTGGGCTGGCCGGTGGCGCTGGTGTTCCTGTCCGCGCTCAGCGTGATGGGCGATCTGGTGGAGTCGATGGCCAAGCGGGCCGTGGGCGCCAAGGATTCCAGCGCCTTGCTGCCTGGGCATGGGGGCATCCTGGACCGTGTGGATGCCTTGCTGCCGGTGTTGCCGGCCATCATGGCCTTGACCAGCTTTTGAGCAGTCCTTTCACGCCGCGCCGCGCCGTCCCGCGATGGCGCAGACTGTGATGTCGGCCTCTTACGTTTTGACGGACTTGTCCATGACCACTCGCCAGCGTCTTTGCATTCTGGGCGCCACCGGTTCGATCGGGACCAGCACCCTGGACGTGGTGGCGCGCCACCCCGATCGTTTCGAGGTCGTCGCCCTGACCGGCCATGCGCGGGTGCCTGAGTTGCTTGCGCAGCTGCGCCAATGGCAACCACGCTTCGCGGCGATGAGCGACCCGGCTGCTGCGGCCGAATTGCGCCGGCAGGTGCGAGAAGCCGGTTTGCCAACCGAGGTGCTGGAAGGCCCGCAGGCGCTGGTCGAGCTGGCCGCGCACGAAGACGTGGACAGCGTGATGGCGGCCATCGTCGGCGCTGCAGGTTTGCCGGCCTGCATGGCCGCTGCACTGGCCGGCAAGCGCCTGCTGCTGGCCAACAAGGAAGCGCTGGTGGTGGGCGGTGCGCAGTTCATGGCCGCCGTGCGGCAGGGCGGTGCGCAATTGCTGCCGATCGACAGTGAACATTCGGCCATCTTCCAGTGCCTGCCGGAAGACCGCGGCACCTGGGCCCAGCGCATTGATCACATCGTGTTGACGGCATCCGGCGGGCCTTTCCGCCAGCGCGACCCGGCCAGCCTGGCCGACGTGACGCCGGACCAGGCCTGCGCGCACCCGAACTGGGTCATGGGCCGCAAGATTTCGGTCGACTCGGCGACGATGATGAACAAGGCGCTCGAAGTGATCGAGGCGCGCTGGCTGTTCGACCTGCAGCCCGAGCAGGTGCAGGTGGTGATCCATCCGCAGAGCATCGTGCACTCGATGGTGGTCTGCCGCGACCAGTCGGTGCTGGCGCAAATGGGCACGCCCGACATGCGCGTGCCCATTGCCTACGGGCTTTCCTTCCCCGCGCGCATCGCCTCCGGCGCCCAAGCCTTGAACTTCCTGAGCCTGCCGCCCTTGACCTTCGAGGCGCCGGAGCGCAGCCGCTTTCCCGGCCTGTTCCTGGCCTGGGACGCGCTGCGGGGGCCGCACGGCAGCACTGCCGTGCTGAACGCGGCCAATGAGGAGGCGGTGGCGGCCTTCCTGGACGGCCGGCTCGGCTTCAACGCCATCCACCAGGCCAATGCGGCAACGCTCGAAGCCTTGCCACCCAAGCTGGACCTTCAGGCGCCTGTCGAGGCCCTGCTGGCGCTGGACCAGGAAGCGCGCGCTGTGGCTCGGGCTGTCATTGCGACTCTGCAACGCTGAGGCGGACTGAGATGGGCTATTACTTCGTTGGCATCGTGTTGATGCTGGGCATCTTGATTCCCATCCATGAGTACGGCCACTACCGTGTCGCTCGATGGTGGGGTGTGCGGATTCATCGGTTTTCGATTGGCTTTGGTCCCGTGCTATGGCGGCGGCAGGCCGGTCCGGATGCCACGGAGTTCACCCTTTCTGCGCTGCCGCTGGGTGGCTATGTGAGGATGTTGGACTCGAGAGAAGGGCCGGTTGCCCATTCGGAGCTAGGGCGTGCTTTTGATCGGCAGCCTTTGAGGGCGCGCATCAGCATTGTGCTGGCCGGACCGCTCGCCAATCTGGCGCTCGCCGTGCTGCTCTACGCTGCCGTCGGCTGGCTGGGCAATGAGGAGCCGCGGGCGGTCTTGGCTACGCCGCCTGCCAACAGTCTTGCCGAAAAAATTGGCTTGCAGGCTGGTGATCAGGTCGTGGCGGTATCGCGTGGTGGCCAGGTGTGGCGTGAACTTAGCGCGATGAGCGAACTGCAGTGGGCGTTGATGCAGGCGCTGTTGGACGGCCAACCGCTTCAGTTGCAGGTGGCCAACCAACAAGGCGAACGTCGTCGTACGCTGACGCTACCGCTTGATCAATTCGCAGGGCAGGAGCCGAGTGTCGATGTGCTTCGACTGGTGGGCATAGGCGCACCATTTCGCGAACCGATGATCGATGCTGTTCTGCCAGGCGGCGCAGCAGCGCAGGCCGGTCTTCAGGCGGGCGACCGCGTGCTGAGCATCGATGGCGAATCCATTCGGGATGCCCAGATGTTGCTGGACCGGATCAGGGGCGCGGGAAGCCTCACGGTGCCCGTCATGCAATGGCAGGTCGAGCGAGCCCAGCAACGGGTGTTGTTGGTGGTCGAGCCGCGCAAGGTGACTGAAGCGGGTCGCACGATTGGTCGCATTGAGGCGCAGGTGGGTGCGCCGGAGTCGACAACGCTCGTGCAACTGGGCTTCTGGGATGGCTTGAGTGCTGGTTGGACGCGCACTGGCGAAATGGCCTGGACCAGCTTGCGCATGCTTGGGCGCGTGGCGACTGGACAAGCTTCTTTACGCAATATCAGCGGGCCGTTGACGATGGCCGACTACGCAGGGAAGGCGATCAAGCGCGGGCTGGTTTACTACCTGGCCTACCTGGCCTTCGTCAGCGTCAGCCTGGGCGTGCTCAACCTGCTGCCGCTGCCGATGCTCGACGGGGGGCACCTGATATATTATCTTTTTGAGGCGGTGACCGGCAGGCCGGTGTCCGACCAGTGGCTCACGTGGCTGCAACGTGGCGGTGCGCTGGTGCTGCTGTTGATGATGTCCATCGCCCTATCCAACGACGTGGCCCGCTTCCTGGGCCTGCAGTGACACTCCTCCCGATGCGATTTTCCCCTCTAGCAAGTTTCTTGCGGCCGGTGCCGGCCTGCGTGGCTCTGATGGCCGCGGGCTTCGCGCAAGTCAGCCTGGCTGTCGAACCTTTCGACATTCGCGACATCCGCGTCGAAGGCTTGCAGCGCAGCGACCCGGGCAGCGTGTTCGCTGCCTTGCCTTTCCGCGTTGGCGACGCCTACAACGATGACAAGGGCGCTGCGGCACTGCGAGCCTTGTTTGCCACCGGCCTGTTCAAGGACGTGCGCATCGAGCTCGATGGCAAGGTCGTGGTGATCATCGTCGATGAGCGTTCGTTCATCGCATCGGTCAACTTCAGCGGCCTGAAGGAGTTCGACAAGGACACCCTCGCCAAGGCGCTGAAGGACAACGGCATTGCAGAAGGCCAGCCGTACGACAAGGCCGTGATCGATCGCGCCGAGCAGGAAATCAAGCGCCAGTACCTGTCGCGCAGCCTGTACGGTGCCGAAGTCGTGACCACCGCGACGCCGGTGGGCGGCAACCGCGTGGACATCACCTTCAACGTGACCGAAGGCAGCGTTGCGAAGATCGGCGACATCCGCATCCTCGGCACGCACGCCTTCTCCGAGTCCACGCTGCTGGGCCTGATGGACCTGACCACTGGCGGCTGGCTGACCTGGTACACCAAGTCCGACCGCTATGCCCGCACCAAGCTCAATGCCGACCTGGAAAAGATCCGCTCGTACTACCTGAACCGCGGCTATCTGGAGTTCGACATCACTTCGTCCCAGGTGACGATCTCGCCGGACAAGCAGAACATCGACATCTCGGTCACGGTCTCCGAAGGCCAGCCCTATGTGGTGGCAGGTGTGCGGCTGGAAGGCGAGTTCCTGGGCCGCGAAGCCGACTTCCGCAACCGTGTCGTGGTTCGGCCCGGCGAGGCCTATCGCGGGGACGATGTGACCGCCACGACGCGGCTGTTCACCGATCTTTACGCCAGCTACGGCTACGCTTTCGCCAAGGTCGAATCGCGGCCGGAGATTGATCGCAAGACCGGCCAGGTCGTGCTGGTGCTGCAAGGTGCGCCAGGCCAGCGTGTGAATGTTCGCCGCGTCAACATTGCCGGCAACTCCATCACCCGCGACGAAGTCATTCGCCGCGAGTTCCGGCAGTTCGAAGGTGCCTGGTACGACGGCAACAAGATCAAGCTCTCGCGCGACCGTGTCGAGCGACTGGGCTTCTTCAATGAGGTGACGGTCGAGACCAACGAGGTGCCGGGTTCGCCCGACCAGGTCGACCTGGTGATCACCGTGACCGAAAAGCCGACCGGCAGCCTGCAGTTGTCTGCCGGCTTCTCCAGTGCTGACCGGCTCTCGCTGAGTGCGTCGATCCGCAAGGAAAACGTCTTCGGCAGCGGCAACTACCTCGGCTTCGACATCAACACCAGCAGGTCCAGCCGAAGCCTGTCGGTCAGCACGGTGGACCCGTACTTCACCGATGATGGCGTGTCGCGTGCCATCGAGGTGTACTACCGAACCTCCAAGCCAATCAACAGCCGGGGCGACAAGTTCGAGCTGGCCACGCCGGGTGCCTCGATCCGGTTTGGTGTGCCGTTTACCGAGTTCGATACCGTGTTCTTTGGCGTCGGCGGTGAAGAGACCGTCATTGGCACCTCAGAGGGCCTGCCGCTGAGCTACACCAAGTACGTCGACACCTTTGGTCGCTACAGTTGGGCCACGCCGCTGACGGTGGGCTGGGCGCGGGAAGAGCGCGACAACCCGGTGTCGCCGACACGGGGTCAATACAAGCGCATCAACCTGGACTTGAGCCTCATCGGCGACGTGCGGTACGCGCGCCTGAACGGTCAGATGCAGCACTTCATGGCCGTGCCGTATTTCCCCAAGCTCACCTTGGGCCTGAACGGTGAAATTGGGTATGGCGCAGGGCTGGGTGGTTTGCCTTATCCCACTTTCAAGAATTTCTATGGTGGCGGCCTCGGTTCAGTCCGTGCCTTCGAGCCGAATTCGCTGGGCGACGTGGACGTCACCGGCGTCTACAACGGCGGCAACAAGCGCCTGAACCTGAATGCGGAAATGTATTTCCCGGTGCCAGGCACCGGAAACGACAAGAGCTTGCGCATCTTCACGTTTGCGGACGCTGGCAATGTGTGGGGCGACCACGCAGGCACCGTGACGCAGCAAGACCGTGATCGTGGCCGCACAGGCAGCCTCACCGACATCCGCGCCTCTGCCGGTTTTGGCCTCAGCTGGATCTCGCCTGTGGGCCCATTGAAGATGAGTTACGGCACGCCTTTGCGTTCTTTCAGCGGGGATAAAATCCAGCGCTTCCAGTTTCAGATCGGAACGGCCTTTTGATGATGACTTCGCTTTTGAAATCCCTGTTGGCCGCCGTGGCCCTGTGCGCTGCGCTGGGTGTGTCCGCGCAGGAGCTGAAGATCGGCTATGTCAATGGCGAGCGGGTGCTGCGCGAAGCCACGCCGGCGAAAGCGGCCCAGGCCAAGCTGGAAGCCGAGTTCAAGAAGCGGGAAACCGAGCTGAACGACGTTGGCACCAAGCTGCGCGCCGCGATGGACAAGCTGGACAAGGACGGACCGACATTGCCCGAGGCTGAGCGTAGCCGCCGCCAGCGTGACCTGTCCGACCAGCAGCGCGACTTCGACCGCAAGCGCCGCGAATTGCTGGAAGACCTGAACCAGCGCAAGAACGAAGAGCTTGCCGCGGTGACCGAGCGCGCCAGCAAGGTCATCAAGCAGATCTTCGAACAGGAAAAGTACGACCTGATCCTGCAGGAAGTCGTGTTTGCAGGCCCGCGAGTGGACATCACCAAGAAGGTGATCGACGCGTTGAACGCCGGCAAGTGAATTGCGGCGGCACGAACAATGAACCAAATGCCGGGTGCGACCGCTCCGGTCCGCCTGGCAGAGATTGTTCAGGCCCTGGGCGGTGAATTGGTGGGCGATGCAGCGCTGGAGATCCGGCGCATCGCCTCATTGGAGGCGGCTGACGCGCACAGCATCAGCTTTCTGGCCCAGGCCCGTTTGCGGGCCTTGCTGGACACGACGCAGGCAGGCTGCCTGATCGTGCGGGCCGACCTGAGCGAGGCGGCTCAGGCCCGCGGTGCGGTGATCGTCACCGCCGATCCCTACCTCTACTATGCCCGGCTGTCACGCTGGTGGGCTGAGCGCCGCCGTGCCGCGGTCAAGACCGGCGTGCACGCCAGCGCCGTGATCGGTGAAGGCGTGCGGCTGCATCCCACGGCGAGCATTGGCCCGCAAGCGGTGATCGACGACGGTGCGTTCATTGGCGAAGGCGTGATCATTGGCGCGCACTGCCATGTGGGCGCTGCGGCCGTGATCGGCGCACACACCCGCCTGGCCGCGCATGTGGTATTCGCCGAGGCCTGCCGCATCGGCGAGCGAGGCATGCTGCAAAGCGGCGCGGTCGTCGGCGGAGACGGTTTCGGTTTTGCGCCGTTCGAAGGGCGCTGGGAAAAGATCGAACAGCTTGGCACGGTGCAGATCGGCGACGATGTCGACATTGGCGCCAACACCTGCGTGGACCGTGGCGCGTTGGACGACACGGTGCTGGCCAATGGCGTGAAGCTGGACAACCTGATCCAGATCGCCCACAACGTGCGCATTGGCGAACACACGGCCATGGCCGCCTGCGTGGGCGTGGCCGGCAGCGCGCGCATTGGCGCCCATTGCCTGATCGGTGGTGCGGCGCTGATCCAGGGCCACATCGAGATCGTCGACCATGTGCAGGTATCGGCCGGCAGCTTCGTGATGCACTCGCTGCGCCAGCCGGGTCATTACAGCGGCATCTTTCCGATCGATACCAACGCGAACTGGGAAAAGAACGCAGCCACGCTGCGCCAGTTGTATACCCTCAGAAGTCGCGTGCGCGCGCTTGAACAGCAGAACAAGACACCATGACCCCGACGATGGACATCCACGAGATCCTCAAGCGCCTGCCGCACCGTTACCCCATCCTGCTGGTCGACCGCGTGCTGGAGATGGAAAAGCACGTTCGCATCAAGGCGCTGAAGAACGTGTCGATCAACGAGCCGGTGTTCCTGGGCCACTTCCCGCACCGCCCGGTGATGCCGGGCGTGTTGATCCTGGAAGCCCTGGCCCAGGCGGCTGCGCTGCTGTCCTTCGCGTCCAACGATGTCGATCCAGGTGACGACATGGTGGTGTATTTCGCCGGCATCGATGGCGCCCGTTTCAAGCGGCCGGTCGAGCCGGGCGACCAGTTGATCCTGGAAGCTTCCATCGAACGTGTGAAGTCCAGCATCATCAAGTACAAGGCCCGCGCGACGGTGGACGGCGAGCTCGCCGCCGAGGCCGAGCTGATGTGCACGATGCGCAAGATCTGCTGAGTCCGCCATGACGCAGATCCACGCCACTGCGCTGGTGGACCCGGCGGCCGAGCTGCATGAGTCGGTGCAGGTGGGAGCCTACAGCCTGATCGGCCCGCATGTGCGCATCGGTGCCGGCACGGTGATCGGCCCGCACTGCGTGATTGAAGGTCACACGACCATCGGCGAGCAGAACCGCTTCTTCCAGTTCAGCTCCATCGGCGCGGTGGCGCAGGACATGAGCTATGCCGGCGAACCGGCGGCGCTGGAGATTGGCGACCGCAACACGGTGCGCGAGTTTTGTACCCTCAACCTCGGCACGGCCAAGGAAGATGGCATCACCCGCATTGGCTCGGACAACTGGATCATGGCCTATGTGCACGTGGCCCATGATGTGCGCCTGGGCAGCCACAACGTGCTGGCCAACGGCGTCACGCTGGCCGGCCATGTGCATGTGGGTGACTGGGTGACGATTGGTGGCCTCAGTGGCGTGCTGCAGTTCGTGCACATCGGCTCGCAGGCGATGGTCGGGTTCCAGGCCCATGTCTCGCAGGATGTGCCGCCCTTCATGACGGTAGACGGCAACCCGCTGGTGGCTCGCGCGGTCAACCTGACCGGCCTGCGTCGCCGTGGCTTCAGCAACGAGCGCACCACGGTGATCCGGCAGCTGCACAAGCTGCTGTACCGCTCGTCGCTGACGCTGGAGCAGGCCGTCGAAGGCATGACGGCGCTGAAAGGCCTGCGGCCCGAGGCTGATGCTGACATCGACACGATGCTGGACTTCCTCGCGGCCGCCAAGCGCGGCATCGTGCGCTGAGCGCCGGCCCGCACCCATGACGAACCCGGCCCCGCGCCTGGCAATGGTGGCCGGCGAAGCTTCTGGCGACCTGCTGGCCAGCCTGCTGCTCAAAGGCCTGCACGCACGCTGGCCAGGCACGCAGGCGACCGGCATTGGCGGGCCGCGCATGATTGCCGAGGGCTTCAGTGCCTGGTGGCCCAGCGCCAAGCTGTCGGTGTTCGGCTACGTGGACGCCTTGATGCATTTGCGCGAGTTGCTGCGCATCCGCAGCCAGTTGCGCGAGCGCCTGCTGGTCGAGCGGCCGGACGTCTTCATCGGTGTCGACGCGCCCGATTTCAACTTCGGCCTGGAGACTGCATTGCGAGCCGGTGGCCTGCGCACGGTGCACTTCGTCTGTCCGTCGATCTGGGCCTGGCGCGGAGAGCGCGTCAAGAAGCTGGCCGCCGCGGCGGACCATGTGCTGTGTCTGTTCCCGTTCGAGCCAGCGCTATTGGCCGAACACGGCGTGGCCGCGACCTTCGTAGGCCATCCGCTGGCCGACCTGATTCCGCTGGCGCCGCCACGCGAAGCCGCGCGGCAGGCGCTGGGCCTCGGCGCCGGGGACACCATCGTCGCGCTGCTGCCCGGCAGCCGCCGCAGCGAGATTCGCCACATTGCACCCGCGCTGCTGCAAGCCGCGGTGCAGATGGCGGCAGCGTGGCCTGTGCAACGGGGGCCGCTGCGCTTTGTCGTCCCGGTCGCGCCTGGTTTGCGGCCACTGTTGCTGCCGCTGCTGGCCCAGCACGCGCCCGGGCTCGCGGTCGACCTGGTGGATGGTCGCTCGCACGAAGTGCTGGCCGCCTGTGACGTGACGCTGCTGGCCAGTGGCACGGCCACGCTGGAGGCCGCGCTGTTCAAGCGGCCGATGGTGATCGTCTACCGCCTGCACTGGTTGAACTACCGCATGATGCGTGGCAAGGCTTATCTGCCCTGGCACGGCCTGCCCAACATCCTGGCGCGTGAATTCCTGGTGCCCGAGCTGATCCAGGACCAGGCGACGCCGCAAGCCATTGCCCGCGAAGCGCTGGCCTGGCTGGACAATCCGGACCGCTGCGCCCAACTGGCGCAGCGTTTTGAAACCATGCACCTCACGCTGCGCCAGGACACGGCGCGCAAGGCCAGTGATGCCATCGCGACGCTCCTCCAAGCCTGAGCAGATTCACCTGCACTTCGAAGTGGCCGGCCTGATCGCCGGCGTGGACGAGGCCGGGCGCGGCCCGCTGGCCGGACCGGTGGTGGCTGCGGCCGTCATCCTCGACGAACTGCAGCCCATTGCCGGCCTGAAGGATTCGAAAGTGCTGACGGCGCGCAGGCGCGAGGCGCTGTTCGACGAGATCCGCGCCAAGGCCTTGTGCTGCGCCATCGCCCAGGCAAGTGTCGAAGAGATCGACCAGTTCAACATCCTGCAGGCGACGATGCTGGCGATGCGCCGCGCGGTCGAAGGCCTGCGCCTGCTGCCTGCCAAGGTGCTGGTGGACGGCAACCGGCTGCCGGTGCTGAAGATGCCGGGTGAAGCCATCGTCGACGGTGACGCCAAGGTCCAGTCGATTTCGGCGGCCTCCATCCTGGCCAAGGTGCACCGCGACCGGCTGTGCCTGGACATGCACGCGCAGTGGCCGCACTACGGCTTCGACAGCCACAAGGGCTACCCGACGCCCGAACACCTGGCAGCCTTGCGTGCCCACGGCGCCGCGCCGGTGCACCGCCGCAGCTTTGCGCCGGTGCGTGCCTGCCTGCCTGGCCTCGACGCCTGCTGACCTTCGCCTGCCCATGAACCACGAAGAGGCCGAGCGCCTGAGCGCACGCGACAACCCGCTGCTGCAGCGCATCCGCAAGCTGGGTGCGGAGCCGGCGGCTTATCGCAAGCTCGGCTCGATCTGGCTGGAGGGTGACCACCTGGTCGACGCGGCGCTGCGCCGCGGCTGGGCGCTGGAGGTCCTGGTGATGACCGAATCGGCCTGGCGCGAGCGGGTCGACTGGCGGGTCTGGGCCGACCATGCAGGCCGCTGCGTGCAGTTGCCCGAGGCGCTGTTCCGCAGCCTCAGCACCTTGGAGTCACCGGCGCGCATCGGCGCCTTGGTGGCCTGGCCGGCCAGCCCGGCCTTGCTGTCGGACCAGCCTGGCGTGGTGCTGGATCGCCTGCAGGATGCCGGCAACGTGGGCAGCATCCTGCGCAGCGCGGCGGCCTTTGGTGTCAAGCAGGTGCTGGCGCTGAAGGGCACCGCGGCGCTGTGGTCACCCAAGGTGCTGCGCGCCGGCATGGGCGCACACTTTGCGCTGCAGCTGGTCGAGGGGCTGCTGCCCGAAGACCTGGCGCCGCTGCAATTGCCGCTGCTGGCCACCAGTTCGCATGCCGGCCTGGTGCTGGGCGAAAGCCAGCTACCTCAGCCCTGCAACTGGGTGCTGGGCCATGAAGGGCAGGGCATTGACGCGGCATTGATGGCGCGTTGCTCCCACACCGTGAGCATTCCGCAGCCGGGCGGCGAAGAGTCGCTGAACGTGGCCGCGGCGGCGGCGATCTGCCTTTTTGCGACACGCCATCGCTGAAACCGCTCGCTTGAGCGAAGGGCTTCGGCGGACGGCCTGACGATCAGTAGATCAGCCGGTCTGGCCGGATGTCGCGCAGGATGGTGGTGGCGATTTCCTCGATCGACTTGTGCGTCGAGCTGAGCCACGAAATGCCGCTGCGCTTCATCATGACCTCGGCCTCGTTGACCTCGTAGCGGCAGTTCTCGATGGACGCGTATTTGCTGCCCGGACGGCGCTCGTTGCGGATGTGCTGCAGGCGGTCCGGGTCAATGGTCAGGCCAAAGCATTTGCGCTTGTGCGGAGAGAGCGAACTGGGCAGGTGGCCGCGCTCGAAGTCTTCGGGGATAAGCGGGTAGTTGGCGGCCTTGATGCCGTGCTGCATCGCCAGGTAGAGCGAGGTCGGCGTCTTGCCGCTGCGACTCACGCCGACCAGGATCACGTCAGCAGATTGCAGGTTGCGCGAGGATTGGCCGTCATCGTGCGCCAACGAGAAGTTGATCGCCTCGATGCGGTCGTTGTACTCCTGGCTCTTGGCGGCATCCGAGAAGCGGCCCACCCGGTGGTTGGACTTCAGGTTGAATTCGATTTCCAGCGGCTCGATGAAGGACTGGAACATGTCCATCACCATGCCTTTGCAGGTTTCGCCGGTCAGGATGGCGCGGATCTCCACGCTGGCCAGCGTCAGGAAGACGATGGGCCGTTTGCCTTCGTGCTCGGCCGTGGTGTTGATCTCGTCCACCACGGCGTTGGCTTTCTCGACGCTGTCGATGAACGGCCTGCGCACATGGCGTGGCTTGGCCGTGAACTGCGCGAGGATGGAATTGCCGAAGGTCTCCGCGGTGATGCCGGTACCGTCGGAAACGTAGAAAACACTGCGGTTGGGCATGAATGCACGCGAGGGTTTCAGGGATGGTTTGCCGATGATAGGCAATCCGTCCGTAGAATGGCGCGCATCTCGCATCCTTTGGCCGCGATCTGCTCGCGGCAACCCCCGGCGTTCATGAGCCCCTGCAGTCTCGTCATCGAATTTCAGCGCGCTGCAGCGCGGGCTCCGTCATGGGTGGGTTGGACAGCGGCACAGGTTTTTTGTCATCAAGGAGCTTTCCCGTGTCTACAACCAACCTGGCGACCGCCCTGGTCGCGCCGCTTGAAGAACTGAGGATGAACGACGTCGAGGTCGTTGGCGGGAAAAACGCCAGCCTCGGCGAAATGATCAGCCAGCTGGCCGCCTCCGGCGTGCGGGTGCCGGGTGGCTTCGCCACCACGGCGCATGCCTTTCGCGAGTTCCTGAAACACGGCGGCCTGACCGAGAGGATCAACGCCCGCCTGTCCAGGCTGGACACGGAAGACGTCCGGGCGCTGGCCGAGGCCGGTGCCGAGATCCGCCAGTGGGTCATCGACGCGCCGTTCCCGCCGGACTTCGAGGCCGCTGTGCGCGCCGAGTTCGAGCGTGTGGTGGCCGGCTCGCCGTCGGCCAGCTGGGCCGTGCGCTCGTCGGCCACTGCCGAAGACCTGCCGGACGCTTCTTTCGCTGGTCAGCAAGAGACCTTCCTGAACGTGCATGGCATTGAAGACGTGCTGCACAAGATGAAGGAAGTCTTTGCCTCGCTCTACAACGACCGCGCCATCAGCTACCGCGTGCACAAGGGCTTCGCCCACGCCGACGTGGCGCTGTCTGCCGGTGTGCAGCGCATGGTGCGCTCGGACGTCGGCGCTGCCGGCGTGATGTTCACGATCGACACCGAGTCCGGCTTCAAGGACGTGGTCTTCATCACCTCCAGCTACGGCCTGGGCGAGACCGTGGTGCAGGGCGCCGTGAACCCGGACGAGTTCTACGTGCACAAGCCGGCGCTGGCCGCCGGCAAGTTCGCGGTGATCCGCCGTGGCCTGGGCTCCAAGCTGATCCGCATGGAGTTCGCCAGCGACGACGAGCGCCTGGCCACCGGCAAGCTGGTGAAGACCGTGGACACGCCGCCCGAGCTACGCAACCGCTACTCGCTGAACGACGCCGATGTGACCGAGCTGGCCAGGTACGCCGTGATCATCGAGAAGCACTACGGCCGCCCGATGGACATCGAGTGGGGCAAGGACGGTGTGGACGGCAAGCTCTACATCCTGCAGGCCCGGCCCGAGACCGTGCGCAGCCAGGCCGAAGGCCAGGTCGAGCTCCGCTACAAGCTCAAGGGCCAGAGCGCGGTGCTGGCCGAGGGCCGCGCGATCGGCCAGAAGATTGGCACCGGTCCGGTCCGCCTGGTCAGCTCGATTGCCGAGATGGACCGCGTGCAGCCCGGCGATGTGCTGGTCACCGATATGACCGATCCGAACTGGGAACCGGTGATGAAACGGGCCTCGGCGATTGTCACCAACCGCGGCGGCCGGACCTGCCACGCGGCCATCATCGCGCGTGAACTGGGCATTCCGGCGGTGGTCGGCTGCGGTGATGCGACCGACACGCTGAGCGACGGCGCGCTGGTCACGGTGGCCTGCTCCGAAGGCGACACCGGCTACGTCTACGACGGCCTGCTGGAAACCGAAGTCACCGAAGTGCTGCGCGGCGAACTGCCGTACTGCCCGGTGAAGATCATGATGAATGTCGGCAACCCGCAGCTGGCTTTCAACTTCGCGCAGCTGCCGAATTCCGGCGTCGGCCTGGCCCGGCTCGAGTTCATCATCAACAACAACATCGGCGTGCACCCGAAGGCCATCCTGGACTATCCGAACGTCGACAAGGACCTGAAGAAGGCGGTCGAGTCGGTGGCCCGTGGCCATGCCTCGCCGCGTGCGTTCTATGTCGACAAGCTGACCGAAGGCATCGCGACGATTGCCGCCGCCTTCTGGCCCAAGTCTGTCATCGTGCGTTTGTCTGACTTCAAGTCCAACGAGTACAAGAAGCTGATCGGCGGTTCGCGCTACGAGCCGGACGAAGAGAACCCGATGCTGGGCTTCCGCGGCGCCTCGCGCTACATCAACAGCGAGTTCGCCGATGCCTTCGGCATGGAATGCGAAGCGCTCAAGCGCGTGCGCAACGACATGGGCTTCACCAACGTCGAGATCATGGTGCCCTTCGTGCGCACGGTGCGCCAGGCCGAGAAGGTCGGTGAGTTGCTGGCGGGCCGCGGCCTGAAGCGCGGCGTCGACGGCCTGCGCCTCATCATGATGTGCGAAGTGCCGAGCAACGCCATCCTGGCTGAGCAGTTCCTGGAGCACTTCGACGGCATGTCCATCGGCTCCAACGACCTGACGCAGCTGACGCTGGGCCTGGACCGCGACTCTGGCCTGGAGCAGCTGGCCGATGACTTCGACGAGCGCGACCCTGCCGTCAAGGCCATGATTTCGCGCGCCATCGCCGCCTGCCGGGCCACCGGCAAGTACGTGGGCATCTGCGGCCAGGGCCCGAGCGACCATCCGGATTTCGCTGACTGGCTTGCGGCCGAAGGCATCGTGTCGATCTCGTTGAACCCGGACTCGGTCATCGAGACCTGGACTCGCCTGGCCGGCAACAAGTAGGCCAGGCAACAGCACCGTGCAGTGCGCCCAGGCGCTGCATGGGCCGCTCTTCTCTTCACAAGGGGCGCCGGGGAAATCTGGCGCCCTTGTGCTATAATCGAAGGCTTTTCCCCCTTGCCGTACCTGCAGATTGACGCGCGGTGCGGCTTCCTCAATGGAATCCACAAGGAGTTTCGATGCGTCACTATGAAATCGTTCTGCTGATCCATCCGGATCAAAGCGAACAAGTTCCGGCCATGCTGGAGCGCTACAAGAGCCTGATCACCACCAGTGGTGGCAAGGTTCATCGGGTGGAAGACTGGGGCCGCCGTCAGCTGGCCTACATGATCCAGAAGCTGGCCAAGGCGCACTACCTGTGCCTGAACATCGAGTGCACCACCGCGGTGCTGGCTGAGCTCGAAACCGGTTTCCGCTTCAACGACGCCGTGCTGCGTCACCTGACCGTCAAGCTCGAGAAGGCTGAAACAACGCCTTCCGTGATGATGAAGTCGGTCGAGAAGGAAGAAGCCCGCAAGGCTGCCCAGGAAACCACCGCCTGAGCCCAGCAGGGTTCAAGTCGGTTGTGAGTTGCAAGCCTCGATGAACCGATTGGTTCTGGCCGCCCAAGTGGTGGAGCGAGGCAAGATGCGTTACACCCCCGCCGGTCTGCCGGCCCTGGACATGCTGCTCAAGGCAGAGTCCGAGGTCAGCCAGAACGGGCAACCCCGCAAGGTCTCGCTGGAGATCCGCTCGGTGGTCATCGGGGACATCACCCGTCAGGCCGAGCGGCTGGCGCTGGGAGTGCAGGCGATGTTTGCCGGCTTCCTGGCCCCCTCGCGCAATGGCAAGGGTCTGGTGTTTCACATCACGCAACTCGACGTCGACGAGCCCGTTTCTGTATCCGGATAGAAATTCAGAGGTCATTGACATGCCCCCGCCAAAGTCACGTTTTTCCAAGGACCGCCGTCCCAAGCGCAACCAGCAATCGCTGCTGTTCCGCCGCAAGAAGTTCTGCCGCTTCACTGTCACTGGCGTCGAATCGATCGACTACAAGGACGTGGACCTGCTGCGCGACTTCATCGGTGAAAACGGCAAGATCACGCCGGCTCGCCTGACGGGCACCCGCGCGTTCTTCCAGCGTCAGCTGACCACCGCCATCAAGCGCTCGCGCTTCCTGGCGATGCTGCCGTACAGCGACATGCACCGCGTCTAAGGAGTCCACACCATGCAAATCATCCTGCTGGACAAAGTGGCCAACCTCGGCAACCTGGGCGACATCGTCAAGGTCAAGGACGGTTACGCCCGCAACTTCCTGATCCCGACCAAGCGCGCCCGCCGCGCCACGGACGCCGCGATCAAGGAATTCGAAGCCCGCCGCGCGGAACTGGAAAAGGTCGCTGCCGAGAAGCTGTCGACCGCCCAGGCCCTGGGCGAGAAGCTGAACGGCGTCACCGTCATCGTCAGCCAGAAGGCTGGCGTTGATGGCCGACTGTTCGGCTCCGTCACCAACGGCGACATCGCCGAAGCCCTGGTCAAGCAAGGCTTCCAGATCGTCAAGGCCCAGGTGCGCATGCCCAACGGCCCGCTGAAGGCGGTTGGCGATTTCTCGGTCAACGTGGCTGCCCACACCGACGTGGTCGTGGAAGTCAACGTCAAGGTCGTCGGCGCCACCGACTGATCCTGGCCCACAGGTCGCAGCTTGGCTGCGACACTGGTGCACGCCCAGAAGGGGCCGGTTTTCGAACCGGCCCTTTTTCTTTTCCGGACGGGCGCTTTCGCAAGGGACGGCCGGTGCTTGTGCACCCGCTTCCCCCAGCTTTTCCACAGGCTTGCGCACACCGTGCCAGGCGCCTGCCTCTTATGATTTGCTGATGTCGACGATCTTCGAAGAACTGGGCGGACGCTCCGCCAAGAGCCGTGACGACGAGGTCGCCAAACTTCGCGTGCCGCCGCATTCCATTGAGGCCGAGCAGTCGGTGCTGGGCGGTCTGCTGCTGGACAACGGTGCCTGGGACCGGGCGGCGGACGTGCTCAGCGAGGGCGATTTCTACCGCTACGAGCACCGCATGATCTTTGGCGCCATCGGCGGCCTGATCAGCACCTCAAAGCCGGCCGACGTCATCACCGTCTTCGAGCGGCTGCAAAACCTCGGCAAGGCCGACGAATGCGGCGGTCTCGGCTACCTGAACGCACTGGCGCAAAGCGTGCCCAGTGCGGCCAACCTGCGGCGCTACGCCGAGATCGTGCGCGAGCGCGCGGTGCTGCGCAAGCTGATCGCCGCCAGCGACGAGATCGCCACCCAGGCCTTCAACCCGCAGGGCAAGCAGGTCTCGCAAATCCTCGACGAGGCCGAAGGCAAGATCTTCAAGATCGGCGAGGAAGGCCAGCGCAGCAAGGGCGGTTTCCAGAGCATGGACCAACTGGTCATGCAACTGATCGACCGGGTCACCGAGCTCGCTGAAAACGGCGCCGAAGACGTGACCGGCGTGCGCACCGGCTTCTACGACATGGACCGCATGACCGCGGGCCTGCAGGGCGGCGACCTGATCATCCTGGCCGCGCGTCCGTCCATGGGCAAGACCGCATTCGCACTGAACATCGCCGAGTACGTGGCCGTCAGCGAAGGTTTGCCGGTGGTCATCTTCTCGATGGAAATGGGCGCCGCACAGCTGGCCTTGCGTCTGGTCGGTTCGCTGGGCCGCATCGACCAGCAGCACCTGCGCACCGGCGCGTTGAAGGATGACGAGTGGGGCCGGCTCACCGAGGCCGTGGACAAGCTCTCAAAGGCTTCGGTGTTCATCGACGAGACCCCTGCACTGAACCCGGCCGAACTGCGCGCCCGTGCGCGGCGCCAGGCCCGCCAATGCGGCAAGCTGGGCCTGATCGTCATCGACTACCTGCAGCTGATGAGCGGCAGTGGCAGCGGCAATGGTGAAAACCGTGCCACCGAAATCTCCGAGATCTCGCGCGGCTTGAAGGCGCTGGCCAAGGAGCTGAACTGCCCGGTGATCGCGTTGTCGCAGCTGAACCGCTCGGTCGAAACCCGCACCGACAAGCGGCCGATGATGTCCGATCTACGCGAATCCGGCGCCATCGAGCAGGACGCGGACGTGATCATGTTCATCTACCGCGACGACTACTACAACAAGGAATCCAAGATTCCTGGCACCGCCGAAATCATCATTGGCAAGCAGCGCAACGGCCCGGTGGGCTCGGTGCACCTCGCCTTCCTGAAGCAATCGACCAAGTTCGACAATCTGGCGCCCGACGCCGCCTACGGCGGCAGCGAATACTGAGCCGCCGTGCCACCGGCTGCGCGGTGGATTCAATGGCTGGCGGCGAGGGATGAAATACTGTATAAAAATACAGCATGCCATCCCGTTTTTCACTCCCGCCAGCTGACGAGTCCCTGGACGATGCGGCCTCGCTGAAGCGCTCGCCATTGCGGCGTTCCACACCCGCACCCATGGCTGCGCCGGTGCCCACGGCGCCCATCACGCTGCAACCGCGCAAGGGCAGGGGCACGACCTGGGCGATTGCGCACCGCTTCAGCCGCGACGAGCGTGAGCCGGTCGACGACGGCTGGGGTGCGCTGGATCAGGCTGTGCAAGCCGAAGAACTGGCGCCGGGCACGCAAGTCATCTTCGAGCATGTCAAATCCATCCTGACCGGCAACGAGTCGCCAGACATTCCGTTCGACCTGTCGATCAATCCGTACCGGGGCTGCGAGCACGGCTGCATCTACTGTTTTGCGCGGCCCACGCACAGCTATCTCAATCTCTCGCCTGGGCTGGATTTCGAGACGCGCATCATTGCCAAGGTGAACGCTGCCGAGCGCCTGCGGGAAACCTTGAGCCGGCCGGGTTACACGCCAGCGCAGCTGAACATCGGCTCCGCAACCGACGCCTACCAGCCGGTCGAGCGCAAGCTGGGCATCACCCGCGCGATCATCGAAGTGCTCTGCGAAGCTTCGCATCCGTTCTCTGTCATCACCAAGTCGGCAGGCATCGAACGCGACCTGGACCTGATCGCGCCCATGGCCGGTGCAGGCCTGGCGGCGGCCTATGTGTCCCTGACCACGTTGGAGCCGGCACTCGCGCGCATCCTGGAGCCGCGCGCCGCTTCACCGCAGCGGCGCCTGAAAACCATCCAGAGCTTGAGCGAGGCGGGTGTACCGGTGGGGGTCAGCGTATCGCCGGTGATCCCGTTCCTGAATGAACCGGAGCTTGAGCGCATCCTGGAGGCGGCCGCACAGGCCGGTGCCGTCTCGGCTTTCAGCATTCCGCTGCGCTTGCCCTGGGAAGTGAATCCGCTGTTCCAGGACTGGCTGCAGACCCACTTCCCGGACAGGGCCGCGCGGGTCATGGCCAGGGTGCGCGAGATGCGGGGCGGCCGCGACAACGACGCTCGCTTTGGCACCCGGCTTCGCGGCGAAGGCGCCTGGGCGGAACTGCTGCGCCAGCGGTTCACGCTCGCGGTGCGCAAGCTGGGTCTGAACAACACCCGGACAGTGTTGGATTTCGGTGAATTCAGACCGCCTGCCAGAGCTGGCGCACTGCACCAATTGAGCTTGTTTTAACCCCATGTTGCACCGCGCCAGTGCGGGTTGACGTGTGGCGTCATGAGAGTTAGGGAGCAAGCGCCAAAAATGCTGGTGTCATGACGCTGCGCTGCGTAGAGTGGTAACCGTACGTCATCGGTGTAGTCGTAGGTGACGGTTAGCAAGCTTCAGATGACAAATGTCACGGTGGCTTGTTTCGGCAACGGTGACCCGCATGCCGCCTGTTTGACCGGCGGCCAGGAGATTCAAATATGAAGAAGCAGGACATTTCGCAAGCAGGCGTCACGCCGATCGGCGTGCAACATTGCGCGGCGATTTTGAGCCGTGCCGCGCTTGCCCTTTGTCTGGCTGGCGGCGTGGCCAGTGCTGTCCACGCCGCAGGCACCGCCACGGCAACGCCCGCACCCGAAGTGCAGGTGACCTCTCGCTACATCATCGACTATGAGTTCGATTGGGGTCGCGACGGCACCTACTGCTCGACCTGCAACAGCGGAGCCGGCAATTCACGGTTGGCCTACACCGACTTGACCAACAATCTTTGGGTAGGTCAGGTCGATTTCCAGACGGGCAAGTTCAAGCCGCTGGACGGTCGTGGCCAATTGGTCGACACCCACACCGCCTTGCCGACCGACTTCGGCAATGGCCCGGAATGGATGTTCTCAGCGCTGGGCTCCCAGCTGGTCTACACCAGGTACCAGCCGGACGTAGATCCGCCGACGGCAGACAGCACAGGGTTGGGGATTGCCAGCCAAAACGCCGACGGCACCTGGGCCGCGGGATTCTTGCCAAACGGCATGCAGCGGCAGTCGCCGATTGGCACGCTGGACCTCAGCGACACCCTGCCGCGCATCCAGTACCAGGACTACAACAAGGTCAAGACTTACTGGCGGCAGTCTGCCAGTTCAACAGAAGCCCAGGTGCCGACCAAAGGCTTCAATGGTGGGTCACGCCGTTGGGTTCCCGGCACACACAGCATCATCCTGACGGGCCTGGGTACCCGCAAGACTTCGGGTCAGGGTTACCGGCAGGTCTACTTGTACGACACCGATACCGACACCTTGACCCAGATCACGGACGATGCTTCGAACCAGGTGGGTGCCATGATGTGGCAGGCGCCTGAGTTCAATAACGAGTACGTTTTCTTCACGGTGAAAGACGGCACGCAACTGGTCGTCTATCGCAAGTTGCCGAACGCCGCCGGTGTGGCCGCCTGGACGCCGGTGGCCACCTTGGCTGCACCGTCCAATTCGCCCTACATCTGGTCGCCGGAATATTTTGTGTACAACGGGAAGTCGTACATCTTCTTCCAGATGAACACTACCAGCGACTCCACCAACCTCACCCAACCGAGTACCTTGGGGATGATGGGCATCCTGCCGGGAAATTCGGCATTGACCTTGCTGACGCCCCCGGACGCTCCGGCGCGCGTGCGCATGGACCCGGAGTACTTCATCACCGCCGGGGGGCCGTTCATCTATTACAACCGCTACAAGCTGCAGACCGACACGATGCCATCAGTTCCTGAGGGTGTGTGGCGTGTCGATACCCAGCTGGGTGGCGAATCATCCACCAAATGAGCCAGGTAAATGTTCCTGCATGACTTGCCGATAGTGTCGGCAAATTGACAAAAAAGGCGGCCTGCGGGTCGCTTTTTTAATTTCCGATCCAGCGGTGCATCACCAAGCGAATTGGCGAGACATATTGGCATCTTCCCCAAAGCTGAGGAAGTACCCCACAATGGTGGATTGCCATCAAAAAAAATCCGTGTAAATTCGATATCTGAACGTCGACTCAGCAGTATCGGTGGGCGCCCGCGGTTGTAACTCGATTCGAGGCTGCAACTTCAACTTGTGACATGCGAGCAGTGGCCAAACTGCTCCTGCCAGCGGCATGGCCGCAGAGGTCAACATGATGGCTCAGAACCCCTTATGCATCCCTGTAGAGAGCGTAGTTTGCAACTCTGCGGTTGAGTATTCAAAGCAAACTGTCCGCCATTTGACAAAGCGGGCCAGATGGCGTGTTGCCATGATGTCTGTTTTGTTGTTGGCCGGCCAGGTCGCCTCGGCCAAGAAGGAAGGGCCAGCCCCGGAAGTCCAGGTGACGCCCAACTACATCGTCGACTTCGAATTCGACTGGGGACGAGACGGCGTGGACTGCCCGACCTGCAACCACGGCTCCGGCAATTCGAGACTGGCCTTCACCGATCACAACTATCGGCTGTGGGTGGCGCCCCTGGACATCAAGACCGGCAAGTTTCTGCCGGACAATGGCAAGGGCACGCAGGTCGACAGCCATACTGCTTACGCCACGGACTTCGGCAACGGCCCGGAGTGGATGTTTTCCTCGATCGCGGGTTCGCAGCTGGTCTATACGCGCTACCAGCCAGACGTCCCGCAGAGCCCGGATTCGGCCGTGCTTGCCATCGCCACTCAAAACGCTGACGGAACCTGGCTGCCAGCATCGCTGCCGGGCGGAGAGAAGCGCCAATCACCAATTGGCACTCAGGATCTGGACGATTTGGCGCCGCGCATCCACTACCAGGACGTGGCCAAGCGCCGCACCTTTTGGCGCGACTCCGAGGTGTCTACCAATGATGAGACCAAGTTGCCCACCACTGGCTTCAGCGGCGGTTCGCGCCGTTGGGTTCCGGGGACGCACAAGATCATCCTGACCGCCACCGGCCTCGAAGGCACCAAGGGCTACGGCCGGCAGCAGGTCTTCCTGTTCGACACCGATACCGCGGTACTCAAGCAAATCACCGACGAAGATGCAGACCATGCAGGTGCCATGATGTGGCGCGCGCCCGAATACGACAACCAGTATGTATTTTTCAGTGTGCGCAATGGCAAGCAACTGGTGGTGCATCGCAAGTTGAAGGATGAAACCGGAAAGAAGCACTGGACTTCCATCATTCAACTCGATCTGCCGCCTGAAACGCCGCATCTCTGGTCGCCGGAGTATTTCCTCTTCAATGGCAAGTCTTATATTTTTTACCAGATGAACAAGAGTGCCAACGCGTCGGACTTGTCCAAGCCGGGGGTGCTGGCCATGTCGATGATTTTGCCCAAAAAAGCGAAAATCATTCCACTGATTTCACCCGACGCAGAGCCCCGCGTGCGCATGGATCCTGAATACTTCATCACGGCCAAAGGGCCGTATCTGTACTACAACCGCTACAAGCTCCGGACTGATACCGAGGACTCTCAGCCTGAAGGCGTATGGCGTGTGGATACCCGGCTCGGAAAACCCAATCCTGCTTTGCAGGCAGCCAGTCGCCGAGTGATCCCGGAAGCGCCCGGCGAACTTGACTGATCGCGCGTTTGGAATCCACCCCGCAAAAAAAGGCGACCCTGGGGGCGCCTTTTCAATTCCGCTGCCACCCGGGGGCAGCTTGCGAGTTACTTGAACAGGTCCTTGACCTTGTCTGTCCAGCTCTTGGCGTTCGGAGAGTGCTTCTCGCCGCCTTTTTTCAGCGACTCCTCCAACTCCTTTAGCAACTTGCGCTGATGCTCGGTGAGCTTGACCGGCGTTTCAACTGTCACATGGCAATACAGGTCGCCGGGATAGGCCGAGCGCACGCCCTTGATGCCCTTGCCTCGCAAGCGGAAGGTCTTGCCGTGCTGCGTGCCTTCGGGCAGCTCGATCTCCAGCTTGGCCGTCAGCGTGGGGACCTCGACCGAGCCGCCCAGCGCCGCGGTCGTCATCGAGACGGGCACGGTGCAGTGCAGGTCGTCTCCGTCGCGCTCGAAGATCTCGTGCTGCTTGATGCGAATCTCGATGTAGAGATCACCGGCCGGACCGCCATTGGTGCCAGGCTCGCCGTTGCCGGCCGAGCGAATGCGCATGCCTTCGTTGATGCCGGCGGGGATCTTCACTTCCAGCGTCTTCTGGCGCTTGATCTTGCCGGCGCCGTTGCAGGTCGTGCAGGGCTCGGGAATGATCTTGCCAGTGCCGTGGCAGTGCGGGCAGGTCTGCTGCACGCTGAAGAAGCCCTGGCGCATGTGCACAGTGCCGCCGCCATTGCAGGTGGTGCAGGTCTTGGCCTTGGTGCCGGGCTTGGCGCCGCTGCCGCCACAGGTGTCGCAGCTGTCCCAGGTGGGAATGCGGATCTGGCTCTCCTTGCCCAGCGCAGCCTCTTCCAGCGTGATCTCCATCGCGTAGCTGAGGTCGTTGCCACGGTAGACCTGCTGGCCACCGCCGCCGCGGCGCCCGCCCTGACCCTGGCCGCCGAAGATGTCGCCGAAGATGTCGCCGAAGGCCTCGGCGAAACCGCCGAAGCCTTCAGGGCCCGCCCCGCCGCCGCCGCGGTTCGGGTCCACGCCGGCGTGTCCGTACTGGTCATAGGCCGCGCGCTTCTGCGCGTCGGAGAGCATCTCGTAGGCTTCCTTGGCCTCCTTGAATTTCTCTTCGGCCGCCTTCGCCCCGTCGCCCTGGTTGCGATCGGGGTGGTGCTTCATGGCCAGCTTGCGGTAGGCCTTTTTGATGTCGTCCTCGGTGGCATCTTTGGCCACGCCAAGGATTTCGTAAAAGTCACGCTTTGCCATGTACTCTTTCTGAACGCTTCAAACAAAGCCGCCGCGTGAGGGCGCAGCTTGCAAGCTGCGCGCCCGACGCGGCGAATCACCGACCCGGGCCCCTATGCGAGGCCCGGCCGGAGATCACTTCTTGACTTCCTTGAACTCGGCGTCCACCACGTTGTCGTCGTCAGCCGGCTTGGCAGCCTGCGGCTGTTCGGCGCCAGGTTGCGCGCCTGCAGCGCCGCCGGCGGCGGCCTGAGCCGCCTGCTGCTCGGCGTAAACCTTCTCGCCCAGCTTCTGGCTGGCGGTCATCAGGGCTTCGCTCTTGGCGTCGATGGTGGCCTTGTCGTCGCTCTTCAGTGCCTCTTCGGCTTCCTTCAGCGCGGTCTCGATTTTTTCCTTCTCACCGGCGTCCAGCTTGTCGCCGTGTTCGGCCAGGCTCTTCTTGACCGAGTGGATCATGCCGTCGGCCTGGTTGCGGGCTTGCACCAGTTCCAGCTTCTTGGCGTCTTCCGCCGCGTTCAGCTCGGCGTCTTTCACCATCTTCTGGATCTCATCTTCCGACAGGCCCGAGTTCGCCTTGATGGTGATCTTGTTTTCCTTGCCGGTCGCCTTGTCCTTCGCGCCGACGTGCAGGATGCCGTTGGCGTCGATGTCGAAGCTCACCTCGATCTGCGGCAGGCCACGCGCGGCCGGGGCAATGCCTTCCAGGTTGAATTCGCCCAGGCTCTTGTTACCTGCGGCGAGTTCACGCTCGCCTTGGTAGACCTTGATGGTCACGGCCGGCTGGTTGTCGTCCGCCGTCGAGAACACTTGCGCGAACTTGGTCGGGATCGTGGTGTTCTTCTTGATCATCTTGGTCATCACGCCGCCCAAGGTCTCGATGCCCAGGCTCAGCGGGGTGACGTCCAGCAGCAGCACGTCCTTGCGGTCGCCGCCCAGCACCTGACCTTGAATCGCGGCACCCACGGCGACGGCTTCGTCAGGGTTCACGTCCTTGCGGGGTTCCTTGCCGAAGAACTCCTTGACCTTGTCCTGCACCTTGGGCATGCGGGTCATGCCGCCGACCAGGATCACGTCGTCGATTTCGCTGACTTTGACGCCCGCGTCCTTGATGGCGGTGGCGCAAGGCGCGATGGTGCGTTCGATCAGCTCTTCGACCAGGGCTTCCAGCTTGGCGCGGCTGAGCTTGATGTTCAGGTGCTTCGGGCCGGAGGCGTCTGCCGTGATGTAAGGCAGGTTGACGTCGGTCTGCGAAGAGTTCGACAGCTCGATCTTGGCCTTTTCAGCGGCTTCCTTCAGGCGCTGCAGGGCCAGCACATCCTTGGTCAGGTCGACGCCTTGTTCCTTCTTGAACTCGGAGACGATGTAATCAATGATGCGCTGGTCGAAGTCTTCGCCGCCCAGGAAGGTGTCGCCGTTGGTCGACAGCACTTCGAACTGCATCTCGCCGTCCACATCGGCGATCTCGATGATGGACACGTCGAAGGTGCCGCCACCCAGGTCATACACGGCGATCTTGCGGTCGCCCTTGCCGTGCTTGTCCAGGCCGAAGGCCAGGGCAGCCGCGGTCGGCTCGTTGATGATGCGCTTGACGTCCAGGCCGGCAATGCGGCCAGCGTCCTTGGTGGCCTGGCGCTGGGCGTCGTTGAAGTAGGCCGGTACCGTGATCACGGCTTCGGTCACTTCCTCGCCGAGGTAGTCCTCGGCGGTCTTCTTCATCTTGCGAAGCACTTCGGCCGAGACCTGCGGGGGGGCCAGCTTCTTGCCGCGCACCGACACCCAGGCGTCGCCGTTGTCGGCCGCGGCAATCTCGTAGGGCATCAGGTTGATGTCCTTCTGAACTTCCTTCTCGGTGAACTTGCGGCCGATCAGGCGCTTCACTGCGTACAGCGTGTTGCGCGGGTTGGTCACGGCCTGACGCTTGGCCGAGGCACCCACCAGCACTTCGCCATCTTCCTGGTAGGCAATGATGGACGGGGTGGTGCGAGCGCCCTCGGAGTTCTCGATCACCTTGGTCGAGTTGCCTTCCATGACGGCGACGCACGAGTTCGTGGTCCCCAGGTCAATGCCAATGATCTTGCCCATTTTTCTGCTCCTGTGAGGAATGTGTTCCGGTTGTCTCGGAATTGTGGATAACTGTCTTGATTTCAAGGGCGCGGGGCCCTGTGAACAACTGATTCGGCTTACTTCGGCGCGGCCACAGTCACCAGGGCCGGGCGCAGCACGCGCTCGGCGATGGACGCGCCCTTCTGGAGGACGGCCACTACGGTGTTGGCTTCCTGTTCGGCCGGCACCATGCTGATGGCCTGGTGCTGGTGCGGGTCGAAGCGTGTGCCGGCTGGCGGGTTGATCTCCAGCACCTTGTTGCGCTCCAGCGCCGCAGCCAGCTGACGCAGCGTGGCGTGCACGCCTTCCAGCACCTTTTCGACCGGTGCATCAGGCATTGCGATCGCGGCTTCCAGGCTGTCCTTCACCGGCAGCAGGCTTTCGGCAAAAGACTCGACGCCGAACTTCCGTGCCTTGCTGATTTCGTCTTCTGCGCGACGGCGGATGTTTTCCATCTCGGCCTTGGCGCGCAGGTAGGCATCGGCCATTTCGGTGTGCTTGGCTTCCAGCTCGGCCAGGCGGGCTTCGGCCGGAGGGTCGCCCGCCACGGCCTGTGCGGCGTCCTGCTGTTCGGCCGATGCGTTTGGATCCAGGGATGAGTCGTTGGTGTTCATCGGAGGCGGGGGCAAAGGCCCGTTGGGAGGGCCCGCGGTGGCGCGGGCGAAATTGGTGGTTGTGGCGTGTGAAGCCCGACTTGGCGGGTCAACTGAGGGCGGTGTCCGCACTTTCAAGAGGGCCTTGCGCGCTTTCTTGAAGATTTTTTGCGCGGCCGTGGCAAACGCGAGCGCGAGATGGGCGAGCTTTGCCCGGAAAGAGCGGTCGCGGTCAGGATGATGGGTCAGACCTTGCCGCCCTCGGCGTCGTCGATGCTGGCGCTCCAGCGGTTCCAGTCGCTCAACTGGCGCCGGTCGCGCTTGGTGGGGCGGCCATGCGCCAGCGATTGCGCCGGTTCCACGCCCTGGCGGCGCGCCTCGCGGGCTTCGCTGCGAGCCAGCAGGCTGGCCGCGGTTTCCTCGTAGAGCTGCTGTGCGACAGGCGCCGGGCCGCGGATTTCGGTCAGGCCGAGCACCTGCACTTCACGCGCTGGAAGCCCCGGCTCGCGCAGCAGGATGCGGTCTTTCAAGCGCAGGTCGCGTGAGGGTTTGGCCGGCTGGCCGTTCACTTCGACGCGGTTCTTGCCAATGGCCTCCACGGCCAGCGAGCGGGTCTTGAAGAAGCGCGCGGCCCAGAGCCACTTGTCCAGCCGCACCGGGTGGTCACACAGTTTCGGATCGATCACGGCATGCATTGTCCTTCAGCTTCACGCTCGGTTTGTCCGGGGTGGTTGGGCAAGGCGCATGCCGATCCGGGTGCCGCCACTGGGCGCGTCACACAGCCGCCAGCGGCAGCCGCACGATCGCGTCCAGGCCGGTGATGCGGCCGTGTACGTTGCGGCTTTCCAGCGTCACCTGGCCCTGCAGCGAGTGCGCAATCTGGTCGCAGATCGCCAGGCCCAGGCCGCTGCCGTGCTCGGTCGGCGCCTCGTCCGCCCCCAGGCTGCTGGCGCCGGTGGCAAAGGGCTGGAACAGGCGGGCCTGCTGGGCTTCGCCCAGTCCGGGGCCGGTGTCGGCCACGGTCAGCGCGGCGTGCCGGCCGTCGCAGACCAGCTGCACCGTCAGCCGGCCTTGCGGCGGACTGTATTTGATGGCGTTGTGCAGCAGGTTGCGTGTCAGCTCGCGCAGCGCCCAGGCGTGGCTGCGGATGGGCGCAGGCTGGGTGCTGATCTCGAAGTCCAGACCGTGGTCGACAATGAGCGCCGAGAGGTCCAGCGCCACTGCGCGGGTGATCTCGGCCCAGTCTTCCACCGGTGCGGGCTCGCCCTGGCGCATCTGTTCGACCTTGGCCAGCGCCAGCATCTGGTTGGCCAGTTGCGTGGCGCGGGCCACCGTCACTTCGATCTCCTTGAGCGCCAGCTCGGCCGGCACATCGCCGCGGCGGGCCGATTGCACCTGCACGCGCAACACCGCCAGCGGCGTGCGCAACTGGTGCGAGGCGTCTCTCACGAAGCGGCGCTGGTGGTCGAGCAGGTGGCGCAGCCGGCCCATCAAGTGGTTGGTGGCATCCACCAGCGGCCGCAACTCCTTTGGCGCGCCGCTGCTGTCCACCGGTGTCAGGTCGCCCTCGGCCCGGGTGTGCAGTGCCTGGCTCAATGCGCGGATGGGCCGCGTGGCCCGCTGCACTGCCACGCCGACCACCGCCGCAATCAGCAGCAGCAGTGCGCCCTGGTGCCACAGCGTGTCGACCAGCAGGCTGCGCGCAAGCGTCTGTCGCAGCTCCAGCGTCTCGGCCACCTGCACCATGGCCATGCCTTGTCCGCCCGGCCAGACGACTGGCTGCAGCAGCACCGCCACGCGCACCGGCGTGCCCTGGTAGCGGTCGTCGTAGAAGTCCACCAGCGCCGCGTAGGGGCCTTTGGCGGGCAACTGGCCGTGCCAAGTGGGCAAGGCTTCGAAGCCGGACACTGTTTCGCCCTGAAAGCCGGTGACCTTGTAGAAGATGCGGCTGCGGTTGTCGGCCTCGAAAGGCTCCAGCGCCGAGTAGAGCAGGGTGGCCTTGAGGTGAGTGCCGGGCTGCTCGCTGTTGACCTCCAGCAGCTCGCCGATGGATTTGGCCGTGGCCAACAGCGTTCGGTCATAGGCAATGTCCGCCGCGCGCAAGGCTTGGCGGTACAGCATCACCGTGTTGACCGCGATGACCAGCAGTGCAGGCAGCAGGATGCCCAGCAGCAAGCGGCTGCGCAGCGACAGCCGCGCCCCGGCCGTGTCCAGCCAGCCGGTCGAGCCCATGTTCACGTGCCCCGGCTCAGCTGTCGGCCTTGAGCAGGTAGCCCAGGCCGCGCAGCGTCACCAGTTGCACCTCGGTGGGCTGCAGGCGCTTGCGCAGCCGGTAAGCCACCACCTCGACTGCCTCGAACTGCACTTCATGCTCACCCGGAAACACGGCCTCGAACAGGCGCTCCTTGGTCACCGCATGACCGGGCCGCTGCAGCAGTGCGCGCAGCAGCGCGGTTTCGCGCGGGGTCAGCTCCAGGGCCTCGTCCCCGTGGTAAATCGCTCCTTCATCGCCCTCCCAGCGCAGGCCGCCAAAGCCGTTGCTGGGCGCGGCAAAGGCAGCAGGCCCGCTGCCGGCGGCGCGGCGGGCCATGGCGCGGATGCGCGCCTCCAACTCGTCCAGGTCGAAGGGCTTGGGCAGGTAGTCATCGGCACCGGTGTTCAGGCCGATCACACGGTCGCCGATGGTGCCGCGCGCGGTCAGGATCATCACTGGCGTCGTCAGCCCGGCAGCGCGGGCGTGTGCCAGCACCTCCAGCCCGTCCAGGCCCGGCAGGCTGAGGTCCAGCAGCACCACGTCGGGCATGCAGGCCTCCCAGCGTTCCAATGCCCGCTGCCCCTCGCCCCAGCAGACCACCTGCATGCCGCGCCGGTTCAGCGTGCGGGCCAGCGTGGCCTGCATCGTGGCGTCGTCTTCGATCAGCAGCACCTTCATGCGGGCCACCATAGCACCGACCGCGGTAGGGCCATGCCGGTGGCCGTACCCGCATTTCCCCTAGGCCGATGGACAGCCATTTGACAGCCTCGCGCGTCACCATCGCCCGATTCGATTCAAAAACTCCCAGGAGACATGCCCATGCGCAGAGACGCTTTCCTCAAGAGCCTGGCCGCGATGGCCGCAGCCGGCGCATTGCCGATGTCGGGCCACGCCGCTGGTGTGGCGCTGAAGATGATGGTGCCGGCCAACCCGGGCGGCGGCTGGGACAGCACCGGCCGAGCGCTGGGCAAGGCGCTGCAGGATGCCGGCGTGGCTTCCTCGGTCAGCTACGACAACAAGGGTGGTGCCGCTGGCGCGCTGGGGCTGGCCCAATTCGTCAATGCCAGCAAGGGCGACCCGCACGCCCTGATGGTGATGGGCGCCGTGATGCTGGGCGGCATCATCACCGGCAAGCCGCCGGTCGACCTCAGCCAGGCCACGCCGATCGCGCGCCTGATCAGCGAATACAACGTCTTCGTGCTACCGGCCAACTCGCCTTTCAAGACCATGAAGGACGTGGTCGACGCGATGAAGAAGGACGTGGGCAGCGTCAAGTGGGGCGGCGGCTCGCGCGGCGCCACCGAGCACATTGCCGCGGCCATGATCGCGCGCGAAGTGGGTGTGGACGCGGCCAAGATCAACTACGTGCCGTTCCGCGGCGGTGGCGAAGCCGTCGCGGCCATCCTGGGTGGCAATGTCAGCGTGGGCGGCAGCGGCTACAGCGAGTTCCAGCCGTACATCGCCAGCGGCAAGATGCTGCCCATCGCCGTCACCTCGCCGGCCCGGCTGCCTGGGCTGAACGCGCCCACACTGAAGGAGCTGGGCATCAACGTCGAGATCGGCAACTGGCGCGGCGTGTATGGTGCGCCCGGCATCACGCCCGATCAGCGCAAGGCACTGACCTCCATGGTGCTGGCGGCCACCAAGGCCCCGGCCTGGGCCGAGGCGATCCAGAAAAACGGCTGGACCCCGGCGCTGCTCAGCGGCCCGGCCTTCGACGAGTTCGTGGATCGTGAGTTCGCCTCGCTGCGCGCCATCATGGCCAAGAGTGGCATGGTCTGAGCATGGCTGATGAGCAATTGATGTCACCGCCCGCGGTGAACCGGCCGCAGATGCTGGTCGGTGCCGGTGTGATCGTGCTGGGTGGTGTGCTGGCTGTTGGCGCGCTGGCCATTCCGGCCAATGCCGGCTATGCCGGCGTGGGTCCGAACTTCCTGCCCTGGCTGGTGGCCGTGGCGCTGCTGGCCTGCGGCGTGGGGCTGGTCTGGCAAGCCCGGCGGGGCGGCTTTCGTGCGATGGAAACGCCGTCAGGCGCGGCGCACGGTGACTGGCGCTCGATGGCCTGGGTGGCGGCCGGCGTGCTGCTGAACGCCGCAGCCATCACCCGCATTGGCTTTGTCTTCAGCTGCGCGCTCTGCTACGTGCTGGCGGTGCGCGGGCTGCGCCTGTCCGAGGGCAAGCCGGCCGGCAGCGTGCGGACCACGCTGGTCGACGCGGCCGTTGGGCTGGCAATCTCGGCGCCGGTGTTCTGGCTGTTCACGCAATTGCTGGCCATCAACCTGCCGGGCCTGACCGGCACCGGTTGGCTCTGAGCGGAGGGAGACACCATGGACATCTGGCACCAACTGCTGCAAGGCTTCATGACGGCGGGCACGCCGGTGAACCTGTTGTGGGCCTTCGTGGGCTGCGCGCTGGGCACGGCCATCGGCGTGCTGCCTGGCCTGGGCCCGGCGGTGACGGTGGCGATGCTGCTGCCCATCACCTCGCAGGTCGAGCCTACCGCGTCGATGATCTTCTTCGCTGGCATCTACTACGGCGCGATGTATGGCGGCTCCACCACCTCCATCCTGCTGAACACCCCTGGCGAGACGGGCACCATGGTGACCGCGCTCGAGGGCTTCAAGATGGCCAAGAGCGGCCGCGCGGGCGCGGCGCTGGCCACATCCGCCATCGGCTCCTTCGTGGCAGGCACCATCGCCACGGTGCTGGTCACGCTGTTTGCGCCGCTGGTGGCCGATTACGCCGTGCAACTTGGCCCGCCGGAATACTTCTGCCTGATGCTGCTGGCCTTCACCACCGTCAGCTCGGTGTTGGGTGCCAGTGCACTGCGCGGCATGACGGCGCTGTTCATCGGCCTGGCCATCGGCCTGGTCGGGCTGGATCAGATCACCGGCCAGGTGCGCTACACCGGTGGCATTCCGGAGTTCCTCGATGGCATTGAGGTGGTGCTGATCGCGGTGGGCCTGTTTGCGGTGGGTGAGGCGTTTTACAACGCCCTTTACGAGGGCCGCAGCGAAGCCAAGTTGAACAGCACCGGCCGCGTGCACATGAGCAGGCAGGAGTGGCGCCGTTCGTGGCCGGCCTGGCTGCGCGGCACGGCCATCGGCTTTCCGTTCGGCACGCTGCCGGCGGGCGGCTCGGAGATCCCGACCTTCCTCAGCTACGCCACCGAGCGCAAGCTCTCCAAGCATCCGGAAGAGTTCGGCACCGTGGGCGCCATCGAAGGCGTGGCCGGGCCGGAGGCGGCCAACAATGCGGCTGTGACGGCCACGCTGGTGCCGCTGCTGACGCTGGGCATCCCGACCTCGGTGACCGCGGCCATCCTGCTCTCTGCGCTGTCCAACTACGGCATCCAGGCCGGGCCGCAGCTGTTCACCACCTCGGCCACCCTGGTCTGGGCGCTGATCGCTTCGCTCTACATCGGCAACGTGATGCTGCTGGTGCTGAACCTGCCGCTGGTGGGCCTCTGGGTGAAGCTGCTGAAGATCCCGCGGCCGCAGCTCTATGCCGGCATCCTGATCTTCGCCACCGTGGGCGTTTACGGCATGCGCCAGAGCAGCTTCGACCTGTTCCTGATGTTCGGTGTCGGCCTGGCTGGCGTGCTGATGAGGCGCTTCGACTTTCCCACCGCACCGGTCATCGTCGGCATGATCCTGGGGCCACTGGCCGAAGCGCAGATGCGCAACGCACTCTCCATCGGCGAAGGCCGCTGGACGGTCTTCATCGACCGGCCGGTGTCGGTCTTTTTCCTGGCCTGCGTGGTGGCGGTGCTGGTGCTGCCGCGCGTGATGCGCTGGTGGGGCCGCCGGCGCGTCGCCTGAGCGTCCACCGCTTGGCGATCAGGCCCTGGCGCCAGCCGCCAGGGCCCGTGCTTTCGTGGCCGCCAATGTGGCCGGCGAGGGCGGGTCGAGTTCCCAGCCGGCCAGATGGCGCCGCGCCAGCGCCGCCAGCGCGGCGACGTGCGCCGGTGAATCGTTCAGGCAGGGGATGTAGTGGAACACCTGGCCGCCTGCGTGCAGGAAGGCCTCCCTGGCTTCCTGGCTGATCTCCTCCAGTGTTTCCAGGCAGTCGGCTGAGAACCCAGGGCAGACCACGTCGACTTGCGCCACACCCTGCTGCGCCAGCGCCACCAGGGTGGGTTCTGTCGCCGGCTCCAGCCACTTCGCCTTGCCAAAGCGGCTCTGGAAGGTGACGCGGTACTGCTCGGTCGACAGGCCCAAGGCCTCGGCCAGCAGCCTGGCGGTCTTGTGGCACTGGCAGTGGTAGGGGTCGCCCAGGTGCAGCGTGCGTTCGGGCATGCCGTGGAAGCTCATCACCAGCATGGGCGCGCGCCCAGCCTGTTGCCAATGCGCGCATACGCTGGCGGCCAGCGCCTGGATGTAGCCTGCGTCGTCGTGGTACTGGGTGACGAAGCGCAGCGCCGGCAGGCGGCGGGTGCGGCGGGTCCATTCGGCGACTTTGTCGATGGTGCTGGCCGTGGTGGCGCCGGAGTATTGCGGATAGGCCGGGAGGACCAGGATGCGGTCCACGCCCCGGTCGTGCAGGGCCTGCAGGGCGGCGGGGATGCCCGGATTGCCGTAGCGCATGGCTGGGACCACGATCACAGGCAGGCCGTCGGCGGCCAGCTCGGCCTGCAGCTCGCGGGCCTGTCGCTGGGTCCAGACCAGCAGCGGCGAGCCTTCGGGCAGCCAGACGCTGGCGTACTTGCGTGCCGACTTGGCCGGCCGGGTGCGCAGGATGATCCCGTGCAGGATGGGCCACCAGACCAGCCGCGGGATCTCGACCACCCTGCTGTCGCTGAGGAACTCGGCCAGGTAGCGGCGCAGTGCCGCCGGCGTGGCGGCGTCGGGGGTGCCCAGGTTGGTGAACAGGATGCCGACACGCGGCGCCTGCCCGTGCTGGAAGGACGGGGCGGGAGCGGGTGGTGGCATGCGGTTCAGCGGTGCTGCCAGGGAGCGGCGGCTGGCGGGAAGGGCGGTGGTGGCGGGTCGTTGTGGGCGATCAGCGAGAAGCGCAGCGTGGCCACGCTGGCGTCGTTGGGCGAGCCGCCCAGGCCCAGTTCGCCCTGGCCATGCAGCGTGCAGCTGCCGCGGCGCAGGCTCAGCACCTCGTCGTCGCCTGCAAAGCGCACGAAGGTGCCGTTGATGCTCAGGTCGGTCAGCTGCAGTGCGCCGCCCATCAGGTCGATGCGGGCATGGGTACGGGAAACGCGGGCGTCCTCCACCTTCATGCCGCAGGCCGCGCCGCGGCCCAGCAACACCGGCATGCGGTCGCGCAGGAAGCGGTGCGGCTGGCCGCGCCAGCTCAGCAGCACGCCCAGCGCGTCATGCGTGGCCGAAGGGCTTTCGAGGTGGGTGACTTCGGTGTCCGGCCCCTTGCTGCGGGCCAGCAGGAACACCTCGGCTGGCTCCACGCGGCCGCGCAGGTGCACCTTGTCGAGGTGCCGGAAGCGCGAGCGCACTTCCCAGGGCAATTCGTCGTAGACCTCGCGGCCGATCAGCGATTCGCTGTCGCCGGCATGGTCCAGCAGCCTGGCCGCGACGTTGACGGCGTCGCCGAAGCAGTCGCCGCCGACCTCGACCACTTCGCCGGCGCTGATCGCGATCTGCAGCTGCACGCGTGGTGTGGGCCGGTCGCTCGGCGCGGGTTGGCGCTCCAGGTCGTCCTGCATCTGCACCGCGGCAGTCACTGCGTTGATGGCGCGCGGAAACACGGCCATCAGGCCGTCGCCCAGGGTCTTGACGAGCTGACCGCCGCATTCCGGGACGCGGCGGGCGAGGTTGCGGATCACGTCCGTCACCACTGACGTGGCGTGCGCGTTGCCCAGCGTTTCGTACAACGCGGTGCTGCCTCGCAGGTCAGCAAAAAATACGTATCTGCGCTTGATGGTCGCCATGCCCGATTGAGTTTAGCGCGCAAGCCACAGGCCGGCGCAAGGGGCCAGGAAAACCCGGGCGCCAACGAAAAAGCGGGTGACGCATTGCTGCGTTCCCCGCTTTTCATTTTGGGGCTGTCAGGCCCGCGTCAGGCTTTGCTGGATCAGATGTTGTCCAGGTAGGTGCGCAGCTTGTCCGAGCGGCTCGGGTGCTTCAGCTTGCGGATCGCCTTGGCTTCGATCTGGCGAATGCGCTCGCGCGTCACGTCGAACTGCTTGCCCACTTCTTCCAGCGTGTGGTCGGTGGACATTTCAATGCCGAAGCGCATGCGCAGCACCTTGGCTTCACGCGGGGTGAGGCTGTCGAGGATGTCCTTCACCACGTCGCGCAGGCCGGCCTGCATCGCGGCCTCGATGGGCGCAGTGTTGTTGGTGTCCTCGATGAAGTCGCCCAGGTGGCTGTCGTCGTCGTCTCCGATCGGCGTTTCCATGGAGATCGGCTCTTTGGCGATCTTCATGATCTTGCGGATCTTGTCCTCGGGCATTTCCATCTTCTCGGCCAGCGTCGGAGCGTCCGGCTCGAAGCCGAACTCCTGCAAATGCTGGCGCGACAGGCGGTTCATCTTGTTGATCGTCTCGATCATGTGAACCGGGATGCGGATGGTGCGCGCCTGGTCGGCGATCGAGCGGGTGATGGCCTGACGAATCCACCACGTCGCATAGGTCGAGAACTTGTAGCCGCGGCGGTATTCGAACTTGTCCACCGCCTTCATCAGGCCGATGTTGCCTTCCTGGATCAGGTCCAGGAACTGCAGGCCGCGATTGGTGTACTTCTTCGCGATCGAGATCACCAGGCGCAGGTTGGCCTCGATCATTTCCTTCTTCGCATCGCGCGAGGCCTTCTCGCCCTCGTTCATGCGACGGTTGATGTCCTTCAGGTCTTCGACCGGCACGACGGCACGGGCCTGCAGGTCGATCAGCTTCTGCTGCAGTTCCTGCACGGCCGGCAGGTTGCGGGCGAGGATGGCGCTGAACGGCTTGGCCGCCGCGATTTCCTTCTCGGCCCACTTCAGGTTCAAGGCATTCGGCGGGAAGGTCTTGATGAAGTGTTCCTGCGGCATGCCGCACTTGTCGACCACGATCTTGCGGATCTCGCGTTCGTAGCGGCGCACGTCGTCCACCTGCGAGCGCAGGATGTCGCACAGCTTCTCGATGGTCTTGACCGTGAAGCGGATGGTCATCAGGTTTTCACTGATGGCCAATTGCGCCTTGCTGTACGGCTGCGACTTGTAGCCTTCCTTCTCGAAGGACTTGCGCATCTTGTCGAAGTGAATGCGCAGGTCGGCGAATTTGGTCAGCGCGGCATTCTTCAGCTCTTCGAGCTTCTTGGTCAGGGCCTTGGAGCCGCCATTGCCGTCGTCGTCGTCTTCCTCGTCGAACTCGTCGAAGTCTTCTTCGGCCACGTAGTCGTCGGCCTCGTCCTTGGCGACGAAGCCGTCCACCACGTCGGAGATCTGCATGTCACCGGCGGCGATCTTGTCGGCCATCGCCAGGATCTCGGCGATGGTGGTCGGCGAGGCAGAGATGGCCTGCATCATGGCCTGCAGGCCACCTTCGATGCGCTTGGCGATTTCGATTTCGCCTTCCCGGGTCAGCAGTTCGACCGAGCCCATTTCGCGCATGTACATGCGCACCGGGTCGGTCGTGCGGCCGAATTCCGAGTCGACCGTGGACAGCGCCGCTTCGGCCGCTTCTTCGGCTTCTTCTTCGGTGGCGGTCGAGGTGGCGCCGCCAGCGATCAGCAGCGTGGCCGCATCGGGCGCCTGCTCGTAGACCGCGATGCCCATGTCATTGAGCATCGAGATGATGGCTTCGAGGATTTCCTCGTTGACCAGCTTCTCGGGCAAGTGGTCGTTGATTTCCTGGTGCGTGAGGTAGCCACGCGTCTTGCCCATCTTGATGAGCGTCTTCAGCTCCTGGCGGCGCTTGGCGACTTCTTCTTCGGTCAGCGCGGTTTCGTCCAGGCCGAATTCACGCATCAGCGCACGCTCCTTGGCGCGGCTGACCTTCATGCGCAGCGGCTTGGCCTTGGGCTTGTCCTCGGCTTCCTCGACGACTTCGGAGCTTTCGACCACCTCGACTTCGACCTCGCCTTCCAGCTCGGCCTCGATGTCGCTCAGGTCGTCTTCGACTTCCTCGACCGCTTCCTTCTTGGCCGGGGTTTCCGCCTTCGGCTTGCGGCCACGCTTGGCCTTGCCGTCTTCTGCCGTGGCCGTGGCGGTCTTGGCTGCCGCTTTGGTCTTGGTCAGCTTGGTGTCTTCCGCATCGGCGGCGGCCTTGACGGTCTTGGTGGCGGCGGTCTTCTTGGCGGTCATGCAGATCCTTGAGGGAACCTTGGGGAAACAGTCGTGAGGGGCAGCGTTTTCAGGCTCCTGATACTGCCTTGCCGACGTGCGGCAGCTGCAGCGCGCAAACGCGCTGCAGCAAAAGCAGGGCATGGAGAACTGAAAACCTGCCGGCTGCCTTGCTCACCATGTGGCGACGGTGTCGCCACATCACAAGCAAAGGCAGCGCAATCAGTGGGCGCAAACCAGTCAGCTCATTCCGGCGGGCAAGTTCGCGTGGACATGACATTTTTGCGTGCAGCGCTGGCGGAGGGAGGGGACCGGCCTTGAGAACTTGAAGTGCGTTCTACCCATGGCATGGGCTGTCCATGCGGGTGGTCCATGCCGGCAGTGCTGCTGTCACTCTTGCCGCTGAAAATCGGATTTTACCCAAATGCACTATTTTTGAGCAAGGCAAGGCCTTGAAAAGCGAAGGGACTTCGCTGATTTTCTTCGCGTATCGGCCAGCCATTTCGCAGGCGTGGCTGCCGGACTAGCTTTCGTCCTTTGGCGCAGCCGCCTGGCGGCGCTTCACTTCCCGCCATTGGCGATCCAGCTCGCGGTATTGCTGCAGCGCGGCCGGATCGGCGCCGGCCTGGGCCAGCAGCTGCTTCATCTGCTGTGCCAGGTCGCGTTCGAGCAGCACGTCCAGCGCGCGGCGGAAATCGTCCAGCGTGGCGCCCGGGTCGGCGTCGCCGTCCGCCAGCTGGCGGCTGGCTTCGGGCAGTGCTTCGTCAGTGGCCAGGGCTTCGCGCAGCACCGCCCAGGAGCGCGGGCCGTGCTCGGCCAGGTCGCGCTCCAGCCAGGCAATCAGGTCGCCGTGCGGAGCGGGCAGTGCGTGCAGGAAATCGTGTTCGTTGCCGGGCAGGCTGTCCCACCATTGCGGCTGGCCAAACAGCATTTGCAGCACCCGGTCTTCCGGCCTCTTCGGCGCTGGCCTGCGGCCACGCACCGCCGGCGGACCTTCCGCCTGGCCGGCGCGGTCGCGATTGAAAGGCCGCTTGCGCCAGGCCGGCTCACCGCTGCCAAACTTGCCGCGGCTGGCGTAGCGCTCGCCCGGCGGCGTGCCGTCGTCAAAAGGATCATCTGTCTCTGCCGGCGAGCTGCCGTGGGCCTGGGCATTGCCTGGTCTGCCACGTGAATTGCCCTGGCCCTGGCCCCACAGGCCGGACAGCTCTTCCGCCGGCAGGCCGCCCTGGCGGGCCAGCTCGCTGAGCAGCTGCAGCTTCAGTGCGCCGTCGGGCAAGGCCTGCCACAGAGGGCGGGCCTGGGCCAGCATGCGCGCCCGGCCCTCGGCCGTGTCCAGCGCGCAGTCAATGGCCGCGTGTTCCAGCAACTGGCGCGACAGTGGCACGGCATCCCGCACCTGGGCTTCGAAGGCCTGCTGGCCATGGGCGCGCACATAGCTGTCCGGGTCGTGTTCGGCGGGCAGGAACAGGAAGCGGAAGCTGCGCGTGTCGGTGGCATGTGGCAGTGCTGCTTCCAGCGCCCGGCCGGCGGCGCGGCGGCCGGCGGCGTCGCCGTCGAAGCTGAACACCACCTGTTCGGTGAAGCGCAGCAGTTTCTGCACATGCTCCGCAGTGCAGGCCGTGCCCAGCGTGGCCACCGCGTTGGGAAAACCCAGCTGCGCCAGTGCCACCACGTCCATGTAGCCTTCGGTGACCAGCGCGTAGCCTTTTTCCCGCAGTCCGGTGCGCGACTCGTACAACCCATACAGCTCGCGGCCTTTCACGAAGACCGGCGTCTCGGGCGAGTTCAGGTACTTGGGTTCGCCCTTGTCCAGCACCCGGCCGCCAAAGGCGATGGTCTCGCCCTTGACGTTGCGGATGGGAAACATGATGCGGTCGCGGAAGCGGTCGTAGCGCTTCTGGTCGGCCTCGCTCTTGCCTTCGTCCGCGCCTTGCGCGATGACCATGCCGGATTCGGCCAGCAGCGGATCGTCATAGCGCGCAAACGCGCTCGCCAGCGTGCGCCAGCCTTCGGGTGCATAGCCCAGGCCGAAGCGCTGGGCGACCTCGCCGGTCAGGCCGCGGCGTTTCAGGTAGTCGATGGCGCGTGGGCTGGACTTCAGCTGCTGGCGGTAATGCTGCGCCGCCTTGGCCAGCACGTCGGTCAGCGTGGTCTGGCGCTGGCGCTGCTCGGCCGCTGCGGCGCGGTCAGCCTCGCTGCGCTCGTCTTCCGGCACCTGCAGGCCAACCTGTTGCGACAGGTCTTGCACGGCTTCCACAAAACTCATGCCGTGGTGCTCGGTCAGGAAGCGGATCGCGTCGCCATGCACGCCGCAGCCGAAGCAGTGGTAGGTCTGGCGAGACGGGCTGACGATGAAGCTGGGCGACTTTTCGCCGTGGAAAGGACACAGGCCCTTGTGGTTGATGCCGGCCTTCTTCAGCTCGACATGGCGGCCGACCACCTCGACCACGTCCACGCGCGACAGCAACTCTTGGATAAAACCTGGTGGGATCACAACGGAAGTCTAGGGCATTGCCCTGGGGCAAGGCTCGGCGCCACCCAAAAGCTGCGCCAGAAAAAGCAACAGGGCAGCCGAGGCCGCCCTGTGGTGTGGCAAAGCAATATGAAGCGCGCTATTGCCTGAAGAAATGTTCGCCGCATCGGCTGGCCGCCGATTTGCCGATTGATTTCTGCCATGCACCGCCGCTGACGGCGTCCCCCTGAATGCTGGCGAATTTCAACCGGAAGGTCCGGGCGAACCCGCGGTACTCAAACCGCGAAGTCGCAAAGCTTAAACCGAGAAGTCGCCAAGCGACTTGCCGGAAGCCAGCGCAGCCTGCAGCCACTTGGGCTTCAGGCCTCGGCCGGTCCAGCTTTGGCCGGTGGCCGGGTCGCGGTATTTCGCGGCCACTTTCTTGGTGCCTTCGCCCTTGGGGGCGGTGGGCGCCTTGCCAGCCAGATCGGCGGCGGTCAGGCCATATTCGCTCATCAGCGACTTGACCTTGGCAATGGCATCGGACTTGGCGGCGCGCTGCGCTTCAGCAATTTGCTTCTCGAGCGCTGCTTTCTGCGCCAGCAGTTCCTGGATCGTGGTCATTCGGTTATCTCCAATCAATGAACCCGGAGGGCAAGCGGATGATAACCGAGGTCAGCGAAAGGTTCCGCAGGCAAGCCCACAAAACTGTCACAGATTCCCACGACTGCGACAAACCCGATATGCCAATACCAGATGTCAGAAAAAACCCTGGTTAGTGGCTGCGCTCAGGCGCTGGGCGGCACAAAGCCGGCCGGCTGTTCGGCACCGCCGCCGAACAGGAACTGTTCCATCTGCCGCGCAAGGTACTGGCGGGCGCGTGCGTCGGCCAGGTTCAGGCGGTTTTCATTGACCAGCATGGTCTGGTGGCGCTTCCATAGGTCAAACGCTTCCTTGCTGATGTTCTCGTAGATGCGCTTGCCCAGCTCGCCCGGGTAGACGGGGAAGTCCAGCCCTTCGGCTTCTTTCTTCAGGTAGCTGCACTGGATGATGCGTGCCATGGTATTGCTCTCGTATCGGGTTCGGGTTCTCAAAAGGGGCCGGCGGCCCCGGAATGCCGGGCTTCAGCCCAGCTTCTTGATCATCACTTGGGAGCGACGGTCCCAGTTGTATTTGCGCTTGCGGGCCTCGGGCAGCCAATCGGGATCGACCTGCACGAAACCGCGCTTGATGAACCAGTGCATGGTGCGCGTGGTCAGCACGAAGATGGTGTCCATGCCCATCTGCCTCGCGCGCTGCTCCACGCGCTTGAGAATCTTGTCGCCATCGCCCTGGCCTTGCACCTGCGGCGAAACCGTCAGCGCGGCCATTTCTCCGGTGCGCGCTTCGGGGTAGGGATACAGCGCAGCGCAGCCAAAAATCACGCCGTCGTGTTCGATCACCGTGTAGTTGGTAATGTCGCGTTCGATTTCGGTACGGTCGCGTTTGACCAGCGTGCCGTCGCGCTCGAATGGCTCGATCAACTGCAGGATGCCGCCGACGTCGTCGGAGCCCGCTTCGCGCAGGCTTTCGAGTTTTTCATCGACCACCATGGTGCCGATGCCATCGTGGGTGAATACCTCCATCAGCAGTGCGCCATCGGTGGCAAACGGCAGGATGTGAGAACGCTCTACGCCGCCGTGGCAGGCATTCACGCAATGCTTGAGATAAAACGCCGTGTCGGTGGGCTGCATCGGTGCCGGCAGGGCATTCAGCAGGCGCTCGGCTTCGGCCAGCGAGAGCTCGGTGTCAATCGCACTTTCCGGATCGGAAATTTGCTCGCGAATACCGGGTATCTCGGTCATGAAAAGCAGCTTGTCGGCCTGCAGCGCAATCGCGGTTTGGGTGGCCACGTCTTCCATCGAGAGATTGAAGGCTTCACCTGTGGGCGAAAAGCCAAAAGGCGAGAGCAGCACCATCGCGCCAATGTCGATCGCCCGGCGTATCGACGCTGCGTCCACCTTGCGCACCACGCCGCTGTGAATGAAATCCACGCCGTCGACAATGCCGACCGGCCGTGCCGTCAGGAAATTGCCTGACACCACCCTGACGGTGGAATTCGCCATCGGCGTATTCGGCAAGCCCTGGGAAAACGCCGCTTCGATCTCGAAGCGCAATTGGCCGGCGGCCTCCTGCGCGCAATCCAGCGCCACGCTGTCGGTCACCCGCATGCCATGCGAGAACACCGAGGCATGGCCTTTGGCGGCCAGTTGCTCGTTGACCTGCGGCCGGAAGCCATGCACCAGCACCAGCCGCACGCCCATGGCCTGCAGGATGGCCATGTCCTGCGCAAAAAAATTGAGTTTCCCCGCCGCAATCAGCTCCCCGGTCATGCCGACGACAAAGGTCTTGCCGCGGTAAGCATGGATATGGGGCGCCACCGAGCGAAACCAGGGCACGAAGGTATGGGGAAAGACAAGATCCATCACGGGGCGGATTGTGCCGCAGCTGCCGTCGCCGTCCTTGGAAAGGGCTTGCTCGGTGGCGCGTCGACAAGGACACGACGGGTTCGCAGGACCGGACTTGCCCGGCGCGGGATAATCCGCGCCTCGTGAATCGACAAGCCTCCCCTCCCAATCCCACCGCCGACGCGCCCGCCGCCCCTGCTGCGGACACTGCCGCCACCCCCGCTGCCGCGAGGCCGCCGCGTCCGCCCCGCACCGAGCGTGCAGAGCGCAGCGAAGCCCGTGAACCCCGCGAGGCGCGAGCTGTGCGCGAAGCCCGCCCTCCGCGCCCGGCCAATCCGGTGCCGCCCATCCGCTATCCCGAATCGCTGCCGGTCTCCGGCCGGCGCGAGGAGATTGCGCGCGCGCTGCAGCAGCACCAGGTCATCATCGTCTGCGGCGAGACCGGCTCGGGCAAGACCACGCAGTTGCCGAAGATCGCGATGGAACTGGGCCGTGGCCTGGGGGCTGGCGGCAAGGGCCTGATCGGCCACACCCAGCCGCGGCGCATTGCCGCGAGCTCGGTGGCCAAGCGCATTGCCGAGGAGCTGAATTCGCCGCTGGGCGAGGTGGTGGGCTACAAGGTGAGGTTCCAGGATCGATTGCAAGCAGGGGCATCCGTCAAGTTGATGACGGACGGCATCCTGCTGGCCGAGACGCAGACCGACCCACTGCTCAAGGCCTACGACACGCTGATCATCGACGAGGCGCACGAGCGCAGCCTCAACATCGATTTCCTGCTCGGCTACCTGCGCCAGATCCTGCCGCGCCGGCCCGACCTGAAGATCGTCGTGACCTCGGCGACCATCGATGCGGACCGCTTCGCCAGGCACTTCGAATCCATCCACGGCCCGGCGCCGACCATCATGGTCAGCGGCCGCACCTTCCCGGTCGAGCAGCGCTGGCGGCCCTTCGAGGAAAAGAAGGACTTCGACCTCAACGATGCCATCGCCGACGCGGTCGACGAACTCTGGCGCGAGGCCCGTGGCGACATCCTGGTCTTCCTGCCTGGCGAGCGAGAAATTCGCGAAGCAGCCGATCATTTGCGCAAGCACCTGGCGCACCAGCCGCTGCACCGGGACGCCGACATCCTGCCGCTGTTTGCGCGCCTCTCGCAGACGGAGCAGGACCGCGTTTTCGAGGCCGGCAATGGCCATCGCATCGTGCTGGCCACCAACGTGGCCGAGACCTCGCTGACGGTGCCCGGCATTCGCTACGTGATCGACTCCGGCCAGGCGCGCGTGAAGCGCTACAGCTACCGCAACAAAGTCGAGCAGCTGCAGGTCGAGTCCATCAGCCAGGCGGCCGCCAATCAGCGCGCCGGCCGCTGTGGTCGCGTGGCCAACGGCATCTGCGTGCGGCTTTACGACGAGAAGGATTTCAACGAGCGCCCGCGCTTCACCGACCCCGAAATCCTGCGCTCCTCGCTGGCCGGCGTGATCCTGCGCATGAAGGGCCTGCGGCTGGGCGACGTGGAGGAATTCCCTTTCCTCGAAGCGCCGCCGAAGAAGGCGATTGCCGACGGCTACGCGCTGCTTGGTGAACTGGGCGCGGTGGACGATGCCAACGTGCTCACGCGCATTGGCCAGGAGCTCTCGCGCCTGCCGCTGGACCCGCGCGTGGGCCGCATGATCCTGGAAGCCCGCTCGCGCGAAGCACTGAGCGAGGTGCTGATCATTGCGTCCGCGCTCAGCGTGCAGGACGTGCGCGACCGGCCGCTGGAAGCGCAGCAGGCGGCAGACGAAAAGCACAAGAAGTTCGACGATGAGAAGTCGGAATTCATGGGCTACCTGAAGCTGTGGAAGTGGATAGAAGAAGGCCGTGGACAGCACGGCCATGCTGCGCAGGCCGGCCAGCAGATTGACTCGCACAAGCTCAGCAACCGCCAGCAGGAACAGCGCCTGCGCGACAGCTTCGTCAACCCGCGCCGCGTGCGCGAGTGGCGAGACATCCATTCCCAGCTTCACACCGTCGTCGCCGAACAAGGCTGGCGCATCAACGGCAGCCCTGCGACCTACGAGCAGCTGCACCTGGCGATGATGGCCGGCCTCTTGGGCAACATCGGCCTGAAGGCGGACGATGACGAGTTCTACCTTGGCGCCCGCGGCATCAAGTTCTGGCGCCACCCGGGCGCACACCTGAGCAAGAAACCGGGCCGCTGGATCGTTGCGGCCGAGCTGGTCGAGACCACGCGCCTGTTCGGCCGCGGCCTTGCGAACATCGAGCCCCAGTGGATTCCGCAGATCGCCGGGCATTTGCTCAAGGTCCAGCTGCTGGAGCCGCACTGGGAGAAGAAGGCGGCCGAGGTCATTGCGCTGGAGCGCGCCACGCTTTACGGCATCGTCGTCTACAGCAATCGGCGCGTGAACTTCGGCAATGTGGACGCGAAGCTGGCGCGGGAGATCTTCATCCGCGAAGCGCTGGTCAACGGCGAGTGGGACAGCAAGCTGCCCTTCCTCGCGCACAACCGCAAGATGATCGCGCAGGTCGAGGAACTGGAGCACAAGTCGCGCCGGCAGGACGTGCTGGTCGACGACGAATTGATCTACGCCTACTACGACGCGCAGCTGCCGGGCGACATCGTCAGCGGCCACAGCTTCGAGCGCTGGTTTCGCGAGGCCCAGCGCGGGCAGCCCGAGCTGCTGCGCCTCACGCGCGAAGAGCTGATGCGCCACGAGGCGGCCGGCATCACCACGAACGCCTTCCCGAAAACGCTGCGCATGGGCGGTGTGGACTGCGTCGCGACCTACCTGCACCAGCCGCAGGACCCAAAAGACGGTGTGACCGTCAGCGTGCCGATCTACGCGCTGAACCAGGTCAGCGAAGATCGCTGCGAGTGGCTGGTGCCCGGCATGCTGGAAGCCAAGGTGCTGGCGCTGGTGAAGAGCCTGCACCAGCGCCCGCGCTCGCGCCTGGTGCCGCTGCCGGAGTTCGTGGCCGAGTTCTGCGCGAGCGCGCCGTTCGCGCAGGGCAACCTGGTGGACGTGCTGCTGAAGGCCGTGCGTGAGCGCAGCCAGATCGCCGTGCAGCGCAACGACTTCAAACTGGAGCAACTCGCGCCGCACCTGTTCATGAATTTCCGCGTGGTGGACGAACATGGTCGCCAGCTCGGCATGGGCCGCCAGCTCGCCACGTTGAAGGCCGAACTCGGTGGCCAGGCACGCTCCGCGTTCCAGGCCCTGGCCTCGCTGAAGCTGGGCGCCGCCGCGGTGGCAGCACCTCAGCCGCAGACCATTGCAACGCCTTCGGGTGGCAAGGCCGTGGTCGCGGGCATCAAGGCGGCACCACCGCCGCCGGCCGACACGGCTCCCGCCAGACACACCAGCTGGACCTTCGGCGAGCTGCCCGAGCTGATGGAGATCCGCAAGGCCGGCCAGACGCTGATCGGCTTCCCGGCGCTGATCGACAAGAACACGCACGTCGAGATCGAAGTTTTTGACGAACCAGATGTGGCCGCGGCCAAGCATCGCGCCGGCCTGCGTCGCCTGGTGGGGCTGCAGCTCAAGGAGCCACTGAAGTACCTGGAGAAAAACATCCCGGACCTGACGCAGATGGCCGTGGCCTACATGCCGCTGGGCACGGCCGACGAACTGAAAGCGCAGATCATCGATGTGGCGCTGGAGCGGGCCTTCCTGCAGGACCCGCTGCCGCAGAACGCGCAGGCCTTCAACCAGCGCCTGGAAACCGGCCGCACCCGGCTGAACCTGATCGCACAGGAAGTGGCGCGCCTGGCCGGCAGCATCCTTGTCGACTACGCCGCCGCCTTGCGCAAGCTCAAGGACGCCCGCGCGCCCAAGGAGGTGAGCGACGACATCACCGGCCAACTGCAGCGCCTGATGCCCAAGCGCTTCGTGGCTGTCACGCCTTACCCGCAGTTGCAGCATTTCAGCCGCTACCTGAAGGGCATCGTGATGCGGCTGGACAAGCTGCGTGCCGACCCCGCGCGCGACAGCCAGCGCCTGGCCGAACTGCGCCCGCTGGAGCAGCGCTACACGCGCCGCCTGGCCGAACTCAAAGGCCAGGCCGACGCGCGGTTTGACGACTTCCGCTGGCAGCTGGAAGAACTGCGCATCAGCCTGTTTGCACAGGAGCTGCGCACGCCGCAGCCGGTGTCGGCGAAGCGTTTGGAGAAGACCTGGGCCCAGCTGACCAGTTGAGCTTCAGGTCTTAGCCGGCCTCGGTCAACGCGACGGCATCGGCACCGGCGGGCAGGCGCATCGGCGTCGACGGATCGGTCGCCGCGCGCCACACCGCTTCGGCCACGTCCTCAGCGTGCGTGACGGGCGTGGACATGCTGCGCACGCTGGCGAACACCTGCTGCGTGAACTCGGCATAGGCTTCCGACACGCCTTGCATGCGCGACTGGGCGTTTTCGCCAAAGCGCGTGCTGGGTGCGCGGCCCGGCAGCACCAGGCAGGCCCGCACGTTGAACGGCTGCAGCTCCAGCGCCAGGGATTCGGTGAACGCGTTCACAGCCGCCTTGCTCGCGGTGTAGACCGACAGCAGGGGCAGCGATTTCAAGGTCACGCTGGATGTGACGTTGACGATCACACCGGACTTGCGCAGCCGGAACTGCGGCAGGAAGGCCTGGGTCATCGCAATCGTGCCCAGGGTGTTGGTTTCGAAGACCTCGCGGGCGGTGGCCATCGCGGTGGCTTCCAGGGCCGACAGCACGCCGATGCCAGCGTTGTTGACCAGCACGTCGATCGGCCCGGCTGCCGCCACCGCATGGTGGATGCTTGCCGGGTCGGTGACGTCCAGTGCGAGCACGCGCAGCCGCTCGGACGGCGGCAGCACGTCTTCGCGGGGCGTGCGCATCGTGGCAATGACCTGCCAGCCCTGGGCCAGGAAGTGGCGGGCGATTTCAAGGCCGAAACCGGATGAGCAGCCGGTGATCAGGATCGTTTTCATGGGAACTCCTTCGGGACATGAGCGAGGGGTGGACGATGGCGAGATGATGTGTCGCCATCGCCGGACTTGCTACATTCAACAGTCCGCCAATCAATTCCGAGAGTCCTGTTCATGGTCGATCCCCTGTCCGAGGTCGTCGCTTTGCTGCAGCCCGGCACGCCGTTCTCCAAGGTCGTCAGTGGCGCGGGGCCCTGGCGTGTTCGCCGCACGGAGGCCGGCAGGCCGTTCTATTGCGCCGTGCTCGAAGGCGCTTGCCAGCTCTCGGTCCAGGCGCAGGCGGCGATCACCTTGCAGGCCGGTGACTTCGTGCTGATTCCCTCGGCGCACGGCTTCGCCATGTCCAGCATCGAGCCGCCGACCTGGGAGGGAGACGATCCGCCGCCGGTGCAACTGGGCCAGGGCGAGTTCAGGCTGGGCAGGCCAGGCGGCGAGCCCGATGTTCGCCACCTCATCGGCTACTGCAGCTTCGGTTCGCCGGATGCCGCCTTGTTGGTGTCGCTGCTGCCTGAGCTGGTGCATGTGCGCGGCGAGCCCAGGCTGTCCACGCTGGTGCAGCTGGTGGGCGACGAATGCCGTGCGCAGCGGCCCGCGCGCGAGGTGGTGCTGGCGAGGCTGCTGGAAGTGCTGCTGATCGAAGCGCTGAGGTCTTCGGCAGACACTGGTGCGTCGCCCGGCCTGCTGCGCGGCCTGGCCGACTGCCGGCTTGCCTCGGCCATCCGCGGCATGCACGAGCATCCCACTCAGGCCTGGACGGTGGTGCAACTGGCCAAGCTTGCGGCACTGTCGCGCTCGGCGTTCTTCGAGCGCTTCAGCCGCGCGGTGGGCGTGGCGCCCATGGCCTATCTGCTGGCCTGGCGCATGGCGCTTGCCAAAGACCTGCTGCGGCGCAGCGCGGCGGGCGTTGCCGAGGTGGCTCAGCGCGTGGGCTACAGCTCGGCCAGCACGTTCAGCGTGGCCTTCACCCGCCATGTGGGCCTGTCGCCCGCGCGTTATGCCCGCGAGCGGCAGCCCTCGGAAGAAGTGCCGGTTACTTGAGGACGGCCAGCAGGCGGTCCATGCCGCCTTCGGTCAGGCTCAGCACCGCGCGTTCGCGCACCGCGGGCTTGGCATGGAAGGCGACCGACAGGCCCACGGCTTCCATCATCGGCAGGTCGTTGGCGCCGTCGCCCACGGCAATGGCCTGCGATGGCGCGATGCCCATCAGGTCGCACACGTCCAGCACCGTGCGGCGTTTCTGCTCGCCGTCGACGATGTCGCCCCAGGGCTGGTCGACCATGCGGCCGGTGAGTTGCTCGCCGTCCATCTCCAGCACGTTGGCCCGCGCGAAGTCCAGCTTCAGCCGGCCGCGCACAACGTTGGAGAAAAAGGTGAAACCGCCGGAAACCAGCAGCGTGCGAAGACCGGCCTTCTGCAGCGCAGCCACGAAGCTCGCCACGCCGGGGTTGAGCTGCAAGCGCTCGTCCAGCACGCGCTGCAGGTCGGCCCGGTTCACGCCCTTCAGCAGTGCCACGCGCTGGCGCAGGCTGGCCTTGTAGTCGGTGATCTCGCCACGCATCGCGGCCTCGGTGATGGCGGCCACCTCGGCCTTGCGGCCGACTGCGGCGGCAATCTCGTCCACGCACTCGATGTTGATCAGCGTGGAGTCCATGTCGAAGGCCGCGAGCCGGTAGTCGGCCAGGGCAAGAGAGGACTGGGCGCCGGCGCGCAGCAACAAACCGGGGGCGACTTCGGTGGCGGTCATGGTTGAATTTGAGGTCTGGTCCGACAGCCGGATCGGCCACGGCCCGGCATTATCCGGCACCGTGTTTGAGGTGAAGCGCGCGCTGGTGCGCCGCAGGAGTGAAGATTTGAAGAATCGATGGCAGGCCCAGGTGGCAGGACGCGGCTGGGCCGGTGTGCTGAGTTTGTTTGTGCTGTGCGGCGCGTTGCTGGCCGCAGGCTGGGTCCACGCCCAGGGGCCGACGCAGAATGCGGACACCTCGCTGGACGCGACACGTCTGGCACTGGACAGGATCTCGCGCCAGCTGGATGCGGACAAGCTCGCTGACGGTGAGCTCACCGGCCTGCGCAAGAACCTGTTGACGCTGCAGCAAGGCGCCCAGCAGATCGCCATCGATCAGGCGCCTGAGCTGGCCAGCGCCCAGGCGCGGCTGGCCGAGCTGGGCCCCGTGCCGGCCGAGGGTGGCGAGGCGCCGGACGTTGCCAAGCAGCGTCGCAGCGTCGAGCAATCGGTGTCGGAGCTGGATGCGCGGGTGAAGCTTGCGCGGCTGCTGGCGGTCGAGAGCGAACAGTTGGCCGACAAGGCCGCCGACCTGGCGCGCACCCGTTTCCAGGCCCATCTCTTCGAGCGCACTGACTCGCTGCTGTCGCAAGGCTATTGGCAGGACCTGGGCACCAGCCTGGCGCGGGACGGCAGCCGGTTGAGCGGCGTGCTCACCCAGGTGGCCGCCGCTGCAGCCGCCACGCCTGGCTGGACGATGCTGGCACTGGTGCTGCTGGTGGCGGGCGCGGTTGTCCTGCGGCTCTGGCTGGTGCGCGTGCTGACACGCTTCGAGGTCGAACATGTGCCGCGCGGGCGCGTGCGGCGCTCGTCGTTCGCGCTGGTGTATGCCTTGCTGGCGATGCTGGTGCCCGGTGTGCTGGCTTTTGCCGTGGCCGTGCTGCTGGACGCCGGGCCCGGTGGCAGCGCCGGTTTGCGCGCCTTCTTCGGCAGCCTCGTCGGCGCCAGTTGTTTCTCCGCCTACATCGCGGGCATCAGCCAGGCGGTGCTGTCGCCCAAGCGTGCCTCCTGGCGCATGCTTCCCGTGCCGGACACCGTCGCCCGCGGGCTGCGCGCCTACCCCTTGATGCTTGGCCTGATCACCTTCTTCGGCTGGTTTGCGCAGCAAGTGGCAGGCCTGGCGCAATCGGACCTGGCCACCGTCGTGGCGATCAACACTGGCTACGCGCTGCTGCTCGGCATGCTGATGGCCAGCGCGTTGCGCCGCGGTGGCCGGCTGCACCGGCTGTCGGGCAACGATCCGGCAGGCGAGCAGGGCGGCAACGCACCGTCCAAGCCGCTGTGGCTGACCTTCTGCGCTGGTGCGCTGTGGCTGTTGCTGGTGCTCAGCCTGGCGGGCATGCTGATGGGCTACATCGCGCTGGGTGCCTTCGTGGTGCGCCAGGTCGCCTGGGTGCTGATCCTCGCGCTCAGCGCCTATGTGCTGACAGCCGTGATCGACGACCTGGCCAACGACTGGCTGGTGCCCGAGGCGGAGAAGCAGCAGGCCGAAGCCGATGACTGCGGCGACCCGGCCGATGCGCGCCTGGCGGCAGCCGGTGGCCGCAGGCTGCAGGTGGCGCTGGTGCTGTCGGCCGCGCTGCGGCTGACCATCGTGCTGGTGGCCCTGGTGCTGGTGCTGGCGCCGTTTGGCGAGGGCCCGCGCGAGCTGTTCCAGCGAAGCAATCAATTGTTGATGGGCATCACCATCGGCGAGCTGCAGGTCAAGCCGACGGCGGTGCTGCAGGCGGTGCTGGTCTTCCTGCTGGCGTCCACCGTGCTGCGTGCACTCAAGCGTTGGACCACCGAGCAGTTCCTGCCGGCCACTTCGCTGGACGCCGGCATGCGCACCTCGGTGACCACGCTGCTGGGCTTCATCGGCACGGTGATCGCCATCGCGCTGTCGCTGTCGGCCGTGGGGCTGGCACTGGAGAAGGTGGCCTGGATCGCCAGCGCGCTGTCGGTGGGCATCGGCTTTGGCCTGCAGGCGGTGGTGTCGAACTTCGTCTCCGGCCTGATCCTGCTGGCCGAGCAGCCGGTGAAGGTGGGCGACTGGGTGGCGCTGGGCGGCGTGGAGGGCGACATCCGGCGCATCAGCGTGCGCGCCACCGAGATCGAGATGGGCGACCGCTCCACTGTCATCGTGCCGAACTCGGAGTTCATCACGAAGGTGGTGCGCAATGTGACGCGCCACAGCCCGCTGGGCCTGGTGCAGATCAAGCTGCCGATGCCGCTGTCCAGCACCGATCCGGACAAGGTCACCGAGCTGTTGCTCGCGGCCTTCGTCGAACATCCCGACGTGCTGGAACAGCCGGAGCCCAGCGTCTTCATCGACGCCGTTGCCGACGGCAGCCTGGTCTTCAATGTGAGCGGTTTCGTGAATTCGCCGCGCAACGCCTACAAGGTGCGCAGCGCGCTGCTCTACGTCGTCCTGCGCCAGCTTCGCGAGGCTGGCCAGCCGATCTGGCGCGCGCCGTCCATGGTGCTGAGAGATGCCCCGCCGCCTGCCGCGCCGGACCCAGGCATCCAGACCAGCGTTCGCGGTACCCCGGACACGCCCGCCTGACCGTTCGGCGCGCAGCGCGAGTCAGCGCGGCTGTGGCGTCGGCGTGCCCAGCTGGCGCAGCAGTTCGCGCATGTACTGCGCGCGGTCGCGGGCTTCGGTCAGCTCGCGGTCGATGCGCAGCTTGTCGTTGCCCACCAGCTTGATGTGCCGGTTCTTCTGCACCAGTTCGATGATCTTCATGCCGTCGATCGGCGGGTTGGGCCGGAAGGTGATGTTCATCAGCTTCGGGCTGGCGTCGATCTTCAGCACGCCGTAAGGCTTGGCCAGCAGCCGCAGCCGGTGCGTGTCGAACAGCGTCTGGCCCTGGGTCGGCAGCTTGCCGAAACGGTCGGTCACCTCTTCGAGCAGCCGGTCCAGCTGGTCGGCCTTCTCGGCGCTGGCCAGGCGCTTGTAGAGGTTCAGCCGGGTGTGCACGTCGCCGCAGTAGGCGTCCGGCAGCAGCGCGGGGCTGTGCAGGTTGATCTCGGTGGTGGCGCCGAACACGGCGCTCTGCGGGCTCAGCAGGTCCGGCACTTCGTTGTTCTTCAGCGCCCGTACGGCTTCGCTCAGCATTTCGTTGTAGAGCTGGAAGCCGACCTCCATCATGTTGCCGCTCTGGTTGTCGCCCAGCACCTCGCCGGCACCGCGGATCTCCAGGTCGTGCATGGCCAGGTAGAAGCCCGAGCCCAGCTCTTCCATTTCCTGGATCGCTTCGAGGCGCTGCGCGGCCTGCTTGGTCAGGCCTTCCACGTCCGGCACCAGCAGGTAGGCGTAGGCCTGGTGGTGGCTGCGGCCCACGCGGCCGCGCAGCTGGTGCAGCTGCGCCAGGCCGAACTTGTCGGCCCGGCTGATGACGATGGTGTTGGCCGAAGGCACGTCGATGCCGGTCTCGATGATGGTCGAGCACAGCAGCACGTTGTGGCGCTGGCTGGTGAACTCGCGCATCACGCGCTCCAGGTCGCGCTCGGGCATCTGGCCGTGCGCCACCGCAATGCGCGCCTCGGGAATCAGCTCTTCCAGCGCCTGGCGCCGGTTCTCGATGGTCTCCACCTCGTTGTGCAGGAAATAGACCTGGCCGCCGCGCTTGAGTTCGCGCAGCACGGCCTCGCGGATGGTGCTCTTGCCCTCGTTGCGCACAAAGGTCTTGATGGCCAGGCGGCGCTGCGGCGCGGTGGCGATCACGCTCAGGTCGCGCAGGCCTTCGAGTGCCATGCCCAGCGTGCGGGGGATGGGCGTGGCCGTCAGCGTCAGCACGTCCACCTCGGCGCGCATGGCCTTGATGGCTTCCTTGTGGCGCACGCCGAAACGGTGTTCCTCGTCGATCACCAGCAGGCCCAGGCGCTTGAACTTCACGTCCTTGCTGAACAGCTTGTGCGTGCCGACGACGATGTCGATGGTCCCGTTCTCTATCCCCTCCAGCGCCGCCTTGATCTCCTTGGCGGTGCGGAAACGGCTCAGCTCCGCGACCTTCACCGGCCACTTGCCGAAGCGGTCGACGATGGTCTGGTAGTGCTGCTCGGCCAGCAACGTGGTGGGCGCCAGCAGGGCCACCTGCTTGCCGCCGATGACTGAGACAAAGGCCGCGCGCAGAGCGACTTCGGTCTTGCCGAAGCCCACGTCGCCGCAGACCAGCCGGTCCATCGGCTTGGGGCTGACCATGTCCTGGATCACCGCATGGATGGCCGCACGCTGGTCGGCAGTCTCCTCGAAGCCGAAGCTGGCGGCGAAGGCCTCGTAGTCGTGCGGTGAGAAGCGGTGCGCCATGCCTTCGCGCGCGGCACGCAGCGCATAGAGGTTCAGCAATTCGGCGGCCGTGTCGCGCACCTGCTCGGCCGCCTTGCGCTTGGCCTTGTCCCATTGCGCCGAGCCCAGCTTGTGCAGCGGCGCTTCTTCGGCGGACACGCCGGTGTAGCGGCTGATCAGGTGCAGCTGGGCGACCGGCACGTAGAGCGTGGCCTTGTCGGCATATTCCAGGTGCAGGAACTCGCTCGGGCCCTCGCCCAGGTCGATGTGGATCAGCCCCAGGTAGCGGCCGATGCCATGCGCCGAATGCACCACCGGGTCGCCGATCTTTAGCTCCGAGAGATCCTTGATCAGCGCTTCGACGTTGCTGGTCTGCTCCTGCTTGCGGCGGCGGCGCGTGGTGGGCGCGCTGGCGAACAGCTCGGTCTCGGTGAGGAACTGGATGGCCTTGCCATCGCCTGGTTCATGCCAGAAGAAACCAGCGGCCAATGGCGCCGCGGTGATGGCCACCTTCTCGCTGCCGGCCTCGAATTCGGCCAGCGAGGCCACGGCCGGCACGTCGATGCGTTGGTCGCGCAGCAGCTCCAGCAAGCTCTCGCGCCGGCCGTCGCTCTCTGCCACCAGCAGCACGCGGTGCGGCGTGCTGGCAATGTGTTTTTCCAGCGCGGCCAGCGGGTCGGTGGCGCCGCGGTCGGCGCTCACGTCCGGCAGCGGCCGGGCCCATTCGACCGGCTCGGTGCCGCGCATCACCAGCGTGGCGTGGGCGCCGGCCAGCGCGAAGAAGTCGTCCACCTTCAGGAAGATGGTTTCGGGCGCGAGGATGGGCCGGTCCGGGTCGTGCTGCAGGAAGCGGTGGCGGTCGCGGGTGTCGGTCCAGAAGCGCTGCAGTGCTTCGTCCACCTCGCCGTGCAGCACGAGGGCGGCCGGCGAGCCGCCGTCCAGGTAGTCGAAGATGGTCGCCGTCTCTTCGAAGAACAGCGGCAGGTAGTACTCGATGCCGGCGGTGGCAATGCCTTGCGCAATGTCCTTGTAGATGCGCGATTTGGTCGGGTCGCCTTCCAGCAGCTCGCGCCAGCGTTGGCGAAACAGCGTGCGGGCCGCCTCGTCCATCGGGAACTCGCGACCCGGCAGCAGCTGCACCGAAGGCACGGGGTACAGGCTGCGCTGGCTGTCCGGGTCGAAGGTGCGGATCGAGTCGATCTCGTTGTCGAACAGGTCCACCCGGTACGGCACCAGCGAGCCCATGGGAAACAGGTCGATCAGCCCGCCGCGCACGGCGTATTCGCCAGGCGACACGACCTGGCTGACATGGTCGTAGCCGGCCAGCGTGAGCTGCCGCTTCAGCCCGGCTTCGTCCAGCTTTTCCTTCTGCTTGAACTGGAAGGTGGTGGCGGCGAGGAAGGAGGGCGGTGCCAGCCGCGTGAGTGCGGTGGTGGCGGGCAGCAGCACCACGTCGACCTCACCGCGGTGGATGCGCCACAGCGTGGCCAACCGTTCGGAGATCAGGTCCTGGTGCGGGCTGAAGGTGTCGTAGGGCAGGGTTTCCCAGTCGGGGAACACGGCCACGCGCAGGCCAGGCGCGAAAAACGGCAGCTCGTCGGCCAGGCGCTGGGCGTCGCTGGGGTCGGCGGTGATGATGCCCAGGCGCCGGCCTTCGGCGGCGCGGGCCTGGGCCACGCGGGCCAGCAGCAGCGCGTCGGCCGAGCCGGGAGGGCGGGGCAGGGTGAATCGTTTCCCGGGGGCGATGACAGGCAGTTGCATGGTGCGAAAAAAGCAAAGCGCCCCGGGTGCGACTGCAGCCGTGGCGTTCAAGCGCCCCGATTCTAGGGAAGCGCTGCGTTCTTCGCTGCCGGCCCCTGGCTTGGAGAGGCTGGCGGGGTGCCTACTCCGGCATCGCACCTGCAACCGCTGCGGCGCGCAGGACTTTTTCGGGGTTGCCAACGCCTGGCGGGCGGCGGGCCAGGTGCCAGTCGATCCAGTCCGGCAAGGCCCGGTCGTCCATGGCGGTGCGCTGCGCCGGGAAGAAGTGAGAGGGCGATGCGCCGTAGGTCTGGGTCCAGACCTTGGCGAAATGCGCCGAGTCGACAAAGCCGGCCTCCAGTGCCACGTCGGTCAGGCGCCTGCCACTGCCCATGAACCGCGCGGCACGTCGGATCTTGTTGGACAGGCTGTAGCGCCGCAGCGGCAAGCCCATGCATTTCGAGAACAGCTGCGACGCGCGGTGCGGCGAGAGGCCCACCGCGCAGGCCACCTCGTCCAGCGAGCAGCAGGGGTTCTCGTCCATCAGCGTCATCATCTGCTGCACCCGCAGGTCCAGCGGCGGTGGCGGCGGAAATTCGCTGGCGACCCGTTCGATGGCCCAGCGCGCCGACTGGTCCAGCTCGCTGCCGTGCAGTTGGCCCTGGTAGAAGGCCTGGGCGACGTGGCGGAACTCGGCGTGGCGGGCCAGGTCCAGTGCGGCGACACCCGGCCACGGGTTGACGCCATGGAAGGCGCGGTATTGCGGGTGGTTGGGCTCCAGGTCGATCAGCACCAGCGGTACCCCACGCGCCAGCAGTCGCTTGCGCACCAGCGGCCGCACCACCAGCAGCTCGCCCTGCACCGTGCCGCGCGCGGTCCAGATCGTCATCGGCTGGCCGCCAAGTGCCAGCACGATGGTGGCTGCATGGCGCTGGCTGGCGCTGACCAGGCCGGCCGCGGCGTACAGGATGCCGTCGCCCAGCAACCGCGCCCGCCCGCGGGGCAGCTCGGCGACGGCTGGCGCCGCTTCAGTTTCGGGGTTCACCACCACCTTGCGCATCCTCGTTCAAGGCCAGCCGCAGGCGCAGCGGCTGGCCGTCCCGCACGACATCCAGCTCGACGGTCGTGACCAGCATCAGCGAGATCATCGAGGTCTCGTCCACGTCGAGATTGGACTCGGTGTCCAGCGTGTAGACATGGTCGCCTGGCAGCAGGCCCAGCCGGGCGTAGACCGTCTCGGGCGCGACGGCCTTGACCTCGAAGCCGCCACGCTCTGACGGCAGCACGCGGACCTGGCGCAGGAACTGCGCGGCGGCCTGTGGGTGCACGGCGCTGAGGCGATTGGGCTCGATGGGCAGGTCGACGGGTTGTGGTGCGGGTGGCGCAGCCGGCGAAGGTGGTGTTTCGCCGCGCGCAAGCTTCTGCGGCACCGCGGCCTGAACCGGCCGCGGCGCAGCCACCACGAAGCGCGGTGCTTCGGGCGCGGCATGGTCGCCAGCCAGCCAGGCCAGCCCTGCGGCTGCCGCAGCCGCGAGGGCTGCAGCAGCGGTCAGGCCGAAGGACGTTCGCAGGGCCATGCGTGTGCAGCTTGCTCAGTTGACGAAGGTCTTGAGCCAGTTCAGCGTGGCATTCAGCTGCCAGGCGGCGGATCCGTTCTGGTAGCCGCTGTCGACCAGCAGGCCGCTGCACTGCGTGCCGTACAGGCCGCCATAGCCCATGAAGCAATGGTCGGCATAGAGGTCCAACACTTCGTAGTCCTTCACGATGTACCAGCCGCTGCCATTCTGGCGAAAACAGGACTGCTGGCCACTGCAGGTCAACCCGGTGACGAGTTGGGCCTGCGAGCGGGCGATGGCCTCGGTGCCGCCGACGAACATGTCGCGCTCGCCGTTGATGATGCGCAGCCGGTCGCCGGGCTGGGTGTGATTGCCGTCGGCAATGCAGGACGACAGGTTGTAGGCCGCGGTGTAGGTCGAGCCGGTGCCCTGGCCGAAGGAGGCGCGCACCCGGGAATCGTAGTTGCGCGAGAGCACCGAGATGATGGAGCCCTGGCTCAGGCCGCCGGTGACGACGCCTTTGGAGCAGTCCGCCTTGGCACGCGAGCACAGCTTGGCGATGGCGCTGTTGACGCTGTTCGCGTCGAAGATGCCCTTGGCCCGGCCGCCGATGATGCTGCAGTTGCCGAAGGTCGCGTTGTCGTACTGCACCGTGGCGGCGACAAAGCCCTTGGCGGCCGCGGCATTCACGGCGGCGCTGGCCCAGGCGCTGTTGTAGGACTCGCCGGTGCCGCCAATGTGCACGTAGACCGGGTATTTGCCCGAGGCGGTGGGTTCCTTGCCGGCGATGTTGTAGCTGGCGCCGTTGGTGTAGGTCATGCTGAAGCTGGTCTGCGCCTGGGCGGTGTGGGCGGCCAGCAGCGCGCTGCCGGCAAGCGTGAGCAGGCGCAGCGGGCGCAGGGTCTGGCGGTTCAGGGAACGGTTCATTCGTGTCTCCTTCGCAGGGCATCTTGTGGGGGAACGCAGCGGATTCTTGGCACCGTGCCTGGGGCGGACTTGTACCGAGATGACATGCCGCCTCAGGGAATGCCCGCCGATGGCAACCAGTCGCAACAAGCGGGCACCAGGCGGGAGCGCATTCTGTTCAGGCCTGCTGCGGGTGCACTTGCATTGGCATGACATGCCAGGCCAGGGACTTCCCTGTGCAGCCTTTCCCTAGAATCGGGTCTATGAATTCAATGACCATCGGCAGCGTGCCGCGTTGCTTTGCGCTGGTGCCCTGCGCTGGCGCTGGCCGCCGCGCCGGCAGCCACAACCCCAAGCAATACGAGCCGGTCGCTGGCCGGCCGCTGGTGGCCCACACGCTGGCCGCCTTGGCCGGCGTGGCCCGCATCGAGGCCACGCTGGTGGTGCTGGCGCCGGACGACGAGCAGTTCGATGACGAGTTCCCCGGCCTGGTGGGCGACCGACTCTGGACCGCCAAGGTGGGCGGTGCGACCCGCGCCGAAACCGTGGCCAATGGCCTGGCCGAGCTGAAGATGCGCGGCGTGCAGCCGCACGACTGGGTGCTGGTGCACGACGCGGCGCGCTGCCTGATTCGCGCCGAGTGGGTGGACCGGCTGATCGACACCTGCCACGACGACGAAGTGGGCGGACTGCTGGCATTGCCGTTGGCCGACACACTGAAGGCCGATGCGGACGGCGATGTGCACCCCGAAGCACGGGGCCGCGTGCAGGCCACCGTGCCGCGCGACGGCAAGTGGGCCGCACAGACGCCGCAGATGTTCCGCCTGGGCCTGCTGGCCCCGGCGCTGGCCGCGGCAGACCCGGCGCAGATCACCGACGAGGCCAGCGCCGTCGAGGCCCTGGGCCACCAGCCGCTGCTGGTGCGGGGCGACTACGAGAACTTCAAGGTCACCTGGCCCGGCGACTTTGCGCTGGCCGAGCGGTTGCTGGCATCGGTCAGGCCAGGCCCCGAGATGCGGGCCTTCGTGCCGGCCAAGGACTTCGCGCTGTCGCTGCGCTTCTATGCCGACATCGGCTTCACGAAGGAGTTCGAGCACGGCAACCTGGCGGGCTTCAAGCTGGGCGGCACCGGCTTCCTGCTGCAGGACTTCTACGAGCCGCAGCACGCCGCCAATTTCATGATGCACCTGACGCTGGACGACCTGGACGGCTTCTGGCGCGGCTTGCAGCAGAACGGCGTGGCGGCGCGCTACGGTGTGCGCGTCGAGCCGCCGGAGGAACGCCCCTGGGGCCTGGTCGACATGGTGCTGTTCGACCCCAGCGGCGTCTTGTGGCGCATTGCCCAGCGCATGGAAACGCCGGCATGACGCTGCCCGCACTCCGGATCGGCGAAGGCTGGGACACGCACCAACTCGTCACCGGCAGGCCGCTGGTGTTGGGCGGCATCACCATCCCGCACACGCATGGCCTGCTGGGCCATTCCGACGCCGATGCCCTGCTGCATGCGATCACCGACGCGCTGCTGGGCGCCGCCGCGTTGGGCGATATCGGCAGGCACTTCCCCGACACCGCCGTCGAGTTCAAAGGTGCCGATTCGACCGTGCTGCTGGCCGAGGCCTACCGCCGTGTGCAGGCCGCCGGCTGGCAAGTGGTGAACCTGGACAGCACCATCGTCGCCCAGGCGCCGAAGATGGCGCCGCACATCGGCGCAATGGTTGCGCGCATTGCCGAGGTGCTGGGCATCGACGCCAGCCGGGTCAACGTCAAGGCCAAGACTGCCGAGAAGATGGGGCCGGTGGGCGAGGGACTGGCCATCGAGACCCGCGCGGTCTGCCTGTTGGCTGCTGTCGCGAACTGATCAAGCTCGCCGGAGCCTGATGTGCGCCATCAGGCCGCCGTCGCGCGCGTTGGCCAGTTCGAGTGAGGCGTCGATGCGCTGCAGCGCCTTCTTGACGATGGCCAGGCCCAGGCCGGCGCCGGTGGCGGCGGTGCGGGCGGCGTCGCCGCGGAAGAAAGGCGTGGTCAGCTGGTCCAGCTTTTCAGGCGGCACGCCCTGGCCGTAGTCGCGCACGGTGATGATCACCGTGTCGCCGGCCAGCACATGGCTGACCTTGACCTTGGCCACGCCGGTCTCGATGGTGCGGCCGTAGCGGCGCGCGTTCTCGAACAGGTTGGCGAACACGCGGCCCAGCTCGGTGTCGTCGCCCAGCACGCCCAGCGTGGGCGGCAGGCGAAGCGAGAAGCGGATCTGCGACTGGTCGCGGAAGGCTGCGGCCTCGCGCTCGATCACGCTGCTCAGGTCCACAGGCACCGGGTGCGGATCGTCCGGCCGGGCATAGTCCATGAACTTGTCGATGATCGCGTCGAGCTGGTCGATGTCCAGCGCCATGTTGCGCCGGGCCTCGTCGTCGGCCACGCTGATCTCGGCTTCCAGCCGCAGCCGTGCCAGCGGCGTGCGCAGGTCGTGCGAAATGCCGGCCAGCATCACCGCACGTTCTTCCTCTACCTTGGCCAGCTCGCGCGCCATGCGGTTGAAACCGATGTTGACCGCGCGGATCTCGGTGGTGATGGTGCTTTCGTCCAGCCGCGAGTCGTACTCGCCTTCGCGGATGCGGCTGGCGGCAAACGACAGGTCCTTCAGCGGCCGGTTGATCAAGCGCGCAATGGTCACCGAGCCCAAAACCGTGGCGATCAGCGCGATGCTGACCCAGACAATCCAGGTGCCCGGCGTCAGCGGTTCGACGCGGGCGTATTCGGCCTGCATCCAGTACGGGTCCTGATCGATCTCGAAGCCAACCCACAGCGCAGGCAGACCGTTGACGGTGCGGGCGACCACGGTGCTGGGGCCCAGCCGGGCGCGCAGGTCGTCGGCCACGCGGCGGGTGAAGCGGTCGGTCTCGAAGGCTTCCCACTTGTCGCCCGGCTCGCGCGGCACGATCTTCACAGCCTCTTCCTCGCGCATGGTCTTGACCACCGCGATGCGGTTGATGCCGTCCGAGTAGCGCAGCGCGGCGCGGGAGAGGTTGACCAGGCTGCCGATCTGCTGCGCAGCCTGCACCGCGCGTGGCTCGAATTCAAGCTGGCGCAGCGTCTGCACCCAGGCCAGGATGCCGAAGGAAAGCAGCAGCGCCAGCAGCACGAAAGTGCGCCAGAACAGGTTCAGCGACAGAGGCGCTTTCAGCGGGCCGAGCCGGCGCGGGCGGCGCTTCTTGCTGCTGCCGGCGCTGTTACTGCTGCTGCGCTTGCGCGCAGCCCGGCGTGCCGCACGCGCCTCTGGCGTTTCGGCCGGACGTTCGGAGGGGGCGCCGCCTTGCGGTGCGTCAGGCAGCGTCACGCTTCCCACGGATGGCACTTCACCGGCTCAGTGCTCAGACCATTTCGCTGGGCACGAACACGTAGCCCACGCCCCAGACGGTCTGGATGTAGCGTGGGTTCGACGGGTCGGGCTCCAGCATCTTGCGCAGGCGGGAAATCTGCACGTCCAGGCTGCGGTCGAAGGGCTCGAATTCGCGGCCGCGGGCCAGCTGGGCCAGCTTGTCGCGCGAGAGCGGCTGGCGCGGGTGGCGCACCAGCGCCTTGAGCATCGAGAACTCGCCGGTGGTCAGCGTGATCTGGTCGCCGTCCTTGGTCAGGCGGCGCAGCGAGAGGTCGAATTCAAACGGCCCGAAGCTCACGACCTGTTGTTCCTTGGCCGGCGCGCCTGGCGCTTCCTGCGCCGGGCGGCGGCGCAGCACGGCATGGATGCGGGCCAGCAGCTCGCGTGGGTTGAAGGGCTTGGGCAGGTAGTCGTCCGCACCCACTTCCAGGCCGACGATGCGGTCCACGTCCTCGACCTTGGCGGTCAGCATGATGATGGGCGTCGGGTCGCCGGCGGCACGCAGCCGGCGGCAGATGGACAAGCCGTCTTCGCCGGGCAGCATCAGGTCCAGCACGATCAGGTCGATGGTCTCCCGGGTTTGCAGGCGGTTCAGGGCTTTGGCATCTTCGGCCAGCAGCACGTCGAAACCTTCCTGCGTGAGGTAGCGGCGCAGCAGGTCGCGAATGCGGGCATCGTCATCTACAACGACGATGCGGTCCGGGCGGGTGTTGGCGTGGGTGCTCATGAGCGACTCCCAATTTGTAACAGCGGCGATTCTGACGGGCGGATCAGGGTCAAAACGGGATGCTGACGCGTTGTTACAAATGTTGCCCCGGCTGTGACCGGCCCTGAAAATGCGGTCAGCGGCGCGGATCCATGCCCCGTTGAGGGATGATGAAGCACATGCAAAATCCCGTCTCATCCCGCTTTTCCACCTCCGCCGCCGTCCTGGCCGCCAGCCTTTGCGTGGCCGCCGCGCCGGCCTTCGCCGATGCGCCGCCGCCGTCCGGCGTGCTGACGCTGAGCGCCACGGCCACCACCGAAGTCCCGCAGGACTGGATGCGGCTGAGCTTCGCGGTGCAGCGCGAGGGCGCTGACGCAGTGGGCGTGCAGTCCCAGCTGAAGCAGGCGGTGGACGCCGCGTTGGCCGAGGCCCGCAAGGGCGCCAAGCCCGGCCAGGTCGAAGTGCAGACCACCGGTTTCTCGATCTACCCGCGCTACAACAGCAAGGGTGCGATCAGCGGCTGGCAGGGCCGCAGCGAGCTGCTCGTCGAAGGGCGCGACATGGCGGCCATCGGCGCCTTGTCCGGCCGCATCGGCACGATGACGATCTCGCAGGTCGGCTACAGCCTGTCGCGCGAAGCCCGCGAGACGGTGGAAGCGGCGGTCAGCGCCGAGGCCATCACCCGCTTCAAGGCGCGCGCCAGCGAGCAGGCCAAGCTGTTCGGCTACGGCAGCTACACGCTGCGCGAAGTCAGCACCAGCAGCGACGGCGGCGGGGTGCCGCAGCCGATGTACCGCGCGGCCGCCGCGCCGAAGGCCATGCTGTCGTCCGCGGCAGACGGCGAATCGCTGGCAGTTCAGGCCGGCAAGGAAAGCGTCACGGCCACCGTCACCGGCAGCGTGCAGCTGAAGTAAGCCTCGCCGCCCGCCAGCGCCGGCTCACTGCGCCAGCCAGCCGCCGTCCATGTTGATGGCGGTGCCGCGCATGTTGTCGGCCGCTGGCGAGCAGAGGAAGACCGCCAGCGCGCCCAGCTCTTCCGGCGTGGTGAACTGCAGCGAAGGCTGCTTCTCGGCCAGCAAGGTCTTCTTCGCTTCTTCCACGCTGACGCCCTGGGCCTTGGCGCGGTCCTCGACCTGCTTTTGCACCAGCGGTGTCAGCACCCAGCCAGGGCAGATGGCGTTGACCGTGACGCCGGTTGTTGCGGTCTCCAGCGCCGCCGCCTTGGTGAAGCCGACCACGCCGTGCTTGGCTGCCACGTAGGCGGACTTCTGCGCCGAGGCCACCAGGCCGTGCGTGGACGCCACGTTCAGGATGCGGCCCCAGTTGCGGTGCCTCATGCCGGGGAGCACCAGGCGCGTGCCGTGGAAGGTGGCGCTGAGGTTGATGGCGATGATGGCGTCCCAGCGCTCGACCGGGAAATCCTCCACCGGCGCGACGAACTGGATGCCAGCGTTGTTGACCAGGATGTCCACCGGGCCGAGTTCGGCCTCGCAGGCCTGGACCATCGCGGCAATCTCGTCCGGCTTGCTCATGTCGGCGCCGTGGTAGGCCACCTTCACGCCCAGCGCAGCGACTTCGGCCTTGGCCGATTCGTATTCGCCGAAGCCGTTGAGCAGGATGTTCGCGCCCTGTGCGGCCAGGGCCTTGGCGATGCCGAGGCCAATGCCACTCGTCGAGCCGGTGACGATGGCGGTTTTTCCTTTGAGCATGTGCGTTTCTCCGATGAACGAAAGAGCCGGGGTGCCCCTCGGCGGACAAGGAAACTCAGGCGCTGGCCGTCGTTCTCCGCCGGGGGTTGCTACAGTCGATTATCTGGTGCCCCACCCAAAATCCGAGCCCTCCATGAACAAGCCTTTGCACCTGCCGCGTGAACGCGAAGTCCAGTGCCTGGACGCCCGCGGGCTGCACCGCATGGCCTATGTGGAATGGGGCGAGGCCGACAACCCGCGCGTGCTGGTCTGTGCCCACGGGCTGACCCGCCAGGGCCGGGACTTCGACACGCTGGCACAAGCCATGGCCGGCGAATTCCGCGTGGTCTGCCCGGACGTGGTCGGCCGTGGCCGCTCCGATTGGCTGGCCGACCCGGCCGGCTACCAGATCCCCGCCTATGTGGCCGACATGGTCACGCTGCTGGCCCGGCTGGATGCGCAGCAGCTCAGCTGGGTGGGCACTTCGATGGGCGGCTTGATCGGCATGAGCCTGGCCGGCCTGCCGGGCTGCCGCTTCGAGAAGCTGGTGCTGAACGACGTCGGCCCGAAGATCGAATGGGCCTCGCTGCAGCGCATTGGCCAGTACCTGGGCCAGCCTTCGCACTGGGCCAACCTGGACGAAGCGGCAGACGCGCTGTGGGCGATCTCCCAAGGCTTCGGCCCGCACACCCGCGAGCAGTGGCTGGCGCTGAGCGCGCCGCAATTGAAGCCCGATGGTGACGGCTTCAAGCCGCACTACGACCTGGCGCTGGCGCAGCCTTTCCGCACCGTCACGCCCCAGGCCGCCACCGCCGGAGAAGCCATGCTCTGGGCCGCCTACGACCGCATTGCCTGCCCGACGTTGTTGTTGCGCGGCGCAGAGTCCGATCTGCTGGCACCTGAGACGGCCGCCGAGATGACACGGCGCGGCCCGCGCGCCACGCTGTACGAATTCGCCGGCGTGGGCCATGCGCCGATGCTGGTACAGCATGACCAGGTTGAGGTGGTGCGCGCCTTCCTGCTGGGCGATTGAACGCCGAATGAAAGTGAGCGCATGAGAAGTCAGCTCGGGCCGGACGGCGCCACCGCCCCCATTGTTTCCCTGGCCGGTGAGCTGGCCACGCCGCCGGGCGCACGGCCAGCCGAAGACGGCGCCAGCGGCCTGGCAAGAGCCCGCGCCTTTGCCGAGCCGCTGCTGGCCGGCCGCGCGCTGGACACGGGCGAAGACGCGTTTGATCACGCCGAAGGCATGGCCGCGCTGCTGGCCGGCATTGGCGGCGCCCCGTCGCTTCAGGCTGCCGCCTACCTGGTCTATGCGGCCGACTATCTGCAGCGGCCCGAGGAAGTGGTCGAGAAGGCCTTCGGCGCCTCCTATGCAAGCCTGGTCACGCTGACGCGCAAGCTGGTGCAGGTGCAGCGCGCCGCGCGCGAAGCGCAGGTCATGGGCACGGCGCGCCAGGCCGAGCAGACCGAGCGCGTGCGCAAGATGCTGCTGGCCTTCTCGAAGGACTTGCGCGTGGTGCTGCTGCGCCTGGCCTCGCGGCTGCAGACGCTGCGCTGGTACGCCGCCAGCAAGCAGGGCTGCCCGCAGGCACTGGCGGCCGAGTCGGCCCAGGTCTTCGCGCCGCTGGCCAACCGCCTGGGCATCTGGCAGTTCAAGTGGGAGCTGGAAGACCTGGCCTTCCGCTTCCTGCAGCCCGAGGAATACAAGCGCATTGCCAGGCTGCTGGCCGAGAAGCGTGTGGAGCGCGAAGCCGGTGTGGAAGTGGTGCGCAAGCAGATGGGCGCGGACCTGCAGTCGCACGGCGTGCCGGCGGTGGTCTACGGCCGGCCCAAGCACATCTACAGCATCTGGAAAAAGATGCAGGGCAAGCAACTGCCGTTCGACCGCGTGATGGATGTGCGCGCGCTGCGTGTCGTCGTGGCCGACGTGCCGGCCTGCTACGCCGCGTTGAGCCGGGTGCAGGAACGCTACCGCGCGGTCGCCGCCGAATACGACGACTACATCGCCAAACCCAAGCCCAACGGCTACCGCTCGCTGCACACCGTGGTGCTGGGCGACGACGACCGGCCGATCGAAGTGCAGATCCGCACCCAGGCCATGCACGAGCACGCCGAATACGGCGTGGCCGCGCACTGGGCCTACAAGGAGGCTGGCGCCAAAGGCTATGCCGGCGTGGCGGCGGCAGGCGAATTCGAAGAGCGTGTGGCCGAGGCCCGCAAGGCCGTGCTGCGCCAGCTGCTGGCCTGGGAACGCGACTTTGCCGGCCATGCCGAGCAAAGCCCCGAAGGGCGCTTTGACGACCGCATCTACGTCTTCACGCCGCAGGCCACAGTGATTGAGCTGACGGCGGGCGCCACGCCGGTGGACTTCGCCTACGCGCTGCACACCGACCTGGGCCACCGCTGCCGCGGCGCGCGGGTCGACGGCGTGATGGTGCCGCTGTCCACGCCGCTGGCCAACGGCCAGACGGTGGACATCATCGCCGCCAAGGAAGGCGGCCCGTCGCTGGACTGGTTGAACAGCGAGCTCGGTTTCCTGCGCAGCCCGCGGGCCCGCGCCAAGGTGCGCGCCTGGTTCAACACACAGGCCCAGGCCGGCACCATTGCGCGCGGCCGTGAGCTGGTCGAAAAGCTGCTGCAGCGCGAAGGCCGCACTTCGCTGAAGCTCGCGGAGTTGGCCGATCAGCTTGGCTTCAAGGACGCGGACGCGCTGTTCGAGCTGGTCGGCAAGGATGAATACTCGCTGCGCAACATCGAGCAGTTGCTGCGCCCGCCGCCTCCGCCACCGCCGGACAACGAAATGCCGGTGCTGCGCCGGCCGAAGGCAGACGGGCAGGGCGCGCGCGGCGGCGTGCTGGTGGTTGGCGTCGAAAGCCTGCTGACCAACCTTGCGCGCTGCTGCCGCCCGGCGCCGCCGGACGCCATCGGCGGCTTCGTGACCCGCGGCAAGGGCGTGGCGATCCACCGGCTGGACTGCTCGAACTTCCGCTACATGGCCCAGCGCATGCCCGAGCGCGAGATCGCCGTTGCCTGGGGCGCGACGCCCAAGGACCGCGTGGCCGCCTACCCGGTCGACGTGTCCATTGACTCGGCCGAGCGCCCCGGGCTGCTGCGCGACATCACCGAAGTCTTCTCGAAAGAAAAGATGAACGTGACCGGCGTGCACAGCAGCAGCCTCAAGGAAGCCAGCGGCAGAAGCCTGCGCATGGTCTTCACCGTGGAGGTGAGCGACGCCGCGCGCCTTCAGCAGGTGCTGAGACACGTGGCTGCCGTCTCCGGCGTGCGCCAGGTCCGTCGAAAGTAGCTGGAAGTTTTTTCAGGGCAGCTTGCCAACTTCCCGAAAACCGGCATATACTGCGAGGCTCAGCAGGCGCGTAGCTCAGTTGGTTAGAGCACCACCTTGACATGGTGGGGGTCGTTGGTTCGAATCCAATCGCGCCTACCAAATTCGGTAGGGAAATCAAGCACTTGGCGGCAACGCCAAGTGCTTTTTTTCTTGGCGGTACGAAAAAGTACGAAAAAGCGGACGCGATTGCTGGCGCTGTCCGTGGCCGCCGCTGCCGGCTGATGCTCACCTGTGCAGGGTCTCCTGTGCCAGCGCAGGCGGGGCCTTTGCCCGCGCGGCAGGTTGCTCACGCAGATCCCGGGATGCCGGACGGTCGCGCTGGGCTGTGGATGCGCGCTGCGTCAGGCGCCAGGCCGGTGCCTACGGCTCGCCTGGGCGCACTTTCGCCTTCGGCCGCGTTGCATGTTCTGTCGCTTGCTTGTCCTTTCAGACAACGCGTGCTTTGATCGCACCATTATCTTAATGAATAATAATCATTCTCATTCAATATGACAAACAGGTGACCTTGGGCAATCTCGCCCGGTCAGGCGTGTGGAGGCGCCCACAGCATGTCTTGCTTGCCCAGCAGTTCCCTGGCCGAAGTCTTCATTGGCAGCCGCCTGCATTTGCGCATGCTGGCCCAGCGCATCGTCGGCACTCTCGACCTGGCCGAAGAGGTCGTGCAGGAGGCCTACCTGAAGGTCGTCGAGCGGGCCAGCATCGAGGTCGTGGGCAAGCCGCAGGCGTTCTGCAGCCAGGTGGTGCGCAACGTGGCGTTGGACCACTACCGCCGGCAAAAAGTCGAATCGACTTACCGCATCTACTCCGACGATGGCGAACTGCCGCCCGTGGCGGGCGGTTTCACGCCGGACCAGCTGGTGCAGGACAGGCGCATGCTGGCCGCGGTCGACCAGGCGCTGGACACGCTGCCTGCTCGCACCCGCCATGCGTTCGAGCTGTACCGCCTCAGTGGCATGACGCAGCGCGACATCGGCAAGAAGCTCGACTGCTCGGCCACGCTGGTCAACTTCATGATCAAGGATGCGATGCAGGTGCTGATGAGCTGCCCGGTGCTCAGGACCGGCATGGCAGACTGAACAGCGCCGTTTTGGCCGGGCGAGGTGCATGTGTCGCACAAACAGGTGCTGCGAAATGCGCTGCGTCTGAAACATCGCGTGTTGTGAGGTAAAACGCGCTGCATGGATCACGACATGCAGTCACCGCATGATGCCGTCTGGCAGGCCGCCTGGGCCTGGGTGCAGCGGCAGCATGAAATGCCCGATCTGCCGGCTGTCGAGCAGGTCGCGCTTGTGGCCTGGTTGAACGAGGCCCCCGGCCATCGGGCCGCCTACGAGCGGGCCAGCAAGGTCTGGCTGATGACCGGCTTGGTGCCACCCGTCAACGACATCGACTTGCCGGACAGCGAAGACCGCTGAACCCGCACCGCCGGTCTCACGTTGCCGGCCTAAACAAATCGCCGCCCGGCGCGTCTTGAAGAACGACGGCGCATGCGCAGGCCTCGCGGCCTTGCCCATGCGTCTTCGCTCCCTTCAACCGCGCGAGGACGCCGATGTCAACCAGCTGCTTTGACCGAGAGGACGAGACCTTCATCGTCCTGGTCAACCACGAAGAACAGTATTCGATCTGGCCTGAATGGAAGGCCGTGCCCGGTGGCTGGAAGGCCATCGAAGGCGTGAAGGGCGACAAGAAGACCGTGCTCGCGTTTGTCGAGCAGGCCTGGGTCGACATGCGGCCACTGTCGCTGCGGCAATGGATGGCAGAGCAGGCCGAGGCAGGCCAGGGCGAAGCCGCCCAGGCACCCGTCTCTCTGCAGTGAGCATGCCCGCCATGCCGGCTTCCGGCGTTGACCTGCTGTGCCTGCCTTGCGCAGGCGCCAGCGCCACCATGTACCTGCGCTGGCGCCGCCAGCTGCCGCCCTGGCTGCGCGTGCAGCCGGTGGAACTGCCCGGGCGCGGTTCTCGCCTGGACGAGTCCGCTGCCACCGATTTCGAAACGCTGGTGGCGCAGCTCTGCGCCGAGCAGCAGGCCGCCATGCGCGGCCGCTACGTGCTGCTGGGCCACAGCATGGGTGCGCTGCTGGCTTACGGCATGGCCTTGCGCCAGCAGCACGCCGGCGCGCCGATGCCGCTGGCGCTGGTCGTCTCCGCCAGCCCGGCGCCCGGCGCGCGCGACCCGGCGCGCTTCCAAAACCTGCAGGGCGACGAAGCGCTGATGGCCGACCTGCGCCGGCAGGGCGGCACGCCCGAAGAAGTCTTCGCCCATGCCGAACTGCGGCGCATGACATTGGACGTGCTGGCGGCCGACTACGCCGTCTGCCAGAGCTTCGAGCTGGCACTGCAGCAGGCAGCGCAGCCCTTGCCGTGCCTGTCATTGCCGCTGCAGGTGCTGGCCGGCCGGCAGGACGACATCAGCGCCGACGCGGTCCAAGCCTGGCGGCAGGTCAGCACCGGCCCGGCCAGCGTGGACTGGTTCGACGGTGGGCACTTCTTCATTCGCCAGCAGGAAGCGCAAACGCTGGCCTGCCTCACCCGTTCGCTGGCTCGCTGCGCGCCAGGCGCCGACCATGCAACGCCTGCCTTTGCCTGAGCCGCTGCAGCGCGACGTGCAGGTGCACCTGCTGACGCTGGACCTGCAGGCGCCGCTGGCCGAAGCGGACTGGCAGCTGCTGGACGACGGCGAACGTCGCCGCGCCCAGGCCTTCTGGTGCCATGCGGACCGCCTGCGCTTTGCCGCCACGCGAGCGGCCTTGCGCCGGCTGCTGGCACATGCCTGCGGGCGCGACCCGCGCAGCCTGTGCTTCGAGGCCGGGCCGCATGGCAAGCCGCAGCTGCAAGGCGCAGGTGTGGCAACGCCTGCCTTCAACGTCGCCCATGCCGGCCGCCATGCCCTGGTCGCCCTTGGCCATGTGGACTGCCTGGGTGTGGACATCGAATGCTGTGACGCAGTGGCCGACTGGACCGAGCTCGCGCCGCAACTGCTGTCCCCACGCGAGCGGCTGCAAGACCCGGTCGCCCGGCCCACATTGCCTGCCACCTGGGCAGCCAAGGAAGCCGTGCTGAAGGCCATGGGCCTGGGCATTGGCGAGCACCTGGGTGCCTGCTCGGTGCCGGCTGTGCCGGCCCACGCAGCGCCTTATGAACTCGAACTGCCGCCGCACTGGCCGGCGCTGTCGGTCTGGCCGCTGCCGGTGCCGCACGGCCATGTGGCTGCGCTTGCCGCATCGCCTTCCTTTCCCTTGATGCTGCAGGACGCCGCATGACCTTCACCGCCTTGCCGGCCGCCAATCTCGTCGACCATCTGCGTCAGCTCGCGCTGGCGCGGCCCGGTGACACCGCGCTGACCGTGGTCGCCGCCGATGCGCAAGGTGCAGTGCACGAGCAGGCCTTCAGCTACCGGCAGTTCGAGGCCCGGGTTCGCGCCCTGGCAGCCTGTCTGCAAGCCTCGTTTGCGCCCGGCGCGCGACTGCTGGTGGCGCTGGACAACGACCAGCATTACGCCTGCGCCATGTTCGCCTGCTTCTACGCCGGCATGGTGGCGGTGCCGGTATTCCCGCCGGAACCTCACCGGCCGCAGCACATGGCACGCCTGGCCGGCATCGCGGCCGACGCGCAGGCCGCCGGCGTACTGACCCTGGCCGCGCTGCAGGCAGGCTGCGCCGCCCTGGGCGGGCTGCAGCCAGTGGCGGTCGACAGCGTGGACCATGCCACCGCCGACGCCTGGCGCCCGCACAGCCCCGCGCCCGATGACCTGGCCTTCCTGCAGTACACCTCGGGCTCCACCGCCGCGCCCAAGGGCGTGATGGTCGGCCATGCCAACCTGATGGCCAACGAGCAGGTGATCCAGGCCTGCATGGGTGTGGTGCCTGGCGACGCGATGTTCGTCTGGTCGCCGCTGTTCCACGACATGGGCTTGATCGGCGGCTTGCTGCAGCCCTTCTTCAGCGGCATCCCTTGCGTGCTGGCCTCGCCCGCGTTTTTCCTGGAGCGTCCCATTCGCTGGCTGGAGATGATGGGCCGCCACCGCATCACCATCAGTGGCGGGCCGGACTTCGCCTACCGCCTGTGCCTGGAGCGCGTGAAGGACGCACAGCTGGCCACGCTGGACCTTTCGCACTGGCGCGTGGCCTACACCGGCGCCGAGCCGGTGCGCGCGGACACCATGCAGCGTTTCGCCCAGCGCTTCGCCGCCGCGGGTTTCGACGCCGCGGCCATCTACCCCTGCTACGGCCTGGCCGAAGCCACGCTGATGCTCACCGGCGGCCGGCGCGGCGATGGCCTGCACGCCCCCGTCTTCGATGCCGATGCATTGGCGCAAGGCCATGCCCGCGCCGCAGCGCAAGGACCGCAACTGGTGGCCTGTGGCGCGGTGGCGCCCGGACACACGCTGCAGATCGTTCAGGGCGTCGCCGGTGAGCCCGCTGCACCTGGCCAGGTGGGCGAGGTCTGGGCCAGCGGCGCCAGCATCGCCCAGGGCTACTGGGGCCGGCCGGAGGCCACCGCGGCCACCTTCGTGCAGCAGGCCGGCCGGCGCTGGCTGCGCACCGGCGACCTGGGCTTTGTGCACGACGGGCAGCTCTACCTCGCCGGCCGGCTGAAGGACCTGATCATCGTGCGCGGGCACAACGTCTACCCGCAGGACATCGAGGCCGCGGTCGAAGCCGAAGTGGAAGCGGTGCGCAAGGGCCGTGTCGCGGCCTTCCCGGTCGAGCTGGCGGACGGTGAAGGCGAGGGCATCGGCCTGGCGGTCGAAGTCTCGCGCGGCATGCAGAAGCTGGTGCCACCGCAAGCCCTGGTCGCCGCGCTGGCGGCTGCCGTCAGCGCCCAGTGCGGCGAAGCGCCGGCGGTGCTGTTGTTGCTGAATCCGGGTGGCCTGCCTCGCACCACCAGCGGCAAGCTGCAGCGCAGCGCCTGCCGCCAGGCCTGGCAGGACGGCAGTGCCGATGCCTATGCCATCCATGCCCACGGCCGTTTCGTGCGTGGGGGCGACGACTCGCAGCCTGCTGGCACGGCACCGCTGCCCGGCGTGGAAACCGAGCTGGCCGGGCTGTGGCGGCAAGTGCTGAACATTGGCGGCGAATCCCCCGTCCCAGTCTCACGGGAATCGAATTTCTTCAGCTGCGGCGGCCAGTCGGTGCGGGCCGCCCAGCTCGCCGCCCGCGTGGCCGAACATTGGTCGCTGGCGTTTTCGCCGCAAGCCGTGTTCGCCCACCCTGTGTTGGCCGGGCAGGCGGCCGAGATCGCCCGGCTGCAGGCCGGTGGCGTGCAGCACGCGCTGCAGCGCATCGCCACTTTGCCCGCCGCGCTGCGGGAAGGGCCGCTGCCGCTGTCGCCGGCCCAGGCGCGCCAATGTTTCCTTTGGCAGCTGGACCCGGCCAGCCCGGCCTATCACCTGGGTGGCACGCTCAGGCTGGACGGCATGCTGCAGGCAACCGCCCTGCAAACCGCGCTGAACGCGCTGGCCCAGCGCCACGAAGCCTTGCGCACGGTCTTCGACTCCGCAGCCGGCCTGCAGCGCATCCAAGCGGCTCAGGCGCTGAGCCTGCCGCTGATCGACCTCGCCGGCCAGCCACCAGAGGCAGCCGCGCAGGCCATCGAAGCGCTGCACCGCCAGCCCTTTGACCTGGCCCGCGGCCCGCTGTGGCGCGTGGCCTTGATCCGCCATGCGGCCGACCGCCACACGTTGGCGCTGGTGCTGCACCACGTCGCGGCCGACGGTGCGTCCATGGCCGTGCTGCTGGCCGAGCTTGCGCATCACTACAGCGCAACGGTCCAGGGCCAGGCCAGCGCCAACTTGCCAGCGCTGCCGCTGCAGGTGGCCGACCATGCCGTGTGGCAGCGCGACTGGCTGGCCGGCCCCGAAGCTGCGCGCCAGCTCGCCTGGTGGCGCGAACAGCTGGGCGACGAGCAGCCGCTGCTGCGCCTGCCGGCCGACCACGCGCGCCGCCCCGGCGCGCCACTGCGCTCGGCCTGCCATGCCTTGCCGCTGCCCGCGGTGCAGGCAGAGCGCCTGCGCGCTGCAGCCCAGGTCGGTCGCTTCACGCCCTTCATGCTGCTGCTGGCCGCCTACCAGTGGCTGCTGCACGAACACACCGGCCTGCAGGACCTGCGCGTTGGCGTGCCGGTGGCGAACCGGCCGCAGCCTGCCCTCGAAGCGCCCATCGGCATGTTCGTCAACACCGTCGTGCTGCGCACCGAGCTGCATGGCGGCCTGCGCGTGGCGCAGCTGCTGGAGCGGGTGAGGGCGGCATCGCTGGGCGCGCTGGCGCACCAGGCCCTGCCGTTCGAAGCGCTGGTGCAAGCCCTGCAGCCGCAGCGCGACCCGGCCCACAGCCCCCTGTTCCAGGTCATGTTCAACCTGCAGCCCGCGCTGCCGCAACCGGGCTTCGCCGGCCTCACCGTGCAGGCCAGCCGCCTGCCGGACCTGGCAGCCGCCTTCGAGCTGAGCCTGGACGTGAACGAAACCGCCGAAGGTGGCTGGCAGCTCGAGTTCCACCATGCGGCCGATCTTTTCGAGCCGGCCACCGTCGCCGGCTGGGCCGCGCGCTACCTGCGGCTCATCGACGAGTTGCTGGATGCCGCGCTGGGCGCTTCCGATCGCCGCCTGGCCGACGCCACCGTCTCGCCGACCATCGTGCAACAGACGGCCGCCGCTGCCGACCTGCTGGTGCCCGCCGCCATCGCCCAGCGCGCCCGCCAGCAGCCCGAAGCCGCGGCCTGGCACAGCGAGGCCGGTGAGCCTGTCACCTATGCCGAACTGCAGCGCCGGGTCGACCGCCTGGCCGGCCAGTTGCGGGCCTTGGGCCTGCCGCGCGAGGCCCCGGTGGCTGTGGCGCTGTCGCGCTCGCCTTGGCAGGTCGTCGCACTGCTCGCGGTGCTGCAGGCCGGCGGTGTCTACCTGCCGCTGGAGCCCACGCTGCCGGCCGCGCGCCAGGCCGAGCTGCTGCAGGACAGCGCTGCTCGCTGGCTGTTGACCGAGGCCGCGCTGGCGCCCGGCCTGCAGCCGCTGGCATTGCCCGGCACGCGACTGCTTTGCCTGGACACACCTGTTGAGTCCAGCCCGCCTGCCGCAGTCATGCCAGCCCTGCACCCCGCGCAACTGGCCTACCTGCTCTACACCTCCGGCACCACCGGCAAGCCCAAGGCGGTCGCCGTGAGCCACGGCGCGCTGGCTTTGCACCTGGCCGCGATGGCCGCACGTTGCGGCCTCACCGCCGAAGACGTCTGCCTGCAGTTCGCGCCCTCGCATGTGGACGCGGCCATCGAGCAGTGGCTGATGCCGCTGTGGGCCGGCACGCGCCTGGTCTGCCCGCCTGAGTGGCCCTCGCAGGCCGATGACCTGGCGGCGCTGTGCACGCGCCACGCCATCACGGTGGCCGACCTGCCGCCGGCCTACCTGCGCCAGTTGCTGCAGGACCAGCCGACGCCGCTGGCCGCGCCACCGCTGCGCCTGCTGCTGTGCGGCGGCGAGGCCTGGACCGCGCAAGACCTGGCGCTGGCCCGTCGAGTGCTGCGGCCACAGCGGGTGCTCAACGCCTACGGCCCGACCGAAGCCGTCATCACGCCGACCGCATGGCTTGCGCCGACGGACTTCAACGAGGCGGCCGACGATGCGACGCGTGGCTTGCCAATCGGCACCCCCGTCGGTGCGCGCCAGGCCTGGGTGCTGGGCGACAGCCTGCAGCCGCTGCCGCCCGGCGTGCCCGGCGAGCTCTACCTCGGCGGCGAGATCCTTGCGCGGGGCTACCTCGGCCGCGCCGCGCTGAGTGCCGAGCGCTTTGTCGCCAATCCATTCGACGCCGCCGGCGGCCGGCTCTACCGCACCGGCGACCGCGCCTGCCTGCGACCGGACGGCCAGCTGCTGTGCCTGGGCCGCGTGGACGACCAGGTCAAGCTGCGCGGCTGGCGCATCGAGCTCGGCGAAGTCGAGGCGGCGCTGTGTGCGCTGCCCGGTGTGCGCGAGGCGCTCGCGGGTCTGCAGGCAGGCCCGCAGGGGCCGGTGCTGGTTGCCGCCGTGGTGCCGGCGGCCGGTGCCACGCTGGCGGCCGACACGCTGCGCCAGGCGTTGCGAGCGCAACTGCCCGAACCCATGGTGCCCAGCCTGCTGGCGGTGCTGCCACAGCTGCCGCTGACGGCCGGCGGCAAGCGCGACCGGCGCGTGCTGGCCGAGCTGCGCCTGCCTGCGCGCCCGCAGTCGGAAGACGTGGCGCTGCCGCAAGGCGAGCTGCAGCAAGCCCTGGCGGCGGCCTGGGCCGAGGTGCTGGGCCTGGCGCGTGTCGGCCTGCACGACAACTTCTTCGACCTCGGCGGCAACTCCTTGCTGCTGATGCGCCTGCACGGCCAGTTGACCCAGCGTCTGGCGCCGGCCCTCACGCTGATGGCGCTGTTCAGCCATCCCACCGTGGCCGCGCTGGCGCGCCACCTCGGCGAGCCCGACGCGATGGCGGCCAGCCCCGTGCCCGTCGCCGACGACCCACAGGCCCGCGCGCAGCGCCAACGCGCCGCGCAGCGCCAACGCCAGGCGGCCAGACCCAGGACCCCGTGATGAACAGCGCCTCCGCTTCCCTTTTGCACGACGCCGACGTGGCCGGCACCGACATCGCGATCATCGGCATGGCCGGCCGCTTCCCCGGCGCGCCGGACCTGGCCAGCTACTGGCGCCTGATCCGTGACGGTGCCGAGGCGCTCACGCCCTTGAGCGACGCCACGCTGCGTGCGCAAGGTGTCAGCGAAGCGCAGCTGGCCGATGCCGACTTCGTCAAGGCTGGCCTGCCACTGCCCGGCCTGGACCAGTTCGACGCTGCGCTGTTCGGCTACTCGCCACGCGAGGCCGCGCAGCTGGACCCGCAGCAGCGCCTGTTCCTCGAATGCGCCTGGGAAGCGCTGGAGCACGCCGGCCACCATGGCGAGGCGCGTGCCGCTTCGGTGGGCGTCTATGCCGGCGAAGGCCCAAACCTGTACCTGATGCAGCACCTGCTGCCGGGCGCCGGCCTGGCCCCGGGCGCCGGCATCTCGGACCTGCTGGGCCTGATGAGCGGCAACTCCTCCGGCTCGCTGTGCACCCGCGTGGCCTACAAGCTGGACCTGCGCGGCCCGGCCGTCAGCGTGCAGACCGAATGCTCCACCTCGCTGGTGGCCGTGCACATGGCCTGCCAGGCGCTGCTGAGCCAGGAGTGCGACATGGCGCTCGCCGGCGGCGTGTGGCTGAACCTGCTGGCCGAAGGTGGCTACCAGCACCAGCCCGGCGCCATCCTGTCGCCCGACGGGCACTGCCGCGCCTTCGACGCGCAGGCCGCCGGCACCGTGATCGGCAGCGGCGCCGGCATCGTCGTGTTGAAGCGCCTGGACGAAGCACTGCGTGACGGCGACACGGTGCACGCCGTCATCAAGGCCACGGCCGTCAACAACGACGGCGCCGACAAGATCGGCTTCACCGCGCCCAGCATTGCCGGCCAGTCCGCGGTGATCCAGGCCGCGCTGGCACTGGCGGGTGTCTCGCCGCGCAGCATCGGTTATGTCGAGGCCCACGGCACCGGCACCGTGCTGGGCGACCCGATCGAAGTCGCCGCGCTGACCGAGGCTTTCCGCGTGGGCACCGCCGACAGCGGCTTCTGCGCCCTCGGCTCGGCCAAGACCCAGATCGGCCACCTGGATGCTGCCGCCGGCGTGGCCGGGCTGATCCGCGCGGCGCTGGCGCTGCAGCACGCCACGCTGCCGCCCAGCCTGCATTTCACGCAGCCCAATCCGCGCATCGATTTCGCGCGCAGCCCGTTCTACGTCAACACCCAGGCCAGGCCCTGGCCGGCCGGCGACACGCCGCGCCGCGCAGGCGTCAGCTCGTTTGGCATTGGTGGCACCAATGCGCACGTGGTGCTCGAAGAAGCGCCGGCCGTCATGATCGAGCCAGACGGCGGCGCGTGGCAGGTGCTGCCTCTGTCCGCACAGAGCGCCACGGCCGTTCGCCAGGCCGGCCTACGGCTCGCCACCGAGCTGCAGCAAATACCAGGCCTGGCGCTGGCCGACGTGGCCTTCACGCTGCAGACCGGCCGGCGGGCGTTTGCGCAGCGTGGCGCGGTGGTGGCGCGCGAGCTGGCGCAGGCGGCGGCCGGTTGGGCCGCGCCGCAGGTCGAAGTCCGCACCGCCGGCGAGCAGCCGCCCGAGGTCGTCTTCCTGTTCCCCGGCGGCGGCACCCAGCATGCCGGCATGGGCCAGGCGCTGTACCAGGCAGACGCGGGCTTTCGCGCCGAGATCGACGCCTGCTGCGCGCTGCTGCAGCCCGAGCTGGGGCTGGACCTGCGCACGCTGCTGTTCCCCGCGCCCGGCCACGAGGCCGAGGCCAACCGGCTGCTGGCGCGCATGGACATCGCCCAGCCGGCGCTGTTTGTCATCGACCATGCACTCGCCCAGTGGTGGCTGCGCCGCGGTGTGCGGCCGGCCGCGATGCTGGGCCACAGCCTGGGCGAATACGTGGCCGCCTGCGTCGCGGGGGTGTTCACGCGCGACGACGCGCTGCGCCTGGTGGCCGCCCGTGGCCGCCTGCTGCACAGCCTGCCCGCCGGGGCGATGAGCGCCGTCACGCTCGCGCCCGAGGCGCTGGCCCCGCTGCTGCAGGACAGTGGCTGCGACCTGGCGGCGGTCAATGCCGAGCAGGTGTGCGTGTTCTCCGGGCCGGAGGTTGCCGTGGCCAGGCTGGAGCAGCGGCTGCTGGCGCTGGGCCATTCGCCGCGCCGCCTGCATGTGTCGGTCGCCTCGCATTCCGCCATGACAGAGCCGCTGCTGCCGGCGCTGCAGGCGCTGGTCGCAGCCGTGCCGCGCCAGGCGCCGCGCTGGCCGTTCATCTCGAACGTCACCGGCCAGGCGATCACCGCGGAACAGGCGCAGGACCCGGCGTATTGGGCAGCGCATCTGCGTGGCACGGTGCGCTTTGCCGACGGGCTGAATGAGGCACTGCGCGTGCCGGGCCGTGTGCTGCTGGAAGTCGGCCCCGGCGAAACACTGGCCGCGCTGGCGCGCCAGCATGCGCAAGCCGAAAGTGCTGCTGCCATCGTCGCCAGCCAGGCCCGCGCCCAGCAGCCCGAGCGCCATGCGCAGCAACTGGCGCAAGCCCTGGCCACGCTGTGGACAGCCGGCGTGGCGATCGACTGGCAGGCGCATCACGCGGGCCACAGCCGCCGCCGCGTGCCGCTGCCCGGCTACGCCTTCCAGCGCCGCCGCCATTGGGTCGAGCGCTCTAGCGGCGCCACCGCCGCTGCGCCCGCCGAAGTCTGCCATGCGCCCGCCTGGTCCCGCCTGCCGCGGCCCGATGGCGCGCGGCCGGTCGACTGGGTGCTGGTGCTCGGTAAACTGCACTGCAGCATGGCCACTGCCGTGTTCGAACAGGCGCGGCAACAGGGCAGGGTAGCGCTGTGGGCGCAACCCGGCGCCAGCTTCCAGCGCCACGGCCCGCAGCAATGGATCTTGCCTTTCGACAGCCACGAGGCCCTGGCCCGGTTGTTGACGGAAGCCATCGCCACGCACGGCCCTGCCGGCCAGGTGTTGCACCTCGCCAGCCTGGGGACCCTCCCTGAAGGCGGCGAGGACGGCTGGCTGGCCCAACACTACGCCGGCCTGCTGGCACTGGCCCAGGCACTGGACGCGGCCGAGCCAGGTGCGTCGCGCCGATTGGCGTTGACGCTGGTGGGCCAGGGCATGGAGGACCTCACCGGCAGCGAGCCCTTGTGGCCCGAGCGCAGCATGCTGCAAGGCCTGGCCAAGGTCATGGGCCAGGAATCGCCAGGCCTGCAGGTGCGCGTGCTGGACCTGCTGCCGCCCGCGCCCGAAAGCGCCGCCGAGCGCCAGCTTGCCGCCGCCGTGCTGGCCGAAGCGCTGTCTGCCGACACGGCCTCGCCGCTGGCGCTGCGCGGCCCGCATCGCTGGCACAAGACCTGGGCACCGCTGGTGCTCACGCCGGCCGCCAGCCCGCGCCTGCGCCGGCAAGGCGTCTACCTGATCACCGGTGGCCTGGGGGGCGTGGGCCTGGCGCTGGCGCAACACCTGGCGCAACACTGGCAGGCCAGGCTGGTGCTGCTGGGCCGCAGCGCGCTGCCGCCGCATGCGCAGTGGCCCGCCATCGCCGCGGACCCTGCCCAGCCCGCGCCTTTGCGCGAGCGCCTGGCCGCGCTGCTGGCCCTGGAGGCCGCAGGCGCGCAGGTGCTGACGCTGGCGGTGGACGTGGCCGACGCTGCCGCCGTGCGCCAGGCCATCGCGCAGGCGCGCCAGCACTTCGGCGCGCTGCATGGCGTGGTGCACGCGGCCGGCGATGCCGGCGGCGGCATGATCGCCCACCGCAGCCTGGCCCAGGCCCAGGCGGTGTGGGCGGCCAAGCGCCTGGGCAGCCGCGCGCTGCTGGCCGCGCTGGACGACGCGCCTGCAGGCCAGGCACCGGACTTCGTGCTGCTCTGCTCCTCCATCGCCAGCCTGGCCGGCGGCCTGGGCATGAGCGACTACGCCGCGGCCAACCTCTACCTGGACGCCTTGGCCACCGCGCGCCACCGGGAAGGCGGCTACCCGGTGATCTCGGTCAACTGGGATGCCTGGCGCGACCTGGGCATGGCCCGCGGGCTGGTGCTGCCCGAAGGCCTGGGCATGAGCGGCCCGGAAGGCGCGCGGGCCTTCGAGCGCATCGTCAACGGCCCGTCCGTGCCGCAAGTCGTCATTGCCACCACTGACCTCTCGCGCCGCCTCGGCCCGCTGGACAGCAGCCTGCTTGAAGGGCTGGACGAGACTGATGCGTCGGCCACAGCGCCCGCTGCCGAACGCCACGCCCGCCCGGCCCTGGCCACGCCTTTTGTCGCCCCGGCCAGCGCGCTGGAGCAGGTGTTGGCAGCGGCCTGGTCCGAGCGCCTGGGCCTGGCGCCCATTGGCCTGCACGACAACTTCTTCGAGCTGGGCGGGGACTCGCTGGTCGCGATCCAGCTGCTGTCCCGCCTGCGCAAAAGCCACGGCCTGGCACTGCACCCCAGCGAGTTCTTCAAGGCGCCCACCATTGCCGCATTGGCCACCCACATGGGCGTGCAGCGGGCCGAGCCTGCGGCCAGCCAGCTCATCCCGCCGGTGCCGCGCGATGCTGCCCTGCCGCTGTCGCCGATGCAGCGCCGGCTGTGGCTGGTGGACCGCCTCGGCAGCGCGGACGATGCGCTGGGCCGCGCCGCCTACAACATGTCGGCCGCACTGGCCTGGCATGGCGCGCTGGAGCCCGTCGTGCTGGCCCAGGCCATCAACGCCATCGTCGCGCGCCACGAAACGCTGCGCACGGTTTTCACCGAAGACGGCGACGGCGCACCGGTGGCCCAGGTGCAAGCGGCGCTGCAGATCCCCTTGCCCTCGACCGACCTGTCGCCGCTGTCCGAGGCCGAGCGCGACGCGCGTTTCCAGGCCGGCTTCGATGCCTTCATCCGAGAACCGTTTTCGCTTGACCGCGGGCCGCTGATGCAGGCCGCGCTGGTGCGCCTGGCGCCTCAGCATCACGTGCTGATGCTCTCGGTGCACCACATCGTGTTCGACGGCTGGTCCATCGCCGTCTTCGCGCAGGAACTCGGCCAGAACTACGCAGCGCTGCTGGCGCATCGGCCGCTCGCGCAGCCGCCGCTCGCGGTGCAGTACCTGGACTACGCCGCCTGGTACGCCACCAGCCTGGCCGCACCCGAAGGCCAGGCCAGCGCGCGGTTCTGGCGCGGCCAGCTGGCCGGTGCGCCCGCGCTCAGCGCCTTGCCGGCGGACCACGCAAGGCCCGCCCGCGCCTCGCAGGTCGGCGCCGCGGTGTCCACCTGCCTGGACGCCGAGTTGACCGACGGCCTGCAGCGCCTCGCCCGCGCCCACGAGGCCTCGCTGTTCCAGGTGCTGCTGGCCGCCTTCCTTGCGCTCACGCATCGCCTGTGCGGCCAGGACGACCTGGTGATCGGCACCGATGTGGCCGGCCGCCGGCACCCGGACCTGGAGCCGCTGATCGGCTTTTTCGTCAACGTGGTGCCGCTGCGTTCGCGGCTGCCCGCCGCCACCGGCAATGAAGCCTGGCCCTCGTTCACCGACTGGCTGCAAGCCAGCCAGCGTGCGGCGCTGCAGGCGCTGGACCACCAGCTCACACCGTTCGACGAGATCGTCGAGCTGGCCGGGGTGCCGCGCCCGCGCGACCGCAACCCGCTGGTGCAGATGCTGTTCGTGCTGCAGAACACGCCCGAGGTGCGCTTCGAGCTGCCGGGCGCGCGCATCGAGGTGCTGCCGCAGCAGCTCAACGAATCCAAGTTCGACCTCGCCGTGTTCGTGCGCCAGGACGGCGGCGCGCTGCTGGTCGACTGGGTCTACGCCACCGCGCTGTACCGGCGCGAAACCGTGGCCCGCCATGCCCAGGCCTGGCAGCAGTTGCTGCAGGCCATCGTGCAGCAGCCCGGCCAGCCGCTGCACACCTTGCTGCCTTCTCCGGAACGTCTGCCCATGACCGCTGACCCTTCTTCGTTGACCGCCACGCCGCCGCGCAAGCTCGACACCTCCGCCAAGCTCGCCGCGCTGCAGGCGCTGAAAGGCCCGCGCGCCGCAGCGCCGGTCCAGCTGGTCGGCGGTGCATTGCAGGCCCGCCCGCTGCAGCCCGGCCGCAACTTCCCGCTGGTGCTGCAGGCGCAGCAGCCGGGCCTGGACCTCGCCGCCTGGGCGCGCGGCCATGCGGATGAGGTCGAGGCCTTGCTGGCGCGCCACGGTGGCCTGCTGTTCCGCAACACCGGCCTGCACACGCCGCAGGACTTCGAGTGCTTCGCCGAGGCCATCGAGCCGCAGCTCTACGGCAGCTATGGCGACCTGCCGAAGAAGGAGGGCGGGCGCAACACCTACCGCTCCACGCCGTATCCCGAGGACGAGATGATCCTCTTCCACAACGAGAGCGCGCACCTGGAGCGCTGGCCGCGCAAGCAGTGGTTCTTCTGCGAGCTGCCATCGCCGGTCGGCGGCGCCACGCCCATCGTCGACGGGCGCGAGATGCTGCGCCGCTTGCCGGCCGAGCTGGTGGCCGAGTTCGAGCGGCGCGAGCTGCTGTACGTGCGCACCTTCGTGCCAGGCCTGGACGTGCCCTGGCGCGAGTTCTTCAAGACCGACGACCGCGCGGCCGTCGAGGCGCGGCTGGCGGCTGGCGGCATCGCCTGGCGCTGGCTGGGCGAGGACACGCTGCAGACCCGCAGCCGCGGCCCGGCGGTCATCGTGCACCCGGTGACCGGCGAGCGCGTTTTCTTCAACCAGGTGCAGCTGCACCACACCAGCTGCCTGGCGCCCGAGGTGCGCGCGGACCTGCTGGAGGCGGTGGGCGCAGCGCGCATGCCGCGCCAGGTCTGTTTCGGTGACGGCTCGCCCATCCCGGACGCGACCATGGCCATCATCGGCCAGGCCTACGAGGCCTGCGCAGTGCGCTTCGACTGGCGCCAGGGCGACGTGGTGATGCTGGACAACATGCTGGCCGCCCACGCACGCGACCCGTACCAGGGCCCGCGCAAGATCGTCGTCGCGATGGGCGCGATGTTCGAGCGCACAGCGCTGGCGCCACTGGCGTCGGCGAAGGTGGAGGACTGAACCATGGCAGCTCACCACCTGGCCGCCTGGCCCGCCGAAGCCGCACCCAGCCCCGAGCAGCGCGCGATGCGCGCCGCGCTGCAGGCCTTGACTGCCGACGCCCCCTTGCCCTGGCGCGTGCTGCAACTGGAGGTGCCCGCCACGCTGCACGCTGACGCGCTGCAGGCCGCGCTGGCAGCGCTGTGGCCGGCGCATGCGCAATGCGCGCTGTCCGCCCTGCCACGCCTGCAGCAGGTGGACCTGCCTGCGCTGCTGCAGCCCGCAGCGCAGCCCGGCGAAGGCCTGCGCGTGAGCTTGGCCGCAGGCCGGCTGCTGCTGGCCGCGCACCCGCTGTGGGCCGATGCCGGCAGCCTGCTGGCGCTGGCGCAGCAGCTGGCGGATGTTTGCGCCGGTGTGCCCGCGCCGCAAGCCGACAGCCTGTTCCAATACCCCGCCTATGCCGAGTGGCGGCAGGCGCTGGCCGAGGGCGAAGACGCCGCGAGCGGCCGCGCGTATTGGCAGCAGGCGATGGCCGGCACCGAAACCTGGCCCGCAGCGAATCCGGCCCAGCGCGGCGATGCCTGGGCCGAACACACCGCGGTGGCCACGCTGAGCGCCACGCAATCTGACGCCATCACCGCCGCTGCCGGGTCGGCCGGCCTGTCGCCCTGCGACTGGCTGCAGGCTGCCTGGTGGTCGCTGCTGCTGCGGCTGGCAGGCTTCGAGCCGCGGCTGGCGCACTGGCAGCACGACTGCCGCGAAGACTACGACGTGATGCAGGGGGCCGTCGGCCTGTTCGACAAGCCGCTGCCGCTGCGGCTGGACGCGAGGGCAGACGAGTCCTTTGCCAGTTGGCTGCCGCGCTGGCAGGCCGCCGCTGCCGCCCACCTCGCGGCGCAGGAATACTGGCCGGTGCAGGCGCCGCCCTCGCAGGTGCACCTCGCCGCGGGCTTTGCCGGCCACACGCTGTCGGCCCTGGCTGGCGGTTGGCATGTGCAGGCGCTGCAGGGCAACTGGCCCGGCAGCACGCTGGGCCTGCAGGTGCTGTGGTCGCCAGCAGCTGTGCAGTTGACGGTGCGGGCGCAGGCGGCTTGCGACGCGCAAGTGCTGCTGGCGCAATGCCAGGCCTGGATCGCTGCCTTGCTCTCTCAGCCGGCCACAGCGCTGGCCGAGCTGAACCCGCTGAGCGTGGCGGATCAACAGGCCCACGCCGCGCTGCAAGGCCCGCCCGCCGCGCCTTGCACGCAGGGTGTGGACGCACTGTGGGCGCACTGGGCCGAGCACACGCCAAACGCACCCGCGATCGAGGCCGATGGCAGCCAACTCAGCTACGTCGAACTCGCCACGCAGGTGCGGCAGGCCGCGTTGGCAATGGCGCAAACCATGTCGGCCGCGGCGCCAGGCGTGCCGCGCCTGGTCGCGCTGGCCCTGCCACGTTCGCCGGCCTTGCTCATCGCGATGCTGGCCGCCTGGCAAGCCGGCGCCGCCTACCTGCCGCTGGACCCGGAATGGCCGGCCGCGCGCCACGCCGCGGTGCTGGCAGAGGCCCGGCCTGCGCTGCTGGTCAGCGACACGCCGCAGCCCGATGCGGCCTGTCCGGTGACGAGCTGGGCCGCGCTGATCGCCACCCCTGAATCCGCTGTCGCATTGCCGCCGGCCTGTCATTCACAACGGCAGCCGCAAGACCTGGCCTACGTGCTCTACACCTCCGGCTCCACCGGCCGGCCCAAGGGCGTGACGATTTCGCACGGCGCCTTGCGGCATTACGTGGCCGGCGTGGCGCAGGCGCTGGACCTGGCCGGCCCGCAGCGCTGGGCACTCACCGGCACGGTCGCGGCTGACCTGGGAAACACCGCGCTGTTTGGCGCCTTGTGCCACGGCGGCTGCCTGGTCATCGCAACGCCAGAGCAGATGCAGGACGCCGCGCACTTCGCGCGTTTCCTTGATGCCGGCCGCATCACCGCGCTGAAGATCGTACCTTCGCACCTGCAGGCCCTGCTGGAAGGCGAGCAGCCACTGCTGCCGGCGCGCATCGTGCTCGGTGGTGAGCCGGCGCCGCGTGCGCTGCTGGCACGCATCGCCGCACTCGCGCCGGCCACGCGGGTTGCCAACCACTACGGGCCGACCGAGGCGACCGTCGGCGTGATGGTGCATGCCTGCCTGCCCGGCGCGCCATGGCCCGAGCGCCTGCCGCTGAGCCAGGTGCTGGCCGGCAGCGTCGTGCGTGTGCTGGACCGCCAGCGCCGGCCGGTGCCCATCGGTGTGGTCGGCGAGCTGTTCATCGGCGGCGCGCAGCTTTGCGATGGTTACCTGAACCGCCCCGAGCTGAACCTGCTGGACGGGCCTGACAGCGTGTTCATCACTGATCCGCTTCAGCCCGGCCAGCGCCTCTACCGCAGCGGCGACCTGGCCTGCCTGCTGCCCGAAGGTGGCCTGCGCCTGCTTGGCCGGGCCGACGACCAGCTGAAGATCCGCGGCTTCCGGGTGGAGCCGGGCGAGACCGAAGCCGCGTTGCGCGCGCAAGCCGGTGTGCGCCAGGCCGCCGTGCTGGGCCTGGCCGACGCCACGGGCCAGACCGTGCTGGCTGCCTTTGTGGTCGCTGAAGCCGGTGTCACCGCCAACAGCCTGCGCGAGGCGCTGGCCACCGCGTTGCCCGCACCACTGTTGCCGGCCCAGTGCCACCTGCTGGCCACGCTGCCGCGCCTGGCCAACGGCAAGCTGGACCGCCAGGCGCTGGCCGCGATGGCGCGCCAACCCGAAGCCGCGCCTGCCGCGCCGCAGCGTGCGCCGCGCGATGCCGTCGAGGCCTTGCTGGCCGCCGGCATGGGCGAGCTGCTGGGCCGCGGTGCGCTTGGCGTGGAAGACGATTTCTTCGACCACGGCGGGCACTCGCTGCTGGTGATCCGCCTGGTGGCCCGCCTGCGCAAGCAGCTTGCGGTGGAAGTGCCGCCGGCCTGGGTCTTCGACCACCCGAGCGCCGCCGCGCTGGCCGCCGCGCTGCAGGCGCGTGAAGACGCCGCAGCGCTGCTGCAACGCGCCCAGGCCCTGCAGCCCGCCTGAGTTCCCACCCCAAGTGCCTCCGACATGACCCTGCCGCCCCACGCCCATCCCTTGTCCTTTGGCCAGCAGCAGCTGTGGCTGCTGCAGCAGCTCGCGCCGGGGCAGACGGCCTACAACCTGCCGCGCGTCTTCACGCTGGACGGTGTGCTGGACGCCGATGCGCTGGCCCGTGCCTTCCAGGCCGTGGTCGACCGGCATGCGGTGCTGCGCACCCGCTTTGCCGAGCATGGCGGCCGGGTGCTGCAATGGGTGCAGCCCTCGCTGGCCTTCACGCTGCAGCGGCAGGACTTGTGTGCGCTGGCCGGCGCGGCGCAGCAGGCCGCGCTGCAGGCTTCGGTGGGCGAGCTGGCACTGCACGTCTTCGACCTGGCCCAGGCGCCGGTGATGCAGGCGCGGCTGGTCCAGCTGCACGAGACCCGCCATGTGCTGGTCGTCTGCCTGCACCACATTGCCTCGGACGCCGGCTCCAACCCTGTGCTGGCCACGGACCTGGCCGAGGCTTACCGGCAGGCCCGCCAGCAGCCTGGCGCTGTGGCATTGCCGCCGCTGCCGCTGCAGTACGCGGCATACGCCACGCAGCAACGCGAAGCCCTGCAAGGCGAAGCGCTGGCCGCGCGGCTGGCGCACTGGAACGCCTACCTCGGCCCCGAAGTGCCGGCGCTGGCGCTGCCCACCGACCACGCACGCCCCGCCTTGCCGCGCTTCGAAGGCCGCGCGCTGGGCTTTGCATTGCCCACGCCGCTGTGCCTGGCGCTGCGCGACTTCTGCCGCGCCGAGCGCTGCACGCCATTTGTCGTGCTGCTCACCGCCTGGCAACTGCTGCTGGGCCGCTGGAGCGGGCAGCAGGACTTCGCGATTGGCGTGCCGCATGCCGGCCGTGACGACGAGGCCTTGCAAGGCCTGATGGGGTTTTTCGTCAACACGCTGGTGCATCGCGTGCGGCTCAGCCCCGCGGCCAGCCTGCGCGACATCTGCCGCCGCGTGCGCGCCGATGCGCTGGACGCGCTGGCCCATGCCGACCTGCCGTTTGAGCTGCTTTCCGCGCAGCGCAGCGAGCGCCGCGAGCCGGGCCGCAGCCCGCTGTTCCAGGTGATGCTGGGCGTGCAGATGGCGCAGTCCGCCACGCTGGCGCTGGACGGTTTGCAGGCCGGCTTTCTCGAGTTCGACGACAGCGGTGCCAAGTTCGACCTGTCGCTGGATTTCTACATCGGGGCGGACGGCGTGCAGGGCCGGCTGGAGTACAGCAGCGCACTGTTCGAACCCGCCACCGCGCAGTGGCTGGCCGGTGCCTTCGAGGCAGTGCTGGGCCAGTTGCTGCACGCGCCCGAGCAACGCTACGGCGCGCTGCACCTGGTCGACGAGCCGCAGCTGGCCCAGCTCGCCCGCTGGAGCGACGGCGGCCCGGCCATGCCCGGCACGCAGCCGGTGCACCGGCAGATTGCCGCGCAGGCCCGCGCCACACCGGTCGCAATCGCGCTGGTGATGGCAGGCGAGGGCGGCGAGGAACAGTCGCTGCGCTACGACGCGCTGGAGGCCCGTGCCAACCAGCTCGCCCATGCGCTGCTCGCAGGCGGCCTGCAGCCCGAGCAACGGGTCGGCGTGGCCATGCCACGTTCGCTGGAACTGGTGATTGCGCTGCTGGCGGTGCTGAAAGCCGGCGCCGCCTTTGTGCCGCTGGACCCGACATTGCCGGCCGAGCGCCTGGCCTACATGGCGGCGGACAGCGGCGTGGCGCTGGTGCTCACGCTGCCAGGTCAAAGCCTGCCGGCGCTGGCTGCATTCCCGCAGCGGGCGGTGAGCGCCACGCTGGCCGCCACAGGCCCCACGCACGATCCCGCGCTGCCGGTGCACGCGGCGCAACTGGCCTATGTGCTCTACACCTCGGGCTCCACCGGCCGGCCCAAGGGCGCGGCCAATGTGCACGGCGCGCTGCACAACCGCCTGGCCTGGATGCAGCAGGCCTACCCGCTGGCCGCGGGCGAAACCGTGCTGCAGAAAACCCCCATCGGTTTCGACGTGTCGGTCTGGGAATTCTTCTGGCCCTTGACCATCGGCGCGCGCCTGGCGCTGGCCGCGCCCGAGGCGCATCGCGAGCCGGCCCGTCTGGCCGAGGCGATTCGCCGGCATGCGGTGAAGACGCTGCACTTCGTGCCCTCGATGCTGCAGGCCTTCCTCGCTGACGAGGCGGTGGCGCGCGGTTGCACCGGCGTTCGCGACATCGTCTGCAGCGGCGAAACCTTGCCTGTCGAACTGCAGCGCCGCCTGGTCGCCTGCCTGCCGCAGGCGCGCCTGCACAACCTCTACGGCCCGACCGAGGCCGCCATCGACGTGACCCACTGGACCTGCCGGCCCGAGGACGCGCCGTTGGCCCGCGCCGTGCCGATTGGCGCACCCATCGCCGGCCTGCGGCTGCGTGTGCTGGACGCCGACCTGAACCCGGTCAAGCCTGGTGCACCCGGCGAGCTGTTCCTCGGCGGCGTGGGCCTGGCCCGCGGCTACCTCGGCAAGCCGGCGCTCAGCGCCGAGCGTTTCATTGCCGACCCGCTGGCCGCAGACGGCTCGCGCCTCTACCGCACCGGTGACCTGGTGCGACACCGTGAGAACGGCCAGCTCGAATACCTCGGCCGGCTGGATCACCAGCTCAAGCTGCGCGGCCAGCGCATCGAGCTGGGCGAGATCGAGGCTCAGTTGCTGAGCCAACCGGGTGTGCGCGAAGCCGTGGTGGTGGCGCTGCCGGCCGCCGGAGCGCCTGCTGGCGCTGCACCGGAGCGCCTGGTCGCCTACCTCGCGCCCGAGATGGCGGGCGACGCTGTTGCCGCCCACCAGGCCGCGCTGGCCCGTGTGCTGCCGGCCTACATGCTGCCGGCGCGTTTTGTCACGCTGCCGCGTCTGCCGCTGAATGCCAACGGCAAGATCGACCGCAAGGCCTTGCCCGAACCACAGGCGCCAAGCGGCCAGGCCGCCGGCGGCGCGCCGCTGCAGCCAGGCGAGGCCGCGCTCGCAAAAGTCTGGGCCGAAGTGCTGAACCTGCCGGTGGCGCAGCTGGGCCGGGACGCCAACTTCTTCGACCTCGGCGGCCACTCGCTGCGCCTGGTCGCGCTGCAGGCCGCGCTGAAGCAGCGGCTTGGCTTGCAGGTGCCGCTGGTCGAGCTGTTTGCCCACACCACCATCGCCGCGCTGGCGCGGCACCTGGGCGCGCGCGAGCAACCCGCCGCCAGCGCCGCGCTGCAGACCGCGGGTGACGACGCCGCCCGCCAGCGTGAGGCCTTGATGCGCCGCCGCCGTGCCGCCGCAGCAGGAGCGCTGCGATGAGCGAAGCCGCTGAAATCGGCGAGATGGACATCGCCATCGTTGGCCTGGCCGGGCGTTTCCCCGGCGCGCCGGACCTGGCCACCTTCTGGCAGAACCTGCGGGACGGTGTTGAATCGGTGCAGCGTTTCAGCGACGAGGCCTTGCGCGCGCAAGGCGTGCCAGAGGCCTTGCTGGCCGACCCAGCCTATGTGAAAGCCGGCGTGGTGCTGGAAGGCATGGCGCTGTTCGACGCCGGCTACTTCGGCCTGGCTGCCGGCGAGGCCCAGCGCCTGGACCCGCAGCAGCGTGTGTTCCTCGAAACCGCCGCGCACGCGCTGCAGCACGCCGGTTACGACGGCCCGTCGCGCCCGGTGCGCACAGGCGTCTACGCAGGCAGCAGCGCCAACCAGTACGTCTGGCGCCAGCTGCTGCCGGCCGGCGCGCTGGCCGACGAGGCCGCATTGCCGGCGCTGCTGAACGGCAACGACAAGGACGCGCTCGCACTGCGCACCGCCTACACGCTGGACCTGCGCGGCCCGGCCATCTCGGTGCAGACGGCCTGCTCCACCTCGCTGGTGGCCGTGCACCTGGCCTGCCAGGCACTGCTGAATTTCGAGGCCGACCTGGCGCTGGCCGGCGGCGTGTCGCTGAACCTGGCGCAGGGACAGGGCTACCTTTATCAGCCCGGCGGCATCCGCTCGCCCGATGGCTGTTGCCGGGCCTTCGACGCGCAAGCCGCCGGCACGCTGAGCGGCAGCGGTGTGGGCGTGGTCGTGCTCAAGCGCCTGGCCGAGGCGCTGGCCGATGGCGACACGGTGCATGCCGTGATCAAGGGCTCGGCGATCAACAACGACGGTGCCGGCAAGGTCGGCTACACGGCGCCCAGCGTCGAGGGCCAGGCGCGCGCCATCGTCGCCGCGCAGCGCGTGGCCGGCGTGGCGCCGGCCAGCATCGGCTACGTGGAGGCACACGGCACCGGCACGCCCATGGGCGACCCGATCGAGCTGGCCGCGCTGGCCCAGGCCTTTGCCGCGAACAGCGAAGGCCAGCCGGCCCGCGCCGCGCCTTGCGCCATCGGCTCGCTGAAGACCAACATCGGCCACCTGGACGCCGCGGCCGGCGTCGCCGGCCTGATCAAGACCGTGCTGGCGCTGCGCCACGCCACGCTGCCGGCCAGCCTGCACTTCGAGCGGCCCAACCCGCAGATCGACTTCTGCACAGGCGGCTTCGAGGTCAACGCCCGCACCCGGCCCTGGCCCGCCGGCGCCACGCCGCGCCGCGCGGGCGTCAGCTCGTTTGGCATGGGCGGCACCAATGCGCATGTGTTGCTGGAGGAAGCGCCACCTCCCGTGCACGCAGCGCGTGCCGAAGGCTGGCAACTGCTGCCGCTGTCGGCCCGCAGCGCCGCCGCGCTGCGGCAGGCCCAGGCCGAGCTGGACGCCTGCCTGGCAGCACCCGGCGCACCGTCTGCGGCCGACGCCGCGTTCACGCTGCAGGCCGGCCGCCGCGCGCTGGCCCACCGCAGCGTGCGCCTGGTGCCGCCCGGCGCCGGGCCAGACCAGGGCCAATGGCTGGCCGCCAGCCAGGTCGGCGCGCAGTCGCCCGAGCTGGTCTTCCTGTTCCCGGGCCAAGGCGCGCAGCATCTGCAGATGGGCCGTGCGTTGTATGCGCAGGCCCCCCTGTTCCGCAGCCTGGTGGACGAATGCGCCGAGCAATTGCGCCCGCGCCTGGGCCTGGACCTGCGCGACTGCCTGTTCCCGTCCGCCAGCGACGAGCGCGTGGCCGCCGAGTCCCTGGCCCAGACCGCGCTGACCCAGCCGGCGCTGTTTGTCGTCGAATACGCCATGGCCAGGCTGTGGATGAGCTGGGGCCTGCAGCCCACGGCCATGCTGGGCCACAGCGTGGGCGAATACGTGGCCGCCTGCCTGGCGGGCGTGTTCAGCCTGGCAGACGCTTTGGCGCTGATCGCCGAACGCGGCAGGCTGATGCAGGCCTTGCCCACCGGGGCGATGAGCGCGGTGGCGCTGGCCGAATCCGCGCTGCCGCCCGAGGTGCTGGCGCAGGGCTGCAGCCTCGCGGCGGTGAATGCCGAAGGCCTGTGTGTGCTGGCAGGCCCGTTGGCATGCATTGCCGCGGCCGAGCAGTTGTTGCAGGCAAGAGGCGTTGCCGTGCGGCGGCTGCAGGTCTCGCATGCCTTCCATTCGGTGATGGTCGAACCCGCGTTGCCGGCCTTCGAGGCCGCGCTGGCGCGGGTCTCGCTGCACCCGCCGCGCCTTCCTTTCATCTCCAACCTCAGCGGCCGTTTCATCACCGTCGAAGAGGCCACCAGCCCGGCCTACTGGGTGCGCCATCTGCGCGGCACCGTGCGCTTTGCCGATGGGCTGGACAGCTTGCTCGCCACGCCCGGCCGGCTGTTGCTGGAAGTCGGCCCCGGCGAGGTGCTGACCGGCCTGGCGCGCCGCCATGCCCGTGCTGGCGAGGCGGCGGTGTTGCTGGCCTCGCAGCCGCATCCACGCGAACAGGCGCAGGCCGAAGCCCACCTTGCCGGCACGCTGGCACGGCTGTGGCAAGCGGGTGCGCCGCTGGACTGGGCCGCCTGCCGGTCCGCCGAGGCCAGGCCACGCCGCGTGCCGCTGCCTGGCTATCCGTTCGAGCGGCAGCGGCACTGGGTCGAGGCCGGTCCGGTCGCATCGCTTGCGCCAGCAGCCGTTGGCCCTCGTCCGCTGGACGACTGGTTCGAGGTGATGCGCTGGCAGCGCGCCGAGCCGCTGCCCGCATCAATCGCCCGCACCGCCGGCCCGGTGCTGCTGCTGGGCCAGCACGGCGCGTTCGACGAAACCCTCGCCGCGATGCTGAGCGAGGCAGGCCATGCCGTGCAGCGCATCACGGAGTTCGAAGGCGATGACCACGCACTGGCCAGCCTGTTGCAACACGCCGCCGCTGCCCACGGCCCGCTGCAGCACATCGTGCACACCCTCAGCCTGCCAGCCGCGGACGACGCGCAGGATGAGGCCGTCTTGCAAAACGGGCTGTACAGCCTGCTCGCGCTGGTGCGGGCGCTGCACCGCGCCGGCCCGGCGGTACGGGCTGCGAAGTTGCGCATCACCGTGCTGGCCAGCCAGCTGGACGACATCACCGGCACCGAGCCGTTGCATCCCGCGAAGGCCGCGCTGCGTGGCCCGTGCGCGGCGCTGCCGCAGGAGTGGCCGGACATCGAATGCCAGCTGATCGACGCGCTGGACCCGGCCGGCGATGCGCGTGCGCAAGCCCAGCTGGCCGCGCAGGTGCTGGCCGAGCTGCAGTCGCCCGCGGCGCTGCCACAGCTGGCGCTGCGCGGCCCGCATCGCTGGGTGCAGCAGGCGGTCGCCGTCTCTCGCCCCAGGGCCGCGCCGCCGCTGCGCCGTGGCGGCGTGTACCTGTTCACCGGTGGCCTGGGCGGCATCGGCCTGGCGCTGGCCACGCACCTGGCGCGCCATTGGCAAGCCAGGCTGGTGCTGCTGGGCCGCTCGGCCTTGCCGGCACAGAGCGACTGGCCGGCACTGCTGGCCGATCCGGCCACCCCCGCCGCGCTGCGCCAGCGCCTGCAGGCGCTCGAAACGCTGGCAGGCGAGGGCGGTGAGTGGCTGGCGCTGCAGGCTGACGTGAGCGATGCGGCCCAGCTGCGCGGCGCGCTGCAGGCGGCACGGCAGCGCTTCGGCACCGTGCACGGCGTGATCCACGCCGCAGGCCTGGCGGGCGGCGGCGTCATGGCCCAGCGCGACCCTGCCGCAGTGGCCGCCGTGATGGCGCCCAAGCTCGCTGGCGCCCGCGCGCTGGTGCAAGCCTGGGACGGGCCCGCGCCGGACTTTGTCGCCCACTGCAGCTCGATGGCCGCCATGGTTGGCGCCTTTGGCGATGCCGACTACGCAGCCGCCAACGCCTGCCTCGATGCCCACGCCCAGTGGCTGCGCCGCGAGCGCGGCTGGCCGGCCTGGTCGCTGCTGTGGGACAGCTGGCGCGAGGTCGGCATGGCCGCGCACCGCCACCCCGATGCCGCCATCAGCCTCTCGCCTGCGCAGGGCGCCGAAGCCTTCGAGCGCGTGCTGGCCGGGCCGCCCGCGGCGGTGCTGGTCTCGCCGCAAGGCCTGGCCGCCAAGCAGGCCGCGGCGCGCTCGCTGGACTTCGGCGACGCGCTGCCTGTCGCCGCGCCGCGTGGCCCGGCGGCTCATGCGCGCCCTGCGCTTGCGGTGCCGTTTGCAGCGCCCGAAGGCGAGCTGGAGCAGGCGTTGGCGGCGCTATGGGGCGAGACCTTGGGCTTCCACGGGATTGGCCGGCGCGACAGCCTGTTCGAGCTGGGCGGCGATTCGCTGACCGCCCTGCAACTGCTGACCCAGGTGCGCCAGCGCTTTGGCGTCACGCTGCACCCGGCCGAGCTGTTCACCGAACCCACGGTTGCCGGCCTGGCCGCGCTGGTGGAGCTGCGCCTGATCGAACAGATCGGCGCCGACCTTTCCTGAAGAATCGCCTTTTCGCATGAGCACTTTGCACAACATGGCAAGCCGCCGCGCCAGCCTGACCCCCGAGCAGCAAGCCAGGCTGGCGGCGCAGCTCGCCGCGGGCCTGCGCGGCGATGCGGCGCCGGTGGCCGCCGGCATCCCTGCGCTGCAACTGGCGCGTGCGCCGCTGTCGCATGCCCAGCAGCGGCAATGGTTCCTGTGGCAGCTGGACTCGCAGGCAACCACCGCGCACATGGCCGAAGTGCTGCGCCTGCAAGGCGTGCTGGACACGGCGGCGGTGCGCGAGGCGTTCCAGTCCCTGGTGGCCCGGCACGCTTCGCTGCGCACCGTGTTCCAGGCGGGTGAAGACGGCCTGGCGCAACAGGTGATCCATCCCGAGATGGCGATTGAGGTGCCTCTTATCGACCACCTAGGCGAGGCGCCAGGTGCCGCCAGCGTGCAGGCCACGCTGCAGCGCCTGCTGCTCACGCCTTACGACCTGGCGCGCGGCCCGCTGCTGCGCGTGGCGCTGGTCCGCCTGGGGCCAGAGGACCACCTGCTGGTACTGGGCATGCACCACATCGTGTCAGACGGCTGGTCCATGCAGCTGCTGCTGCGCGAGTTCGGCCAGTTGTACGCGGGGCAGGGCGCGCTGCCGGCTTTGCCCATCGCCTATGCCGACTACGCCGCCTGGCAGACCCGCTGGCTGGCCGAGGGCGAAACCGCGCGCCAACTGGCCTACTGGCGCCAGCAGCTGGGCAGCGAACACCCGGTGCTGCAACTGCCGGCGGACCATCCGCGTCGCGCGGAAGCTGCCCACCGGCTGGCCCGCCTGGAACACCCGCTGCCACCGGCGCTGGTGCAGGGCTTGCGCCGCCTGGCGCAGCAGCAGGGCGGCACGCTGTTCATGGCCTTGCTGGCCGGGCTGCAGGCGCTGCTCTACCGCTACACCGGCCAGCGCGACATCCGCGTCGGCGTGCCCATTGCCAACCGGCATCGCGCGCAAACCGAAGGCTTGGTCGGCCTGTTCGTCAACACGCAGGTGCTGCGCAGCCAGCTGGACGGCAGGATGCGCCTGCACGAGCTGTTCACCCAGGTGCGCGAGGCCGCGCTGGGCGCGCAGGCGCAGCAGGACCTGCCGTTCGAGCAACTCGTCGAGGCCTTGCAGCCCGAGCGTCAGCTGGGCAGCAGCCCGCTGTGCCAGGTGATGTTCAACCACTTGCGCGCCGATGGCAGCGCCCGCCCCGCGCTGCCGGGTCTGAGCGTGCAGCCGCTGGACCTGGCGCTGGACAAGCCGGCCGTGTTCGAGTTGAGCGTGACCGCGGTGGAAGATGCAAACGAAGGCGGAAACGGCGGCCTGCGGCTGGACTTCGGCTACCCGCAAGAGCTGTTCGAACGCGCCACCATCGCCCGGCTGGCCGAGCATGCCGAAGTGGTGCTGCGCGCCTTGGCCGAAGCACCCGAAAGCAGCCTCGCCGAACTGCCGCTGCCGCATGCCGACGAACAGGCCTGGCTGGCCGCCGCCCACAACCCGCGCCGCTTCGGCGACGCGCCGCCGCTGCACACGCTGTTCGCCCGCCAGGCCGCGGCCACGCCAGAGGCCATCGCGCTGCGCTGCGCCGGCCGCAGCCTGCGCTACGCCGAGCTGGAAGCCAGGGCCAACCGGCTGGCCCACGCGCTGCTCGCCCGGGGTGCCGGCCGCGAAACACTGGTGACCATTGCCTTGCCGCGCTCCATCGAGATGGTCGTGGGTCTGCTCGCGATCCTGAAGACCGGCGCCGCCTACCTGCCGCTGGACCCTGGCCTGCCGCCGGAGCGCCTGGCGCTGATGCTGCGCGACAGCGGCGCCGCGCTGCTGCTGGCCGCCCAGCCGGCGCCACCGGGCGCGAACCTGCCCGTCTTGATGCTGCAGGACCTGGACCTGACGCACGGTCCCGCTCAAGCGCCGGCGCAGGCCGTGCATGGCGAGCAACTCGCCTACGTGCTCTACACCTCCGGCTCCACCGGCCGGCCCAAAGGCGTGATGGTGCGGCACCACGCGCTGTCGCACTTCCTGCTCAGCATGCGCGACGAAGCGCCAGGCCTGGGCCCGCAGGATGTGGTGCTGGCCTTGACCGCGCTGTCTTTCGACATTGCCGCGCTGGAACTCTGGCTCCCGCTGATCAGCGGCGCACAAGTCGTGCTGGCCGATGCCGACGCCTTGGGCGATGGTCGCGCGCTGGCGCAACTGGTGGAAGCCAGCGGCGCCACCGTGGTCCAGGCCACGCCTTCGGGCTGGCGCCTGCTGCTGGCCGCCGGCTGGCCGGCAAACGGTCAGGCCAGGCTGAAAGCCTTGTGCGGCGGCGAGGCGTTGCCGCCGGACCTGGTGGCTTCGCTGCAGGCGCTGGGCGTGTCGCTGTGGAACCTCTACGGCCCCACCGAAACGACGATCTGGTCCAGCGCCGAGGCCGTGCCGCCGGGCGGCGAACCCTGCATCGGCCGCGCCATCGCCGGCACCACGCTGCACGTCTTGGACGCAGACCTGCAGCCCGTGCCGCTGGGCGCCGCCGGCGAGCTGTACATCGGCGGCGTGGGCCTGGCCCGAGGCTACCTGCAGCGGCCCGGCCTCAGCGCCGAGCGCTTCATCGCCGATCCTTTTGGCCACTACGGTGCGCGCCTCTACCGCACCGGCGACCTGGTGCGCGCCAGCGCCGATGGCCGGCTCGCCTACCTCGGCCGCAGCGACCATCAGGTCAAGCTGCGCGGCTTCCGCATCGAGCTGGGCGAGATCGAAGCCCAGCTGCTGGCCCAGCCCGGCGTGCGCGCCGCAGTGGTCATGGCCCGCACAGGCCCCACCGGCCTGCGCCTGGTGGCCTACATCGCGCATGGCGGCGAGCCGCTGGACGACGCCATGCTGCGCGCGGCCCTGGCCCGCGTGCTGCCCGAATACATGCTGCCCTCGGCCCTGGTGCAACTGCCCACGCTCCCGCTGAACGCCAACGGCAAGGTCGACCGCCACGCACTGCCCGAACCCGGCGCCGCGCTGGACGCTTCTGCCTACGAGGCACCCGAAGGCGACACCGAGCAGGCACTGGCCGCGCTTTGGCAGGACCTGCTGGGCCGACCTCGCGTGGACCGTCGCGACCACTTCTTCTCACTGGGCGGCCACTCGCTGCTCGCCGTGCAACTGGTCGCCCGCCTGCAGCAATCCGGCCATGCCGACTTGGCGCTGAAGGACGTGTTCCGGCTGCCGGTGCTGCAGGACCTGGCTGCGCACCTGGATGGCCTGCGAACTGCTGCGAGCAAGCAAGGACGGGATGCCGATCAGGCGCTGTTGGCGATGGATGCGTTTTTGGATAGCCTAGCTTGAACGGCTGTGTCAGGCTGATGTGAGTCGTTCGCGGTCCAATGCCGGAACGGCAGCAACCGCCGACACCGGTCGTTGACCGCCACTGGCCCTGACCGGCCGCCTCACATTTGGAACCGGCCACTCACTGCGGCGCTTACCGCGTTCCGATTCGAACGACGGCTGCTGCACGCTCTGGCAGGCGCATGTCGTCGACCCGTTGCCGCCCCCGGACTGATCAGGCAGACCAGCCGAAAGCAGGCACTCAACGATCTGGTTAAGCCGCGACCAGCTACTGCGAGAGGCCCGCCTGAGTCGACGGCTTGTGTACCGTCAGCTTGAACAAGCCTGTGGACCACCATATGGCGGCTCGACTGAGTGATTGTCTCGCCTCAGCATGCTGGAATGTTCGGAAATTGGGCAGTTTTCCACGCCAAGCCAGATCAGCGAACTGGCCAGAATCTGCCGTTCTTGGCGAACTCGTTAGTATTTAGCCACCCCAGCATCAATCAATACTTCCTTCCGATGACTGTCGTTGCATTGCTTAATTACGAGGGTGTACCCGTGCTGATTGCCGACTCGATGATCTCCATCGAGCGAAAAGGTGATTCCATACCAATTCCTACGCTCGGCGACACCAGGAGATTCGATCTTCCCTTTTCTATCGTGGATCTTCGGCGGAAGCTTGTTCGCGTCAATGAGAATTGCGTCCTAGGATTTGCCGGCACCGTCAAATTAGCCAATGAATTCATCGCGAAGCTGCTTGAAGCAAGCGGAACCACAGGCGTTATTACTCAAGAGATTTTTGAGTCAACCTATTACGAATTTGACGAAACCGCCCGAACGGAGGTCGGAGTTGTTGGATTCTCCTGGGACCCACAGGAAGGAGTGGGCTACTTTCTCAAGCTCAATGCTGCGATGATTGACCTACCGTACTTGGGTAAATGTTTCGTGGCCGGCTCGGGCGCCGAGGCCTTTGCCAGGTGGCTGGCAGCCTTCGGGAACGGAATGATAGGCACTGAGGCCGCAGACGGCTCGCCGTTTGTATGCGCCGAGGATCAAGCGTATTCAGTGCTTGGTCGCCTAGTCAATTTGGACTCAATGCAGCTTGGCCAAGACACAGTCCCGCCGTCCATTTGGAAGGGATATGGCGGCTGGTACGAGGCGATGCATTTCCAAGTAAATGGATTCCAAAGTGCAGAACGACTTACGCTATTCGACCTGTCGTGCGAGCAAGGTAGCAAATCAATAAAATTGACTCGAGTCTATTTAAATCATATTGTCGGCGATGTAAATGTTGTTATCTCTGCCGCGTATGATGCTCCAATTGAAGGAGTCGCAACCGAGCGCGACTATATTTTCCAAATACCAGTTAGCGACTTCTCCAAATACCTCATAAGGCAGGATCGCCACCAACTCATTCCCCGCGCAAGCTTCAACGACCTTGCCCAAGCAATAGAGAAGGTTGAGAACGCCGTGTGCCACCTGCACGTAGGCCATGTATGGACCGAGGAAAGCATGCGTCGCCAAATGGCCGAGGACATGAGGTGGGAGTTGCTTGGCGATAAGGCAATGGCGATTCAACGATTTGTCGAATACAAATTGAAGGAACGAGCAGAGTCAGCGCCCTTCCGACTTGAAGTAGCCACCGACATTCTTTCGTTGCGCGTCTCACGCGAATGGCTGGCCTCGAAGCTTCCTGGAGTGACATTCAAGTCGGGCTTGCTCATCGATAGCTATGACTGACCACTCGCGTTGCGCCGTTCACAGGCACAGGCAGGCCTACCTAGTCGGCCCTGAAAATCTCCCAAGTCGTTGTCCTGAAACGACTTTCGGGTGATATCCGATGGTCAGATCTCCCGAGAATCAATCCAATGGAGATCGGTTTCTGGGAGTTCT
>NZ_JAJNKD010000019.1:0-143520 GCF_021043325.1 Ideonella azotifigens
GAGCGCGCTGGCATGGCCCACTGCGCGCCCAAGCTGAACCCCAAGGGCGATCCGGCCAAGTACCTCAGCGACAAGGGTGCACCGTGGGCCAAGCTGGCCAACGAAAAGCCCAAGGGTGAAACCATCGCCTACGACACGCTGTTGAATGCGTGGAAGGCCGGCAAGGTGCGCTGAGCAGGCGCTTCACTCACTGTCTGTCCTTTGCAGCGGCCTTCGGGCCGCTTTTTTTGTGCGCGGAACTCGATGTCTTGCGTCAGTCCCGCCAGGCCCGCTCGACCAACTCGGCCGTGTCCATCGGCTTGCCGGCCTTGGCTGTGGCGGCTTTCCATTCGGGCGGTGACGGCGCCATGCGCTGGGGTGGGATGCCTTCGGCAAAGCCCAGCTTGATGGCGAAGACCAATGGGCCGCCCTGGACTTCGAGTGGCGGGACCTTGCGGATGTCGGCGACCAGCGCGGCGGCGACTCCGGGCGGCAACGCGGGCTCGAAATCCAGCCAGGCGTTGCTGCGCTTGCCGGGGCGCACGGCGACGACGATGAAGCCGCCGACCGAGGGCAGGGAGTCGTTGGCCGCGGCGACGTTGCGGATGGCCGCCTGCACCGCGGCGGAATAGGCGGACAAGGCCTGCACGCTGGGCATGCGGCCCTGCAGTTCGTCCTCGGACTGCATCATCACCAGGTTGAAGACCTTCACCGGTGCCGCACTGGCAAGCGATGTGAAGAGGACGAGCAGGCCCGCGGCGGCCAACCGGCAGGGGACGCTCGCGCCAAAGCGGCTTTGCATGCGCTGATACTCCGTGTGCTGGGTGAAACCCGCGCAGCGTAACTGGGCCCGCCCCCACTTCGCAAGCGCGCCGTGTCGCCCCTTGTGCCACCTGCAGACCGCTCATCGCCAATGCCCACCCGCCGCCCGCCTTCCCCCTCACCCAACCCGCCCGCGCTGAAGCTGCAACTGCCTGGCCATGCCGCGCCGGCCCGCTCGCTGCCGGTGCAGCAGGTGGCGGTGCAAAGCGCCAGGCGCATCGAGCTGGACGGTGGCACCGCGCGACGCGGCGGTGGCGCTGACGTGGTGGTCGGTGCGGCGCCGGACGAAGTGCTGCGGCTGACGCTGGAAGACGGTCTGGTGCTGTGGTCGCGGGTGGACGATTTCCTGCAGGAACACGGCCAGGCGCCAAGCACGCGGGGCAAGGCAGCGGGCAACTGGGCTGTGCCGCCGCGGCTGGTGCCGAAGCGGCTGGAAGAGGGCCCGAAGCGCGGTGCTGTGGGCGTGGCGCTGCAGGCGCTGGAGCTGTTCGGCGTGGACGTGGCCGGCCACGCCGCGGCGGCGCTGGGCGCGAAGCTGGAAGCACGGCAACTGGGCGGCCGGGCGCCGGGCCTGTATCGCGTGACGCTGGACGATGGGCCGCCGGTGCTGCAGTCGATGGCAACGGGTGAGCTGCCCGCCGATGCGCCGCTGCTGGTCTTCCTGCACGGCACGATGTCCAGCCTTGCCGGCAGCTTTGGCGACCTGTGGCGCGACGATGCGCAGGCGCAAGCCGCGCGTGCCACGCTGCATCAAAGCTACGGCGGGCAGGTCTTCGCCTTCGAGCATCGCAGCCTGACCGAAAGTCCGGTGGCCAATGCGCTGGCGCTGGCCAAGGCGCTGCCGGCGGGCGCCAGGCTGCACCTGGTGTCTCACTCGCGCGGCGGGCTGGTGGGCGAGCTGCTGTGCCTGGCGCAGCGCACGCCCGCAAGCACCGTTGCGATCCTGAAGGCCGGCCTGTTTGACGGCATGCCCAAGGACCAGGCGGACCTGGCCGAGCTGCTGCAGGTGCTGGATGCCAAGCGCCTGAGCGTTGCGCGTTTCGTGCGCGTGGCCTGCCCGGCCCGCGGCACCACGCTGGCCTCCGGCCGGCTGGACCGCTGGCTGTCGGTGCTGGGCATGCTGGCAGGCGATGGCTGGCTGGGCGACGCGACTGACTTCCTGCTGAAGGTCGTCAAGGAACGCACCGACCCGCGCACGCTGCCGGGGCTGGAAGCGATGATGCCCGGCTCGGCGCTGACCCGGCTGCTGCGCCTGCCGGGGCTGCAGACCACGGCCGACCTGAGTGCGATCACCGGTGACCTGGCGCCCGAAGGCCGCTGGGGCAAGCTGAAGCTGCTGGCGGTGGACTGGTTCTACGGTGCCGACAACGACCTGGTGGTCAACACCGGCTCGATGGCCGGCGGGCTGGCTCGGCCGGTGGGCGGCGCGCGTTTCCGCTTCGCGCAAGGGCCAGCGGTCCACCATTTCAGTTACTTCAATCAAGCGGAATCGGTCCGCTGGTTGCTCGACGGGCTGACCCGGGCCGACGATGGGGACGGCGGCTTCCTGCCGCTGGACGACGCGCAGCAGACAGAGCCCAAGGCGCGCGCGGCGATGGCAGAAGCCGCCGCGGCAAACCTGCGTCAGGAACCGGAGATCGCCGGCACCGCCGCGCCGTTGCAGGTCAGCGTGCTGCACGGCAACCTGCGCTATGTGCCGCACGCGCTGCTGATCGGCCATTACGCAGCCAGCCGGCTGACCGGCACCGAGGCGGCGGTGGACCGGCTGATCGGCGGCGCGATGCAGCAGTCGCTCTCGGCCGGGCTGTACCCCGAGGCGCCGGGCACGCAGCAGCTGTTCAGGCATGCGGGCGGTGACACGGCGCTGCTGCCGCTGGTGATCGTGGCCGGGCTGGGCGAAGAAGGCCAGCTGCGGCTGCCGGAGCTGGTGCACACCGTGCAACAGGCAGTGATCGCCTTTGTGCAGCAGCAGCACGGCGCTGGCGGGGCCCAGGGCCTGACGCTGGCCGCCACGCTGCTGGGCAGCGGCGGCGTGGGCATGACGGCCGGCAGCGCGGCGCAGGCCATTGTGATGGGCGTGCGCGAGGCCGGGCAGCGGCTGCGCCAGAGCGGCTGGGCAGGCGTGGCGCAGCTGCAGCTGGTGGAGCTGTACCTGGACCGGGCGACCGAGGCCTGGCAGGGCCTGTCCATCCTCTGCGGCAGTCGGCCAGGCGAGATGGCGCTGGTGCCCGAGGTGCTGAGCGGCACCGGCGGCATGCGCCGGCCGGCAGAGTCCGGCTACCGCGGCACCGGCTACGACTGCTTTTCAGCGCTGACCGTGCCGGACCGTGGCGACGAGCCCGGAGGCGAGACAGGGGCCGATGCGCATGTGCCCTCGGGGGAGGGCGCGCCGCGGGCCAGCGCCATCGCCTACACGCTGGACACCCACCGCGCGCGCTACGAGGTGCGCGCGCTGCGCACCCAGCCGCGGCTGCTGCGTTCGCTGGTGCAGGCGGCTTCGACCCAGGCGCGGCACGACCCGGCGCTCGGCCGCGCGCTGTTCAAGCTGCTGATCCCGGCCGAGATCGAGGCCTACCTGGGCGGCAGCGACAGCGGGCCGGCGGCCAACGAACTGGTGATCCAGCTCGACCCCGGCACCGCCGGCATTCCGTGGGAGCTGCTGGATGCTTCCGCAGAAGACGGCGAGACCCGCCACCGGCCGTGGGCGCTGCGCACGCGGCTGTTGCGCCGGCTGGCACTGGCGACCGGCAGCCCGACCGCGCCGGCCATGCCGCACGACGCGCGGGCCGACGATGCGGTGCTGGTGATCGGCGAGCCGCAGGTGGACCTGAGCCGCTACGGCGCACTGCCGGGCGCGCGCGCCGAGGCGCGGGCGGTGCTCAAGGCCTTGCAGCCCGGTGCCGCGCAGGTGCTGGCCTGCGTGCCCGAGGGCGACGGCCCCAGCCCGTCGGCGCACGAGGTGATCACGACGCTGCTGGCGCGCGACTACCGGCTGCTGCATGTGGCCGGCCATGGCGAGCCCGGGGCCGATGGCGGCGTGGTGCTGTCAGACGGCAATGTGCTCGGGCCGCGCGAGGTTGCCGCGATGCGGCGCGTGCCTGAGCTGGTCTTCCTGAACTGCTGCCACCTGGCGCAGCAGCCGGCCGGCGCGCTGCTCGCCAGCACCGCGCTGGACTGGCCGCGCTGGGCGGCGGGGTTGGCCGGCACGCTGGTCGGCATGGGCGTGCGCTGCGTGGTCGCGGCCGGCTGGGCGGTGGACGACGCGCCGGCCGCGCTGTTTGCCGAGACCTTCTATGCCAGCCTGCTGCGCGGCCACCGCTTCATTGACGCGGTGGGCGAGGCGCGGGAGGCCGCATGGGCGCAGCATCCGCAGAGCAACACCTGGGCCGCCTACCAGTGCTACGGCGACCCGGACTGGCGCTGGCGGACGGCGGTGGGCGACGCGCAGTCCGCACCCGCGGCGCAGCAGCGCTTCGAGGGCATTGTCTCGGCGCCTGCACTGGCGCTGCAGTTGGAGAACCTGCTGCTGGGCCTGCGGCACAGCGGGCTGCCGCGGGTTCAAGCCAGGGCGCAGATCACGGAACTGGTGGCGCGTTTTGGTGCACGCTGGGGCGGCTGCGGCGCGGTGGCCGAGGCCTTTGGCCTGGCACTGGCCGAGTGTGAAGACTGGCCGGCGGCCGCGGAATGGCTGCAGCGCGCGGTGGCTGCGGAAGATGCCAGCGCCAGCATGGCGACGCCGGCACACCTGGCGCGGGTCAGGAAGAAACTGCGCGGGAAGCGCCCAGCCGCTTAGGCCAGCGGCGCGGCGATGGCCGGGCCGTGGGAATGCCACAGTGCGGCGAAGAAATGGCAGGTGCTGCCGCCCAGCACGAACAGGTGCCAGACGAAGTGGGCGTAGCGCACCTTGTTGTCCAGCATGAAGACCAGCGCGCCCAGCGTGTAGCTGAGGCCGCCGGCCACCAGCCAGCCCAGCCCGGCTGGCGCCATGCGCTCGACCATGGGCACGACGGCGATCAGCGCCATCCAGCCCATGGCGATGTAAAGCCCGGTGGACAGCCACGGGTGCTGCAGCCGGTTCAGCAATTTGACGACGATGCCGACCAGCGCCGCGCCCCAGACCAGGCCGAACAGCGTCCAGCCCCAGCCGCCGCGCAGCACGCCCAGCGCAAACGGCGTGTAGCTGCCGGCGATGAACAGGTAGATGGCGGCATGGTCCAGCCGGTTCATCCAGACCTTGGCGCGGCCCAGCGGCAGCGCGTGGTAGATGGTCGAGACCATGTACAGCACCATCATCGTGATGGCGAAGACGCAGGCAGCGACGACGCTCAGCGTGCCACCCTGCTTCAGGGCCTGCATCACCAGGATGGGCAGCGAGGCCACGGCAAGCAGGAAGCCCAGGCCATGGCTGATGGCGTTGGCAATTTCCTCGCCCAGGGTCTGCGGGCGGTCTTCGGCGAAGCTGGCGCGGGTCATGGCCTATTGTGCAGGTGCAGCAAATTCCGTGGAAACCCTCATTGGCGGGGTGGGAACGCAATGTGTCGCCAGATGTGCAGCCGGCGGGCAGCTTGTTGCGCCAGATCAACGCCTGGCCGGGTTCAGGACGGCACTTGCCCCTGAGCCATGAACACGGTGCCGAACCAGCAGGGCTGGACCTGCAGGCCGGGCAGCGCGTCGGCCAGCAGTTGCCACGGTGCGTGCAGGCGGGCCAGCGTGGTCGTGGAGTACAGCGCAGCGCCCAGCACCCAGGCATTGCAGCCCCAGGCCCACCACGGCGCCCACTGCAGGCCGCAGGCGACCACCCTGGCGCCGGGCTTCAGGTGGGCCAGCACATGGGCCAGCGCCTCGGGCTGCTGCAGCACGTCGTGGGTGAAATGGAAGAGCGCGGCGTCGGCCAGCGGCGCCAGTGCCAGCGGCGCCTGGGCCGCTTCGCTTTCCAGCAGCGCCACCTGACGCAACTGCAGCGCGTCAACCCGCTGGCGGGCCAGGGCCATCATCTGCGGGCAGGGTTCGACGCCCAGCACCTTGCCGCGCGGACCCACCGCCTGGGCCAGCAAGGGCAGGCTGAGCCCCGTGCCGCAGCCCAGGTCCAGCACTGTCTCCCCAGGCTGCAGCGCCAGCGCCGAGACGGCTTGCCGGCGCAGGGGTTCGAAGACGGACAGCTCGACGTCATAGTGCGCGGCGCGGCGCTGGTAAAGCGCCTGGGCTGCCGCCAGGTCGGGTGCCGCAGCCCCCGGGGAGCCGGCAGGCGGGGCCTGGGACGGGTGAAGTGTGGGCGTCATGCGCAATCCTCCTTGAGGCTGGAGCATCAGGGCCCATGTCCGGCTTGTCCAGCGGAACTCTTGTCCAACGCGGCATCGGCCTGCTGGCGCTGCGACGGACAATGTCCCGGCCAATCGGCCGCCACATGAAGGGAATGAGCAGATGACGGAAACAATGCAGCGCCGCCGGACCCGTCCGGGCTGGCGGCTGGTCGCGGGGCTGGGCCTGCTGGCCGTGGCGGCCTGTGGTGCCAGCGCCGAGCCGGTCGGCGAGGTCGACACGGTGTTCAAGTGGATCGGCCCGGACCACAAGATCGTGGTGGATGCCTACGACGACCCGCTGGTGGCCGGTGTGACCTGCTATGTCTCGCGCGCCAAGACCGGCGGCATCAAGGGCGCACTGGGCTTGGCGGAGGACAAGTCGGAGGCGTCCATCGCCTGCCGGCAGGTCGGCCCGGTGTCGTTTGCCAAGCCGCTGCGCCAGCAGGACGAGGTGTTCAGCGAACGCATCTCGCTGGTCTTCAAGCGGCTGCGCGTGGTGCGCATGGTGGACGCCAAGCGCAACACGCTGGTCTACATGACCTACTCGGACCGGGTGATCGAAGGCTCGCCGCAGAACAGCGTGACCGCCGTGCCGGTGGACCGGGCCACGCCGATTCCGCTGCGCTGATTGGACAGACTCAAGGCAACGCAGGGTCGCCCCAAGTTGCCTTGATCCCCCCCGGGGGGCGGACCGGGCGCAGCCCGGGCCTTGGGGCGCCATTTACTTCGCGGTCGGCATCACGAACTCGGCACCCTTGCCGATGCTGGCCGGCCAGCGCTGCATCACGCTTTTCTGCTTGGTGTAGAAACGCACGCCTTCTTCGCCGTAGGCGTGCGTGTCGCCAAACAGGCTCTTCTTCCAGCCGCCGAAGCCGTGCCAGGCCATCGGCACCGGGATGGGCACGTTGATGCCGACCATGCCGACCTGCACGCGGCGGCTGAACTCGCGCGCCACGTTGCCGTCGCTGGTGAAGCAGGCCACGCCGTTGCCGAACTCATGCGCATTGACCAGCGCCAGCGCCTCGGCGAAGTCCTTCACGCGCACGCAGGCCAGCACCGGGCCGAAGATCTCTTCCTTGTAGATGCGCATCTCGGGCGTGACGTGGTCGAACAGCGTGCCGCCAGTGAAAAAGCCGTTCTCCAGGCCCGCCACCGTGTGGCCGCGGCCGTCAACAACCAAGGTGGCGCCTTCCTCGACGCCCACGCCGATGTAGCCCTCGATGCGGTCGCGCGCCTCGCGGGTCACGATGGGGCCCATCTCGGCGTCCAGCGCCATGCCGTTCTTGATCTTCAGCGTGCGTGCGCGTTCGGCCAGCTTGGGCACGAGCTTGTCGGCCACATCACCCACCAGCACCGCGACCGAGATCGCCATGCAGCGCTCGCCGGCCGAGCCGTAGCCGGCGCCGACCAGCGCGTCCACCGCCTGCTCCACGTCCGCGTCCGGCATCACCACCATGTGGTTCTTCGCGCCGCCCAGCGCCTGCACGCGCTTGCCGTGGTGGGCGCCGGTCTCGTAGATGTACTGGGCGATGGGCGTGGAGCCGACGAAGCTGATGGCGCGCACGTCCGGGTGCTTGAGCAGCGTGTCGACCGCCAGCTTGTCGCCCTGCACGACGTTGAAGACACCGTCCGGCAGGCCGGCTTGCTTCAGCAGCTCGGCCATGAACAGGCTGGCCGACGGGTCGCGTTCGCTGGGCTTCAGGATGAAGGTGTTGCCGCAAGCCAGTGCCACAGGGAACATCCACATCGGGACCATGCACGGGAAGTTGAACGGCGTGATGCCGGCCACCACGCCCAGCGGCTGGCGCAGCGTCCAGTTGTCGATGCCGGTGGAGACCTGGTCGGTGAAGTCGCTCTTGAGCAGCTGCGGTGCACCGCAGGCGAATTCGAGGATGTCGATGCCGCGGCTGACCTCGCCCTGCGCGTCGGTGAAGACCTTGCCGTGTTCGGCGGTGATCATCGCGGCCAGCGTGTCGCGGTGCTGGTTCATCAGCGCGAGGAACTGGTTCAGCACCCGCGCCCGGCGGATCGGCGGCGTGTCGGCCCAGGCGGGGAAGGCAGCTTGCGCGGCAGCGACCGCAGCATTCACGTCGGCCTCGGCTGCCAGCTGCACCTGGCGCGCCACCGCGCCGGTGGCCGGGTTGTAGACCGCCTGGCTGCGGCCGCTGCTTGCCGGCACGCGCTGGCCGGCAATGAAATGGCCGACATCGGCGGTGTGAGTGAAGGCTTCAGGGGCGCCCATGGCGGTCTCCAGTGGTTCGGCGGAAGCTTTGAGTCTAGGCAGCGCCCGCCTTGCTGCCAATGCCAAAAACCTGGATTCATTGTTCAGTTTGGCGAACAATCCCGCGATGAGCTCGAACAACAGCATGCCGCCCTGGGGCCACCTGCACGCCCTCACCACGCTGGCCGAAGCCGGCAGCTACACCGCCGCCGCACGCCGCCTGGGCCTGAGCAAGGCGGCGATGAGCCAGCGCATCAGCGAGCTGGAAAGCGCTGCTGGTGTGCCGCTGGTGCGACGAACCACCCGCAGCGTGCGGCTCACGGAAGCCGGGCAGCTGCTGGCCGAGCGCACCCGGCCCGCGTTCGAAACCCTGCAGGACGCTTTCAGCGGCGTGCGCGACCTGGCTGGTGCACCTCGCGGGCTGCTGCGGGTGACGGCGCCCGTCGCACTGGCGCGCCAGCAACTGGTGCCGCGGCTGCCGGCCTTTCTGGCGCAGTACCCGGAAGTGCGGCTGGAGCTGGAGCTGTCCGACCGGCTCAGCGCGCTGGCGCAGGACGGCTTCGACCTGGCGCTGCGCCACACCAGCTCACCGCCGGAAACGCATGTCGCCTGGCAGTTGTGCGAGACCCATTCGGTGCTGGTGGCCAGCCCGGACTACCTGGCGCGCCACCCGGCGCCAGCGCACCCGCAGGCGTTGGCCCTGCATCAATGCCTGTTCTACCCGCGGGCGGGTGACGCGCCGGGCTGGAGCTTCGAGCCGCGCGGTGGCGGTGAGCGCCTCAGCGTCGGTGTGGCCGGGCGATTGGCGGCCAACAACAGCGAAGCCTTGCGCGACGCCGCGCTGGGGGGGCTGGGCATCACCTTGCTGCCTGACTTCAGCGCGCAGGCCGCGCTGCGCGACGGCAGCCTGCGGCAACTGCTGCCGGACTGGCGCCCGGTGGGCAGCTTCGGTACGCACTTGTGGGCCATCCGGCCCCGCACGGCCCAGGTGCCGCGCACGGTTCAGGCACTGGTGAGCTTTTTGCTTGTAGGTTTCAACTCAGGCTTCCAGTTGCCATGAAGCAGCAACAAAAGCCTGCTCGAATGCCGCCGGGCACGGTGTACCCAGGCCGCCGGCCAAAAAAAACGACCCAGCCCTTGCGAGCTGAGTCGGATAAGTCCTCCAAGAGGACGTCGTTGGGACCGTTGGCGGCAATGCGCTTGCCAGGGCGCCAGGTGCAAAAAGCAACCGACAACTGGGCGAAAGCATTGCCAGATGGGGTGAGCCGCGAGCGCGTGCCTGCAACCTGATTCACCGTCCGAGCCGTGGCATCAGAATGCGCCGACTTGAACACAAGCTGATGCCGTTACCTTCTCAACACGCCCCGAAATCGACCGAATAAGCGATGACGGGAGGGTCGCTTCAAGTTTTGCTGTGGCGCGACCGTGAACAAGGACAGAACATCTGGTGAACGCATCGGCTTGTCGAAACAAGGCAATGCACGGATAGGTTTGCAAGCGCTCTTCGCTGCTCATTCCATCGACCGTGAAGTGGAATGTACGGCGATGCTTAGGCCCGTGACATCCCCCTGACGGGGGATTGGGTAAAAGGTCACACATGAGGGACAAGCGGTTTGCGCCGGCGCCACACTCCTGGCGCATGGCGCTTGCATTTGGGGCGGGCGATGCCCCGGTCCGGCGCGCGAGGGACAATTGAGCATGGCCACCTCTTCCGCAGCCCCTTCCCCGCAATCCCTTGCCCCGCTGAACGATGCCGACATGGAACGGCTGGAGCAGCTGCTCGACACCGTGCCGGCGCCGCTGGAGCCGCTGGACCTGATGATGCTGGACGGTTACCTCTGTGGCGTGCTGCTGCAGCCGGCACAGGTCCCTGAGGCGCGCTGGTTCCCGCATGTGATCGATGCCGACGGCCGCGCCGCACCGGCCAGCTTTCCAAGCGCGCCCTTGCAAGCCTTGGTGCGCCGCCGCCATGCCGAGCTGAACCGCGCCATCCACGGCCGCCAATGGTTCGACCCCTGGGTCTTCGAGCTGGACGACGAGGACGATCCGCTGCAAACCGTGATGCCCTGGGTCGCTGGCTTTGCGCTGGCGATGGAGTGTTTCCCGCAGCTGATGCGCAATGACGCGCGCGAGGTGCTGGAGCCGCTGGCCGTGCTCTATCGCGTGTTCGATCCCGAGGACCTGGAAGACGCGGACGACCTGCTGGAAATGATAGAGATGATCGAGCCGCCGGCCGACCTGTCCGACGCCGTCGAAGGCCTGGTCACCAGTACCTTGCTGCTGGCCGACGTCAGCCGCCCGCAATCGGGCCGACCGGCCGGGGCCGCCGCCAAGGCGCGCAAGCCGGCTTCACAGCGCGGTGCAGCTGCCCGCCCCGCGGGACGGGCTGCGCCTGCCAAGAAGACCGGCCCGAAGCACTGACGCGAACCGGGTGCGGCCTTCAGCAGCCGGCGCCGAGCCGCCTCAAGGCGGCTGCGCAACCCGCCCGGCGGGTGGCTCCGCGTACCCGCGGAGCCGGGTGCCCCATCTAGCGGAACACGCGCTGGGCATGCAGGCCCAGGCCTTGCGCCACGCTGGCCAGGCGGTCGCCGCGCACGGTGCGGGCATTGGCAAACGGCGCGGCAATGCGCGTGGCCAGCGGGGCCAGGCCGGTCGAGCCGCCGGTCAGGTAGACCGCCTCGATGCGTTCGGGCGTGACCCCAGCCAGCCGCACCGTTTCGACCCCTGCCTTCACGATGCGCGCCAGGTCCGCTTCCAGCGCCGCCATGGCCTGCGCTTCGCCCAGCGTGGTGCTCAAACGGGGCTCCACGGCGTCCAGGTCGATGTGGGCCGGGCGGCCTTCGGCCACCGCGATCTTCGCGCCTTCGGCCTCGCCCATCAGCGCATGGCCCAGGCGCTCGTCGACCACGGCCATCAGCCGCGTGTGCAGCTGCGTGTCGGCATAAAAAGTCTTCATACGCCGCAGCTCCATGACCCGCTGCGGCGTGTAGACGGTGTTGATCAGGTGCCAGGTGGCGAGGTCGAAATAGACCTTGCTGGGCACTTCGCGGGCTGACGGCGGCGGACCCAGCGCCTTGAAGCCGGCCAGCGGCAGGATGGCGCTGAGTTCGACCTGGCGGTCGAAGTCGGTGCCGGCGACGTGCACGCCGTGGCTGGCCAGGATGTCGCCAGCACGCTCGATCTGCGCGGCGCGCTGCGGGCCGACGCGCACGACCGAAAAGTCCGAGGTGCCGCCGCCGATGTCGGCCACCAGCACCAGTTGCTCGTGGTCGGTGGTCGATTCATAGTCCAGCGCCGCGGCAATCGGCTCGAACTGGAAGCTGATCTCGTCGAAGCCGACCAGGCGCGCGGCCGCTTCCAGGGCCGCCTGGGCCTGCGCGTCGCGCACGGGGTCGTCGTCGACAAAAAACACCGGCCGGCCCAGCACCGCGCGCCGCAGCGGCCCGCCGGCTTCGGCCTCGGCGAGCGACTTCAGGTGCTTCAGGTAGCCGGCGATCACGTCCAGGAAACGCACCGAACGGCCGGCGCCGACATCGGTGCCCTGCTCGATCAGCGGTGAGCCGAGCACGCTTTTCATCGAGCGCATCAGCCGGCCTTCGACGCCGTCCACATAGGCGGCCAGCGCGGCGCGGCCGTAGAGGCGGCGCGGGTCGGCGTGCGGCGGCTGGCCTTCCATCGTGTAGAAGACGGAGGTCGGCATGGTGCGCTGGCCGGGCTCGACCTCGACCAGGTGCACGCCGCCATCGTCAGGCAATGCGATGGCCGAGTTCGAGGTGCCGAAGTCGATGGCGCAGAAGGCGGCGGTTTGAACGGCGGGCTGGCGCGCCGAGCTGGGGTGTGAGGAGGCGGCGTCTGGCATGGGGGCGGGATTGTGTCACGCCCGCCCGTTACGCTGCAGACGGCGCTTCAGGCGACCTGGACCATGGGCTGGCGCGCGGGCGCGGCCTCGCCGCAGAAGCCGAACTGCAGCTGCGGCTGGCGGCCACACATCAGCTCGGCCAGCGCCCGGCCGGAGCCGGCGCCGTGGGTCCAGCCCAGCGTGCCGTGGCCGGCGTTGAGCCAAAGGTTGCCGATCTTGCTGCGGCCGATGTAGGGGATGTTGGTGGGCGTGCTGGGGCGCAGGCCGGTCCAGAAGTTCGGCTCTGAGGTATCGGCCACGCCCGGGAACAGCTCTTCGTAGCGCTGCACCAGCGAGGCGCAGCGCACCTTGGCGGTGTTGGTGTCCAGCCGGGTGTCGTAGCCGGCCATCTCGGCCGTGCCGGCGATGCGGATGCTGTCGCCCAGGCGCGAGATCGCGATCTTGCGGCCATCGTCCAGCAGGCTCACGGTGCTGGCGGCTTCGGGGCGCTTGAGCTTCATCGTCGCCGAGTAGCCCTTGGCCGGGTAGATGTCCAGGTCCACGCCGATGGGGCGCAGCATGGGCGCGGTGTACGAACCCATCGCGGCCACCAGTTGGTCGACCACCAGCGTGCGGGCCTGGCCGGTCACTTGGTCCTTGATGCGCACGCTGCTGATGGCGTCGCCGCTGCGCTCGAAGCCCAGCACGTCGTGTTGCCAGAGGAACTTCACGCCGCGCTCGGCGCAGCGGCGGGCCAGTTCCTGCGTGAAGACACGGGCGTCGCCGGATTCATCGCTGGCGGTATAGGTGCCGCCGTGGATCTGGCTGCCAAAGGCCGCCAGCGCCGGCTCGACCTTCAGCACTTCCTCGCGGCTCAGCACGCGGCGGTCCACGCCGTACTCGCGCATCAGGCCGGCCGCCTGCGCTCCGGCCTCGAAGTCGGCCTGCGACGAGAAGAAATGCATGATGCCGCGCTCGAGACGGTTGTATTCGATGCCCGTCTCGTTGACCAAGGCCTTCAGCGATTCATGGCTGTAGGCGCCCAGCGCAACCAGTTGCTGCACGTTGCGTGCAAATGCGGCATCGGTGCACTGGGTCAGGAACTTGGCGCCCCAGCGCCACTGGTACGGATCCATGCGCGGGCGGAACAGCAGCGGCGCATCGTCGCGCAGCAGCCATTTGGCGACCTTCAGCGGCGCGCCGGCATTGGCCCAGGGTTCGCAGAAGCAGACGGAGATCTGCGCGCCATTGGCGAAGCTGGTTTCCAGCGCCGCGTCGGGCTGGCGGTCCACCACCGTGACTTCATGGCCTTCGGCTGCCAGGTACCAGGCGGTGCTGATGCCGATGATGCCGGCGCCGAGAACAATGACCTTCATGCCGCAGCCTCGCAAAAGATGCGGGCCGCGTCTTGCGGCCCATTGGGCGAATTGTCAACGGCGGCGCCCAAATCGAAAAGGTGGATTACTGAAATTCGACATTCATAAGAATCATGAATGTCCCAACCCGGTGCACGGGCGCCGTCCTCTGCAGAAGGTGCAAAGCGTGTGCCGAGGTGGGCCAAGATAAAGCCCTGAATAGCGTGTGGTTCTTGGCGTCATTCAACTTATCTCCGGGTGTGACGCGGCCGAAACTTTCCTTAACACTTTTGAGGAGAGGTCCACATGAATTCCCGGCCCAACAGCCTGCTTCGCCGCCTGATCGGTCTGCCTGCAGGTTCCGCCAGCCACCAACAAGACCCGGCCGACATGGGCACGGCCATTGGCATGGAATACACGCTGGACCAGCCGCCGCTGCCGCATCACACCGAGCCTGGTGGCGCCCGTGGACAAACGCCGTCCCGCGGCTGGTTTGCCCGCCGCCACAACAACTGAGCGCGCGGAGCGCCCACATCGGGACTCAGTCCGGCAGCTCGATCAGCAGCCCGGGCCGGTAAGCCGCCTGCTCGCCCTTGTTCGCATAGCCCAGCGGGTTGGCGACGACACGGCAGGCCCAGGGCAGCCCTTCGGTGCTGCTGCCCTGCACCGTGTAGTCGTTGAAACAATGCAGGTGGCCATGCATCCAGACCTGGGCCTGGGGCAGCAGGTCGTCCATCGCATTGCAGAACCCTGCGGTGCCGGGGTTCACGCCATAGCGTGGGTCCGCGCTGCGCAGCGATGGCGCGAAATGCGTCACCACCACCGTGTTGCCGTCGAACGGCTGGGTCAGCTGCTCGCGCAACCAGGCTTGGCTGGCGAGTGACAGCGCGCGCACGGCTTCGGCCAGCATTGGCTGGCCATCCTGCAGGCTGGTGTTCTTGCGCAGGTAGAAATTCGCTGCGCGGAAAGCTTTTTCGCGCAGCCGCAATTGTTCGGTGACGCTGGCGTCGGCCGGCGCGAGCGCATCGAAGTCGCTCCACAAGGTGCTGCCGATGAAGCGCACGCGCCCTCGCACCAGCACCTCGCCTTCCAGCCAGCCGATGCCCAGCTGCTCGCACAGGCTGCGCAGCCTGTCGTAGGTCGCCCGGTATTCGAGGTGGTCGAACTCGTGGTTGCCCGGCAGGAACATCACCTCGGGCCAAGCCGCGCCGGCGCCCTTGGGCGAGAAGCGCGCGAGGCCGAAATCGTCGCCCTTCAGACGCGAGCCGGCCTGGTAGGAGCCGATGTCGCCGGCCAGCACCAGCAGGTCGGCGCCGGGCAACGGCACGGGCACAAAACCTGGATCACGCTCCAGGTGCAAGTCGGACATCAGTTGGATCTTCATGGCGGGTGCAGTCTATCCAGGCTCGCTGGCTATACTGGCGGCTACTCGTCATTGGGGAGTAGCCGCCCTGTACCCACAGGGGTCCGCGTCAACACACTTGGCCCTCACGGCCATGGCGCGCACAGCAACCACCAAGCGCCGCTGGTCCTCAGCGCCGCTGGGCCTGGCAAGACCTTTGACTGCATCGCCTCCGGTTGGGCCGGGGTTGCGCGTGCAGTCCTGGTTTCTTGGTACCGGCCCCGGAGTTGTTCAGATGGAAGCTTTCCTCGTGTCCACCGGCGTCGTCGCGCTGGGTGAAATGGGCGACAAGACGCAGTTGCTGGCCGTTTTGCTGGCCGCGCGGTTCCGCAAGCCCTGGCCCATCATTGCCGGCGTGCTGGTCGCCACGCTGATCAACCATGCCTTTGCCGGCGCCATCGGTGGCGCAGTCGCTGCGTTGCTGGGGCCGGACCTGTTGCGCTGGGTGATTGGCGGCTCCTTCCTGGCCATGGCCGCCTGGATGATGGTGCCGGACAAGCTGGACGACGCCCCAGCGGGCAACAGCAGCCGCTTTGGCGTGTTCGGCACCACGGTGATCGCGTTTTTCATTGCCGAGATGGGCGACAAGACGCAGATCGCCACGGTGGCGTTGGCCGCCCGCTATGCCGACCTGTTCGCGGTGGTCGCAGGCACCACGCTGGGCATGATGCTGGCCAATGTGCCCGCGGTCTTCCTGGGCGACCAGATCGCCCGCAAGGTCTCGATGACGCTGGTGCACGGCATTGCCGCCGCGGTGTTCGCGGTGCTGGGCCTGCTGACGCTGTTCAACGTCGGCCACCTGTTCTGAGCATCAAAAAAGCGCCCCGCGGGGCGCTGCTGGTGGTGAGCTGACTGCGCCTCAAGCGCCCAGCGCCTTCTCCAGCTTGGCCTTGGTGGCGCTCAGTTTGGCCGGCAGGTGGTAGGCCAGCTGACTGAAAAGCTCGTCGTGCAACTTCAGCTCGGCGGTCCAGGCGGCCGGGTCGGCGCTGATGATGCTGGTGAACTGTTCGCGGCTGAAGTCCAGGCCTTCCCAGCTCAGGTCTTCGTAGCGCGGGCTCAGGCCGAAGAAATGTTCGGTCGCCTGCGCCTGGCCTTCCAGGCGCTCGACCATCCACTTCAGCACGCGCATGTTGTCGCCGTAGCCCGGCCAGACGAACTTGCCATCCGCGCCCTTGCGGAACCAGTTGACGCAGAAGATCGCCGGCAGCGTCGCACCTTCGGCCTGCAGCTTGGCGCCCAGGTCCAGCCAGTGCTGGAAGTAGTCGCTCATGTTGTAGCCGGTGAACGGCAGCATCGCGAACGGGTCGCGCCGCACCACGCCTTGCTGGCCGGCTGCCGCGGCGGTGGTTTCCGAGCCCATGGTCGCGGCCATGTAGACACCTTCGGTCCAGTCGCGTGCCTCGGTCACCAAGGGCACGGTGGTGGAGCGACGGCCGCCGAAGATGAACGCGTCGATGGCCACGCCGGCGGCGTCGTCCCAGGCCGGGTCCAGCGCCGGGTTGTTGGTGGCGGGAACGGTGAAGCGGGCGTTCGGGTGCGCGGCCTTGGCGCCCGTTTCCTTGCCAATCTGCGGCGTCCAGTCCTTGCCCTGCCAGTCGATGGCGTGCGCGGGCGCCGGGCCCATGCCTTCCCACCAGACGTCGCCGTCGTCGGTCAGCGCCACGTTCGTGAAGATCACGTCGCGGTCCAGGCTGTGCATGCAGTTCGGGTTGGTTTCGAAATTGGTGCCCGGGGCCACGCCGAAGTAGCCGGCCTCGGGGTTGATCGCGTAGAGCTTGCCGTCGGCGCGCGGCTTGATCCAGGCGATGTCGTCGCCGATGGTGGTGACCTTCCAGTCGCCCAGCGCGGCCGGCGGGATCAGCATCGCGAAGTTGGTCTTGCCGCAGGCGCTGGGGAAGGCAGCGGCCACGTGGTACTTCTTGCCGGCCGGACTCGTGACACCCAGGATCAGCATGTGCTCGGCCAGCCAGCCTTCGTCACGGCCCATGGTCGAGGCGATGCGCAGCGCGAAGCACTTCTTGCCCAGCAGCGCGTTGCCGCCGTAGCCGGAGCCGTAGGACCAGATCTCGCGCGTCTCGGGATAGTGCACGATGTACTTGGTCTTGTTGCAGGGCCATGAGACGTCCGCCTCGCCGGCCTGCAGTGGCGCACCCACGGTGTGCACGCAGGGCACGAAGTCGCCTTCCACGCCCAGCAGCTCGACCGCTGCGCGGCCCATGCGGGTCATCACGCGCATGTTGACCGCCACGTACGGCGAGTCCGACAGTTCGACGCCGATGTGGGCGATCGGCGAGCCCAGCGGGCCCATCGAAAACGGCACGACATACATCGTGCGGCCCTTCATGCTGCCCTTGAACAGCGGCTGCTCACCGGTCTGCAGCAGCGCGCGCATCTCGGCGGGCGCCATCCAGTTGTTGGTCGGGCCGGCGTCTTCCTTGCGCTGGGCGCAGATGAAGGTGCGGTCTTCGACCCGCGCCACATCGGAAGGATCGGAGCAGGCCAGGTAGCTGCCGGGGCGCTTGACGGGGTTCAGCTGCTTGAAGGTGCCGGCAGCCACCAGTTGCTGGCAGAGGCGGTCGTACTCCTGCTGGGAGCCATCACACCAGTAGATGTCGCTGGGCTCGGTGAGCGCGGCGACCTCGGCCACCCAGGCCAGCAGGCGGGCGTTCTTCACATAGGCGGGCGCGTTCAAACGCACACCTTCCTCGACGGGGCGGTTCATGGCAAGGCTCCAATCATCAAAGTCAAAAGACGGGATTGGGCGAACCTCGCCGATGTCACCGGAGCGGCGGCCAAACGGCCTGCCGGCACATGCGGGGCTCGCCCAATGCCGCGAGCGAGCGGGTGCCTGACGGCGGCGACAGTGCTGCAGCGGTTACATCGCAATTCCAGAAATGTCGCCCAGCCGCAGCCTGGTCCCATGGGTAGGCATCCGTCGCTTCAATGTAACTTCGAGGTAATCGTGCGCCAAGCGTGACCGATCCGTCATGCAAATCCGGCATGGACTGATGCCTGAGGCCGCAGCGGGATGGGCGACGGGGAAAAGCCGAGCAAAACCCGTGGATGCAGCGCCGGGAGTGCAAATGAGACATACTCTCATTTGTATGCGAAGCCGCGCCGGCATCCCGCCGCACGCTCACCCGCCGATCCTTCCCATCTGCTCCATGCTGTTGTCCGAACTCCCCACCGGTGCGCTCGCGCACGTGGCGCAGCTGCAAACGCGCAGCGCTGATCTCGATGAAGCCGCGCTGCAGCGTCTGGCCGAACTGGGCTTCCTGCCGGGCGAGCCGGTGCAAGTGGTGCAGCGTGGGCCGGGTGGGCGCGAGCCGCTGGCGGTGATGGTCGGCGATGCGCTGTTCGCGCTGCGGCTGGCCGAAGCCGTCTGCATCGAGGTGGCCCTGGATGGCGCGGCAAAGCTGGCCGAGGGGCAGGCATGAGCGCGGCAAACGCAGCGACCTTGGGCGAGCTCGGTGACCGCGCACCCAGCGTCGCGCTGGTCGGCAACCCGAACTGCGGCAAGACCGCGCTGTTCAACCTGCTGACCGGCGCGCGCCAGAAGGTCGCCAACTACGCCGGCGTCACCGTCGAGCGCAAGGTCGGCACGGCCCGCCTGGCCAGCGGCCGCACGGTCTCGGTGATCGACCTGCCGGGCGTCTACAGCCTGCGGCCAGTCACGCTGGACGAGCAGGTCACGCTGGAGGTCATCGAAGGCCGGCGTGCCGGGGAAGACGTGCCGGACCTGATCGTCGCGGTGGTCGACGCGACCAACCTGCGCATGAACCTGCGCCTGGTGCTGGAGCTGCGCGAGCTGGGCCGGCCGATGGTCGTGGCGCTGAACATGGCAGACGTGGCCCGCGCGCGCGGCCTGGCGATCGACAGCAAGATCCTCGCGGCCGAACTTGGCTGCCCGGTGGTCGAGACCGTGGCCGTGAAAAACGACGGCCACACCGGACTTCTGCAGCAGTTCGGCGAGGCCATTGGCCGCCTGCCAGCCGCTCCGGCCGCCGTCACCGAACACGGCCATGCCGCGCGGCCGGCGGTCGGCCTGAACGAAGTCATCGTGCTGCAGCGCGAGGTCACCCGCATCCTGGCACTGGCCGCCCCACAACCCATGCGCAAGCCGCGGCTGGACGCCCGGCTGGACGCGCTGGTGATGCATCCGTGGATCGGCCCGCTGATCCTTGCCGCGCTGCTGTTCATCATCTTCCAGGCCGTGTTCTCGTGGGCCAACTGGCCGATGGACCTGATCAAGGACAGCATGGCTGCATTGGGCGAGTGGACCAGCGCCCACATGCCCGATGGCCCGCTGCGCAGCCTGCTGGTCGACGGCGTGATCGCCGGCGTCGGCGGCGTGATCGTCTTCCTGCCGCAGATCCTGATCCTGTTCTTCTTCATCCTGATCCTGGAAGACTCCGGCTACCTGCCGCGCGCCGCCTTCCTGCTCGACAAGTTGATGGGCAAGGTTGGGCTGTCGGGCCGCGCCTTCATCCCACTGCTGTCCAGCTTCGCCTGCGCCATCCCGGGCGTGATGGCCACGCGCACCATCGCCAACTGGCGCGACCGGCTGGCCACCATCATGGTCGCGCCGCTGATGACCTGCTCGGCGCGGCTGCCGGTCTACGCGCTGCTGATCGGCGCCTTCGTGCCGGACCGCGCCGTCGGCCCGTTCAACCTGCGCGGCCTGACGCTGTTTGCGCTGTACCTGGCCGGCGTGCTGTCCGCCTGCGCGGTGGCCTGGGTCTTCAAGCGTGTGTGGCACAAGAGCCGCTACCAGCCGCTGATGCTGGAACTGCCGCCGTACCGCGTGCCCAGCCTGCGCAGCCTGGCGATGGGGCTGTGGGAGCGCGCGCACATCTTCATGCGCCGCGTCGGCACCATCATCTTCTCGCTGACGGTGCTGCTGTGGTTCCTCTCCAGCTACCCGGCTGCACCGGAAGGCGCCACCGGCGCGCCCATCCAGTACAGCTTCGCCGGCCAGCTCGGCAAGCTGCTGGAACACGTGTTCGCGCCCATCGGCTTCAACTGGCAGATCTCGATCGCGCTGGTGCCCGGCATGGCGGCGCGCGAGGTCGTGGTCGGCGCGCTGGGCACGGTGTATTCGCTGTCCGCGGCAGACGACCAGGTTGCCGAAAGCCTGGCCCCGGTGATTGCACAAGACTGGTCGCTGGCCACCGCTTACGCGCTGCTGGCCTGGTTCATCTTCGCGCCGCAGTGCATTTCCACGCTGGCCGCCGTGCGGCGCGAGACCAACAGCTGGCGCTATCCGTTCTGGATGGCGACCTACCTCTTCGCGCTGGCCTACGCGGCAGCGTTCGTGACCTATCACGTGACCCTTTGGCTGGGAGGCTGACGCCATGCTGATGCAGAACCTGATCGTCCTTTCACTGGTGGCCGGCAGCCTGGCCTATGCGCTGTGGACGCTGATGCCGGCAGCGCTGCGACAGGGCTTGGCGCGCAAGCTGCTGCCGCTGGCGCCGAACCAGGCCTGGCTGCAGAAAGCCGCACGCCAGGCCGGTGGCTGCGGCGGCGGGGACGGCGGCTGCAGCGCCTGCGGCGACGGCGGCACGCCCAAGGTCCAGACCATCAAGATCCACCGCAGGTAAATGGGCACCCGCCCCCGCGAGTACGTGGGGTCACCCGCCGGGCGGGTAGGCGGGGCCGCTTGGGGCGGCCCGGCGCTGGCCCCGCTCCCCATCCCCGGCGAAAATGGCGCCATGAAGATCCTCAGCGTCAACGTGGCCCGCGCCCAGCGGGTGCAGATCAACGGCCGCGAGGTCATGACCGCCATTGGCAAGCGCCCTTGCAGCGGCCCTGTGATGATCCATCCGCTGGGGCTGGAAGGCGATGAGCAGGCGGACCCCACGGTGCACGGCGGCATTCAAAAGGCCGTCTACGCCTACCCCAGCGAACACCTGCCGTTCTGGCGCACCGTGCGCGCCCAGGCCCGCGCCGGCGCCTGGGACGAAGACGTGCCGCCCGGCCTCGTCGGCGAGAACCTCACGCTGCAAGGCGTGACGGAACGTGAGCTGTGGATCGGCGACCGCCTGTGCCTGCCCAGCGGCGCGGTGCTGGTCGTCAGCGAACCCCGCCGACCCTGCTTCAAGTTCAATGCCGCGATGGGCTTCAACCAGGCCTCGAAGCTGATGGTGCAGTCCGGCTACTGCGGCAGCTACCTGGCGGTGCTGGTGCCGGGCGAGGTGCAGGCGGGCGATGAGTTCACGCTGGAACCCGGCGCCCGCGAGCTCGGTCTGACCGAGTGGTTCCGCGCCAAGATGGCCCGCTGACCCGTTGGGGCCCCTTGCCAGTGCCCAATGCCCGGGTGAATGGCGGGTCGCAGGCCCGTTTCTTCGCGTTTGTTGCCGTGATGCGCGGCGCTACGCTCCCGGTGGGATGACACGATCTTCCATGAGGGGCAGCAGGCCCGGCCACAGTCTGAAATTGTTGAGCGCACTGACCCGCTGGCCGCTGGCGTGGCGGTGCCTGTGCGCAGTGCTCGCCAGTTGGCTGGCGGGGATGGCAGGGCCCGCAGCCATGGCGCAGGCCCTGCCGCTGCAGTACATGCAGTCGGCGTCCGGCCTGGACAATCTCGTGGTCACCGCCCTGGCACAAGACGACAAAGGCCGACTCTGGATCGGCACCGAGAACGGTCTGTACCTGCATGACGGTTCGCGCATTGCGCGCGCCGACCCTGAAGCGCTGCCACTGGCAGATCGGCAGATCACAAAGCTCATGCCGGCAACCAGGGGCGGGCTCTGGGTGGGCACCGCGGAGGCCCTGTGGCTGCGCCAGGACGGGCGGTTCACCGAGGTCACGGATCAAGGCCGGCCGCTGCCAGTCGGCCTGGGGCAGACATTGGCGCTCACCGCCACGGGCGACCTGCTGGTGCTCTCCAGGGGGCGGGTCAAGCTGGTGCGGGCTGCAATGGTTGCCAGCGCAGCCACCACGCCAGCGCCCGTGAGTCTTCAAGCCGAACCTGCGCTGCCATCCGAGGTGGAAGCCGAGCTGACGAACCTGGGGCTGCAGTCCATCCTGATGGGCCGCGAAGGCACCTTGTGGATGGGTTGTGGCGAGGCCCTGTGCCAATGGCAGCAGGGCCGGCTGGCGCAATGGAAGGCGAAGCAGGGTCTGCCGCCGACGCTCTGGTCCAGCCTGCTGCAGGCGCGCGACGGCAGCATCTGGGCACGCTCGCGCGCCCGCATCATGCGGCTGCCGCCGGGCGGGCAGCATTTCGAAGCCCTCACGCCTGCGGAACTGAGCCTGGGCACCGTGCATCCGCAAATGCCCATGGCGGAAGACGGCCTTGGCCGCATCCTGACCTTGGAAGACGGCGGCCTGCTGCGCTGGGATGGCAGCCGCTGGGAGCGCTTTGGCCGCAGCAACGGCCTGGAAGTCGCCGGCGGCGTGCACGCCATCCTGGTCGACCGCGACCGTGAGGTCTGGCTCGGCACGGCCGGTCGCGGCCTGGCGCGCTGGTCAGGCTACGACCACTGGTCGAACTGGACCATGGGCCAGGGCCTGCCAGACGCAGAAGTCTGGCGCTTCATGCGCGACAGCAGCGGCCGATTCTGGTTGGGCACAGGCTCAGGCCTTGCACAGACCTCAGGGGGCGCAGGGACCGGGGTCCGTCTGCAGATGCATCCGATCGCCGGCACCGCCCACCAGGTTGGCAGCGTGGTGGAAGACGAGCAGCACCAGCTGTGGATGGCGACGTTCAAGGGCGAGGTGCTGCGGCGCGACGAACGCAGCGGCCAATGGCGCCGCGTCGTGGCGGGCCTGCCGGTGATCTACCAGTTGCTGCCTCGCCCGGATGGCACGCTGTGGGCGGCCACCCACGGCGGCCTGTACGAGATTCGGCGCGACCACGCAGGCCAGGCGGTGGCCCGGCGGATCGAGGCTGAACGCTCAGTGCTGGGGGGAGATGCCGCCATTTCCAACATGTGTCACGACGAAGCGGGCCGCCTCTGGCTGGCGACCAGCGCAGGCCTGTTGCTGCAACTGCCCGGCCAAGGCTTCACAAGGCCCCGGGTGCACGGCCTGCCCAGCGAAGCCACGGCCGTCTGGCCCCTGGCCTGCGGAAGGCACCAGCGCGTGTACTTCGCCACCCGTGACGGCGGCCTGTGGCGCATGGCGCCGGATGCCACAGGCGACTGGTACGCGGAGCGCGTGCGTGCCCAGGCGCTGGGTAGGCGCAACATCCAGAGCCTGCTGGAGGATCGCCGTGGCTGGCTGTGGGTGGCCACCGATGGGGGCTTGCTGGTCACCGACGGCGAACGCTGGCGCCGCTTCGATCCATCCGAGGGGCTGGTCTGGGGGGATTGCAACCAGAACGCACTCTATGAAGACCAGGACGGTGACATCTGGGTGGGCACCAGCCAGGGTGCCAGCAGGATTTCGCAACCCGAGGAGTTGCTGGCTCCGGCCAATCTGGCGCTTCACATCGCCAGCGTCCGGCGCGCCCAGGAAACGCCAGACCCTGCCCTGCCCTGGCAGGCGAACTGGTCGGAGCTGCCACTGGCGATCCACTGGCGGGTGCCCGTCTTTGCCAACCGGGAAGGCTTGCGCGTGTGGTACCGGTTGCGTGGGCAAAGCGACGAGTGGGCGGTCACCTCGAACCAGGAGGTGAGCTTTGCGGCCCTTCCCGAAGGCGAATACAGCTTCGAGGCCTGGGCAGAAAACCTGGACCTGGGCCAGCGCTCGGCCACGGTCAGCTTTTCATTTCAGATCCTGCCACCCTGGTGGCGCAGCCAGTGGGCTCGCCTGGGCTATGCGGCTTTGATGGCATGCCTGGTCATGGCGGCGCACCGATGGCGCGTGCGCCGCCTGATGCACCGGCAGACCGAGCTGGAGCGGCTGGTGCGCGAACGAACGCAGGCGCTGGAGGCCTCCCATGAGCAGATGCGTCAACAGGCACTCACCGACGGACTGACCGGCGCGCTCAACCGGCGAGCCATCATGGCCACGGCCGAGCGGGAACTGGCCAGGGCCAGGCGAAGCGGGCCGCCGGTGATGCTGGTGCTGCTTGACATCGACCACTTCAAGCGCGTGAACGACCGCCATGGCCACCCAGCAGGCGATGCCGTGCTGCAAGCCGTCGTGACCTGCCTGCAGGCCGACATCCGGGAGTACGACGCCCTGGGCCGCTACGGCGGCGAAGAGTTCCTGCTGGTGCTGCCCGGCCTGTCCTGTGCCACTGCGGCCGGCCGGCAGCGCGTCGAGCACTTGTGCTGCCTGGTGGCGCAGCACCCGTTCGCGCTGGAGGACGGCACGCAACTGACCGTGACTTGCAGCATGGGCGCGGTCGACAGCACGCAGGCAGAGGGCTCTGCCGAGCTCAAGCCTTTGATCGACCTGGCCGACCAAGCCCTCTACCGTGCCAAGCAGCAAGGGCGCAATCGTGTGGTGTTCGTGAGCGCCGCGGAAGCTCAGCCCAGGCTCGGATAGTCCGTGTAGCCCTCCGGCCCGCTGCCGCCATAAAGGCGCTTCATGTCCGGCACGGCCAGTTCGGCGTTCTTTTCGAGGCGGTACGTCAGGTCCGGGTTGGCAATCGCAGGCTTGCCGAAGGCGATCAGGTCGGCCTTGCCGGTTTCGATGGCATCCATGGCCATTGCGCGGTCGTAGCCGTTGTTGACCATCCAGGCGCCGGGGAAGAGTTTCTTCAGCGCCGGGAAGTCGAAGGTGATGCCCTCGTCGCTGAGGTCGCGCGGACCGCCGGTGGCGCCTTCGACCACGTGCACGTAGGCCAGGCCGAGCCTGGCCAGGCCCTTGACGACGTATTCGAACAGCGCCTGCGGATTGCTGTCCTGGCCGATGTCGTTGGCCGGGGTGATGGGCGACAGGCGGATGCCGGTGCGGCCAGCGCCGATTTCTTCGACGATGACGGTGGCCACTTCCAGCGTCAGCCGGGCGCGGTTTTCCATCGAGCCGCCGTAGGCATCGGTCCGGTCGTTGCAGCTGTCGCGCAGGAACTGTTCGAGCAGGTAGCCGTTGGCGGCGTGGATCTCGACGCCATCGAAGCCGGCCTCGATCGCGTTGCGAGCGGCCTTGCGGTAGTCCTCGATCGTCTCGGCGATCTCGGGCAGCGTCAGCGCACGCGGGGCGGACACCGGTGCGAAACCTTCGGCAGTGTAGGTCTTGGTGTTGGCCGCCTTCTCGGTCGACGAGACCGGCTGCGCGCCCTCGGGCAGCAGCGAGGTGTGCGAGATGCGGCCCACGTGCCAGAGCTGGATCACGATCTTGCCGCCTTCGGCGTGCACCGCGTCCGTCACCTTCTTCCAGCCTGCCACCTGCTCGGGGCTGTAGATGCCCGGCGTGTCCAGGTAGCCCTGGCCCATCGGGCTGATCTGGCTGGCCTCGGTGATGATCAGGCCCATGCCGGTGGCCGGCTTGGCGCGCTGGCGGTAGTACTCGACCATCAGGTCATTGGGCACGCGGCCGGCGCTGGCGCGGTTGCGGGTCAGCGGCGCCATCACGACGCGGTTTTCCAGTGCGATCTGGCCGACTTGAAGAGGGGAGAAGAGGTTGCTCATGCCGCAAGCCTAGTCGGCCCGGTACAGTCCGGTGTTGACCTGAGAGAAAGACCCCCGAGATGCTGGCCTATCGACACGCCTTCCATGCAGGCAACCACGCCGATGTGCTAAAGCACCTGGTGCTGGTCCAGGTGTTGCGCTACATGGCGGAAAAAGACAAGCCTTACCGTTATGTCGACACCCACGCCGGCGCTGGCGGCTACCTGCTCAAAGGCCAGCAGGCGCAGAAGACGGCAGAGTACCGCGAGGGCATCAACCGCCTGTGGAGCCGGCCCGACCTGCCGCCGCTGGTGGCCGACTACGTGCGGCTGGTGCAGGAGTTCAACCTGCAGCCCGGCGAGGATGGCGTGCAGCCGGTGCTGGAAAAAGGCATGACGCCGCCGCTGGCGCTCTACCCCGGCTCGCCGTCCATCGCCCGCCAGCTGCTGCGCCGCACCGACCAGATGCGCATGTTCGAGCTGCATCCGACCGACGCGCGCACGCTGGCCGCCCACTTCGGCGGCAACAAGCATGTGCAGATCTTCAACGAGGACGGCTTTGCCGGCCTCAAGGGCCAGGTGCCGCCGAACCCGCGCCGCGGCCTGGTGCTGATGGACCCTTCCTACGAGCTGGTGGGCGACTACGGCAAGGTCATTGCCGCGCTGCGCGAGGCGGTGGTGCGCTTTGCCGAAGGCGTCTACATGGTCTGGTATCCGCAGGTCAGCCGGGTCGAATCGGCGCAGCTGCCCAAGCGGCTGATGGCGCTGTCGCCCAAGGGCTGGCTGCATGTGCGGCTGACGGTGAGCCAGCCAGGGGAGCGCGGCTTCGGCCTGACCGGCTCGGGCATGTTCATCATCAACCCGCCGTGGACGCTGCACGCTCAGCTCAAGGAAGTGATGCCTTTCCTGGTCGAGACGCTGGCCCAGTTCGACGGCGCGAGCTACGTGATCGAAGAACAGCCGGCGTGAGCGCCAAGCCCAAGAATCCCCTGTGGCCACGTTCAACCGACGTGGCCACTTTTCCATCCGCATCCCACAAGGAGCTTGTGTTCGTGTCTGTTTCGCTTGCCCGTCTCCTGGCGGCCGCGCTGAGCGTGGCCGTGCTGCCCGCTGCGCTGGCTGCATCCGCTGCGCCCTCCGGCTACAGCCAGCCGCCGAAGAACATCCTCGACGTGCTGCACGCCCCGTCGCCGCCGGTGCCCTTCGTGAGCCCGACGCGCCAGGCCATGCTGCTGGTTTCGTGGACCGAGTACCCGGCGATGTCGCGCGTGGCCACGCCCTTCCTGAAGCTGGCCGGCGCACGGGTCGAGATCGCCAACCACAGCAAGCACGACACCCCCGGCGGCTACGGCATCGCGCCCTGCGCGCAGGCCATCAGCCTCGTTCGCCTGCCCGATGGCGCGAGTACGCCGCTGGCGCTGCCCGTTGGCGCATGTCCCGGCGAGCCGGTGTGGGCGGCCGACGGCCAGCACTTTGCGTTTGCCAACACCACGCATGACGCGGTGGAGCTGTGGGTGGGCAATGCCGCCACCGGCGCGCTGCGCCGCATGCCCGGCGTGCGCCTGAACCCGATGCTGGACAACGGCCTGCAGTGGCTGCCGGACCAGAAGACGCTGCTGGTACCGACCGTGCCGGCCGGCTTGGGCGCGCCGCCGCCCGAACCCGTGGTACCCAGCGGCCCGAGCATCCAGCAGACCACCGGCGCACAGGGCGAGAGCAGCACCTACGAAAACCGCGACACGCTGAACAGCCCGCACGATGAGGACTTGTTCGACTACTACGCCAGCTCGCAGGTCACGCTGGTCAACACCGCCAGCGGCAGCGTCGTGCTGGTCGGCAAGCCGGCCAACCACGAATCGCTGGACGCCGCGCCCGACGGCCGGCATGTGCTGGTGACGCGCATCCACAAGCCGTATTCCTACGTGACGACCCACGAGCGCTTCCCGCGCGAGGTCGAGGTCTGGGACATCGCCAACCCGGCCAAGGTCGGCATCGCCAAGATCGCCTCCATCCCGCTGACCGACCGGGTGCCGGTGGCCGGCGTGCCAGTCGGCCCGCGCGAGTTCTCGTGGCGCCAGACCGAGCCGGCCACGCTGGTCTGGGCCGAGGCGCTGGACGGCGGCGACTGGAAGGTCGACGCGCCGCAGCGCGACAAGGTGATGCTGCTGAAAGCGCCGTTCACCGCCGCGCCGACCGAGGTCGTGCGGCTGGCGCAGCGCTACGTGGGCGTGCTGTGGGGCGAACGGGCCGACACCGCGGTGATCGACGAGTTCGACGAGAACCGCCACTGGCGGCGCGGCCTGCGGGTCAACTTCGACCAGGCCAAGCCTGAGGCCAAGGTGGTGTGGGACCTCTCCAGCGACGAGAAATACGCCAACCCCGGCCGCCCGGTGTTCCGCCGGCTGGCCAGTGGCGCGCTGGTGATGCGCCAGGACGGCGATGCGATCTTCCTGTCCGGCCTGGGCTCGTCACCCGACGGCGACCGGCCCTTCCTCGACAGGCTGGACCTGAACACGCTGCAGAGCCAGCGCCTGTTCCGCAGCGACAAGACCGCCTTCGAGCGCTTCCTGGCCTTCACCGGCCCGGACAACACGCACTTCCTGACCTGGCATCAGACGCCGGCCAGCCCGCCCAACGCCTTGCTGCGCACGCTGGGCGCGACTGTGGACGCGGCCACGGGCGAAGCGAAGTTCGCCACCAGCGCCGCCGCCATCACCCACCTGCCGGACCCGACGCCCGAGGTGCGGGCAATCCAGAAGCGGCTCGTGAAGTACAAGCGCGCCGACGGGCTGGACCTGTCGTTCACGCTCTACACGCCGCCCGGCTACGTCGAAGGCACGCGCGTGCCGACCATCCTCTACGCCTACCCGCTGGACTATGCCGACCCGGCCAAGGCTGGCCAGGTGACAGGCTCGCAGGCCACCTTCACGCGGCTGCGCCAGTACCGGCTGCTGCTGCTGGCCGGCTACGCGATCATCGACAACGCCTCGTTCCCCATCGTCGGCGACCCCAAGCGCGCGTACGACAGCTACATGGACCAGCTGGTGGCCGATGCCAAGGCCGCGGTCGACGAAGCCGTGCGCCTGGGCGTGGCCGACCCCGAACGCGTGGGCGTGACCGGCCACAGCCACGGCGCGCTGATGACGGTGAACCTGCTGGCGCACTCGGACCTGTTCCGCGCCGGCGTGGCCACCAGCGGCTCGTACAACAAGACCCTGACGCCGTTCGGCTTCCAGAGCGAACGCCGCTCGGTGTGGGACGCGCCGGACGTGTACATGAAGGTCTCGCCGTTCTTCTATGCCGACAAGCTCAAGACCCCGGTGCTGATCGTGCACGGCGCGGACGATGCCAACCCCGGCACCACACCGCTGCAGGCCAGCAAGCTCTACGAGGCCTTGCGCGGCAACGGCGGCACCGCCAGGCTGGTGATGCTGCCGCACGAGCCGCACTGGTACGCGGCAATGGAGTCGAACGAGCAGCTGATCGCCGAAATGGTCAGCTGGTTCGACCAGTACGTGAAGAACGCGCCGCCACACAAGCTGGCGGCGAAGTGAAGGACTGAAGGCCGGGTCAGTTGAGGCGCAGCATCGAGCGCAGCTGGCCCACCAGCCCGGGCGCAGCGGGCGCGCTGGCCGGCCGCGCGGGCGTTTCCTCGTCGAAACCGGACGGCAACTCGGATGGCAGCTCGGACGGCAGTTCCGACGGGAACTGCGTGTCCAGGATGCCTTCGGAGGCCATGTCCTCCAGGAAGGCCGAGCACTCGTCTTCGGCCACATTGCTCAGGCGGGACAGCTCGAACACGCTGAGGCTGCGCGTGGTCAGCAGGCTGGCCAACCGGGGCAGGTAGCGGTGCGTGGCCAGGCTGGTGGCACTGGGCCAGCGGTTGAGCCGGAAGATCACCGCGGCATCGGTCGGATCCGACGCCAAGGACCGCATCGCAGCGGTGGCAGGCAAGGGCCTGGGTTCTGGCTGCGGCTCGGGCCGCGGCAACGGTTGGGTCAGGCTGGCATCGGCGATCAAATGGCCCGGGTCGGCCACCACGTCGGCGAACCCGGCGTCTTCCTGCCGCTCGATGCCCACCAGCAGCGCCAGCACCTGGTCCAGCTGCAGCGGGCGGGCCAGCGCATAGCGGCTGCCGGCCGGCACGCCGGCCTGCATCTCGCCCAGCCAGACGATGGTGACCGGCATCGCCAGCACCGGCAGCGGCTCGCCCAGCGGCTGCAGCAACAGGTCGGCCTCGCCCAGCGTGCCGAGCGACCATGCGTCGCGTGTGCTGTGCAGCGAGAAACTCAGGAAGATCTGCAGGGCCGAGAGGTCCACCTCGGTCAATCCGTGGCAGGCCACGACCCTGGTTCGGCGATTCGCGTTCATGCGCCCTCTTGTTGGGGGACGCTCATGCCGCGCGGGGCCTTGCCCCTTGCCCGGCTGGGCGTCAATTTGCAGATGATGATGGCAGACAGCATGCAAACGCCGCGTCCCATGGATGTGTCAGTTGTCATCAATGGAAAGGGTAAAACACGCCACGGGCGCGGCGGGTGTGACGTATTCACGTAGGCCAGCACCCGCGGCCGGGTCAGAACACCAGGTTCTTGTCCACGTCCTGCAGCTTGCGGCGGGCCAGCGCCAGGTTGGAGCGGGCCTTGTCCAGCACGAAGTAGATGAACACGCCTTCCTTGCGGGCCGAGGGGCGGATCAGGTGGTACTGCTTGCCCAGCGTGATCAGGATGTCCTCGATCACGTCGTTCAGGCCCAGCTGTCGCATGGCCTTCATCTTCGCGCGCACCACCTCGGTATTGGCCGCCGCGGCGATTTCCAGGTCCAGGCCGCTGCCGGCCGAGCCCAGCATCATGCCGCTGTCGGTGTCGACGACGGCCGCGCACAGCGCGCCGTCGACGGCGAGGAGTTCATCCAGGGATTGTTTGATCGAGGCCATGGCAGTACTACCTTTCGGAGGTGAAAAATGCCCTCGGCACCCGCCGCTGGCACAGGGAAGAACCGACGCGCTGCCGCGTCAGATCAGGTCTTCGATCTCGAGCGCGAGCTTGCGCACGCGCCGCTGCCAGCCGCGCCAGTCCACCGCCTGGTGCTCGGCGCGGCAGACCATCAGCAGCTCGGTTTCATGCCGGCAGGGCAGCACCGCGAGCACGCCATGCTGGTGGTACATCACCGCCGCGCCCAGCTCGCCCAGCACCTCGAAGTGCCCACGCTGGCGGCCATAGAGCCGCCAGTAGTCGATGGCGGCCTCCCACAGGGTTTCGTCACCCGCGGACTCGGGGCCGCAGCGGTGCCAGACCAGGCCGCTGGTGGCATCGACCAGCGCACAGGCGACCACGCCTTCGGTGCTGTCCAGCATGCGCTGCAGGTGTTCGGCAATCCGGTGGGGCATCTTCAGAGTTCCAGCTCGCGGGCGGCCGCGTTGACCACGTGCATCGCCATGCCCAGCAAGGCCTGGCGCGTGGTCATTACATTGATGACCACGGCCGTGCCGCGGTACTGCGCGGAGCGCACCAGCAAAAAGCCGCGGCTGGCGTCCACGACCACGCACTGCGGCTCGCCAAGGTCCGAGGTCTGGCTGACCACCTGGCTGATGGCGGCGATGGCGCTGGTCATTGCGGCAAGCTGCGGCGTGTCGCGCGGCTCGCCTGCGCTGGCCAGCGCAAAGCCGTCGGCCGTGGCCAGCAGCACCGCGCGGGCGCCGTCGATGCGGGCCAGCAACTCGTCAGCCACCGTCTGGGCGCGCAGGCGCAGGGTCTCGTCCACTTCGGGGTTCATGATTGCGTGTCCTGCCATTGGCGGGCTTCCAGCTGCGCCAGCGCGGTGTCGACGAGCAGCAGCACGTCTTCGCGCTGCCGCACGTCCACCGCCAGCAGCGGAAAGACCCAGCCCAGTTGTTCGAGTTCATCGGCCAGCGCGTCCAGCGAGGGCTCGGGATGGGTGTCCAGCCGGCCCACGCCGATCACGCAAGGCGTGTCGCGCAGCAGTTCGCCAAAAGCCTGCAGGTACAGCCGCAGGTCGGCCCGCGGGTCGGCGCGCGAGTTGTCCAGCAGCAGCACCAGGCCCATCGCGTTGCGCGCCAGGATGCGCCACATGAAGGCAAAGCGCTCCTGCCCCGGCGTGCCGAACAGGCGCACCCGTTCGTCGCCAGCCAGCTTCACCTCGCCGTAGTCCATGCCGACGGTGGTGTGCGTCTTGGCCAGGCTGGCGTCGGAGTTGCGCACGTCGGTGACGATGGGCGGAATGTCGCTCAAGGCGGCGATGGCGGTGGTCTTGCCGGCGCCGGGCGGGCCGGTGAAGACGAGCTTGGGTTCTGTCATCTGGTGGCCTTGTTCACGACAGGCCCAGGCGGCTGCGCAGCCGCTGCATCAGCCCGCCCAGCGCGGTTTCGCGAGGGGCAGCCTGGGGTGGGCGTTCGGGCACGGTGTCGGCGCCGAAGTCGGATGGCGGCAAGGTCGAAGGCGGCAAGGTGGACGCATGCGTGGCAGGTGGTGGCGCCGGCGGCAGCACCAGCCCCGGGCTACCAATGCGCTGCTCCAGGATGCCTTGCGCGGCCATGTCGTCCAGGAAGGCCTGGCACTCCTGGGCACTCACGTTGCTCAGCGCCGCCAGCTCCAGCACGCTGAGGTGGCGTGCCGACAGGAAACTGGCCAGGCGCGGCAGGTAGCGGTGGCGTGCCAGGCTGCGCGCGCTGGGCCAGCGCTTGAGGCGGAAGCGGGCACGCGGGTCGCGCGCTTGGCGCGGCGGGGGCACGGTCGGAGCCGCCGGTTTGGCCATGGGCGCCGACGCCGCGGTGGCCGGCAAGGCGGCAGGATGAGGCGGCGCCGTCTTGCCGGCAACAGGTGCAGCGGGTGGGTCCGCACGTTCCACCTGCCGCAGCACCTCGATGAAGGCTTCCAGCTGCAGCGGTTGTGCCAGCCGTTTCACGGGCTCGAACTCGGCCGGCATCGTGCGCACATGCTCGGGCACGGGGCCGACCCACACGCCAATGGCAGCAACTGCCTCGGTTGGCACCGGCTCGCCCGCCGGCACGAACACCAGCTCTGCCGCAGGCAACTCGCCCAGCTGCCAGCTGTCGCGGGTCTGCTGGCTGGCGAAGTTCAGGAACAGGCGGATGGTCGAAGCATCGATGCTTCTCAACCCGTGGCTGGCCACGTGCCTGGTACGACGGGGGGGCGACATTGCCGGTGGTTCCTGTCCGTGCGCTGCCCAGGAGCCGGCGGCGGCAGTCTTCTCGAAGTGGAGCGGTGGATGATAGGCAGCGGCCTTCGTTGGGCGCTGCCTGTGGTTCGACCACGATGCCCAATACCGTGATTGAGTTGACGTTGTCGTGGCCCGAACGAAACGTGAACGGATTGTGTATTCCCGTGCTGCGCAACGCGCAGTAGGCAGCCCCTGCGGCATAGGGCTTGACGGATCGCTTCGCCGCAGCGTGGATACTTCGACGATGCAGCTACCGAAGACCTTGTCCGCAGACATGCGGGCCGCGCGGGCACCCATTCGCGGGTGGCTCGTGACCGGCCTGTGCCTGGGCGCCATCAGTGCCTTGATGACCTCGCCGGCCATGGGGGCCCCGCCACCGCCACCGCCACCGCCCTCGCTTCCAGCCACCGTGCTTGCGCCAGCTGCGCCAGACGTCCAGACCTGGCCCGGCACCATCGCGCTGGAGGTGGACGCCACCGACCTTGCGCACCGCCTGCTGAAGGTGAGCCAGCGCCTGCCCATCGCGCCCGCCGCCCAAGGCGGCCCGCTGACGCTCTACTACGCCCGCTTCCTGCCCGGCGCGCATGGGCCTTATGGCGACGTGGCCCGCCTGGCCGGCCTCACGGTGCTGGCCGGCGACCGGCGCCTGCCCTGGCAGCGCGACGTCACCGACCCGTTTGCCTTCCACCTGAACGTGCCGGCGGGCGTCAGCGAGTTGCAGCTGGCGTTCCAGTACACCGCGCCGGTCAAGCACGGCGGCGACCGCATCAGCATCACACGCGAGATGCTGGGCGTGGAATGGGAAACCGTGCTGCTGTACCCGGCCGGGCCGGCGGCTGCGGCCATCCGCGTCAAGCCGCGGCTGCGCCTGCCGGTGGGCTGGCAGCCGGCCACCGCGCTGCGCTCGCCCGCCGGCCAGCCCGCACGTGCTGGTGAGGACGGCTGGGTGGACTACGCCGAGGTTGGCCTCGAAACCCTGGTCGACTCACCGCTGTTCGCCGGCCGCTACACCAAACGAATCGAGCTGGACCCGCCCGGCACGCCGCACGCCGTGGCGCTGAACCTGCTGGCCGACGAGCCTGGCCAGCTCGTCGCCACCGCCGCGCAGCTTGCGGCCCACAAGGCCCTGGTGCAGCAGGCCGACAAGCTGTTCGGCCACCGCCCGTACCGGCAATACGACTTCCTGCTGGCGTTGTCCGACGAGTTCGGCGGCATCGGCCTGGAGCACCACGAGTCCAGCGAAAACGGCCTGGAGGCCGACTACTTCAGCGACTGGGACAAGGCCATCCGCGGCCGCGAACTGCTGCCGCACGAATACGTGCACGCCTGGAACGGCAAGTTCCGTCGCCCGGCCGACCTCTGGACGCCGCACTACAACACCCCCATGCGCAACTCGCTGCTGTGGGTCTACGAAGGGCTCACGCAGTACTGGGGCCATGTGCTGGCCGCGCGCAGCGGGCTGTCCACGCCCGAGCAGGCGCGCGACCGGCTGGCTGCGGTTGCGGCCGACGCGCAGGCCCGCAGCGGCCGGGTCTGGCGCAGCCTGCAGGACACCACCAACGAAGCCACGCTGGGCCCCGGCCACACGGCCGAATGGGAAGACTGGCAGCGCAGCAGCGACTACTACGACGAAGGCCTGCTGCTGTGGCTGGACGCCGACACGCTGATCCGCGAGAAAAGCGGCGGCAAGAAGTCGCTGGACGACTTCGCGCGCAGCTTCTTCGGCCGCACACCGCAGCAGCGCGCAGATGGCTCGATCCAGCCGCTGACCTACACCTTCGACGAGCTGGTCACGGCACTGAACGCCTTGCAACCGCATGACTGGGCCGGTTTCTGGCGCGAGCGCCTGAACCGCACCGGCACCGTCGCTCCGCTGGACGGCGTGAGCCATGCCGGCTGGCAGCTGCGCTGGCGCACCGAAGAAAGCCGGTTCTCGGCCCAGGAACGTGGCTGGAGCGGCCCTGAAGGCGACGAGCGCCCGCAGGACATGGCCTATTCACTCGGCCTGCGCGTGACCAGCGACGGCAAGCTGGACCAGGTCTACTGGGACAGCCCGGCCTTCCAGGCGGGACTTGCCGCGGGCATGCAGGTGCTGGCCGTCAACGAACGCAGCTACCGGCCCGAGCGGCTGACGGCCGCCGTCACCGCCAACATCGACGGCAAGGCGCCGATCCAGCTGCTGGTCAAGGACGGCGACCATTTCTTCAGCGCCCGCATCGACTGGCGCGGCGGCCTGCGCTACCCGGCGCTGGAGCGTGTCAGCGCCACGCCGGACCGGCTGGATGCGATTTACAAGGCGAAGTAGGTCTTCAGTCCACTGCCAGCGCCGGCTCGACGGCGGCCGCCGTCGAAACGCCGGCCAGCTCGCGCAGCAGCGCCGCCACTTCGAACACCGCCCGGTTGCGCACCTGCAGCACCCGTGAGCGGCGCTGCGGCAGCTGGTCCAGCAAACGCGCCACGCCTTCGGGCACGGCCTTGACCGAGTCCACCACTTCGCCCAGGCCTTCGTTGCGCACCCAGTGCGCGTTGTAGCGCTCCTGCGGCATGGTCCAGCGGTTTTCGAAGGTCACCACCGGCAGGCCCATCTGCACCGCCTCGCTGAGGCTGCCGGGGCCGGGCTTGCCGATGAAAAAGTCGGCCAGCTGCATCAGCCCGGCCATGTCGGGCACAAAGCCCAGCACCGCGTGCGGACCACCGGGCGCGGCCGTGGCCAGCGCGTGCAGCCGCGTCGCCAGCCGGGCGTTGTGGCCGCAGACCAGCACCAGCTGCACCTCGGGCAGGCCGCGCGCAATGCGCAGCATCTGCATCGAGCCCTGGCCGCCGAACATCACCAGGCCGATGGGCCGGCCGGAGTGCAGGCCCAGCGCCCGCTGGCGCTCGGCGCGCTCGTCCGCAGCCAGCGGTGCCAGCCCATGAAACGCAGGCCGCAACACCATGCCCGAAACCCGCTTCACCTGCGCCGGCGCGTGGCCGGCGGCCAGCGCCTGCGCCGCCGCGCGAGGCGTGCCGCACACCAGCACCTGCGCCGGCTGGCCGGGCTCGATCCAGAAGTGCGGCGGGTGGTCCGCCAGGTCTGTCATCACCGTCGCGCAGCGCCTGCCGGGCGAGGCCATCACCGACTCGTACAGCGCCCGGTTGAAGTTCGGGATCAGCGAGACCACCAGGTCCGGCGCGGTCGCGTCCCAGTGCGCGCGCAGCGTGCGCAGCAGCCACGGATGGGCCATGCGGATCATGCCCTGCAGCAGCTTCAGCTCCTGCGCCAGCCCCATGGTCCAGCCGCGCGCCAAGCGCAGGTTGTAGAGGTCTTCCGGCGCCAGCCCGGTGGCACGCTTAAAGCGCTGCGGCGGGTCCAGCAGCTCGATCAGGTTGACCAGCCGGACCTCGCAGGGCGGCTGCTCCGGCGCTTGCAGCACCTGCTGCAAAGCCATGGCCGCCGCCCGGTGCCCGCCCCCGGCGTTGAAGTAGACCAACGCAATCTTCTTGATGCTCATGCAGGCCGGCAGCTTGCAGTGCACGCGTGACAGGCTTGTGAACCGCGGGTGCGCGCGTCCCAGCCAGCGCGGCGGACAATGCGCCATGTCTGCCGCTTCTTCCGCCCCCGTCTCCCCGGCCCCCGTGGCCGCCTTCGATCAACTGCCGCTGCCCGAAGCCCTGAAGGCCGGCGTGGCCGCGCTGGGCTTCACGCAGATGACGCCGGTGCAGGCCGCCAGCCTGCCCGCCGCGCTGGCCGGCGAGGACCTGATCGTGCAGGCGCCCACCGGCAGCGGCAAGACGGCGGCCTTCGGGCTGGCGCTGCTGGCCGCACTGGACAGCAGCCTCTGGCAGGTCCAGGCGCTGGTGCTGTGCCCCACGCGCGAGCTGGCCGACCAGGTCGCCGAAGAGTTGCGCCGGCTGGCACGCGCCGCCGGCAACGTGAAGATCCTCAGCCTGTGCGGCGGCACGCCGATGCGCCCGCAGCGCGAAAGCCTGGCGCATGGCGCGCACGTCGTCGTCGGCACGCCGGGCCGGCTGATGGACTTGCTGGACGTGGGCGCTCTGCAGCTCGGCGGCCTGCAGACGCTGGTCTTCGACGAAGCCGACCGCATGCTGGACATGGGCTTCATCGACGACATGGTCACCGTCGCCAGCCAGTGCCCGGCCGAGCGGCAAACCTTGCTGTTCTCCGCCACCTACCCCGAAGGCATTGCCAAGCTGGCCTCGCGCTTCCTGCGCAAGCCACGCCAGCTGACCGTCAGCGCGCCCACCGCCAAGACCGGCGGCCCTGCCACCGCACCCGCCGGCCAGATCCGCCAACTCGCGTTCGAAGTGGCCGACAGCGACCGGCTGCACGTCGTCGGCCAACTGCTGCGCCACTACCGGCCGGCCAGCACCATCGCCTTCTGCAACACCAAGCAGCAGTGCCGCGACCTGGTCGACGTGCTGGTGGCCGAAGGCTTCGTCGCGCTGGCGCTGCATGGTGACCTGGACCAGCGCGAGCGCGACCAGGTGCTGATCCGCTTCTCGCAGCGCAGCGTCTCGGTGCTGGTGGCCACCGACGTGGCCGCGCGCGGGCTGGACATCGAGCAGCTCGAAGCGGTGATCAATGTCGACGTCACGCAGGACATCGAGCAGCACGTGCACCGCATCGGCCGCACCGGCCGCGCCGGGCACGACGGCCTGGCACTGAGCCTGGTCAGCATGGACGAGATGGGCCGCATCGGCCGCATCGAGCTGGCCCAGGGCAAGCCCTTCGACTGGGAAAAGCTCGGCGAGCTGAAGGACGCCCCCGGCGGTCCGCTGCGCCCGGCCATGGTCACGCTGCAGATCCTCGGCGGCAAGAAGGAAAAGATCCGCCCCGGCGACGTGCTGGGCGCGCTCACCGGCGACGCCGGCTTCGCCGGCAGCCAGATCGGCAAGATCAAGGTTGGCGACTTCCACACCTACGTGGCCGTCGAAGCCAGCATCGCCGACCAGGTCGTCGCCAAACTCTCCAGCGGCACGCTCAAGGGCCGCAAGGCCAAGCTCAGGCGGCTGGATGATGTGATTCGCTGAGAGGGCGAGGGCCGTGTGTGAGGCGTCTGGCGTCATGGTGCGAGTGTTCTCGCGTTATGACCTGGATACCATCGTCCGATGAGACGAATGCGATGGAGGCAGGAACATGGGCCTTTGGCGACGACTTTTTCTACTGCGGCCTGAATCCCAACCTGGCAAAGAGGCCCTCGTGAACTTTGTCGGCTCGATAGGCCACGAGGATGGCATCGCGCCAGAGCGCACGTTTGCCTATGGCGTCTGCGTCGGATGCCCGGAACAGAAGGAGATGTCCGATCTGCTGGCGCGACACGGGTTGGGAGTGTCGAAAGGCGCCTACAAGATCATTGTTTCGGACTGCGAGTGTTTCTCCTTCGAGGATTGGCGGCCTGAAGGTGAATGGACGCTGGATGGGACGGCCGCGAGGCCGGAGGTCCTCAATGCTGACGCTCGGCAAGTATCCGGGGCTCTAATGAAGGCTCAAATTCGGCACTGGCTGGGCATCTACGATGGCGACCAGAACCAGATGGACTACCTTCACTTCGATTGGCCGGATCAAGATCCGCAGCAAAGCTGAGATGATTGGCATTTACTGGGCTCGCTTCGAGGCTAGTGCGTTGCGAAGCTTGAATCTAGGCAAGTAAATTCGGCGTATGTGATCGACTGCTCGGGTTCCCAGACTCCGAACAGTTCGAATGGCAAAATACCGACGATCGAGACTCCCGAAAAGGGCGCGTAGGCTTGTTTTGTAAGATTGATTGAATATTCAATTTTTTGATAGGGAGGGTATCTATATGAGCATTATTGCCTACTACGCTCACGTGGATGAGGTCCAACTTGATTTGGTGCACAAGCAGCCATCCGTTGTCTGGAATATCAAAAACGATCCACGGTTTGCAAAAGCTGCTTTGCTTGATTTGGATAAGGATTACGAAGTTCTCGCCTGGCTGCTGTCAAGCACCAAACGTGGCGAGCAAGTACACCTTGTTGCAACGTATCGAGCCGCCGGTCGCCAAATTGAATCAAAATCTCTGGGTGAAAACACCGACTTCGACGCATTGTTGTCGGAAGAACTGGGAAAGCTGGGTGTTTGCCCTGGAGCCACTGACGGGGCTGCGGCGGACATGGTATTGAGCGCAATTGAGGGTCGCGGCGACAAAAGTCAGCGAGACCCGAAGATTGATTTTGGTATGGGCAGCGCAAGGCTTTTCAAACCAGCCGAGGTCAAGCAGCTTTCCGCTGCCTTGGATCGCATCACCACAGCTGATCTCCAAAAGTTTTTTGATCGAAAAGAAATGGAGAAGTTCGAGGTGGGCGGAATGGAATGGTTGAGTGAAAAAGATTCGGTATTGGAAGAATTTTTAGTCCCGGCTTTTCAGAAGCTTCGGGCTTTTTATGCTGAGGCTGCAAAGTCGGGGCACTATGTTTTTGTGATCTATCAGTGATGACGCTTGCCGGGGGTGATATTGAGGGCGTCGCCGATCTCTATTGCAGTTGCTGGTTGCTCCGACCAGCCGCTCCAGCCCTTGCCCGCTACGCCGCCGTCAGCGGTAGTCGTGCTTGTGCTGGTCCCTGGCGGCGAGCAGCACGACCTCCGCGTCACGCATCGCGAACAGGAAGACGCAGCCGCCCTTGCCAAACGGGATGATCAATTCCCGGAATTCCCGGTCTTGCTCGGACCGGCGGCAGGTGTGCGGTGCGAACGCGAGGACGCTCATCCCTTGTTCGACCGCATCGCGGAACCGAAAGAGGCACCTCTCATCGGGCGCGTGGCTCGCCAGCTCGCGCAGGATGATGTGGTCTTCGAGGCGCTCGATGTCTTGCTGGAAGGTGAGGCTGGGAATGACGCGATAGGGCTCGCTCACTCAGAGGCTCGCTTTTGCTTCGCTGCCACCGCTTCCCGGATGCGCTGCTGTGCCGCCTTGGCACGCTGCGTCATGCCCGCCAGGAAGTCTTCGGCCGTGACCAGGCCCTCGCCCTTGTCGGCGCTGCGCAGTGCCTTCTTCGCACGCGCAACGGCAGCGTTCTGCTCGGCGCGAAATTCAACCTCGCGGCAGACGGCGTTCTCGATGAACTGCGTCATGGACTCGCCTTCTCGCAGCACAGCCTCCAGGCTGGCCTTGGCTTCGGGCGCGATGCGAATGGGGGGCAAGGTGGCGGAGCGGCTCATTAATCGACTGTATAGCATTTGATATACGCCGACAAGCTCGGCCAAGCACAACCACCAGGCCGGGGATGCTCAGCGCATCGCCCAGTCCGTGTCCACGTGCACGATGTAGCACTCCGAGGTGTACGCGCGGCGGTCGTGGTCGCAGCTGGCCAGGGCTTCGCGCACGGCGGTGTCGATGCTGGAGGCGCCTGAGGCCCAGCCGGAGGCGCCGTCGTTCGACACGCTGAAGGCGCGGTGGCCCTTGGCGTGGGCGTATTCCTCGCGGAAACGCTCGGCGGCGCGCGGGCTGTGCAGGACGGACTGCAGCTCGGCAGCGCTGGGCATTGGGTCGTCGCTGCGCTGCTGGGCTTCAGGGCGCTCGTCGTCGTCCATTTCCTCGTGCACCTTGTCCACGTAGCGTTTGTAGGCGGGCACGGCCAAGCTCAACAGCAGGGCGAACATCAGGATCAGCACGCCGAGTGCGATCACCACGCCCCGGCCGCTGTCATCCACCGGCTTGGGGCCATGCTCGTTCTCGTAGGCCTCGCTGGGATAGAACAGCAGGGCGACGGTGGCGATCCAGTTGATGATGGGGATCAGCAGCACCAGCACCCACCAGCCGTTCTGGCCGATGTCGTGCAGTCGCAGCACCGTGACCCGCAGCGACCAGACGATCAGCACGGCGATGCCGACAATGCCCAGCAGTCCCTTGAAGATCATGCCTGGCAGCAGTGCCAGCAGGATGCCCAGCCCGGCGATGCCCACGTAGAACAGCAAGCCTGAGAAGAAGTAGCGCATGCGCGGCATGCGGCCCTCGAAGCTGAGGCCGAACAGCGGCGCATCGTCGCTGCCGAAATAGGGCGTGGGTTCTTCGCCGCGCTGGCGTGAGGCGATGGCGGCGCGGCGCCGCTCGGTGGCGGTCGCGGGGGGCTTGCGCGGGCCACCGCGGGCTTCGCGCCGGGCTTGCGCCTGGGCTTCGCGTTCGGCGCGGGCCTCGGCGGCAGCCTCTTCCTTGGCGGCGATGCCGCGTGGCATGTCGCAGGCGCAGGCCTTGCACAGGATGCGCTTGCTCTGGCGTTCGCCGCAGGCCGGGCAGTCCATCATCTCGTCGGACGCTGGCGCGATGGTCTTGATCGGCGGCGGCACGGCAGCGGGGTCTGGGCCACGCGCCGCCTGAGCCGCGTTGGCATCGGCCCGCGGCGCGGCCCAGGGCGGCGGCGCCGGGCTGGTGGGCGGTTCCAGCGGCGCGAGTTCCAGCGTGAACGGCGCCGACGCGGTGGCCACCGGTGGCGGCGCAATCGTGGGCAGCGGCGCCACGGCTGCCGGCGTTGGCGCTGCCGCTTCCGGCGGCAGCGGCTCGACCAGCAGGCGCGCCCCGCGGGCCTTGAACTGCGCCACCCACTTGTGCGCCTGGTCGGCCGCCAGCGCCTTCTTGATGACCAGCCGCCGGCCCGAACCCAGCGCCGCGCGGCGCGTGTCGTCCAGCTTCAGCCATTCGGCCAGCGACTGCTGTACCGTGGCCGCCGCGTGGCCCTCCAGGATCTCGCCGGCATACACCAGCCTGACCATGTCCTGCATCTCGACTCCCCCTCCACGCCCCCTCAGGCGCTCCTTGATGCGTGATTGCTCAAGCCCGTGTGCTGCGGCCTCCCCAGGCCGGCACTTGCCACACGGGCATCCCTCTTCCCGTCAACCGTCGTGTAGATGTTCGCGCGCCGGCAGCCGGCGCGTCTCGCCAATGGCGGTGACAAAAAACTCGTCTTCGCTCAGGCCGCTGGCCGGGCGTTGCCGGGCCAGTTCGCGCGGTGGTTCGTCCACCGCTTCGTCGGCCAGCGCAAACGTGCCCCAATGCAGGCCCAGCGAACGCTTGGCGCCCAGGTCGCGGTGGATGCGCAAGGCTTCTTCGACGTTGATGTGCTGCGAGCCCATGAACCAGCGCGGCTCGTAGGCGCCAATCGGCAGCAGCGCCAGGTCGAAACCGCCGCCGTGTTCCGGGCTCTGGCGCGGCGCGTAGCGCTCGCGCATGTGGGCGAACTCGCGGCTGTAGGCGGTGTCGCCAGCGTAGAACAGGTGGCAGTCCGGCGCGAAGACGGCAAAGCCGCCCCACAGCGTGGCCATGCGGTCGCCCAGGCCGCGGGCCGACCAGTGCTGGGCCGGCACCAACTCCACCGTCACGTCGCCCTTGGCGGCTGGCAGCGTGTGCGCCTGCCACCAGTCCAGCTCGATGCAGTTGACGATGCCCAGCCTGGCGAACCAGGCCTTCAGCCCCAGCGGCACGATGAACTGCGGCGGGCCGCCGGGCTGGCGCGCCAGGGCCTGCACCGAGGCGGCGTCCAGATGGTCGTAATGGTTGTGCGAGACCAGCACCAGCTCGATGTGCGGCAGCTCTGCCAGCGCAATGCCCGGTGGCTGGTGGCGCTTGGGGCCGGCGAACGGCAGCGGCGAGCAGCGCTCGGAGAAGACCGGGTCGGTCAGCAGGCTGATGCCGCCCAGCTGCACCAGTGCCGTGGCATGGCCCAGCCAGGTCGCGCCGGGCTGCTGCGCGGCCCCACGGTTGGCCAGCAGGTAGGCCAGATCGGGGGCGACCTGCGGCGTGGGCGCTTGCGGCGGGAAGGGCTTGCCGTCCCGCGAGGCCTGCCAGCGCCAGCGCAGCACCTCACCCAGCGAGCGCGGGCGGAATTCGACGGCCACGTTGCGGTAGCCACCGCCCGGCACGTGGTGCGCGGGCGAGGTCTTGTCCGGGCCGCTCACGCCGCTTCTGCCGCGACGAGGGCGGCCAGCGCATCGGCCAGTTCGCTGTCGGCCACGCCTTCGCCCTTGGCCACAGGCGCGCCTGCCAGCGCCGCGGCGCCTTCGGTCTTCAGGCGCTTGACCCATTCACCGGCATCGCGTCCGCCGGCAAAGGCCTGGCTTTGCAGCAGCACGCGGCCGTCTGCCGCACTGAGCTTGAAGTAGAACTGGCCGTCGGCCTCGCGGTACTGCTTGAACACCGGCAGGGCGGCCTTGACTTTGGCGACTGGCGCTGCGGCGGCGGCCAGCGGCTGGAAGCGGCGCAGGCCCACGGCCTCGCGCAGCGTGGCGAGGAAAGGGGCGGCGATGGCGCGGGCGCGCTGGGCGCCTTGCTGCAGGATCTCTTCGAGCTGCTCCGGGTGCGCCATCAGCGTGTCGTAGCGCGCGCGCATCGGGCCGATGTGACGGTTGACCTGCTCGAACAGGCGCTGCTTGGCATCGCCCCAGCCCAGGCCGGCACGCAACTCGGCGCGGAAGGCAGCGCGTTCCTCGGCGGTGGCAAAGGGGTCGAACAGCGCGATTAGCGTGCTGCCTTCCGGCTCCTTGGGTTCGCCGGGCAGCTTCGAGTCGGTCACGACGCGGGCAATCGCCTCGCGCAGCGCCTTCTCGCCGCCTTCGAACAAGGGCACGCTGTTGTCGTAGCTCTTGCTCATCTTGCGGCCGTCCAGGCCCGGCAGCAGTTCCATCTCGGGCTCGACGTTGGCCTCGGGCAGCACGAAGTGCTCCCCGAAGAGGTGGTTGAAGCGCTGGGCCACATCGCGCGCCATCTCGATGTGCTGGATTTGGTCCTTGCCCACCGGCACGCGGTGGGCGTTGAACATCAGGATGTCGGCCGCCATCAGGATGGGGTAGCTGTACAGGCCCATGGTGATGCCGGCATCCGGGTCTTCGCCAGCGGCCACGTTCGCGTCCACCGCACCCTTGTAGGCATGGGCGCGGTTCATCTGGCCTTTGCTGGTGACGCAGGTCAGCAGCCAGGTCAGCTCGGGGATCTCGGGAATGTCGCTCTGGCGGTAGAAGACCACGCGCTGCGGGTCCAGCCCGGCGGCCAGCCAGGTCGCGGCGATCTGCATGCGCGAGCGCTCGATGCGGGCCGGGTCGTCGCACTTGATCAGCGCGTGGTAGTCGGCCAGGAAGAAGAAGCTCTCGATGCCGGGTTCGCGGCTCGCGGCAATCGCCGGGCGGATCGCACCGACGTAGTTGCCCAGGTGCAGGATGCCGGTGGTGGTGACGCCGGTCAGGACGCGCTGGGTCGATGCGGAAGACATGGGCAGCAAGGCGGGAATCGGAATGGAGGAAGCAGGGAGCTTACGCATTGTCGCAAGCTTCCCCGCGCTGCGCCTTCCCTTGAATCCAGGGACCTTACACTCGGGTGAACCCTTTGTCGGCCGGAGTCTTCCCCTTGGTCCTGCGTGCCTCGTTCCGGCAGCTGCTGCTGCTGGCTTTTGTGATGATGTCGGTGATGCTGGGCGCCGTGTCGCTGAGCGGGCTGCAGGCATTGCAGGGGCTGCTGGCGAAAAGCCGCGAGGCGGGTCAGCAGGCGATCCAGCTGAATCTGGCGACCGGCGGCCTGGTCGAGCGCAGCACCGACATGGAACGCGCTGCGCGCCAGTACCTGGTGCTGGGCGACGGCGGCCTGCGCCAGCGCTTCGAAGACGCCTCGCGCGAGGCCCGCGGGCTGCTGGCGCCGCTGCTGAAGTTCAAGCCCACCGCGCTGCTGGCCCAGCAATGGGTGGGCAGCGTCGGCCAGGTCGGCCGCCTGCTGGACGACCACGGCTTGCCGGCCGGTGCGCAGGACCAGTCCGTCACCGCCGAATTTCGCGTACTGGAAGACCTGACGCGGCGGCTCACGGTGCAGGTGCAGCAAAGCATTGCCGAGCGCAACCAGGCGCTGCAGGGCGCGCTGGAGGCGCAGCGCAGCCTGCTGGTGCAGCAGGTGCTGGTGGCCATCGTGGTCGCGGCGCTGGCGGCGCTGGCCTTTGGCGTGTGGCTCACGCGGCCGCTGCGCCGGCTGGGCACGGCCATCGTCGCGCTGGGCGAAGGCCGGCTGGACCAGCCGGTGGCCATTCGCGGCCCGGCCGACCTGGCCAGCCTGGGCAAGCAGCTGGACTGGCTGCGCCTGCGGCTGACCGAGCTGGACGAGGACAAGGATCGCTTCCTGCGCCACATCTCGCACGAGCTGAAGACGCCGCTGGCGGCGCTGCGCGAAGGCGTGTCGCTGCTGCAGGACGGCGTGGGCGGCGCCCTGAGCACCGACCAGGCCGAGATCGTCGGCATCCTGCAGCACAACACCGCGGTGCTGCAGCAGCAGATCGAGGACCTGCTGCGCTACAACGCCGCGGCCTTCGACGCCAGCCGGCTGCAGCGCCGGCCCACGGTGCTGCGCTCGCTGCTGCAGCAGGTCGTCGAGGCCCAGCGGCTGCAGTGGCAGGCGCGCGGGCTGAAGCTGCTGGTCGAGGGCGACGAGCGCCTGGTGCTGCCGGTGGACCCGGAGCGCCTGGGCATGGCGCTGGGCAACCTGCTGTCCAATGCGATCCGCTTCAGCCCGCCGGGCGGCCAGATCCGCTGGTGGGTCGGCACGCTGAGCGGCCAGGCGGTGCTGCAGGTCAGCGACCAGGGCCCCGGCGTGCCTGACGAAGAACGTGAGCGCATCTTCGACCCGTTTTTCCGCGGCACCGTGCAGCCCGAAAACCAGCCGCGCGGCAGCGGCATCGGCCTGTCCATCGTGCGCGAGCAGGTCGCTGCCCATGGCGGCCAGATCGTGCTGGCTGCCGATGCCGGCGGTGCCTGTTTTCGAATCCTCCTGCCGCTGGGCTCGCCGCTTGCTGTGGTGACCCCCGCGTCTGCACATGCCACCCATGCCTGAACGTTTTTGCCAGTTGAAGGGACCTTTGTTGCACCACGCCCGGTTGTTGTTGCCAGTGGGCGTGTTGGCCTGCGCCTTCGCGCTGGGCGGCTGCGAGCTGCTGCAGCCCAAGCCGCCGACACCGGCGCCGGCCGCCAGTGCGCCGCCGGAGCCGCCTTCCGCGCCGGCCAGCGTGCCCCCGCCCCCGCCACCGCCGGCCTCGGCGCCGCATGACCCGATCGACGACGCGGGCCGCCAGCTGCAGGCCTGGCAGGAAGAGCTGCGCCAGTCCACGCCTGAGCAGGTCGCGCTGCAGGCTTCGCGTCTGGCCGCCGAGCCGGCTTTGCCGCCCACCGCGCTGCACCTGGCGCTGTTGTGGCTGAACACCCGCGCCGCCGGCGATTCGGCGCGCGCCTGGGGCGTGCTGGACACGCTGCAGAAGCAGGCCGACCCTGCGGCCCAGCCCTGGGCCTTCTGGGCCAGGCTGCTGCTGCCGCGAGCGGCCGAGCAGAAGCGACTCGAAGAACAGTTGGACCGCCAGGCCGCGCAGATGCGCGACACCCAGCGCCGCATCGACCAGCTCAATGGCCAGCTCGAAGCGCTGAAGGCCATCGAGCGTTCGCTGGCGCCGCGCCGGCCGGGAGACGGGCGGTGAGCGCTGGCGCCCCCGCCGCGCCGGCCGGCGCGGCAGCCAAGACCCGCATCCTGGTCGTCGACGACGACGCCGACCTGCTGCGCCTGCTGTCGCTGCGGCTGAACGCCGCCGGCCATGCGGTGACCGCGGTGGCCAGCGCCGAGGACGCACTGGCGCGGCTGGACGTGCTGCGGCCGCAGCTGGTGCTGAGCGACGTGCGGCTGCCCGGCCTGGACGGTCTGCAGCTGTTCGACGCGGTGCAGAGCCGCTACCCCGGCCTGCCGGTCATCCTGCTGACCGCACACGGCACGATTCCGGATGCGGTGGAGGCAACGCTGCGCGGCGTCTTCAGCTACCTGACCAAGCCGTTCGACGGCAAGGACCTGCTGGCCGCGGTGGACCGTGCGCTGGCCGTCTCGACCGCCGCACGCCCGGCGGCCGGCAAGCAGCGCGACGCCTGGCGCGAGGAGATCGTCAGCCGCTCGGCCGTGATGGACGAGGTGCTGGCCGAGGCCAGGCTGGTCGCGGCCGGAGACGCCTCGGTGCTGATCCGCGGCGAAAGCGGCAGCGGCAAGGAACTGCTGGCGCAGGCCATCCACCGCGCCGGGCCGCGGGCCGCCGGGCCGTTCGTGGCGGTCAACTGCAGCGCCATTCCCGAGGCGCTGCTGGAGTCCGAGCTGTTCGGCCATGTGAAAGGCGCGTTCACCGGCGCGGTCACCAACCACCGCGGGCTGTTCCAGAGCGCGCATGGCGGCACGCTGTTCCTGGACGAGATCGGCGACATGCCGCCGGCGCTGCAGGTCAAGCTGCTGCGCGTGCTGCAGGAGCGCCAGGTGCGGCCGGTGGGCGCGCAGCAGTCGATCGCGGTGGATGTGCGCATCCTTTCGGCCACCCACCGCGACCTGGAGGCGGCGCTGGCCAGCGGCGAGTTCCGCGAGGACCTTTACTACCGGCTCAACGTGGTGACGCTGACGCTGCCCACGCTGGCCGAGCGGCGCGAGGACATTCCGCTGCTGGCCCAGCACTTCCTGCAGCGCCTGGCCGCCAAGTACGACAAGAAGCTCAATGGCTTTGCGCCGGACGCACTGAGCGCTTTGGCGACTGCCGCCTGGCCCGGCAATGTGCGCCAGCTGCACAACGCCGTCGAACAGGTCTGCGCGCTGGCCACCGCACCGCTGATCCCGCTGGCGCTGGTGCAGCGCGCGTTGCGGGTGCCGACAGTGGAGGTGCTCACTTACGCTGAGGCCCGTCGCCGCTTCGAGCACGACTACCTGGTCGGCCTGCTGAAACTGACCGACGGCCAGGTCGCCGACGCTGCGCGGCTGGCCGACCGTAACCGGACCGAGTTCTACCGGCTGCTGCAGAAGAACGGCCTGACGCCCGGCCTGTTTCGCAGCGAGTCGCCGGATGGCGACAGCGATGGCGCAGTGCAGCAACCGCCTGTCGCCGGCTAGCGACAGCGAATTTTCTTAACGAAATCAGGCACTTGCGAAACAGGAGAGGGTAAGCCCCCAGAAGCTGTCGCTGAACGGCGACGCTTTTCTCCCCCGAAAGGGGGGATGGGACGGCCTGATTTGCTCAAGTCATTGATTTGAAAGAGAAAAATAGGGTGGCACAGGCTTTGCGGTAAAGCACCGCAATGACTACTTCCGCCAACCCCTCTTTGCCTCGCATCGGCCGCCGCCGCTGGCAGGCTGCGGTGCTGGCCTTGCCGCTGGCGCTGCTGGCGCAGGCTGTGACTGCCGCCACTTCGGCGGCGATGGATCTCGACACGCTGGCCCAGAAGGCCCAGGCCCTGGCCGCCCAGCCCTACCAGCCCACGCCCAGCAGCACGCCGCAGGCGCTGAAAGACCTGACGTACGACCAGATGCGGTCCATCCGCTTCAAGCCGGCGCGTGCGGTCTGGCGTGAACAGCAGCTGCCGTTCGAGCTGATGTTCTTCCACCTCGGCAAGTACCAGACCGAGCCGGTGCGCCTGCACGAGCTGAACGGCGACGCCAGCCGCGACTTCAAGTTCGACGCCGCCGACTTCAGCTACGACTTCAAGAAGACCTTCGACCCGGCCGCCTGGGGCGACATCGGCTACGCCGGTTTCCGCGTGCACACCCAGATGACGCCCGGCGCGACCTACAAGGACGAGCTGGTGGTCTTCCAGGGCGCCAGCTACTTCCGCGCGCTGGGCGCGGGGCAGCACTACGGCCTGTCGGCCCGTGGCCTGGCGGTGGACACCGCCGGCGGCCTGAAGGGCGAGGAATTCCCGCGCTTCACCGACTTCTGGCTGCAGCGCCCCGCGGCCGATGCCAAGTCGCTGGTCGTGCTGGCACTGATGGACTCGCCGCGTGTCACCGGCGCCTACCGCTTCGACATCACGCCCGGCGTCACCACGCAGGTCAGCGTGCACGCGAAGCTGGTGCTGCGTGACACCAAGGAGCCGATCAAGACCTTGGGCATCGCGCCGCTGACCAGCATGTTCTCGTTTGGCGAGAACCAGCCGCACCGCAGCGACTTCCGTCCCGAAGTGCACGACAGCGATGGCCTGATGATGGCCACCGGCGACGGTGAATGGCTGTGGCGCCCGCTGCAGAACCCCAAGTCCACGCTGACCACCTCGTTTGCGATGCGTTCGCCCAAGGGCTTCGGCCTGATGCAGCGTGACCGCAACTTCAGCAGCTACGAAGACAGCGAAGCCAGCTACGAGCGCCGGCCTTCGGCCTGGATCACGCCGCTGGGCGACTGGGGCACCGGCCGCGTGGAGCTGGTGCAGCTGCACACGCCTGACGAAACCAACGACAACATCGTCGCCTACTGGGTGCCGGCCACGCTGCCGGCCCCGGGCCAGGTGCTGGACATGGCCTGGCGCGTGGACTGGCAGGGCGAGCAGCAGCAGCGCCCGCCGGCCGGCTGGGTCACGCAGACCCGCGTGGGCCGCAGCTACGCGACGCTGAAGGACAACGAGCAGCAGCTGATCGTCGACTTCGCCGGCCCTGCGCTGGACAAGCTCGAAGCCTCGGCCGCCGAAGTGCCGGCCGGTGCCAAGCAGGCCGCGCTGCGCGCCGTGGTCTCGGCAGATGGCAATGGCCGCATCGAAGAACAAACCTTGTACCGCGTCAGCGCCAACGGCGCCTGGCGACTGGCCCTGCGCGTGATGACCGTCGACCCGACGAAGCCGGTCGAACTGCGGGCCTTCCTCCAATCTGGCAACGACACCGTGAGTGAAACATGGACGCATCTCCTGACAGCGCAATGAAGTGCGCACGCGGCAATACCGCGTCGTACGCACGCCCCGTCGTGGCCAGCCGCGCCACGAACGGAACCACCAACGGAACCTCCTACGTGCCCGGCATGCCGGCCATCCATCGCGGCAGCATGGTGCCCACGCGCTGGCTGGGCGTGGCCGCCCGGCTGCGCGGCGAGCAGGCCGCGGCCGATGCGCCGTGGCGCGAGAGCGTCGCCAAGCTGGAAGCCCAGCCCAAGGCGGCGTGGGAAGGCGCTGCGGCCAAGCGCCGCAACTGGCTGATGTTCTGGACCCTGGGCGCCAGCCTGATGGCCGCCGGCCTGATGTGGAGCTCGCAGCCGGGCGCCGGCAGCGACGCACTGGAAGCCGCGCAGCTGCTGCTGTTCACGCTGCTGTTCGCCTGGGTCTCGGCCGGTGCCGTGACCGCGGTGATGGGCTTCATCGTCACGCTCAAGGGCGACCCGCACGCGCTGTCGGCCAAGTCGGTCGAAGGCATGACGCTGCCGGCCGATGCGCGCACCGCGGTCATCATGCCGATCTGCAACGAGGACGTGGCCACCGTGTTCGCCGGGCTGCGCGCGACCTGCGAGTCGCTCAGTGCCACCGGTGCGCAGCGCGTCTTCGACATGTTCGTGCTGTCCGACACCAGCGACCCGACGCTGCGCGCCGCCGAGCTGCGGGCCTGGCACGCGCTGCGCCAGCAGCTGAGCGAAGCCGGCAGCGAGCTGCGCGTGTACTACCGCTGGCGCCAGCGCCGCACCAAGCGCAAGGCTGGCAATGTGGCCGACTTCTGCCGCCGCTGGGGCAAGGACTACCGCTACATGGTGGTGATGGACGCCGACAGCGTGATGAGCGGCGACACCCTGGTCACGCTGGCCCGCCTGATGGAAGCCAACCCGCGCGCCGGCATCCTGCAGACGGCCCCGCGCGCCGCAGGCCACGCCACGCTGCATGCCCGCGCGCAGCAGTTCGCCAGCCGCGTCACCGGCCGCCTGTTCACCGCCGGCATGCAGTTCTGGCAGCTGGGCGAGGCCCACTACTGGGGCCACAACGCCATCATCCGCGTCGAGCCCTTCATGCAGCACTGTGGCCTGGCCACGCTGCCGGGCACAGGCGCACTGGCCGGCGAGATCCTGTCGCACGACTTCGTCGAAGCCGCGCTGATGCGCCGTGCCGGCTACGAAGTCTGGCTGGTCAACGACCTGGAAGGCAGCTACGAACAACAGCCGCCGCACCTGCTGGCCGAACTGCAGCGCGACCGCCGCTGGTGCCAGGGCAACCTGCAGAACGCCCGCCTGATCGCTGAGCCCGGCCTGAAGAGCGTGCACCGCGCGATGCTGGGCACCGGCGCGATGGCCTACCTGTCGGCCCCGCTGTGGCTGGCCTACGTGGTGCTCGGCGTGTCGCTGTGGCTGACCGGCGCCGGCGACAACACCCCCACGCTGCTGGCCGGCCGCTCGGTCGCCACGCTGTGGGCCTCGACCGCGCTGATGCTGGCGATGCCCCGTGTGCTGGGCGTGCTGGCGGTCATCCTGCGCGGCGAACAGGCCGAGTTCGGCGGCAGCTTGAAGCTGATCGGCAGCTCGGCGCTGGAAGCCGGCATGTCCATGCTGCAGGCACCGCTGCGCATGGCTGCGCACAGCCTGTTCGTGATCGGCGGCCTGACCGGCTGGAAGCTGGAATGGACCTCGCCCCCGCGGGAAGCCAGCGACCTGAGCTGGGGCGACGCGACCCGCCGCTTCGGCTCGCTGAGCGCCGTCGTCGCGCTGCTGATGGCCGGCATTTACGCGGCTTCGCCGGTGGCCGCACTGTGGCTGCTGCCGATGGGCTTGCCGCTGCTGCTGGCCATCCCGTTCACGGTGATGAGCGCCCACGGCGCGCTGGGCCAGCGCCTGCGCGATGCCAACTGGCTGCTGATCCCCGAAGAAGCCCGCTCGCCCGCGGTGCTGCGCCAAGCCTGGCATTACGCCCACCACTACGCCGCCCAGCCGGTGCTCAAGGGTGCGGCGCTGCTGGCCGACCTGCCTCGCCTGGCCTCGCTGGCGCTGCAAGCGGTGGGCCCGCGCCGCACCGGCCGCGGCCTGCGCGGTGAGCAACGCCGCCAGCGCGTGCTGCAGCTCAGCCGCAGCAACCAGCCGGCCGCCAAGTCCGAGCAGCTGCGCTTCCTGAACGAGCCGCACAGCCTGCGCCTGCTGCACGCGGCGATGGCCGGGAACGCGATGCCGCACTGAGCGGGCCAGTCGCCAGAAACAAAAAGGGCGCGCCGCAGGGCGTGCCCTTTTTTCCGTTCTGGGGACATGCGGTTTCCGCATGAGCTTATCGGGTCGGTTCGGGGCTGAGGGCGGCGCCAGGCATGTGATCATCGCGCTGGCTTTCCCTCTCCGGCCCGCACCATGCTGATCTTTCGCCAACTCTTCGACCCGACCTCGTCCACCTACACCTACCTGCTGGGCGACAGCGCCAGCGGCGAGGCCTTGCTGATCGATCCGGTGTTCGAGCAGGTGCCGCGCGACCTGGCGCTGGTGCAGGAGCTGGGCCTGCGGCTGGTCGCCACGCTTGACACCCATGTGCACGCCGACCACGTCACCGGCGCCTGGCGTTTGCAGCAGCGCTGCGGCAGCCAGATCGCACTGGCCGAGGCGGCGGGCGCCGAGCTGGTGGACCGGCCGCTGCGCCACGACGACCGCATCGCCTTTGGCGAGCGTTTCCTGACCGTGCGCGCCACGCCTGGCCACACCAACGGCTGCCTGACCTATGTGCTGGACGACCAGCACATGGCCTTCACCGGCGACAGCCTGCTGATCCGCGGCTGTGGCCGGACCGACTTCCAGCAGGGCAGCCCACAGCAGCTTTTCGCCTCGGTGCGCGAGCACATCCTCAGCCTGCCCGAGGACTGTCTGCTGTATCCGGCGCACGACTACCGCGGCGTCACCGTCACCAGCGTGGCCGAGGAGCGCCGCTTCAACCCGCGCCTGGGCGGCAACGTGGACGAAGGCGACTTCACCGGCTACATGAACCACCTGGGCCTGCCGCACCCCAAGCTGATGGCCGTGGCCGTGCCGGCCAACCTGCGCTGCGGCCGGCCCGAGGGCGACGCGCCACCTGCCGAGCAGCCCGGCTGGGCGCCGCTCACGCTGCGCTTCAGCGGTGTCTGGGAGATCGAGCCGATGGCGCTGGCCGAGCGGATGGGTGAGTGCCCCCAGGGCTCGGCTGCGCCCAGCCCGCCCCCCAAGGGGGACAAGGCAACTTGGGGCGGCCCGGCGTTGCCTTGCGACGTGCAGATCGTCGACGTGCGAGAAGAACCGGAATTCCTCGACCGCCTGGGCCACCTCTCGGGTGCGCATCTGGTGCCGCTGTCGCAGTTGCTCAGCCGGCTGGACGAGCTGGACCGCCAGCAGCCGGTGGTGGCCGTCTGCCGCTCCGGCGTGCGCTCGGCGCAGGCCAGCGTGCTGCTGGCCAAGAACGGCTTCACGCGAGTGGCCAACCTGGCCGGCGGCATGCTGCGCTGGCACAGCGAGTCGCTGCCGGTGGCGCCGGGCAGCATGGCGGCAACCGGCGAACTGCCGGCCGGCTGAAGCGCTTTTCGGTTCGCCCTGCGGCGAGAATCCGCCGATGGCGCAAGGCAAACGGATTTCGGTCGACATTGGCGATGAGGCCCTCCAGGCCATCAAGGACATGGGGGCAGCCGCCAGGCTTGCGCGCACTGCCGCTGGCGAAGGGCAGGCCGCGGCGGCAGCCCGGCTGGGCGTGCATGTGCAGACCATCGGCCGCATCGAGTCCGGCGAGCCGGGCGTGGCGATCGGGCATGTCATGGGCCTGCTGGCGCTGTACGGCATTTCGACCCGGCTGCAGCCACCGGCGGGCGAGCCGGCCGCCTGAGGCCTCATACTCGGCGACCTTTTCCCTCTTCGAGGCGCTCTGCGCGGGCTTCGTGCCCATGCCGTGCCAGGCTATCTCACCAAGCAGGAAGACATCGCCGTTGACGGCGTGGCGTCGCTGACGATCCGCTCGCTGCTGGACCGCAACCAGTTTGCCGATCCGCTGGGCATTGCCGAGCGCCTGGGCATTTCGTCTGCGTCTTGGTCGCTGTTCGGGCTGCTGTGGCCATCGGGCCATTCGCTGGCCGCGCGCATGGCGCTGCGCCCGGTGCGGGCCGGCGAGCGCATCCTGGAGCTGGGTTGCGGGCTGGCGCTGGCCAGCCTGGTGGCGCACCGGCGCGGCGCGGACATCACCGCCAGTGACCGCCACCCGCTGGCCGATGGTTTCCTGCTGGAAAACCTGCGCCTCAATGAGCTGCCGCCGATGAAATACCGCCACGGCGACTGGGTGCTGGCCGACCCTGTGGATCCGGCGGCGCACGACCTCGATGCAGCAGCGTCCGTCACCGGCCGCTTCGACCTGCTGATCGGCAGCGACCTGCTGTACGACCGCGACGCCAGCGCCGCGCTGGCCGGCTTCATCGGCCGGCATGCGATGGCGCAGGCGGAAGTCTGGATCATCGACCCGGACCGCGACAACCGAGCGGTCTTCAACCGCCTGATGCTGGCGCTGGGCTTCGAGCGGCGCGAGGAGCGGCTGGACCGGGTCGCCTCCGCGGGCGTGCTGGCCTACAAGGGCCGCGCGCTGCTGTACCAGCGCGGCGGCCTCTGAAGCATCAGCCCGCGCGCTGCGGCCGCTTCTGCTGGCCGCGCAAAGCGCGCAGCAGGCCCTGCACTTCGTCGCTGGGCCGCTGCGGGTTCTTCCAGTAGGCCGAGCAGTCCGGCAGCCGGCTGATCAGCTTCATTTCGACCAGCTCGCGCCGCGGCGTGACGTGGTCGCCCCAGGTGGTCCAGGCTTTCAGCAACTCGTTGACCTCACGCTCGGTGTAGCGGCGGTTGGGCTCGAAGCGGGTCCACAGCGCCCACATGGCCAGCCGCTGCACGCTGAACTTGTGCGGCCAGCGCGCCAGCCGGCCCCAGGCGTCGAACTGGGTCAGTGCCTTGGCAGCGTTGGGGCTCAGCGACTCGCGTGGCGCTGCGGCGTCTTCGTTGGCTGCAGGTTCCGGCAACGCGGTCGCGGCCCAGGGATCGACCTCGGCGACGGCGGTCACCGGCGCGGCCTGCAAGGCCTGCAGGTTGCGGTGGCCGGCGGCACGGGCCAGCATGTTGAGCAGTTGCAGGTGGCTGGGCGCCGTGTCGCTCGGCGCACCTTGTGCGCTCAGGTGGTCGCTCAGCTCACGCCGCAGCGACTTGGCGAAGGTCGAAAGATCTTCGCAATGCAGCGGCTGCAAGCGGCGGCCACGTTCGGCCGTTTCGGGAAAGGAAGGATGGGATTCAGGCATCGGTGCACTCCTGCGTGCGCGCGCCGCTCTCTCGAACGGGCTGGGGTCACCGGCTTGCAGCGGCGCACGCCAAAGGCGTGGAACCGAAGGGTTGCGAATCAACCAAGAGGATCAGGGCAGGTTTAGCTTGCAGCGGAAGAAGCCGCTGCACGGTGACGCCTGGGTGAACTGCCGACCAGGCGCCCAGTGTAGCGGAGCAGCCGGTGACGGGGCGCGCCACCGGCCGCTCAGCGTTCAGGGCTTCTTTGCCAGCCCTGGCGCTTCCAGGTCCAGCTGCGCCGCGTCCAGCACCAGCGCCTTGTCGTCCAGCTTCTTCAATGCGTCGCCGGCAGCGCTCAGGTCGCCCACCACCACGGTGCGCAGCGAGGCCTGGGTCCAGTGGCCGGCAGCGTAGGCGCGCACCTGTTCGGCGGTGACGGCCATGACTTCGGGCGCGTGTTTCTGCGCGTCGCTCAGCGGGCGACCGCGGGCGATCAGGTCCATTGCGACGGCGCTGAGGCCGCCGGTGGTCTCGATCTGGCGGCCGAAGTTGCCGACCAGCGTGGCCTTGCGGGCGTCCAGCTCTTCGGCAGCCGGCGCCGCCTCGCCCATCTTCACGACCTCGCCGCGCATCAGTTCGACCACCTGCGCCGCGGTGGCGTTGTTGGTCTGCGTGGCGGCGCTGAGCAGGCCTCCCACGGCCTGGAAGTCCTGCCCGGCGGAGGCGCCGTAGCTCAGGCCGCGCTTGATGCGCACTTCCTGGTTCAGCCGCGCCGAGTAGCCGCCGCCCAGTACCGCGCCGGCCACCTGGGCCACGCGGCGGTCCGGTGCGTCATAGGCGACCGAAGGCGCCATCACGACGACGCCGCTTTGCCCGGCGCCCGGCAGGTTGACCAGCACGGTGGCCGGGGTGACGGCCGCGGCCGGCTCGTTGCGCGGCTCGGGCAGCGCCATGCGATTGCCTTTCCAGGCGCCGAGCTGGCGCGTGGCCAGCGCCACGGCCTGTTCCAGCGTCACGTCGCCCGAGACGACCAGCGTGGCCAGCTCGGGGCGCAGTTGCTGCTGGTGGAAGGCCAGCACGTCCTTGCGCTGGATGCGGGCCAGGCTGGCTGGCGTGGTCGAGCCGCCGAAGACGCTGGCGCCCCACCAGGCGCGGCGCGCGGCCAGGCCGGCCAGCGCCATCGGGTCGCTGAGGCTGAGCTTCAGCGCGTCGGCGGTCTGCTCGCGCAGGCGCCCGAGTTCGGCTTCGGACAGCGTGGGGTGCAGCGTGGCGTCGGTGATCAGCGCGGCGGCGTCAGCCAGCTTGGAGGTGGCGACCGTCATGGTCAGCGCCGAGCCGCGCCAGTCGGCGGCCGAGTCCAGCGTGCTGCCCAGCGCTTCGGCCTGGCGGGCGATCTGCGTGGCGTCCAGCGCCTTGCCGTTGCGCGTCGCGCCCTTGGTGCGCAGTGCGGCGGTGAGGCTGGCCAGGCCGGCGTGGCCGTCGGTGTCGGCCGCGGCGCCCAGGCGCAGGTGCAGCGAGACCGAGACGATGGGCAGCGCGTGGCGCGGCGCGACGACCACGCGCACGCCGTTGGGCAGCTTGGCCTCTTCGAAGGCCGGCACGACCAGCGGGCGCGGCGTGCCGGGCTCGGGCGGGGCGTCCACACCAGGCGTGAGGCCCCAAGCGCCGGCGGCGAAGGCAGTGACCAACAGCGCCGCGACCGGGCGCAGCATCAGGTTCAGCGAACGGCTCATCACTTCGCCTCCTGGGTATAGAACAGCGTGACGGCGGGCTTGCCGATCACGTACTGGCGCAGCACACGCTGCACGTCGGCCGCGGTGACGGCTTGCAGCTCGGTCAGCTCGCGGTTCACGGCCTCCGGGTCCTTGTCGTGGATCATCGCCCAGCCGATGGACGTGCCGCGGCCCAGCGAGGTCTGGCGGCCGTTCAGCGCGGCGGTCAGCAGCTGGGTCTTGACCTTGTCCAGCTCGGCGGCGGGGATCGGGCCCTTGGCCAGCCTGGCCAGCTCGGCGTGCAGCGGTGCCACCAGGCTTTGCGGCTGGCGCTGGCCGGAAGCGATTGCGTAGACGGCGACCGCGCCAGCGTCGGTGTGCAGCATCGGCTCCATGCCGGCGGACTGGGCAATGCGCTGCCGATAGACCAGCGACTCGTTCAGGCGCGACGACTCGCCGCCGGCCAACAGGCCCTGGATGACCTGGAACGCGGCAGCGTCCTTGTCGGCCGCGTTGGGCGCCTGCCAGATCAGCACGGCCGCTGGCAGCGGCACGTTCGGGCCGGTCAGCGCGACCTGCCTGGACTGCGTGCGCACCGGCTCTTTCACGTTCACGCGCGGGATGGGCGTGTCGGGCTTTTTCAGCGGGCCGAAGTAGCGGTCCACCCACTGGTCCAACTGCGCGCCATCGAAGTCGCCAGTGACGATCAGCACCGCGTTGTCGGGCCGGTAGAAGGTCGAATGGAAGGCGCGCACGTCGTCCAGCGAGGCCGACTCCAGGTCCTCGATGCTGCCGATTACCGGCCGCTTGTACGGGTGGTCGATGAAGGCATTCGGCGCCATCGCCTCGAACAGCCGGCCGTAGGGATTCGCCAGCACGCGCTGGCGGAACTCTTCCTCGACCACCGCGCGCTCGCTCTTGAAGTTCGCTTCGTCAACGTTCAGGTTGACCATGCGCTCGGCCTCGGCCCACAGGATGCGCTCCAGGTGGTGCGAAGGCACGGTGGCGAAGTAGGCGGTGACGTCCTCGGCGGTGAAGGCATTGTTCTGGCCGCCCACGTCCTCGGTCAGTCGGTCGAACTGCTCGCTCTTCATGTAACGCGTGCTCTTGAACATCAGGTGCTCGAAGAGGTGCGCAAAGCCGGAGCGGCCGACCGGATCGTCCTTGCCGCCCACGCGGTACCAGACCTGCACACTGACGCTGCCGCCGGTGCCACCGGGCTCGGCGATCACCTCCAGGCCGTTGGCCAGCGTGCGGCGCTTGAACTTCATCGGCGCGACGGCCAGGGCAGCCGGCGTCGTGGCGGGCGCAGCGGCCACGACCCAGGCCGGCAGTGCACCGGCGGCGGCCAGCAGGGCCGCCCGGGCAAGCCAGGCGCGCCGGCTTGTTTGCAAAAGCATGCAGTTCTCCGAGAGAAATCGACAGCTCCGCAGGATACAAACATTTATCGTCCGCCCATCTCCCACGAACGGTAAATGCGCCAGCAGGCCTTCTTAAACTGTCGCCATGTGTTTGTGCCCCGCCCACCATGCGCCGCGCTGACCGGCTGTTCCAGCTGGTGCAGCTGATCCGCGGCCGACGGCTGTCCACTGCTGCCTGGCTGGCCGGGCGGCTGGAAGTCTCGCTGCGCACGCTGTACCGCGACGTGGCCGACCTGCAGGCGCAGGGCGTGCCGATCGAAGGCGAAGCGGGCGTGGGCTACCGGCTGGGTGCGGGCTATGAGCTGCCGCCGCTGATGTTCAGCACCGACGAGGCCAAGGCGCTGGTGGCCGCGGTGCGCATGGCCGGGCCGCGCATGGACTCGGCGCTGGTGGCGCAGGCCGAAAACGCGCTGTCAAAGATCCTGGCGGTGCTGCCGAGCGCGGCGCGCGCCGCTGCCGAGGCGCAGGTGCTGTTCGTGCCGGCCGTGGGGCCGGACGCGGCCACGCTGGGGCGGCTGGCCGTGCTGCGCCAGGCGGCCGAGTCTCGCCACCTGCTGCGGCTGCTGTACCGCGACGAAGGCGGCGCGCCGTCAGAGCGCAAGGTGCGTCCGCTCGGCTGCTTCTTCTGGGGGGCCGTGTGGACGCTGGGCGCCTGGTGCGAGCTGCGGCAGGATTTCCGCAGCTTCCGGCTGGACCGCATCGTCGACGCCGAGCGGCTGGACGACCGCTTCCGCGATGACGCCGGTCGCACGCTGGCCGACTTCCTGCGCCATTCCGAGCGCAGCGGCTGGGCTGCGGCCCGCGCGACGGGACCGCGGCCGTCGGCTTGAATGGCGGCCAGCCAGGGGGCCGCAACAGGGTGGGCCTGATGTTTGCATGGGGCTTGCCGCCTGTCTCTTATCTGTCTTCCTCATTCCGGGAGGCCCGCGCCATGATGATTGCCGATTCCATTGGCCCCGTTTCACAGCTGCGCAACACGCTGGCGCAGCTGGAGGCCGGCACGCTGCGGCCGGAGGTGACCTGCGCGCGTTTTCGCATGGCCACGCTGCAATGGCACAGCCTGCCGGACCGCTATTCCACCGTGCTGGAGCGCTTGCTGGCCCCCTTGGACATGGCGGTGATGCTGGGCGAAGAAAGCTGCAGCTTCAGCCGCGCCGACGTGGTGCAAGCCTTGCACCAATGGCTGGATCACGCTGAACAACTGCGATAGGGCACCCGGCCCGGGCCGGGCTGCATCGACCGTCGGCCGTGGCAACAGCCGCGGATCAGCGCTCAGATGTCGAGGTGCAGGCGGCCCGCCCAATGGCGGGTCAGCGGGGTCACCACCGGCTTGGCCATCAGGCACTCGTTGAGCAGTGCGCGGCCGATGGGGGCGTGGCGGGCTTGCGCGGCGGCGGCCATCAGCGTCTGGTCCAAGAGGTCGCGCTGCAGGTGGCTGCCGCCCAGGCGGCGCAGTTGCGGGCGCACCGCGTGCAGTTGTTGCACGGCGGCGTCCGGGTCGCCTTTGGCCAGCGCCAGCAGCCCGCGCATCAGCGGCAGGCCGACTTCGCGGGCGGTGGTGTGGTTGCTGCGGCGCACGTCTTCAGGCTGCATCGCGCGCTCGGCGCAGCGCGCCAGCCAGCCTTCGGCCTGCAGCAGCTCGCCCGCACCAATGCAGGCCAGCGTGACGTGCAGGTCGGTGAAGGCCCGGTGGCCGGCTTCGCTGGCCGGCGGTGACCAGCCACGCAGCAGTTCGACAAAGCGGGCGCTGACGTCTTCACCCATCAGGTGCATGCGCCACAACAGCGACACCGCGTCGAACTGCTGGAAGCTGCTCTGCAGCATGTCGCCGGAAAAGTGAGCGTCCAGCAGGCGGTGCGCGCCCGGCAGGTCCAGCGCTTCGAGCCGGAACAGGCCCATGTGCCACCACAGGTGACTGGCAAAGGCATTGCCTTCGGCCCAGTTCGGCTGGTGCTGGCGCAGCCAGGCGTTGCCGTCTTCCAGCCGGCCGCTCATGTGCAGCACATGGGCCACCGCATGCACTGCCCACGGCACGCTGGCGCCGCCGGCCACCGCACGCCGGCCGGCGTCCTCGGCCTGCGGGTAGCAGTTGTTTTCTTCCAGACCGGATGCGTAGAGCCCCAGCACCTGCGGGAACAGCGGGTCGGCCTCGTCCCACTCGGGCAGCACCTGGGCCGGGCGGCTGCGCAGGCTGGCGGTGTCGCCCTGCAGGTAGTCCCACTGGTGAGCCCATTGCAGCGCCAGCGCGTCGCGCGGGTGTTCCAGCAGCAGGGCGTCCCAGCGCCGGCAGGCCAGCTGCCAGCGGCCTTCGGCGATGGCGCGCAGCGCTTCGAGGTGGGCCCGTTCGCGCTCGGGGGCGTTGGCCTGCAGCGGCTCGGCCTGGTCCAGCAACTGGCGGGCCGGCGCCAACTGGCTGGCCTCGGTCAGGCCCAGCAGGTAGCCGGCTTTCATGATGCGCGGCAGGCCCCAGCCGGGATCGGCAGCGATGGCGGCGTCCAGGTCGGCCAGCGGCGTTTCGCTGAAGGACATCATGCGCCACAGCGCGGTCTCGGCCCGGTCGGCGGCTTCGCGCGAAGCGGTGCCCAGGCGCTGGTCGCGGGCGTCGCGCAGCTGGCTGGCGACGGGCGTCGGGATGGGCGCGGGGGCGCCGGTGGCGGGTGGGACTGCAGGCGGCGGGGATTCGTCGACCGGAGGGGGCATGGCAGGAATGTAAGCCAGCGCGGATGCTGCGCTTTTTCAGCCCCTGGCCGGCGGTGGCGCCGGCCAGGGGCGCAGGGCAGGGCGCAGGCGTTCCCACAGCGCGCCCAGTTGCAGCACGCCCAGGTCGTCGTGCCGGCGGCCGATGATTTGCAGCCCGATGGGCAGGCCTGCAGCATCGTGCCCGGCGGGCACCGACAGCGCAGGCTGCTCGCTCATGTTCCACGGCAAGGTGTAGGCAATGTGCTCGAAGGGCCGCGCCGGGTCGTTCAGCGGGCTGGCCTGCTCGGCGGGGAAGGCCACGTCGGGGCTGACGGGCGAGAGCACGTAGTCGAAGCCATGGGTGGCCGTGACCGCGGCGTCGCGCAGCGCGGCGATCTGCGCGTGGCCCTGGAAGACTTCGGCGGCGCTGAGCTGCTCGCCGCTGGCGATCCAGTCGCGGATGTAGGGCAGCACCTTGGCCTGGCGCTCGGGCGGCAGCGTCGCGTAGTCCATCCATGAGCGCATGCGCCAGAAGCGGTCCAGGCCCTGCACCATCGCCCGGGTGCTGACGGGGCCTAGTGGTTCGACGACGGCGCCCTGCGCCTCGAAGGCGCGGGCGGCGGCCTCGATGGCTGCCCGCACCGCGGGTTGCAGGGCGTCGCCCCAGCCGGCGTCGAGCAGCAGGCCGATGCGCAAGCCGGCGGCGGCGCGGCCACTGTCGGCCTGCTGTGCGCGCTGGCCGTGTTCGGCCCAGGCGATGGGCTGCGCCGGCAGGCTGGTCGCGTCGCGCCAATCGGGCCGGCTCAAGGTCTGCATCGCCAGTGCGGCATCCGCCACGGTCCGGCAGATGGGCCCGGCGACGCGGCCGGCGTAGGGCGGCTTGATGGGGATGCGGCCCAGGCTGGGCTTGAAGCCGACCACGCCGCACCAACTGGCGGGCAGGCGGATCGAGCCGCCAATGTCGGTGCCCAGGTGCAGCGGGCCGTAGCCCGCGGCCGCCGCGGCCGCCGCGCCGGCGCTCGATCCGCCCGGGTTCTTGCGCAAGTCCCAGGGGTTGCGCGCCAGTTTGTGGAAGCTGGACAGGCCGGAACTCAGCATGCCCCAGTCCGGCATCGTGGTGCGGGCGACAAACACCGCACCGGCCTCGCGCAGCCGGGCCGCCGGAGGCGCGTCCTCTACGGCGGGCGTCAGCGCGGTGGCTGCGCAGCCCAGCGGCTGCGGCACGCCACGGGTGGCGATGTTTTCCTTCAGCGTGACCGGCACACCGTCCAGCGGACCCAGCGATGCGCCTGCGGCCCAGCGCGCTTCTGACGCCGTGGCCATGCGCAGCGCCTCGTCGGCGTCCAGCGCCCAGGTGGCGCACAGCTGCGGTTCCCAGGCCTCGATGTGGGCCAGCACTGCGCGCGTGACATCCACAGGGGAGAGGGTGCCGGTGTGGTACAGCGGCGTCAGTTCTGTCGCACTCAGGGCATGCAGGTCGGCCAATTCGAGACTCCTGTTGGCTTTTGGCGGTCATGTCCCCGATTTGGTGACTTGACCTTGATCAAGGGCCGACGCCGGGCGTTACACCATCTTACCCAGCACGGCCGCCACCGATGAGACCGATGAACCGTGACAAAGTCCCGCCGCGCCGGCTGACATCCCCCATGATCAAGGGGGACAGGGCAGGAAGCTGCCCACCGAGAATGATTCTTGGCGACGACGTGAGACAGGTGTCTCTGGGTGTATCGCGCTCTACTGCGCGGGCCGTTGCCTCAGAACCACTACCGAGGAACTGTTTTCATGATCAAAAAATTTGCCACTGCTGCCGTGCTCGCCGCTGCCATGGGCGCAGCCCAGGCTTATATACCCTCCGCCGTTTCCATCAACGGCACCTGCGACACCTTCGTGGACCTGACCACCGAAGGCACCCAAGGTGCCGCCGGTACCTGGGTCAACAGCTGCACCGGCTTCAGCATTCCTGCTGGCGGCGCACAAGTTCGCTCGGGCTCGCAGATCCGCATTGGCTACGTGCTCGGCACCACCGGCGCCACTGGCCTGGCCCTGTCGTCCGGCCACGAGGTGACCTGGTGGCTGCGCGACGATGGTTCCGCCGTCATGTACAACTACCAAGGCGTTGCCGTGTTCACCGGCACCTGGACCGCGACCAGCCCCAAGTAAGGCGTTCGCAAGCGGCGAGCGCCGCGACCGGGGTTTCATGCCCACAAAAACACCCGCCTTGGCGGGTGTTTTTCTTTCCGGGCAGTGATTTAACACACGACGTGAAAGTGATTTTTCCCTTCGCCTTTCTGGCCGTTTGCGAGATTGGGCTGTCCTCGTGAGAGGAGTCTTCCGCAGTAGTCACGGTGGGTGGCAAATGCCCCTAGGTCTAGGGGTTTAGGGAAAACACTTTGAAACACAAAGGGCTTTGCGTAACTCTATCGACCAACTGTCCCTTGGGCCGTTTTGCGCATTGGCGCGGGCAGTTGATCCAAACCTCAAACAGGAGAGTTGCGATATGTACAAGAAACTGGCCACAGCCGCTGTTCTTGCGGCTTGCATGGGCGTCGCCCACGCGGACCTGCCATCCGCGATTTCGCTCGGCGATGCCTACTGTGATTACCTCGAGAACCTGACGCCCGTCGCGGGCGGGGGCTATTCCGGTACCTGGTCCAACGTCAGTTGCACCGGCATTTCGGTGCAGATCGGTGGCGCGGCCACGCCGGCCTACAACGCGCAGGCCGTCGGTGCCGTGATGGGCTCCCAGGGCCTGGCCCTGAGCAGCATGGGCGGCCGGGAGGCGACCTACTGGATCACGGAGGACCAGAACTGGCGCCTGTACAACTACAAGGGCGTGCTGGTGGGCAAGGGCAAATGGACGCCACGCACCAGCCTGACCGTGGGCCAGAAGGCGGTGCTGGCCAACTGATGCGTTCGCGCTTCGCCTCATTCGCGTAGGGCGCGTGAAGCTGGCCGATGACCACAGGACCTGGTGTCCCGGCCTCGCCTGCATTCGCCTTCCCGACATTCCAGTTTCCTGAAGTTTGCCGCCTGCAACGAGGAGCCGTTTCGCTGACGGACCGCAGGCAGCCACAGGCAAAGGAGTTTGCACATGTTCAAGCAATGGTTGATGGCCTCGGCGCTCATCGCGAGCACCGGCATGGCCCATGCCTTCGTCAATTCCGCCATCAAGTTCGATGGCTATTGCGATGGTTTCAGTGACCTGACGACAGAGGGCAGTTCCGGGGCTGCCGGCACCTGGCAGAACCTGGATTGCGCGGGCAGCACCGCCACCAGCGGCGGCGCGCAGGTGCGTGACGCGGGCACCGGTGCCTGGGGTTACTCGATGAGCACCACGGGCGTTGCGGCGTTCACCGGCGGCTACGAGTTCACCTGGGTGATCCGGGGCGACCGCACCTGGTCGGTCTACACCACCACCGGCCAATACATCAACAGCGGCACCTGGTCACCCAAGGTGCGTGGCTGGGTGGCGCCAGTGGGGGCCCGGCCCTCTTGGCAACCTTGACGCAGCTTGGCTGCCAAGCCCCGCCAGGCGACTCATCGCCTGCCCAGACCCAACCCGCTTCGGCGGGTTTTTTCATGACCGCGCGAGCGGGGCGACGCGCCGACTCCCTCGATCTGGGGGCTGTCCGAAGTGGTTTGAACCGGTCATGCTTGTGCATCAATTTCATGAGCCGATGTGCCGTGGCTGTTTTTGTGCATATCAAGCGATTGCCCGAATTCACTGTTTCCAAACCATGGGAAGAAAGCCGCGCATGTACAAGCAAGCTTTGACGCTGATGACCTTGGCCGCAGGCATGGCCTCGGCCCTCGCCGCCGTGCCGTCAGCCGTCGTGTTGGATGGTTATTGTGACTATTTCACCGAATTGACCACCGAAGGCGACACGGGGGCGGCTGGGCACTGGATGAATGTCGATTGCCAGGGGGCCAATTACCTGCTGGGTGGCATGCAGGCGTCCAGCCTGAAAGGCAAGATCAGTTATGTGTTCGGCACCACGGGTTATGCCGCGACGCATTCCTCCCACCATGAGGTGACCTGGTGGATCCGCGATGACGAAACCTGGACGGTGTTCGATTGGCAAGGTGTGGTGCTGAATTCAGGCACCTGGAGCAAGATCGACATCTTGCCCTTGAAGGCCGGCGGCAGCCGGCCGGCCACACGCTGAGGCCCAAAGCAAAACACCCGCCGGAGCGGGTGTTTTTCAGGGCTGCGCTGGAAAGCGCAGGCTTGGCGTTCAGGCCAGGAAATGCGCGTCGCTTTCGTGGCGCGCGGCGGCGGCACGCAGGTCGGCAGCGAAGCCGGGGTCGGTGCGCTCCCACTGGCGGGCCAGTTCACGCACCTGCTCGGCTTCGGACAGGCGGCTGCTTTGCGCGGTGGGGCGGGCATTGCCCTTGAGCATGCGGCTCAGCAGGCGGCCTGCGGCGAGGAACAGGTCCGCGCCGAGCTTGGCACCGCGGGGAATGTTCAGCGCCGGGCCGTGGTTGAAGGTCTGGGAAGTGATGGCACTCATGATGTCGCTCCTGAAGGATGGCAACTGGCGAGAAATTCAGCGAGTGGCGTCCGCCAGACGGCGCCACTGTGTTGCCGCGTCAGGGGCGGCGGGATTCGAAGGGCACACCCATCATCTGCATGTGCTGCGCAGCGCGGCGGTTGCCGTAGGCCTCCATGACCTTCCAGACCAGGGACAGCTTCTGCTTCAGGCGCTGCAAGGCAACCTGACGCAGCGAAGCGGCACGGTAGGTGGCGCTGCTGGGGTAAGAGGTGGCGGTTTGCATGGCTGGAGACTTTCGTTGAAGCAGGCTTTGACGCTGCGATGGGATGAATACTAGGGTTTTCCCTCCGCATGGTCTACTGAATAGTGTGCAGCATAGGTATGCATGCTGCTTATATGACTGCCGTCCGTGAACTTTCGCACCCTGGACCTGAACCTGCTCCGCATCTTCGACACGGTGATGGCCGAGGGCAGCCTGACGCGCGCGGCCCAGGTGCTTGCGATGACGCAGCCCGCCGTCAGCCATGCGCTGAAGCGCCTGCACGATGCCGTGGGCGAATCGCTGTTCCAGCGCAGCGCGCGCGGCATGAAGCCCACGGCCAAGGCCGAGGCCTTGTGGCCGCAGGTGCGCGCCGCGCTGGCTGGCCTGCAGCAGGCGCTGGCGCCTGGCACTTACGACCCGACCGCCGAACCGGTGAACTTCCGCCTGGCGATGGTCGACGCGACCGCCGTGCTGCTGATGCCGCGCGTCATCAAGAGCATCGAAACCCAGCGTGCGCTGGCCAACCTACGCGTGCAGCCGCTGACCACGCGAGACCCGCGCCAGTTGCTGGAGCAGGGCGAGGCCGACCTTGCGGTGGGTTATTTCCCGGACGTGATCGCCGCACTGCGCTCGCAGGGCGATGACGCGACGCTGCGCCAGCTGCGCCTGTATGACACGCGCTACGTCTGCGTGATGCGCCAGGGCCACCCGCTGGCGCAGGGCGCGCTGACGCTGGACGACTTCTGCGCCGCCCATCACCTGCTGGTCAGCTTTTCAGGCCGGGCGCATGGCTTCGTGGACCAGGCCTTGTCCGGCCTGGGCCGGCGCCGCCGCATCGTGCTGACAGTGAACCAGTTCCACACCGCTGGCCAGGTGGTCACCAGCTCGGACCTGCTGACGGTGCTGCCGCGGCGCTTCCTCGCGGCAACCGGCTACGAACACGGCCTGGTCATCAAGGCCTTGCCGTTCCAGCTCGGCCGGGTGCATGTGGACATGCTGTGGCACATGCGCCGGGACGCGGACCCGGCACATGCCTGGCTGCGCGGGCTGATCGCGCAAGGGCCGCTGGCGGCCGATCCGGACGAGGCCGTCGTCCGGGTCGATGAATCGGCTGCTTGAACCGGCCTCAGTCCGCCAGCACCGCCGCCATCGCCTGCGCGGTGCGCTCGACGTTGTGGCTGTTCAGCCCGGCCACGCACATGCGGCCCGAACGCAGGATGTAGACGCCGAATTCCTCGCGCAGACGGTCCACTTGCTGTGGCGTGAGACCGGTGTAGCTGAACATGCCGCGCTGGGTCAGGAAGTAGCCGAAGTCGCGGCCCGGCACCTTCGCGCTGACGATGGCGTGCAACTGCTTGCGCATCGCCTGGATGCGCTCGCGCATGGCATCCAGCTCCAGCGCCCAGGCGCTGCGCAGCTCGGGCGAGCCCAGCAGCGTGGCGACGATCTGGCCGCCGTGCATCGGCGGGTTCGAGTAGTTGCGCCGCACCGTGAACTTCAGCTGGCCCAGCACCAGCGCCGCCTCGGCCTTGCTCGGGCAGACCACGCTCAGCGCGCCACAGCGCTCGCCGTACACGCTCATGCTCTTGGAGAAGGAGTTGGCAACGAAAAACGCCAGCCCGGCGCTCGCCAGTGCGCGCACCGCAAACGCGTCCTGGTCCATGCCGTCGCCAAAGCCCTGGTAGGCCAGGTCCAGGAAGGCCAGCAGCTCGCGCTCGCGCAGCACCGGGATCAGCGCTTCCCACTGCGCCGGTGTCAGGTCCACGCCGGTCGGGTTGTGGCAGCAGGCGTGCAGCAGCACCACGCTGCGTGCCGGCAGTTCGCGCAAAGCGGCCAGCATCGCGTCGAAGCGCAGGCCACCGGTGGCGGCGTCGTAATAGGGGTAGGTGTTGACGGTGAGGCCGGCGCCTTCGAACACCGCCTTGTGGTTGTCCCAGGTCGGGTCGCTGACCCAGATCGCGGCGTCCGGGAACCACTGCTTGATGAAGTCCGCACCGACCTTCAGGCCGCCGCTGGAGCCCACGCTCTGGATGGTGGCCACGCGGCCTTCGGCCAGTGCCGCGTGATCGGCGCCGAACAGCAGCTTCTGCACCTCGGTGCGGAACGCCGCCAGGCCTTCCATCGGCAGGTAGGGCTTGGGACCCGTCTGTTGCGCCACGCGCTGCTCGGCTTCGCGCACCGCCGCCATCACCGGGATGCGGCCTTCGTCATCGAAGTAGATGCCGATCGACAGGTTGATCTTGTCCGCCCGCGGGTCCTTCTGGAAGTCTTCGTTCAGCGAAAGAATGGGGTCGCCAGCGTAGGGCGGGATGTGCGCGAACATGCGGAGGAGTCCTGTCTGGGTGAGGGAAACAAGCGGATTGGCATTATCCCGCCGGGACCCTCCCCGTGTTCAGCCCCGCCATTCCAGCCACGCGCCATGCGGGTGCGAGCGCGCCAGCAGCCGGGTCTGCGGCACTTCGGGCCCCGGCTCGGTCAGCAGCCAGAAGGTCTGGTTGGCGGGCGACGTGCCGGGCTCACCCGGCACCGGCGTGGTCGCCAATGCCAATTCGGGTGCCAGCGGCTGGTTGTGTTGCGCGCCCTCTGCGCTCAACCACAACAGACCGCGCTGCTGCACCAGCCGCTGCACGCGTGTGACATGCGCCGCCAAATCGGCCGGCGCGAAATAGAACAGCACCCAGCTGTTGAACAGCACCGGCACCACGCCGGCCGGCAGTTCGTCCAGCCAGCGTTCCAGCACCGCCATCCCGTCCTCCGCCTGGATGACCGCTGGCCGCAGCGCGCGGGTCTCGGCCACCGCCATCGCCAGCCGGCCCCGCCGCGGCGCGTCCGAGGGCCACAGGCAGGCCATCAGCCAGCGCAGCGCGTCTTCGTCCTGCACGTCGATGGTCGCCTGGTCCACGCCGCAGCGCGCAGCCAGCGTCCAGCTCGGCGGCGCCTCCAGCGCTTCGGGTGCAGCGCCAACGACGCGGCAAGGCAAGCCGCCCGACGCATCGCCGCGGTAGTCGCAGCGATAGCGGTCCACCGCCAGGTTCAACCCGGCGCTGCAACCGAAGTCGAACAAGGCCAGCCGCGGTCCGTGATGGCGCGCGATTTCGTCCAGCGCAGGCTTGAGCGCCGTGCAGCGGCCAATCTCGTTGGTTTGCGTGCGGCGGGTGGCGATCAGCTCGCGCAATGCAGTCGCATGGGCGTTGGCAAACGCCGCCAGCGCGGCTGGTAGCGCCGGGTCGTCCGGTGACCGCGTTCCACCCACGCTGGCGTACCAGCCGCCCAGACCGTTCGCGCTGCCGGCCTGCAGCACCTGGTAATGCAGCGCCGCGAGGATCAGGTTCGGCAGCCGCTGTGTCGGCGGCGCCGCGTCCAGCAGTTCGAGCAGGCCTGCCGAGCGCGCGATCAGCCGGCACAGCGGCGGGTACAGCGGCTCATCGGCAAATGCGGCACCGCTGTTGTCCAGCAGCGCGGCCTGCGGATGGTCCGCCAGCGGCGCGTCGAACGAGGGCGCCGCGATCATGCGGCCAGCGCGGCCTCGATGTCCTTGGCCAGCTTCTCCGGTGCGTCCTGCGGGGCGTAGCGCTTGAGCACCTGGCCGTTTTTGCCGATCAGGAACTTGGTGAAGTTCCACTTGATGGCCTCGATGCCCAGCAGGCCTGGCTTTTCGCCCTTGAGCCAGCGGTACAGCGGCGTGGCTTCGTCGCCGTTGACGTCGACCTTGGCCATCATCGGGAAGTCCACGCCGTAGTGCAGCTGGCAGAACGAGGCGATCTCGTCGTTGCTGCCCGGATCCTGCGAGAGGAACTGGTTGCTCGGGAAACCCAGCACCGTCAGGCCGCGGTCCTGGTAGTCCTTCCACAGCTTTTGCAGGCCTTCGAACTGCGGCGTGAAGCCGCACTTGCTGGCGGTGTTGACGATCAGCAGCACCCGGCCCTGGTACTGCCTGAGCGGCACGGTTTCGCCGGTGATGGCCTTGGCCTCGAAGTCATAGACGCTGTCGCTCATGGAAACCCCGATCCGAAACGCAAAGGTGACGGATGGTAGCGCCGGCCGCGGCGTTCAAGGTCGCACCGCGGTGGGTGCCTTCAAGGCCGCAGCGCGGCCAGTGCTGCGCCGGCGACGATCAGCGCACCGCCCAGCGCCAGCTGCGGCGTCAGCACGCCGGCACCCAGTGCCAGCGCCGAGCCGGCGGCCCACAGCACCTCGGTCAGCATGATCACCGAGGTGACATTGGCCGGCAGCCGGGATGCGCCGTATTGCAGCGCCAGGTTGCTGCCCAGGTAGACCAGCGCCAGCCCGAGCACGCCGGGCAGCCAGCCGGCGGACAGCGGCGGCAGCGCGGGCACCGTCAGCACCTGCGTCAGCACCAGCGAGACCAGGCAGCCGCCGAGGAACATCGCCAGCCCGCGGCCGCCTTCGCTGCGCTGCGATTCGCGCCGCAGCATGATGTTGTTCAGCGCAAAGCTGAAGCCGCCCGCCAGGCCCAGCAGGTCGATGGGCTGGACCTGGCTCAGGTGTTCACCGTCGGCCGGCCACAGCACGAGCACTGCGCCGGCCAGCGCCAAGGCCACGCGCAGCAGCGCGGCACGGGTGACCGGCTCGTGCAGCACCAGCCGCGCCAGCACCACGGTCCACAGCGGCATCAGGTAGAACAGCAGCACCACGCGCACCACGTCACCGGCGGTGATGCCCCAGTTGAAGCAGGCGTTGGTGGTGCCGGCGGCGAGCAGGATCAGCCACAGCGTGGGCTGGGTGGCCAGCTCGCGCCAGGCGCGGGGCTTCCACAGGCCAATGGCCACCACCGCCAGCGCGAAGATCACTGCGGTGGCCCACAGCGGGTGCATGCCCCTGGCCTGCAGCGCGCGCATTGGCCACCAGGTCAGGCCCCAGATCATCGCGTTGAACAGCAGCGCGGCCACGGGCCGGCGCGCCGCGTATGCGGCAGGCGTCGCGCTCATCGGCAGCTCAGTGCCGGTCGCTGCGGGCGATGGTCAGCAGCCGTTCGACCTCGGCCTGGTGCGCAACAGTGTTGCGCAGGTGCCAGCGGCGGATCATCCACATCAGCCCGGCCACGCCGATGCCAAACACGGTGATCGCCGAGAAGGCCGACAGGCCGACGCGCGTCATGCCGGTGTAGAACGCGCCCAGGCCCAGGATGCAGGCCTGCTCGTTGAAGTTCTGTACCGCAATCGAGCGGCCGGCGCCCATCAGGTTGTGGCCACGGTGCTGCAACAGTGCGTTCATCGGCACCACCAGGTAGCCGCCCAGCAGGCCCAGCAGCATCAGGAAGGGTGCTGCCACCCAGACGTTGGTGATGAAGTTCAGGCCGATCACCAGCAAGCCCATGCCAATGCCCAGGGGAATCACCGTGGTTGCCTTGTCCAGCCGCACCCGCATCGAAGCAGCCACGGCGCCGACGGCGGTGCCGATGGCCACCACGCCGACCAGGCTGGAAGCCTTGGTGGTCGAGAAGCCCAGCGCCACGGCGGCCCAGGCGAAGACGATGACCCGCAGGTTGCCCGAGACGCCCCAGAACAGCGTGGTCGTGGCCAGCGAGATCTGGCCCAGCCGGTCGGCCCACAGCCGGGTGTTGCAGTGGCCGAAGTCGCGTACCAGGGCCAGCACATTGGTCGTCATCGGCTGCAGCGGCGCGTCGGTGCGCGGGATGCGCAGGTTGAAGATCGCCGCGATCACGTAAAGCGCGACCAGCGAGGCAATCGCCGCTTCCGGCGGCGTGTCGATGCCGGTGTCTATCATCGGCAGGTCGAAGCCCAGCAGGATCGGCGAGATGTGCGGGCCGACCAACTGGCCACCCAGCAACACGCCCAGGATGATGGAGGTGATGGTCAGGCCTTCGATCCAGCCATTGGCCTGGACCAGCTGCGAAGGCGGCAGCAGTTCGGTCAGGATGCCGTATTTGGCCGGCGAATAGGCCGCGGCGCCCAGGCCGACAATGGCGTAAGCGAACAGCGGATGGCCGCCGAACAGCATCATCAGGCAGCCCACGACCTTGATGCTGTTCGAATAGAACATCACCTTGCCCTTGGGCACGGCGTCGGCGAAGGCGCCGACCAGCGGCGCCAGGATCACGTAGAACAGCGCGAACATCGGCGTCAGCGCCGGGATCTGCCAAGGGGCAGCGCCGGAGCTTTTGAGCAGTTCGATCGCGCCGACCAGCAATGCGTTGTCTGCCAGCGAGCTGAAGAACTGCGCTGACATGATGGTGAAAAAGCCTTTTTTCATGCAGGGCAGAGCGGTGCTGGCGTCGGGCTTGTGTCGCGGTAGCGGCCCGTTCGTCTCGCGAAGTCTCCTTGTGAGCGAGGGCGGTTTATAGCACGGGGGTGGGGCGCGGCCGCCGCGGGGCGGCTGGCACAATCGCCGCGCCAAGGAAATGCTGCGCCGCCCGTCATGCCCCGTCCGATCGAAGCCCTGATCCATCCCGATGCCCTGAGCCACAACATTGGCCGGGCCCGCGACTTCGCGCCCGATGCCCGGGTCTGGGCTGTGGTCAAGGCCAATGCCTACGGCCACGGCATCGAGCGCTGCTTCGACGCGCTGCGTGCGGCCGACGGCTTTGCGCTGCTGGACTTCGCCGAGGCCGAGCGCCTGCGCGCGCTGGACTGGCGCGGCCCCATCCTGCTGCTGGAAGGCTGCTTCGAGCCGCGCGACCTGGAGCTCTGCTCGCGCCTGAACCTCTGGCACGTGGTGCACCAGCCGCAGCAGATCGACTGGCTGGCCGCGCACAAGACCCACACGCCGCACCGCGTGTTCCTGAAGATGAACAGCGGCATGAACCGCCTGGGCTTCAAGCCGGACGCCTTCCGCGCCGCCTGGGCCCGGCTCAACGTGCTGCCGCAGGTCGAAGAGATCTCGCTGATCACCCACTTCTCCGACGCCGACGCCGACCGCTTCGGCCACAACGGCATCGAACACCAGCTCGCCACCTGGCTGGCCACCACGCATGACCTTCCAGGTGAGCGCTCACTCGCCAACAGCGCTGCAACGCTGCGCCATCTTGCCAACGCTGGTGCCCGCTCCGACTGGGTGCGTGCCGGCATCATGAGCTACGGCAGCGCACCGGATTTCCCCGAGCACGACATTGCCCACTGGAACCTGCGCCCGGCCATGACGCTGCGCTCGCAGATCATCGGCATCCAGGAACTGCAGCCCGGCGACAGCGTGGGCTACGGCAGCAGCTTCGTCGCCGAGCAGGCCATGCGCGTGGGCACCGTCGCCTGCGGCTATGCCGACGGCTACCCACGCCACTGCGGCACCGGCACGCCCATCCTGGTCGACGGCGTGCGCACCCGCACCATCGGCCGCGTCTCGATGGACATGCTGGCGGTCGACCTCGGCCCGGTGCCGGCCGCGCAGGTCGGCAGCGCCGTCACGCTGTGGGGGCACGGGCCGCGCGGCAGCGTGCTGGCCATCGACGAAGTCGCCCGCGCCGCCGGCACCATCGGCTACGAGCTGATGTGCGCGGTCGCGCCGCGCGTGCCGGTGCGGGTGCTGGGCGACGGCGAAACACCTTGAGCCCTTGGCGCGGCGCTTGCTGGCAGCCCTGGCCGCCCCGCCCTTTTCACCTTACCCCGCAGCCGCCATGGACCAGCCCTCCCACCAGCTCTCGATGACCGTGCTGATGACGCCCGACATGGCGAACTTCAGCGGCAACGTGCACGGCGGCACCATCCTGAAGTTCCTCGACCAGGTCGCCTACGCCTGCGCCAGCCGCTACGCCGGGCGCTACGTGGTCACGCTCAGCGTCGACCAGGTGATGTTCCGCCAGCCCATCCATGTCGGCGAGCTGGTCACCTTCCTGGCCGCGGTGAACCACACCGGTACCTCATCGATGGAAATCGGCATCAAGGTCGTGGCCGAGAACATCCGCAGCCAGGTCGTGCGCCACGCCAACAGCTGCTTCTTCACGATGGTTGCGGTCGACGACCACGGCAAGCCCGCGCCGGTGCCGCCGCGCCAGCTCGTCACCGAAGAAGAAAAGCGCCGCGCCGAAAACGCCAAGGTCCGCCGCCAGCTGCGCACCGAGATGGAACAGCGCCAGCGCGAAGTGCGGCAGGCGCCGCCACCCACGGCCTGACGTGATACCGCCCAAGGTGGACCCCAGCGAGGTCGAGTTCCACGCGATCCGCGCCCAGGGTGCCGGCGGCCAGAACGTCAACAAGGTCTCGAATGCGGTGCACCTGCGCTTCGACGTGGCCGCCTCCAGCCTGCCCGAAGCGCTGAAGGCGCGCCTGCTGGCGCTGGCTGACCAGCGCATCACCGAAGGCGGTGTGATCGTCATCAAGGCGCAAGAGCACCGCAGCCTGCCGATGAACCAGGCCGACGCGCTGGCCCGGCTGCAGGCCATGGTCGACCAGGCCGCCCACGTGCCCAAGGCCCGCCGCGCCACCAAGCCAACCAAGGGCTCGCAGCGCCGCCGGGTCGATTCCAAGGTCAAGCGTGGCGCCATCAAGGCCGGCCGCGGCCGGGTCAGCGACTGATCGCCCTGCGGCAGCCAAGTAACCAGCGCCTCAGCGCGTGAATGCGGCCTGAAAAGACATTCTTGATCGACAAGGTCAGCCTGATGGGCGGCAGTCCCTGCGGTAACCTCGCCGAGGTGACCCTGCCTGATCCTTCCGATGTTGCTGCGCCTGCGGCTCGCCCGGTGCGCGGCACCGCTGCTGCACCGACGCTGCAGACCCTTGGCCTCAGCGTCGAGGCCGAGGCCCTGTACCGCACGTTGCTGCGCCTGCCCGGCCTGTCGGGCCTGACGCTGGCGCCGCACTTGGCGGGTTGGCCGCCGGCCGAGGTCGAGCCGGCGCTGGTCTCGCTGCAGCAGCGCGGGCTGGTGCGCTGCGAGGGGGGGCAGGCCTGGTTCGCGACCGCGCCGGAGGTGGCCATCGAGCTGCTGCTGATGGAGCGGCAGGTCGAGCTGAACCAGGCGCGGCAGGTGCTGCCGGACCTGCAGCGCGAGCTGATGCGCGGCGAAGGCCTGGCGGCATCCGACGCGGTGCGGCTGGTGGCGGCCGAGGCCGAGGTGCAGCTGTCCGAGTACCTGCAGGTGCACCATGCCGCCCGGCGCGAGGTGGCCATCGTGATGTGCCCGCCGTTTGTCGTTTCGGCACCAGACGCGATGGAGGCTGCGCGCGAGCAGGCCCGGCGGCGCGGCGTGCGCTACCGCACCCTCGTCGGGCCGGAGCTGCTGCAGTGGCCGGGCTGGCACGAGGCCGTGCGCCAGTCCCGTGCCGCGGGTGACGAGGTGCGCGTGCACGCCGGCCTGCCGTTCAAGATGGTGCTGGCCGACCGCATCTGCGGGCTGATCCCGCTGCGCAGCGAGGCGCCCGAAGGCCCGGCGCTGCGGCTGGGGCCAACCGCCGCGCTGGATGCCCTGTGGGCGCTGTTCGAATCGCTGTGGGTCCAGGCCGCACCTGCCCTGGAGCCGCCGGCAGAAGGCCAGCAGGAGGCCGGCGACAAGTCGCTGCACGCGCTGGTCACGCTGCTGGCCTCGGGCGCCAACGACAAGACCATTGCCGGCGTGCTGGAGATTTCCGAGCGCACGCTGCTGCGCCGCATCCATGCGCTCAGCGACCAGCTGCAGGCGCGCTCCCGCTTCCAGTGCGGTTGGCTCGCCGCAGGCCGCTTTTCGCGCGACTTCTGATCGTCGCTGGTGCATGCCGCGCCGCCCCGCGCGGCCGGCGTGTCGGGATTGTGAAATGTCAGGAATCCGCCAGTCCGCTGCGCATCCATCTGCCCTCCAATGCCGTCACACCGCCGTTGCAGACCCCGACAGCTGCAGCCCGGATCACCCACAGATCGACGGAGTTGAGAGATGAAGATGATGGACTCATGGAAGCGCGCCACGCTGTGCGCAGCGCTGCTGGCCCTGGCCGGCACTGGCGTGGCGCAAGCCACCACCAAGGATGGCCTGGTCGACCAGCAGATGCTGGGCACCGCTGCGAACCAGCAATTCGGCTCGCTGCTGAACGTGCAAGGCGACTTCAACCACGACGGCATTCCGGACCTGGTGGTTGGCTCGCCGGCCGGCACTGACATGCGCGGCGCCGTGGACATCTTCTACGGCAAGGCCAAGGGCGTTGCGCAGCAGGCCGCCTTCCACTACGAGGGCCCGATGGCCTGGGCCCAGGTCGGCGCCTCGCCGGTGGTGGCCGACGTGAATGGCGACGGCTATCCGGACCTCATCGTCGGCGCGTCCAACTACTCCGGCGTCCAGCAATACAGCGGCGGCGTGCTGGTCTTCTTCGGCAAGGAACACGGCGTCTCGGCCGAACCCAAGCAGATCCTTGAAGGCCCGTCGACCAATTCGTTCTTCGGCTTTCGCATCCGCTCGCTGGGCGACTTCAACCACGACGGCTACGACGACATCGCCGTGGGCGCGATGGGCGCCAATGGTAGCCTGGGCCAGATCTACATCTTCAAGGGCGGCCCCAAGGGCCTGAAGAAGAAGCCGGTGAGCACGCTGGCCGGCGCCGCGCCGTGGATCTACTTCGGCCAGATGTTCGACGTGGGCGACGTCAACGGTGACGGCATTGCCGACATCATCGTCGGCGCCAGCAGCCCCACCGGCGGCATCCCCGGCATGACCTGGATCTACCACGGCACGCCCACCGGCTATGCCAACCGCGACGAGACCTTGTTCGCTCCGGTTGCGCTGGACGACACCGCCATGTTCGGCAGCAACGTCACCTTCCTCGGCGACGTGGACGGCGACGGCTTCGGCGACCTGGCCGTGGGCGCCCCACGCTACGCCGATGGCACCAGCTCGGGCATGGTCTCGGTGTTCTACGGCAGCGCCACCGGCCCGTCCGGCTCTGTCCGCACGCAGACGATCACCGCGGGCAGCGGCAAGCTGCTGTTCATGGGCGACAACATGCTGGGCCAGCGCGATTTCAACGGCGATGGCCATGCAGACCTGGTCGTCGGCACCTCGTCCTTCGCCCGGCCCAACGACGAGACCCAGCCCTTCCCCGGCGCGATCTGGGTCTACCGTGGCACGGCCACCGGCTTCGACACCGCGCACATCTACAAGCTCAACGGCGCCAAGAACACGCGCGACGAGTTCGGCATGAGCCTGGAAGTGGGCGACGTGAACGGCGACGGCGCGCCGGACCTGCTCACCGGCTCCGGCGTCTACAGCGACACGCTGAGCCAGCAAGGCGTTGTGCGCGTGATCTTCGGCTTGCCCAAGTGATGCAGGCTCCCGGCCTTGCGCAGGCGCGAGGCTGTTCGCCGCCGGCTGCGCGGCGTTTTCCTATCGCCCATCCAGGCCCAACAGGCCTGGGGCGGTGACGGTGGCGTGAAAGCGTCACCTCACCGGCTGCCGCGGCGGTGGCAGCGGGCGGCCCCATGCGGCGGATTCAGCCGCGCCGGCGCCTGCGGCAGCTGATCAGGCTGCCAGGACCTGCGGTGGTTGCGGCAGCGGCTGGGCGGCGGGCGTCGCCATGCCGTCCTGCAGCACCGGCGCCATGCCTGGCAGCTTGGATGGCTGGGCGGCCTGGCCACGCTTGGCCAGCCAGGCGGCGGGCTGCGGTTGTGGCAGCGGCTTGCCCTGGGCCCGCGCCAGCTTGCGGGCCTGGTGTTCGCCGTCAAGCTGGGCGTACCAGTTTTCGAGTTCCAGGCAGGCGTCCACCTCGCCATTGGCTGCCCGGGCCTTGCAGCAGGCGGCCAGCAGCTGTTCCTCGGCGTCGGTGTGGCGGGCGAACAGGTCGGCCACCCAGTCGACGAAGACGCGCAGCTTGGTGCTCAGGTGCCGGTTGGGCGGGTAGACCACGTACAGCGGCAGCGGGTCGGACTCCCAGTCCGTCATCAGCGGCACCAGTTCGGCCGCGTCAATGTGCGGCTTGAGCATGAAAAATGGCGCCTGCACCACGCCCAGGCCGGCCAGGCCGGCGGTCATGTAGGCGGTGCCGTCGTTGACTGACAGCCGGTAGCGGCCCTGCACCTCCACGCGTTCGCCCTTGCGGTTGAAGTCGAACGAGAACTGCCGGCCAGTGCGCGACGAGAAGTAGCTGACGATCTTGTGGTCGCCGCTTTCCAGGTCGCGCGGATGCAGTGGCAGCCCGTGCTCGCGCACGTAGGAGGGTGCCGCGGCGCAGGCATAGCGCCAGGCACCCACGCGGCGCGCCACCAATGATTGGTCGGTGATCTCGCCACCGCGCACCACGCAATCCACGTTGTCGCCCACCAGGTCCACCGGCCGGTCGCTCACGCCCAGGTCGATCTGGATGTCCGGGTAGCGGGCGTGGAACTCCGGCAGCGCCGGGATCAGCAGCAGCCGCGCGACCGAAGACGCCACGTCGATGCGCAGCCGCCCGCGTGGCGTGGCGCGCGCATGCGAGATCGAACCTTCCAGCTCGTCGATCTCGCCCAGCAGCCGGCTCACCCGCTCGTAGTAGGCCGCGCCGTCTGGCGTGACCGTCACGCGGCGCGTGGTGCGGTTCAGCAGCTTGACCTCCAGGTGTTCCTCCAGCGACTGGATCAGCCGGGTCACCGCGGCCTTGGGCAGTTCCAGCGAATCTGCCGCCTTGGTGAAGGTGCCTGCCTCGACCACGCGCGCAAACGCCTGCATTGCACTGAGCTTGTCCATCCAGCATCCCTTCGTTGACCTGAGACGTCATTGTTTCACCAGCCACAAAACTGTGTCATGCCGCAGGGTGTTTATTCCTTCACTCGCAACGCCTATCCTTCGCTGCACTGCAACAAGATTGCCCCTCCTGCTTCCGGCCTTTCCTGTCTTCACCGCATTCCAGCCCCGCCACCATGCCTTCGCTCTCCCCGCTGATCACCGCCGCCTGGCGCGACACCCGCATTGATGCCGGTCTCGCCGAGCCCTTGTCGGTGCGCATCCACCGCGCGGCCGAGCCTGGTCTGACAGCGGGTGACGGCCGGGTGTTGGCGCGCCCGCTGGTGCTGCACCTGCCCGGCGGCGCTTTCATCGGCGGCGACCTGGACAGCGGCCTGGCGACCGCACGGCTGTTGGCGCAATCGGGCTGTGTCGTCGTCTCGCTGGACTATCCGCACGCGCCGGCGCAGCCTTTCCCGGCCGCGCTGCAGGCCGCGGCCGCGTTGCTGCGCTGGATGCAGCGTGCGCGCACCCGGCTGGCCGGCGCTGGTGCGGCGCTGCTGGTGGCCGGGGAAGAGGCGGGCGCCAACCTCGCCGCCGGCCTGGCGCTGTGGGCGCGGGACCAGGGCAAGCCTCTGGCTGGCCAACTGCTGCTGTCGCCGCTGCTGGACCCTTGCCTGGCCACCGCCTCGCTGCGCGCCGCCGGCCAGGGCGAGGCCGGCTGCGCCTGGTCGCGTGGCTGGCGCGCCTACCTGGGCGACAGCGGCGGCGACCACCCTTATGCGGCGCCGCTGCACGCCGCGCGGCTGGGCGGCGTGGCGCCGGCCATGCTGGTCACTGCCACCGACGATCCGCTGCGCGACGAGGCGCATCGGTACAGCGTGGCCTTGCAGCGCGCAGGCGTGGCGGCACGGCTGTTCAAGCTGGCCGGGCCGACCGGTTGGCCGATGGCACTGAGCAAGCTGGCCAGCCTGCAGGCGCCGTGGGCCGCGGCGCTGCGGCCGGCGCTGCGTGAATTCCTGATCGACTGTCTTTCCCGCTGTCCGACCGCGCGGCGCTCGTCCCGCCGCGCTTCGTCTGACAGTTCACCGGGAGCTTGTGCCGGCGCGCTCGCGCCACGCCTGGCCTGAGTTCCCACCGGCGCGGTCTGCTGCGCCGGCTGTTGTCGTTGTCTGGCCGTCTGCAAAACACCGCAGGCGCAGCCGCTGCATTGCCGTTTTTTCTGTATTCCCAACCCTATCCACTGCCAACGGAGCACGCCATGTCCACCTCTGCTTCTTCCAAGACCTTTCAAAAATTTTCCCGCCGCCCCACGGCCATGGTGCTGACTTCGCTGACCGCCGCGCTGGCGCTGGGCGCCGCCGCGCTGATGACGGCCCATACCGCTGAAGCCGAATCGCCGGCAGCCGCGCCGCCCGCGGTGCCGGTCTCGGTCGCCACCGTCGTCAAGCAGGACGTGGCCGCCTGGGAAGAATTCTCCGGACGTGTCGAGGCGGTGGACAAGGTCGAGCTGCGCTCGCGCGTCTCCGGCACGGTGCTGGCGGTGCACTTCCGCGAAGGTGCGCTGGTGAATGCCGGCGACCTGCTGGTGACCATCGACCCGGCGCCGTACGCCGCCGAGGTGGACCGCGCCGAGGCCCAGGTGCTGGCCGCCCAGGCCCGCGTGGGCTATACCCGCAGCGAAAGCGAGCGGGCCGGCCGGCTCTGGCAGGAACAGGCAATTGCCCAGCGCGAGCTGGACGAGCGCCAGAACGCCGCCCGCGAAGCCGATGCCAACCTGCGCGCCGCACAAGCCGCGCTGCAGACCGCCAAGCTCAGCCTGAGCTACACGCAGGTGCGCGCACCCGTGGCCGGCCGCGTCGGCCGCAAGGAAGTCACCGTGGGCAACCTGGTGGCCGCAGGTCCGGGCGCGCCGGTGCTGACCACGCTGGTCTCGGTCAGCCCGATCTACGCCAGCTTCGACGTTGACGAAGCCACCGTCAGCAAAGCCCTGGCCAGCCTGCCGGGCGGCACGGCGCAACGCGGCCAGCTCGAACGCATTCCGGTGCAGATGAAGACCGGGCTGGGCGGCACGGGCGAAAAAGCCATCGAAGGCAAGCTGCAGCTGATCGACAACCAGGTCGACGCGAAGAGCGGCACGGTGCGCGTGCGCGCGGTGTTCGACAACGCCGACGGCGCGCTGCTGCCGGGCCAGTTCGCGCAGCTGCGCCTGGGCCAGGTCAAGGCCACCTCGGCGCTGCTGGTCAACGAACGCGCGGTCGGCACCGACCAGAACAAGCGCTACGTGCTGGTGGTTGGTGCGGACCACAAGGTCGCCTACCGCGAGGTCTCGCTGGGCGCCGCGGTGGACGGGCTGCGCATCGTCACCGCCGGGCTGAAGGCCGACGAGAAGGTCGTCGTCAACGGGCTGCAGCGGGTTCGCCCGGGCTCGCTGGTGCAGCCGCAGGAAGTGCCGATGAACGCCAAGGCCGAGCTGCAGGCCAAGAAGAACAACACCGCAGGTGAGCCGTCGTGATGCACATGCCAGTGCACACGCGCCCCGCCATGCAGAGGAACCTCTTTCAGGACACCCCATGAACTTGTCCAAGTTTTTCATTGACCGGCCCATCTTTGCCGGCGTGCTCTCGCTGCTGATCTTCCTCGGCGGCCTGATCGCGGTGCGCGGCCTGCCGATCTCGGAATACCCCGAGGTCGTGCCGCCGTCCATCGTCGTGCGTGCCACCTACCCCGGCGCGAACCCCAAGGTCATTGCCGAGACGGTGGCCACACCGATCGAAGAACAGATCAACGGCGTCGAAGGCATGCTCTACATGAGCAGCCAGGCGACGACCGACGGCCTGATGACGCTGACCGTCACCTTCAAGCTCGGCACCGACCCCGACAAGGCCCAGCAGCTGGTGCAGAACCGCGTGGCCCGGGCCGAGCCGCGCCTGCCGGAAGAGGTGCGCCGCCTGGGCATCACCACCGTCAAGAGCTCGGTCGACCTGACCATGGTGGTGCACTTGCTGTCGCCCACCGGCCGCTACGACATGACCTACCTGCGCAACTACGCGGTGCTCAACGTCAAGGACCGCCTCGCGCGCGTCCAGGGCGTGGGCGACGTGCAGCTGTTCGGCTCGGGCGACTACGCGATGCGCGTCTGGCTGGACCCGCAGAAGGTGGCCAACCGTGGCCTGTCGGCAAGCGACGTGGTGGCCGCGATCCGCGAGCAGAACGTGCAGGCTGCCGCTGGCGTGGTCGGCGCATCGCCTGGCCTGCAAGGCATTGACGTGCAACTGCCGGTCAACGCGCAAGGCCGGCTGCAGACCGAAGACGAGTTCGGCGACATCATCGTCAAGACCGGCAACGGCGGCGAGGTGACCCGGCTGCGCGACATTTCGCGCATCGAGATGGGCGCGGCGGACTATTCGCTGCGCTCGCTGCTGGACAACAAGGACGCGGTGGCGGTGCCCATCTTCGCCGCGCCAGGGTCCAACGCGATTGCCATCTCCGACGGCGTGCGCGCCACCATGGCCGACCTGAAGGCCGCGATGCCCGAAGGCCTGACCTACGAGATCGTCTACGACCCGACGCAGTTCGTGCGTGCATCCATCGAATCGGTGGTGCACACGCTGCTCGAAGCCATCGCGCTGGTGGTGCTGGTCGTGATCCTGTTCCTGCAGACCTGGCGCGCGTCCATCATCCCGCTGCTGGCCGTGCCGGTCGCGGTGGTCGGCACCTTTGGCGTGATGCATGTGTTCGGCTTCTCGATCAACGCGCTGAGCCTGTTCGGCCTGGTGCTGGCCATCGGCATCGTGGTGGACGACGCCATCGTCGTGGTCGAGAACGTCGAGCGCAACATCGAAGGCGGGCTCTCGCCACGCGAGGCCACCTACCGTGCAATGCGCGAAGTCTCCGGTCCCATCATCGCCATCGCGCTGGTGCTGGTCGCCGTGTTCGTGCCGCTGGCCTTCATCACCGGTTTGACCGGCCAGTTCTACCGCCAGTTCGCGCTGACGATTGCCATCTCCACCGTGATCTCGGCGATCAACTCGCTGACGCTGTCGCCCGCATTGGCTGCCTTGCTGCTGAAGGGCCATGACGCACCGAAGGACTGGCTGACCCGCGGCATGGACCGTGTGCTGGGCCGCTTCTTCCGCGGCTTCAACCGCCTGTTCCAGCGCGGCTCCGAGCGCTACAGCGTGGGCGTGAAGGGTGCGATCTCGCGCAAGGCGGTGATGCTGGGCATCTACGCGCTGCTCGCGGTCGCCACCGTCGGCCTGTTCCAGCTGGTGCCCAAGGGCTTCGTGCCGGCGCAGGACAAGCAGTACCTGATCGGCTTCGCCCAGCTGCCGGACGGCGCCACGCTGGACCGCACCGAGGACGTGACCCGTCGCATGGACGACATCGTGATGAAGCAGCCCGGTGTGGAGCATGCGATCACCTTCCCTGGCCTGTCGATCAACGGCTTCACCAACAGCTCGAACTCCGGCATCGTCTTCGTGGCGCTGAAGGACTTCGACCAGCGCAAGGACCCGTCGCTGTCCGCCGGTGCCATCGCCGGTTCGCTGAACCAGCAGTTCGGCCAGATCCAGGACGCCTTCATCGCCATCTTCCCGCCGCCGCCGGTGCAGGGCCTGGGCACCACCGGTGGCTTCAAGCTGCAGCTGGAAGACCGCGCCTCGCTGGGCTTCGACGCGCTGGACGCCGCGCAGAAAGCCTTCATGGCCAAGGCCTACCAGACGCCTGAACTCGCCGGGATGTTCTCCAGCTGGCAGGTCAACGTGCCTCAGCTCTATGCCGACATCGACCGCACCAAGGCCCGCCAGCTCGGCGTGCCGGTCACCTCGGTCTTCGAGACGCTGCAGATCTACCTGGGCAGCCTGTACGCCAATGACTTCAACCGCTTCGGCCGCACGTACTCCGTGCGGGTGCAGGCAGATGCTGCGTTCCGCGCGCGGCCCGAAGACATCGGCACGCTGAAGGTGCGTTCGACCACGGGCGAAATGGTGCCGCTGTCGGCATTGCTGAAGGTCGTGCCGACCTTTGGCCCGGAACGCGCGATGCGCTACAACGGCTTCCTGACCGCCGACATCAACGGCGGCGCCGCACCGGGCTACTCGTCCGGCCAGGCGCAGGACGCGATCAAGCGCATTGCCGCCGAAACGCTGCCGCCCGGCATCAGCTACGAGTGGACCGACCTGACCTACCAGGAAATCCTGGCCGGCAACTCCGCCGCGCTGATCTTCCCCATCGCCATCCTGCTGGTGTTCCTGGTGCTGGCTGCGCAGTACGAAAGCCTGACGCTGCCGCTGGCCATCTTGCTGATCGTGCCCATGGGCCTGCTGGCCGCGATGACGGGCGTGTGGCTCACCAAGGGCGACAACAACGTCTTCACGCAGATCGGCCTGATGGTGCTGGTGGGCTTGAGTGCGAAAAACGCGATCCTGATCGTGGAGTTCGCACGCGAGCTGGAGTTCGCCGGCCGAACGCCGATCCAGGCCGCGATCGAAGCCAGCCGGCTGCGCCTGCGCCCCATCCTGATGACCTCGATGGCCTTCGTGATGGGTGTGCTGCCCCTGGTGCTGGCGACCGGTGCTGGCGCCGAGATGCGCCATGCGATGGGCGTTGCGGTGTTCGCCGGGATGATCGGCGTGACGGCCTTCGGCATCTTCCTGACCCCGGTGTTCTACGTGCTGCTGCGCCGCATGACCGGCAACCGCCCGTTGAAGCAGCACGGCGAAGTGCCGCATGACGTGGAGCCGTTGCTGGAACCTGGCATGCATGGTGGTGCGCCGTTGCACCCGCAAGTGGCAGCGCCCCGACACGAGCATGAGTAACTGATGCACCCGGTCTCACGATTGCGTGAGACCACCCGCCGGGCGGGTTGCTCGGCCGCCTTGGGGCGGCCCGGCGCCGGCTCCGTGAGAAATTTGGAGATTCCAATGAGAAACCTCTTTTCGCTTGCCTCGAAGCGCTCGCTGACGCCGCTGCTTGCCGCCTTGGTGCTGGCCGGTTGCGTCTCGGCGCCCGCTGTCGATCCGGCCACGCTGCCCACCGCACCGCCGGCCTTCAAGACAACGCAGAGCGCGCCAGCCGAAGGCCACTGGGCGGCCGTGGCGCCGGCCGATGCGGCCGACCGCGGCGCCTGGTGGACCGTGTTCGCCGACCCGCTGCTGAACCAGCTGATCGCCCGCTCGCAGGCGCAGAACACCGACCTGAAGATCGCCGCGGCACGGTTGCAGCAGGCCCGCGCCGGGCTGCGCACGGCCGATGCGCAGCGCCTGCCGCAGCTGGGTGCCAGCGCCGGCGTGAGCCGCGCGACCGACACCACGGCAGGCGTGCAACCGTACCCGGTCTACAACCAGGGCACGGCAGGCGCCAACCTGGCCTGGGAGCTGGACCTGTTCGGCAAGCTGGGCCTGGGCAGCCAGGCCGCCGAGCTGGACGCCCAGGCCAGCGAAGCCACGCTGCGCAGCACCCAGCTGCTGGTGCAGGCCCAGGTCGCGCAGACCTACTTCGCACTGCGCGAGGCCGACGTCGAGCGCCGGCTGGTGCGCGAATCGGTGGACGCCTACCGCAACACGCTCAAGCTCACCGAGCGGCGCCGCGCCGCCGGTGACCTGGCCGAGCTGGACGTCGAGCGCATCCGCACCGAAGTGGCAGCGACCGAGTCCGACGCGATTGCGCTGGACCGCCAGCGTGCTGCGCTGGAAAACGCGCTGGCCGTGCTGCTGGGCGAATCGGCCAGCGAATTCACGCTGCCCGACACCGCCTGGGCCGCCGCACCGCCCACCGTGCCCGCAGGCCTGCCCAGCGCCGTGCTGGCGCGCCGGCCGGACGTGGCCGCAGCCCAGCGCGGGCTGATGGCCGCGCAGGCGCGCCTGGGCGTCGCCCAGTCGGCCTGGCTGCCGGACCTGACGCTGACCGCCACCGGCGGCTCTGCATCGTCCGAGCTGTCCGACGTGTTCCGCTGGTCAGCCCGCGCCTGGTCGGTCGGCACGCTGCTGTCGCTGCCCATCTTCGACGGTGGCCGGCGCCAGGCGAACGAAGACCGCATCGCAGCCGACGCGCAGATCGCGTTGCAGAGCTACCGCGGCCAGGTGCTGACCGCACTGCGCGAGGTCGAGGACCAGCTGACTTCGCTGGAACTGCTGCAGGCCCAGTCCACCGTGCTGGCGCTGGCCGTCAAGTCGGCGACGCGCGCCACACAGCTGTCGGACGTGCGCTACCGCAATGGCCTGGTCAGCCAGCTCGACCTGCTCGACGCCCGCCGCAACGAACTGCGCAACCTGCGCCAGGCCGTGCAGATCCAGGGCGCGCAGTTCCAGAGCACGGTGGCGCTGATCCGTGCGCTGGGTGGCGGCTGGGAGGGCTAGGCGCTGCTGCTTGGCAACTTCGCGAGGCCCTGCACCAGGGCCTCGAACACCAGCCGCACGCGGGCTGGCACGGGGCTCTGGCGTGCACGGTAGACGTGCACCGGCCAGGGCTTCGGCGCTTCTGCATCCAGCACGCTGACCAGCCGGCCCTCGCGCAGCGCCGGCTGGGCCAGGAAGTCCGGCAACTGGCCAAAGCCGATGCCGGCCAGCACGGCGGCCTGTTCGGCCTCCGGGTCGTCGGTCACAAAGGCGGGAACGGCGGGCGCCTGCTGGCGGCTGCCGCGGAACAGCCAGTTCCACGGGCGGCCGTTGTTGAGGTCGATCATCGCGGTGCAGGGCCGCTGGTCCAGCAACTCGGCGATGGTCTGCGGCGCGCCCACGCGCGCCACCAGTGTGGGCGTGGCCACCACGTGGAAATGCACCTGCGCCACGGCGCGGGCCACGAAGCCGCTGTCGCGCATCGGGCCAATGCGCACGCCAATGTCGATCTGCTGGTCCACCACGTCCGCCCTCACTTCGGACAGCCGCAGGTCCAGCACCAGCCCGGGATGGGCGGCCAGCAGCGGCGCCAGCGTTGCCATCAAAGGCGCGCGGCCCAGGAAGCGTGGCGCTGTCACCCGCACCAGCCCGCTGGTCGTCTCGTTGACCTGACCCGGCTGGCCGCGCACCGGGAACAAGGCCTCCACGCCGGCCAATGCGCTGCGTGCGCGTTCCACCAGCTGGGCACCAAAGGCCGTCAGCCGCACGCCGCGTGTGCTGCGGTGGAACAGCGGTTCGCCCAGTGTGTCCTCCAGCTCGCGCACCACGCGCGTCACCACCTGCGGCGAGACGGCCAGCTGCTGCGCGGCGTCGCGAAAGTTGCGCGCCTGCGCGGCGCAGCAAAACACCCGGAGGGCTTCAAGCGGATTGTTCACGGTTGCGGTTGGGTGTTCCTGATGGCGGAATTCTGAACTCGCCAGGGTTCCATATACAAGCATTCGAGCGAATCAGACACTGGCTTCACTGAGTCTTTCCAACCCCCTTCTTTCAGGAGCCCACCATGTCTCAATCCCAAGATTCCATCCGCGGCCAGGTCGTTGTCATCACCGGTGCCAGCAGCGGCTTGGGCGAAGCCACAGCCCGCTTGCTGGCAACCCGCGGTGCACGCCTCGTGCTGGCGGCCCGCCGTGTCGACCGCCTACAGGCGCTGGCCGCCGAGCTGCGCGACGCTGGCGCCGAAGTCGTGGTGCAAGCCACCGATGTGACCCACCGTGCCGACCTCGACGCGCTGGCTGCCGCCGCTCTGAAGGCCTTCGGCCGCATCGACGTGCTGGTCAACAACGCCGGCGTGATGCTGCTGGCCGGGCTGGACAAGCTCAAGGTCGACGAGTGGGACCGCATGATCGACGTCAACATCAAGGGCCTGCTCTACGGCGTGGCCGCGGTGCTGCCGACGATGAAGGCGCAAGGCAGCGGCCACATCGTCAACATCGCTTCGGTGGCCGGCCTCAAGGTCTTCAGCCCCATCGGTGCGGTCTACAGCGCGACCAAGTTCGCGGTGCGTGCGATCTCCGAAGGCCTGCGCGCCGAAGCCCCGGCCGGCGTGCGCACGACCATCGTGTCGCCTGGCGCGGTGGCCTCGGAACTGAAGCTGGGCACCAGCGACGCAGAAGCCTCTGCCGGCGTGAACGCCTTCTACGAAGCCAACCAGATCCCCGCCAGCTCGGTGGCCCGTGCGATTGCCTACGCCATCGAACAGCCGGCCGACGTGGACATCAACGAGATCGTGCTGCGCCCGACGGTGCAGGAATTCTGAGGGCTGTTCCCAGCAGCTTGGCCATGAAAAAAGCCCGCTGATGCGGGCTTCAGGCGAGCGAAGGGCGCGTGGCCCTCGGGCTCAGAACGCGTAGCGCAGGCCGACCGAGAAGTTGCGCAGGTCGGCTTGGGCGTCCGCGTATTCGGCGCGGCTGAAGTCCACGTTCAACTCGACGTGCAGCGCCGGGCTCAGCGCGTAGCCCAGGCCCAGGCCGGCGTAGGCGGCGGTGTTGGTCTCGTCGTCGGATGCGCGGTTGACGCCGTCGGTCGCGCTGACCTTGGTCTTCATGCTGATCACGCCCAGGCGTGCGGTGGCATCCCAGTCGCGCGCAAACGGCGCGCGGAAGGCCACGCCCAGCAGGAAGCCGCCGGCTTCGATCTTGGCGCGCACGCCGTCGACGGTGGCCTTGGCTTCACCAAACGACATGTAGCCCACTTCGCCAGCCAAGCCGCCACCGAGCTCATAGCCCAGCATCACGCGGGCGCCAGTGCCGGAGTTGTCGCACGACTCGGTGCCGGCGCAATCGGCATCGAAGTGGCTGGCGCCGACTGCGCCGTTGACATAGAGGCGGCTGTTCGGCGCTTGTTGAGCCATCGCGGCGGAGCTCAGCAGCGTGGCGGCGGCCAAGGCAACCATGCGGGCCATCGAAATCTTCTTCATCACAAATCCTGTCCACAGGCGAAAAAGCCACCCCCCGGTGGCCAATGGATCGGATTTTCGATGAATTCCCGCGTCTGGGCAGTGAGCGGGCGACTCGGCAAGGGCAATTGCGGCTTGCACGCCACGGCGGATTAACCAGACGTAACAAGCGCTGCCAACTCAAGCCGCCCGCTTGAACGTCGCCAGGAACACGCCGGCTGCGACGAACAGGCTGCCGAAGCTGCGGTTCATCCAGCGGATCTGGCGGGGTTCGCGAAGCAGGCCCAGCACCTTGCTGGCCAGGGCCACGTAGCCGGTCATCACGCAGAACTCGACCACACTGAAGGTCGCGCCGATGTGCAGGTACTGCAGCGGCAGCGGCCGGCTCATGTCGATGAACTGCGGCAGCACGGCCAGCAGGAAGACCGTGCCCTTGGGGTTCATCGCGTTCACCATCCAGCCGCGCAGGAAGATGCTCTTGCGGCTCACGGCCTGGGCGGCGTCGGCACTGGTCGCGTCCTTGGCGGTGATCGGGCTGGCCGGCGAGCGCCATTGCTGCACACCCAGGTACACAAGGTAGGCCGCGCCCACCCACTTGACGACCGCAAATGCCGTCTCGGAGGTGGCCAGCAGCGCGCCCAGGCCCACGCCAACGACCAGCAATTGCGTGATCACACCCAGCCCCAGACCGAAGGCCACGACCTGGCCGCGGCGAAAGCCATGGTTCAGGCCAGCGCCCATTGCGGCGATTGCGCCGGGGCCAGGCGACAGGCTGATGGCCACGGTGGCGAAGAAGAACGGGAGCCAGGTCGAGAAGTCCATGGGGCGTGACGTTGCGAAGCGGGGAGCCGAGTTTAGGGCGCTGCCAGAATGCCCCTCATGTCCAAGGCCAAGACGATCTACACCTGTACCGAATGCGGCGGCACCAGCCCCAAGTGGCTGGGCCAGTGCCCGCACTGCAAGGCCTGGAACACGCTGGAGGAAGGCGTGGCCGAGCCGGCGGCCGGTACCGCCAAGAATCGCTTCCAGTCGCTGGCCAAGTCGCAGCCCGTGGCCACGCTGAGCGAGATCGAGGCCGGCGATGTGGCGCGCACGCCTACCGGGCTGGACGAACTGGACCGGGTGCTGGGCGGCGGCATCGTCGAAGGCGGCGTGGTGCTGATCGGCGGCGACCCCGGCATCGGCAAGAGCACGCTGCTGCTGCAGGCGGTGGACGCACTGGCTTCGCGCATGAAGGTGCTGTATGTGACCGGCGAGGAGTCCACCGCACAGGTCGCGCTGCGGGCGCGCCGGCTGGACCTTTCGGGCGCTGCGGTGCGCGTGCTGGCCGAGATCAGCCTGGAGAAGATCCTCGCCACCATCGAGGCCGAGCGGCCGGCCTTCTGCGTGATCGACTCGATCCAGACCATGTACTCCGAGCAACTGAGCAGCGCGCCGGGTTCGGTCTCGCAGGTGCGCGAGTGCGCCGCGCACCTCACGCGCACGGCCAAGTCCGGTGGCTGCGCCATCGTGCTGGTCGGCCATGTGACCAAGGAAGGCGCGCTGGCCGGGCCGCGCGTGCTGGAACACATCGTCGACACGGTGCTGTATTTCGAGGGTGACACCCACAGCAGCTTCCGGCTGGTGCGGGCGATCAAGAACCGCTTTGGCGCGGTCAACGAGATCGGCGTGTTCGCGATGACCGAGCGCGGGCTCAAGGGCGTGTCCAACCCCAGCGCGATCTTCCTGTCCACCCACAGCGAGCCGGTGCCTGGCAGCTGCGTGCTGGTGACGCTGGAAGGCACGCGGCCGCTGCTGGTCGAGATCCAGGCGCTGGTGGACTCGGGCGGTCCGAGCCCGCGGCGCCTCTCAGTCGGCCTGGACCGCGACCGGCTCGCGATGCTGCTGGCCGTGGTGCACCGGCATGCGGGTGTGGCCTGCATGGACCAGGACGTGTTCGTCAACGCGGTGGGGGGTGTGCGCATCAGCGAGCCCGCGGCCGACCTGGCGGTGCTGATCGCGATCCAGAGTTCGTTGCGGGGCAAGCCTTTGCCGCGTGGCTTCATTGCCTTTGGCGAGGTCGGGCTGGCCGGCGAAGTGCGGCCGGCGCCGCGCGGGCAGGATCGCTTGAAGGAGGCCGCCAAGCTGGGCTTCAGCGTGGCGGTGGTGCCCAAGGCGAATGCGCCCAAGAAACCCATCGAAGGCCTGACGATTCACGCCGTGGAGCGGATTGAGCAGGCGATTGACCTGATGCGGTCGCTGGACTGATTTCAAAGTTCCAGGAAGGCCTTGAACCCGCCCCAGAACATGCGCTTGCCGTCGAACGGCATGGCCTCCGGGTTCATCATCTCGGCCAGTCGCGGATCGCTCATCACCAGCTTGTTGATGCGGTCACGTTCCTTGCGCGAGGGGAAGACGATGAACGAGAAGATCACCACTTCGCCTTCCTTCAGCTTCACGCTCTGCGGGAACGAAGTGCGCTTGCCGGGCTTGGCATCGTCGGCCACGCATTCGACGTATTGCAGCGCGCCGTGTTCCTTCCAGATCTTGCCGGCCTTGCGCGCGATCTTCTTGTAGTCGGCCAGCTTGTCCAGCGGCACCGGGATCACGAATCCATCGACGTAGTTCGCCATCAAGCGCTCCTTTGATTGATTGAGGTGGACTGACGGGCGGAGTGTGCGCCCATCGCGGCAGGCCGCTGCCCAGGGTGAGCCCGGAGCCCCGGGGCCTTCAATGAGGGGTGGTGCTGCCGGCCGCAGCATCCCCCGGCCCGCCGGCGCGCAACAGCAGTCCGCCCATCAACGCTGCCACCAGCGCACACGCCGCGCCCAGCTTGAACGCCAGCTGGTAGCCGGCGTTCAGCGCGGCGGCTGGGTCCAGCCCGGCCAGCGCTGCCGCCTCCGAGCGACCGGCCGCCAGGCTGGCCAGCACCGCCAGCCCCAGTGCTCCGCCCATCATGAAGGCGGTGTTGACCAGGCCCGATGCCAGGCCCGAGTCTTCCGGGCTGACTTCGCTCATCGCGGCCAGCAGCACCGGGTTGAACGCGATGCCGGCGCCCAGGCCCAGCAGCAGCATCGGCGGCAGCACGTGCAGCCAGAAGCTGGCTGCCACCGGGGCCTGCGAGAACAGCAGCAGTCCCAGCGCCGCCAGTGCCAAACCCACGGCGATCGGCCCGCGGATGCCAAAGCGCATCACGATGCGGGCCGACAGGCCCAGCGAACACACCGCCATGATCAGGTTCGCCGGCAGGAAGGCCAGGCCGACCTGCATCGGCGCGTAGCCCAGCACCTGCTGCAGGTACAGCGCCGAGATGAAGAACCAGGCGAACATCGCCGCGGCCCACAGCACGCCCGCACTGTTGGCCACCGCCACGCTGCGCAGCCTGAACAGGCCCAGCGGCATCAGCGGGTGCGCCACCCGCGCCTCGGTCCACACGAAGGCGCCGCCCAGCACCAGCGCGCTGGCCAGCAGGCCCAGCGTCTGCACCGAGGTCCAGCCGGCGCTGTTGCCATCGACCACGGCGTACACCGCGAGCATCAGCGCGGCAGTGACCAGGATCGCGCCAGCCACGTCCAGCTTCTGCTGTTCAGGCGGCGTGTGCCCGGCTGGCAGCAGCGCCACACACAGTGCGTACACCACCACGCCAATCGGCAGGTTGACCAGGAAGATCCAGTGCCAGCTGAAGTTGCCGGTCAACAGCCCGCCCAGCAGCACGCCGATGCTGCCGCCGCCCGCGCAGACGAAGCCGTACACGCCCATCGCCTTCGCGCGCTCGGCCGGCTCGGTGAACAGGTTCATGATCAACGACAGCGAGACGGCCGACACCACTGCGCCGCCCAGCCCCTGCACCGCGCGTGCCACGATCAGGGTGGCCTGCGAAGGCGCCAGCCCGCAGGCCGCCGAGGCGGCAGTGAACAGCACCAGCCCCGCAAGGAACAATCGACGGTGGCCGTACAGGTCGCCCAGCCGCCCGCCCAGCAGCAGGCAGCCGCCGAAGCTCAGCAGGTAGGCGTTGACGACCCACACCAGCCCGGTCTCGGAGAAGCCCAGGTCGGCCTGGATGGACGGCAGCGCGACGTTCACGATGGTGCTGTCGAGCACGATCATCAGCACGCCCAGGCACAACACGGCCAGGGCCCACCAGCGGCGGCGAGGGGTGAGCAGGTCTTTCATGTGCTGCTTTGTACTATGGCGGTGCACCAGCCAGGCATGCCAACCGGCATCACTGCTGGGCCGGCCGCCTGAAGACGGCCGGGGAAGCCGGCGCACTTCGCGGCTTTTGCTGCAGTGCAGCGATCACAAAATCGAGTGAACTGTGGACCCTGTGGCCGAGTCGGCCCGGGCCGCGTCCTCCTTTTGTGAAAGTTGCCCCCATGTCGTTCCTCAGCAATCTCTCCATTGGCAAGCGACTGGCCACCGTGCTCGGCACGATGCTGGCCTTGTCGCTCGGCACCTTCATGTTCGCGGCCGTGATGCTGCAGCAACTGGGCAGCGAGATCGACACCATGCTGCAGCAGAACATCCAGACCGAGCGACTCGCCGTGGACTGGCGCATGAGCCTGGCGGCCGCCATCCAGCGCCGCGCTGCGGTGTCCCGCAGCAGCGACGACAGCCTGGAGGCCTATTTCGCACCGGCCAATGCCGAGTCCGTGCGCCTGACCGGCGAGCTGCAGAAGGCGCTGGATGACCGGGTCAGCAATGACAGCGAGCGTGAGCTCATGGCGCAGGTCAAGGCCAGGCGCCAGGTCTACCAGAACGGGCGCGACGAGGTGCTGAAATTCAAGAAGGCGGGCGACGTGGCGGCCGCCAGCCGTGCCTTCAGCGAGCATTTCGAGCCCGCGGCCAATGCCTACCTGGAGGCCGTGAAGGCCGTGGTGACGCGGCAGCGGGACGACCTGGATGCGCGCGCCGGCTTGGTCAGCGATCTGCGCCGCCGCATGCTGGCCGTGCTGGCGGGCAGTGCGGCGCTGTCGGTCGGCATCAGTCTGGTGCTGGCCTGGCTGCTGACGCGCAGCATCACCGGCCCCTTGCGCCATTCGCAGCAGATGGCCGCAGCCATCTCCAGCCTGGACCTGCGCGGCCGCGCGTTGGGCGACTACGCCCAGGACGAAACCGGCCAGCTGCAGCGCTCGCTCGATGCGATGCGCGATGCCTTGAAGCACTCGATCCGCGAAGTGCGCGGCGTGGTGGACAACGTGACGACCGCCACCACCCAGATCGCCGCCGGCAACCATGACCTCAGTGCGCGCACCGAGCAGACCGCCAGCAACCTGGAGGAAACCGCCAGCGCGATGGAGCAGCTCACCGGCACCGTTCGCCAAAGCGCCGCCTCTTCGGTGCAGGCCAACCAGCTCGTGCACTCCGCCGTTGCAGTGGCGGCGCGCGGCGGGCAGATGGTGGCCGACGTGGTCGCCACCATGGGCGACATCCATGCCAGCGCCAGCCGCATTGCCGACATCACCAGCGTCATCGACGGCATTGCCTTCCAGACCAACATCTTGGCCCTGAACGCGGCGGTGGAAGCCGCCCGGGCCGGTGAACAGGGACGTGGTTTCGCCGTGGTGGCGGGCGAGGTGCGCACCTTGGCCCAGCGCTCGGCCCAGGCCGCCAAGGAGATCAAGCATCTGATCGGCGACAGCGTGACCAAGGTCGCGTCCGGTACCCAGCAGGTGCACGCCGCCGGCGACACCATGGGCGAGATCGTGCGCAGCATCCAGCAGGTCAGCGACATCATGGGCGAAATCACCACGGCCGCATCCGAGCAGAGCGATGGCATCGGCCAGGTCAACATCGCGGTGACCCAGCTGGACCAGATGACCCAGCAGAACGCCGCGCTGGTCGAGCAGGCCGCCGCAGCCGCCGCCAGCCTGCAGGAGCAGGCCGTGCGCCTGGCCAGCGCGGTGGCCGAGTTCCAGCTCGACACCGTCTCCCAGCACGGCTGAGCGCAGGGCCTCGGGGGGGGCGGCATGCCGCGCCTTGCGCAGCTGCTTTTGTACTATGGTGGCGGACCTCCCACGCATTCGCCATTGACACGCATGCTGCCACCTGCCTCCGCCGACGCCTTGCCGCCGCCGGGCTTCGCCCCCCGCCCTCAGCCGCCGTACTACGCGGTCATCTTCACCAGCCAGCGCACCGAGGCTGACGGTGGCTACGGCGAGGCCGCCGAACACATGGTGCTGCTGGCGCGTGAACAGCCCGGCTACCTGGGCGTGGAAAGCGCGCGCGGGGCCGATGGCCTGGGCATCACCGTCTCATACTGGCGCTCGCTGGCCGACATCGCCGCCTGGCGCAACCAGCTCGACCATGCGCAGACCCGCGCCCGCGGCCGGGCCGAGTGGTACACCCACTACGAACTGCGCATCGCCAAGGTCGAGCGCGCCTATGGCTGGGACGAGGCCACCAGCCCGCCCCGCACCGACCCCGGTCAGTCATGAACCGAATTGCCTTCGTCTCCGACATCCACGGCAACCTGCCTGCGCTGGAGGCCGTGGCCGCGCAGATTGCCGCTGCCGGCGTCGACACCGTGGTCAACCTCGGCGACATCGCCTCCGGCCCCTTGTGGCCACGCGAAACCGTTCAGTGGCTGATGCAACGCGACTGGCCGACCATCGCGGGCAACCACGAGCGACAGGTGTTGACGCTGCCACGCGAACGCATGGGTGCCAGCGACGCGTTTGCCGCCGCGCAACTCGGCGCGCCCGAGCGCGCCTGGCTGGCCGCGCTGCCGCCCAGTCGCTGGTGCGGCGAGCAGGTCTTCTGCTGCCACGGCACGCCGACCGACGACCTGCAATACCTGCTCGAAACCGTGGTACCTGGCTTCGACCCGGCCGACCCCACACCCACCACGCTGAGCCTGCGCGCAGCCACTGCTGCGGAGCTGCAGGTCCGCCTCGCCGGCCTGGCCCACCAGCCTGTGCAGCCCACGCTGCTGGCCTGCGGCCACAGCCACGTGCCGCGCACCGCAGCGCAGGGCCACACGCTGCTGCTGAACCCCGGCAGCGTCGGCCTGCAGGCCTATGACGACGTGCACCCGCATCCGCACTGGGTCGAGACCGGCCACCCGCAAGCCTGCTGGGCCTTGGCCGAACTTGGCCCCACCGGCTGGCAACTCGCGCTGATGGCCACGCCCTACGACTTCGAGCCCGCCGCCAGCCGCGCCGACGAAAACGGCCGAGGCGACTGGGCAGATGCGCTGCGCAGCGGACGCGTCGGCCGGCTTGAACCTGCCGCCTGAGCTGCGCCGCTCAGCGCCTCGCCAAAAGAACAGTAGCGTCAGCTCGATGAGCGCGGACTTCGCCCGCCTACCTGGCCCAGCCCGACTCCGCTCAACAGGCGCCACCCCGATGACCCCACCCATGAACCTCAGCGGCCGTGTCGCCGTCGTCACCGGCGCGGCTGGGGGCATCGGCTGCGCGATCACGCTGTCGCTCGCGCAGCGTCACTGTCACTCGCGCTGGCCGACCTGGATGCAGCCTGGCTGGCCGACGTCGAGGCCCGGGCCGTGCGCTGGATGTGAATACTCCCAATCGCGGCGCCTTGCAGCGTGTGCGCCGGGTGTCGGCGGCAGTCCAAAGACTGGGTGCTGACGAGTGAGGCTGCTTGTCGCCGATGCGCCGAAATCGTACCGGCCCACCAGCCGGCGATGCCGCCATCGAACTCTATCTTTGCGTGCCATTCCATGACAGATCGAATCCTCGTGGCAGCAGGTCTCCTGCTTTTTTCCTCTGCGGCCTTGGCGCAGGTGGAGTGCGGGGGAACCATGCTTGTCTACATGCAAGGTGCACCTAGCAAACGCGAAGTTCGGCTGAGCGTGGCGACGGATTTCCGGGCCGAGTCGCCCATCAAGCCTGGCATCGTCTTGAACATCATGGTCCCGGCAGGGACCGAGCCCGCGACAACCGCAGACGTCGCTGTCGCTGGCTTTGGAAGCGTCGCCATTCCGCTGCAACTCGCCAAGGCCGAATACTGGGTGCTGAGTGACGGGCCTCGGGCGGCCGTGCCCATCGCTGGTTTCAGCAGCATCCGCTCGATGCACGACAAAGCCCCGACGCTCTACAAAATCTTCTTTGCAGTCCCGGCGCAGGTGCCTGCAATGTTCACAGTTCAATTCCCCGGCTTCGGCAATTCGAAATCCAGGTTCACGCTGCCGGCCCTGGCATTTCAGCGCAGCGACGGCAACGCTGGGGTTGAGCTGTGCCGCAACCTGCCTGGCAGCCCGTAAGACCTCCTTTATCCGGATGCCGGTTTCAGGGTGGTGTTGCGTGGCCAGTACATGCTGGGCCGGGTCTTCGCGCCCGATGCGGCTCCCGAACACTTTTCCACCCGCGGCGGCGGCCTGCTCGGCATCCGCCCTGGCAGCTTCATCCACGCCTTTCGCGAACTCGCGCAAGCCAAGGCCGGCATAGGTCGAACTTGCCTTCGGCTGGGTCTCGGCATCTTTTGAAGGATCGACTGGCAGGCCTGGCGTTTCTGCCGTGCGCCGATCGCACAATCCGATGCGTGGTCCATGCCGCGCCCGTTGTCGCAAGTCACATCCGCTCATGAAAATTTCAGTGATCCTGGTCTTGATCGGTCTTTGCCTGCTGGCTGGAGGCGTGCTCTACCTGCCCTTTTTCCTCTGGTTCCGATACAGGCGTCGCGACGGCCGGGAAGTTGCTGCTCAACTGCGGTTCACCCACCTCGGATACGGACTCATTGCGCTGCAGGTTGTCCTGCAATTCGCTGGCCTCGCGGCCGGCATCCTGGCGCCAGAGTCCCGGCTCGGATCGCAGACGCAAGGATTCGCCGGCTTCTTGCGATGGTCGGTCTGCATCATCGTGATCTTCTGCATCGTGAATGCGTTGCTGCAGCGCTTTGGCGTTGCATTGGATCAGCCTAGAGCGGCGGAGGACTCGCCCACCGCAGCCCTCCAGGCCGATCTACAGGCGCAGCGGGGGCGCTTGAAGGTGGCCACGCTGCGCGGCGTCCCTGTGTTCGTCCACTGGTCGTTCCCGGCTGGCGGATTGTTGATCTCTTGCGTCGCCAATCCCGGCGTACTTGGCGCGGTGTTCTATTGCCTCGCGTACGCTGCGCTCATTGCGATTCACGAATTCGGCCATTTCTTAGCCGCGCGCGCCTTCGGGTTGAAGGTCTTCGCCGTGGACATTTCAGGCCTGGGCGGCGCGTGTCTCGTCCAGGCGCCGCGCAGTCTCGTCCCTGCTTTTTGGATCTATGGCGCGGGTGCCCTGGCGCAAGCCGGGCTGTTGGCGTTGACCCTGGCCGCAGTGGCGCTTCACGGCGCCCCGCAGTCGGTCGGTGGACGCAGCGTCGTCATCACGTTCACCTTTGTCAACGGGCTTCTCTTGCTCATGAATCTCATTCCCGGCAAGACTCGTGGCGGGCTGTCGACCGATGGCGAAGTGCTTTGGGGCCTGTACCTGCACGCCACCAGGGGCCATGCTCACCCACTGGCCCAGCAACTCGCGGCCTCACCCGTGTTCCCACCGTCAGCGCGGCTGCTGGCGATGGAAAAGCTGGTACCTCCCGGTTTCACAACAGGCATTGAATTGCTGAATGACGACACGACACCGATGGAGTTTGTCGTTGAGATGCTGGAGAAGCATGCGAAGCTGGAGCGCGAGGCCGCCATCGCGTTGATGCTGGGCATTCACACTCAGGGCGGCATGTTGTTGCCGCTTGCAAATTTCGATCAGGCAGAGAGGGTGGCCTTGGCCATTCAGAAGGATGCACTTGCCAATCGGCATCAACTGGTCTGCAGGGCAGTGGAATCGCGATCGCAGTGAGCCGGCTCGCTGCTCGTTGGCACGGCCGGCCATTGTTTGCCACGGCGGTCTCAATTCTGAAGTGCAACACCCGGCATAGATTGCAATGTCAGATGGCGCCGAGGCCATCGGCTCGGGTCTTCGGATACGCTGCCAAGCCTCCCCATACCCATCGAAACCTCTCATGAAAATTCATTTCGTGCTCGCCGCCGCAGCCCTGCTGGCGGCTACCGGCGCCCAGGCCCAGGCGACAGCCCCGTCCGCCGACAGCATGAAGCAGCAGATCCAGGACCGTTTCACCAAGGCCGATGCCGACCATGACGGCAAGCTCAGCCGTGCCGAGGCGCAGGCCGGCATGCCGCGCGTGGCCGCGAAGTTCGATGAGATCGATGCTGCGCATTCAGGCTTTGTGACGCTGGAACAGATCCTGAAGTTCGCGGCGGCCGCCCAGAAGAAGTGACGGTGGCGCGGCAGGTGTTGCGCCAGGTGCCGAGCAAATCCTGCAGCCATGTGGGAAACCGCCGTTTGGCCTGCCGTCCCAGTCGGCACAATCCCGCCTTCGTTGGGTCGCGAGCAAGAGTTTTCAGATGGATGCACGATGGGGTTGGCCGCTGGCCGCGCTGGCACTGGTGGCTGGCTATTTCCAATGGGGCTGGCAGGGCCTGCTGTTCGCGGGCACGGTGGTGGTCTTCTGGCTGTTGCTGCAGTTCAGCCGCTCGGTGCGCGCGCTGGGCGAAGCCGGCAAGGCGCCGCTGGGCAGCGTGGCCAATGCGGTGATGCTGCATGCCAAGCTGCGCAAGGGGCTGACGCTGCTGGATGTGCTGCGCATCACCGGCAGCCTGGGGGACCGGGTGTCGGAACCGCCGGATGAGCGCTTCGTCTGGACCGACGGCAACGGTGACTCGGTCGAGGTGTTGCTCAAGGGCGGCAAGGTGGCGGAATGGCAGTTGCGCCGCGCGGCCGGCGCCGACGCCTAAAATCTCCGCTTCGTTTGAACGCACCGAACTCACAAGGATTTCCCATGGGCATGGAAGACCGCGACGGCAAGATCTGGATGGACGGGCAGCTGGTCGACTGGCGCGACGCCAAGATCCATGTGCTGACCCACACGCTGCACTACGGCTGCGGCGCCTTCGAAGGCGTGCGCGCCTACAAGACGCCCAAGGGCACGGCCATCTTCCGGCTCAAGGAGCACACCGAGCGCCTGTTCAACTCGGCCAAGATCCTGCGCATGAAGATCCCCTTCAGCTACGAGCAGGTCGCCGAGGCGCAGAAGCAGGTCGTTCGCGAGAACCAGCTGGAAAGCTGCTACCTGCGTCCGCTGACCTGGATCGGCTCCGAGAAACTGGGTGTGAGCCCCAAGGGCAACACGGTGCACCTGATGGTCGCCGCCTGGACCTGGGGCGCCTACCTGGGCGAAGAAGGCCTGAAGCGCGGCATCCGCGTGAAGATCAGCAGCTACACCCGGCATCACGTCAACATCACGATGACGCAGGCCAAGGCGGTGAGCAACTACACCAACTCCATCCTGGCCAACATGGAAGCCACGGAAGACGGTTACGACGAAGCCATGCTGCTGGACGCCAACGGCTTTGTCTCCGAAGGCGCGGGCGAGAACCTGTTCGTGATCAAGAACGGCGTGGTCTACACGCCCGACCTGTCGGCCGGTGCGCTCAACGGCATCACCCGCAACACCATCTTCCACATCTGCGAAGACCTGGGGCTGAAGCTGGTCGAGAAGCGCATCACGCGCGACGAGGTCTACATCGCCGACGAGGCTTTCTTCACCGGCACCGCCGCGGAAGTCACGCCCATCCGCGAGCTGGACCGCATCGAGATCGGCAGCGGCTCGCGTGGCCCGATCACCGAGAAGATCCAGAGCGCCTTCTTCGACATCGTCAACGGCCGCAACGACAAGTACGCCCACTGGCTGACGCTGGTCTGATTCCCCTTTCTTCACCGCATCACTGCCATGAGCGAAACCCAAGCTGCCGCCACCGTCGAAGTCACCGCCAAGGACCTGCAGGGTGAGGGCGTGCTGTTCTGCCCCAACCCGCGCATGCCGCTGTGGAGCAACCACCCCCGCGTGTTCCTGAACCTCAGCCAGGATGGCCAGGGCAAGTGCCCGTACTGCGGCACCGTCTACAAGCTGAAGGACGGCGAACACCTTCCGCACGGCCACTGAGCTGTTGAGGAAGTCGCGCCATGCACGCTGAAGCGGTCTGGCGCGAAGCCCAGGCGGCGCTGCTGGACCACTTGCAGCGCCGCGATGCCGGTCATGCGCTGCAGCGCCTGGCCCGGTCCGTGGCCCATCTGCTGGACCGCCCTTGCGGGCTTCTTGCCCACGCCCAGCCGGCAGGCACCCCGCCCTGGCTTGGCGGCATCCAGGCCGACGCGGCACTGTTGCGCGGCACCGGCCAGCGTCTGCCGCTGCGCCATGCCGGCCACGAGGTCGGCGAACTCTGGCTGATGCCCGCACCGGATGGCGTGCCGGTCGAGCCCGGCACCGTCGCTCCGCTGATCGATGCTGCCGCCGCCCTGTTGGCCACCTGGCTGGAACAGCAAAACCTGGCCGCGCCGGCCTCGCTCACGCTGACCCGCAGCGCGCTGCGCGAAGCCGGCGCCTTCGTCTGGGAGTGGGACATTCGCAGCGACGTGCTGGGCGACATCGACGAAGGCGCGCTGATGCTGGGCTACGCCCCGCACCAGATCGGCAACACCCAGGCCGACTGGACCGCGCTGATCCACCCTGACGACATCGCCCAGGCCGAGGCCGCCTACCAGGCCCATTTACGCGGCGACAGCCCGCTCTACCGCACCGTCTACCGCGCCAAGGCGGCCGATGGCCAGTGGCGCTGGCTGGAAGAGCGTGGCCGCATCGTCGAGCGCGACGCCAACGGCCAGCCGCTGCGCATGTACGGCACGCAAGCTGACGCCAGCGTCGAAAAAGCGCTGGAGCAGGCCCGGCGCGACCAGCTCGCCGCCGAAGCCGCCAGCGCCGCCAAGACCCGGTTGCTCTCGCACATGAGCCACGAGCTGCGCACGCCGCTGAACGCCGTGCTCGGCTTTGCGCAGTTGCTGGAAATGGGCCGCCAGCCGCCGCTCTCCGAAGGCCAGCGCCGCCAGATCGGCCAGATCCGCCAGGCTGGTGAACACCTGCTGGCGATGATCGGCGACCTGCTGGACGTCTCTCTGATCGAATCCGGCCGCATGTCCATGCAGCCCGCACCGCTGGCGCTGGCCCCGCTGCTGGCCGACGCGCTGGCGCTGGTCCAGGCGCAAGCCCAGGCCGCCGGCATCACGCTGCACCTGGCACCGCCGCCCGAAGACGCCACCGTTCAGGCCGACCGCACCCGCCTGACCCAGGTCCTGATCAACCTGCTCGCCAACGCCATCCAGTACAACCGGCCCGCCGGCAGCGTCACGCTGTCGGCCGAACTGGTATCCGACGCGAACGCCTGGGTCATCGCCGTGCAGGACACAGGCCTCGGCATCGCCCCGGACCGCATGCGCCAACTCTTCCAGCCGTTCAACAGGCTTGGCCGCGAGCACGGGCCGGTGCCCGGGGCCGGGTTGGGACTCTCGCTGTCGCTCAGCCTGGTGCAGGCGATGGGTGGGACGTTGCAGGCGAGCAGTGATGCGCAGGGAAGTCGGTTCGAGGTGCGCTTGCCTGCCTTGCCGCCCGGGCCAGCCTCATGAAACATGCCGGCCCCGAAACGCTGACTTTGATCGCGCCGCTGCTGTCCGACATTCGCGCCTTGCCCGGCCTCACGGAACGCAAGCCCGGCATCTTCTACCGCCGCGGCGAGGCCTGGCTGCACTTCCATGAAGACCCGGCCGGGTTGTTTGCCGACGTGAAATTGCCGCCCGCCAAGGGCTTCACGCGCCTGGCAGTGGACACGCCGGAACAGAGGTCGGCATTGTTGGCATGTTTGGCCGGGCAGTGGCGCGCATGAGCACGTCAGCGTTGTTGCTCAGCGTGCTGTTTGGCGCCATCGGCTCCGGCTATTTCCTTTACGGGAGAAAGCAGCAGGCCGTGGTGCCCTTGCTCTGCGGCCTGGTGCTGATCGTGATGCCGTATTTCATTCCGAATGCCGCGCTGCTGGTCGTGGCGGGCGTTGCGGTGTCGGCCATTCCCTATTTCTACCGAATCTAGCCAACGGTCGCGGGTGGCGGGTCACCCCAGAAACTTGCGGGCGCGCAACCAGGCTGCGTACTGCTCGGGCCACTGTGTGGTCTCCGTGCCTGGCCGGCCCATGCCGAAGCCGTGTTTGCCATTGGTGAAGCGGTGCATCTCGACGGGTACACCGGCATCGCGGCAGGCCTGGGCCATGATCAGCGTGTTGTGAGGATCGGAGATCGGGTCGTCCTCGGCCTGCGCGAGGAACATGTCGGGGCAGCGCGCACGCACATGCGTCTGCACGGACCACTCGCGTGCTTGCGCCTGGGATGGGTCCTTGCCGACAAGCACCTTGCGGGTCGAGGTCTTGTCGTAGGGCGCCTCCAGCGTGATGACGGGGTAGATGAGGGCGCAGGCATCGGGCTTGGCGGACTGCTCGTCGACGCTGTCGATCGCGGTGTAGGACGCGAAGTCGGACCAGGCCGATGCCAGGCCCAGCAAATGGCCGCCCGCTGAGAATCCGAGCACACCCACTTTTTGAGGATGGACACCAAAGCTTCGCGCATTCGCACGGATGAGGCGGATGGCCCGTTGCGCATCCTGCAGCGCGCAGGCAGTGCCGGCGGCCCAGCCTTCGCCTGGCAGCCGGTAGCTCAGGACAAAGGCCGTGATGCCGCGCGCCGCCAGCCAGGCAGCGGCCGGATCGGCCTCCATCGCCATCTCGATGCGCTTGTAGCCGCCGCCAGCCGCGATCAACACGGCTGCGCCATTGGGTTGCAGCGGGGCGATCCGCGTCAGCGAGGGGCGGCCGATGTTGCTCACCGCGCCCTTCTTGTCGGTGATCGCCTCGCCGCCGGGGCCGCCTCCGCCGGGCGGGTTACCTGGCCACAAGGTCAGTTGCGCTTCGTTCGGCGCAGCAGCACGCGCGGCTCCCAGAAACGGCGCGAATGCGGCCGCGGCCATGAGGCTTCGGCGCGTGAGATGGGCAAGAGGGGCGGACAAAATTTCTCCTGTGGACGCGCCGGACGACGATGGCGCGCTCGGCGTTGAATGAACGGCTGCGCCTCGCGTTCCGTGCACGCAGCATCGCCCGAAGCCGCTTGGCCCGTGAATCTTGACGTTTTTCGGTTCAGCGATTCGCCGTGCTTTTCCTGTAGCGTTCGCCCCCGTGGTTCAGGTTTGGAGAAGGGCCGGTTTGACCCACGGCCTGCCAGACCTGCGGTTTCCCCAACACCCCGACCTGAAGGCCCATCCATGAAACACGCCGTCGTCCTCCTGCTCGCCATCCTGGTGTCCGCGCAAGCAAGCGCGGCCAAGCCATGCGAAGAACTCAAGTCCGAGATCGCCGCCAAGCTCGAAGCCAAGGGCGTGACGAACGCAGTGCTCGAAGTCGTGGACAGCGACAAGGTGGGCGGTGCGAAGGTGGTCGGCAGTTGCGAGGGTGGTGCCAAGAAGATCACGTACGCGAAGAAGTAGCGCCACCACGGCAGCCGCACCCCGCGAGCTTGGGCTGGCGCTACATTTCCAGCAAGACCGATTGATGCGGTTGTCATCACCCAAGCGAGCCTCACCATGTCGACACTCGAACGCGCCATCGAAATCGCCGCGGCCGCCCATGCCGGACAGGTCGACAAGGCCGGCCAGCCCTACATCCTGCATCCGCTGCGTGTGATGTTGCGGGTCAGCGGCGAGCATGCGCGCATGGCCGCGGTGCTGCACGACGTGGTGGAAGACACCGACGTGACACTGGCGCGGCTCGCGGCGGAAGGCTTCGCGCCCGAGGTGGTCGCGGCCGTCGAGGCCCTGACCAAGCGGCCCGGCGAAACCCGGATGGCTGCCGCCGCGAGGGCTGCGGTCGACACCATCGCCCGCAGCGTCAAGTTGGCGGACAACGCCGAGAACATGGACCTGAGCCGCATTCCCAATCCCACCGAGAAGGACCACGCGCGGCTGGAGGAATACCGGGCCGTTCGTGCCCTGCTGCTGCAGGCGGAAGGCGCACCTCCTGCCTGATCGGCGCGGATGCGTTGACGCCTTGTTACGCCCGCAACCCCCTGAATGGGGAGCGATTCGCGGCATCGCCGTCGCAGCCGCAAGTTAGAGTCTCAGCCCGTTCGAGATGACAAGAGGGCAGGGGCAGGTGACGCTCGCGCAACACAAGAAAAAACTGATCGCCGTGGGTGCGGTGGTGCTGCTGGGCGTGGCGGCTGCCGCGGTCTGGCTGGGGCGCAGCCACTTTGCCGGGCGCATCAATGCGCTGGGCGTGGACCTGCAGCGGCCAGCCGCTTATGTGGCCACGCCTTCGCTGGTGAAGCTCTCGCAGGACCTGGTGAAGGCGCCGGTGCTGCGCGAGCTGCTCACCGAAGACTTCACCTTCTACTACGAGGCCCACGAGGACAAGCTGGGCCTGGCCGGGGCCATCCGCCGCATTGCCTACGAGCACGACACCAAGCTCAGCGACGAGCTGCTGACGCTCGCACTCGACCAGCCGGCCGAGGTCGCGCTGTGGGCCGACGACCGCGGCGCCGCGCGCCACTGGGCGCTGGCGATGACCCGCGACACGCTGGCCAAGGCAGTGCAGGGCCTGGCCACGCTGGCGCTGGACGACAAGCAGCTCAGCGTGTTGGCCGAGGTGCCGCTGGCCCGCTTCGGGCGCGACAAGCTCACCGTCTACGCGCTGACGCTTTCGCCGCGGCGCACGCTGGCGCTGGCCGCCAAGGGCAACCGCGTGGTCGTGCTGTCGGACCCTGGCCTGCTGTTCGACGACGAGCGCAACCCCGACGACCACGCCGCCGAAGTCCTCAGCGCGCTGCTCTCAGGCAGCAGTGGCGACCAGGGCCTGTGGCGCCGCCACTTCGGTCTTGCCGGTGCACCGGGTGCGGACCACACACTGGTCGCCAGCGGCCCGCTGCTGGCCTTCGGTTACCAGCATTTCTTCCCGGCGTTGAAGGCGCTGCGGGTGGACGTGGCGCCCGGCGGCACGGCCCTGCACACCTGGCTGCGCCAGGGCGGCGCATGGCCCGCTTCGCCGTGGGCGGCCTTGCCCTCGCAGCCGGCCGCCTGCGCCGCGCTGCCGGTCAACTGGGCGCTGGCCCGGCCGGTGCTGGACGGCAGCAAGACGCCCAAGGCCGCCGCAGCCGATGCCGCCAGCGACGCCACGACGGACGACGCCAGCGCCGAAGCCAGCAGCGACACGCCCGCCCCCGAGCTGCCGCCCGAAGTGCGCGCCGCGCTGACCGACATGGCCCAGCGCTTCGACGGCCCGGCCGCCGTCTGCTGGTACGCCGGCTCGCAGCTGCACACCCCCCTGCTGGTGGCCCACGCCAAAGGCACGCCGCCGGACGCGGCCACGCTGCAAGCCTTCATGCAATGGTGGCTGCCCAGCAGCGCCGCCTGGCAGCCAGGCCAGCCCGCCGCGGAAGTGAGCGCGCCCTACGGTGCCAAGCCCGCCAAGCAAGGCTCGGCCTACCGCCTGGCCTTCAAGCGCGCGGGCGACTGGTGGCTGTTCTCGCCGGACGCCGCGCTGGTGGCCAAGGCCGAAGACGCGATCGCGCGCCGCTATCCCAGCGTGGCCGATACCTTGGGTGGCGGCAACGCCGTGGCAGTTGCGACGCCAGCGCAGATCGCCGAGCTGATGCGCCGCGAGACGCTGGCCGTGCTGGGTGCTAACCAGCAGGACTTCCGCCAGGCCGCCGAAACGCAGTTGCTGCCGCGACTGGCCGCCTTTGGCAAGCTGCCCGCTGCGCAGGCCGTGCCCACTGGCACGCCGGACGGCCAGGGCTGGGTGCCGTTGGATTGGCGTCCGCTGGCGCCCTGAGATGCGCAACACGTTCTCGCCCACCCGCCGCCAGCTCTGCGGCGCCGGCCTGGCAGGTGTGCTGACCAGCCATGTGCCGGCCAGCCTGGCGGCCGATGCCGCGCCGCCGCTGGACGCCGCCCAGTCCCGCGTGCTGCGCGACTGGATCACCGTGCTGATCCACGCCCAGGTCGAGCAAGGCCCCACGCCGCGCTGGACGCACCGCGACTGCGCCGGCCTGGTGCGCTTCGCAGTGGCCGAGGCGCTGCGCCCGCATGACCTGGCCTGGCGCCAGGCCATGGGCTTGATGGGCCAGCGCCTGCCGCCGGACCTGGACCCGCAGCTCACCGCGCCGCTGCGCAACCAGTGGCGCCGGGCCGACGGCAGCCAGGGCGCCTTTGTCTCGGCGCTGGAGCTGGTGCAGGGCAACACGCGCTTCATCGGCCGCCAGCTGGCGCAAGCCCAGGCGGCTGACCTGCTGTTCTATGACTTTGGCGACGACCAGCACCTGATGGTCTGGATGGGCCGCTACATCGCGTACCACACCGGCCGCCACGACGCGCACGACAACGGCCTGCGCGCGCTGCGCCCGTCGCAGCTGATGGCCTGGAACGACACCCGCTGGCGCCCGGCCAGCGACAACCCGAATTTCGTCGGCCTTTACCGGCTGGCTTTCATCGCATGAGCCTCGCTCCCTTTGCCGCCCTTCGTCGCGTTCTGGCGTTCGTTGCCTTCGCCAGCTTTTTGGCCACGCCGGCGCTCAGCCCCGCGGCCGACGAGCCGCCGCTGCCGAACTTTCACAGCCCGTTTGTTGGCGAGCCGTTTTTCCTGCTGTCCGACGCGACCTTCGGCAGCACCGAGCCGGCCCAGGTGCGGCTGGAGATCAACTCGCCCGAGAGCCTGGCCACCAGCGGCGGCGTGGACGTGGTGCTGTACCGCGTGCCGGAGCCGCTGGCCTTCCTGCAGAAGCAGCGCAACCTGCACCGCATCCAGGTCGACAACAAGCCAGCCGGCGAAGGCCTGGCCAACACGCTCACGCACCTGTGGGACAGCTGGGTCGTCAAGGCCCGGCTGGCCTGGCAGAAGCTGTTCTCCGGCAACGCCCGCCGCGCGGTGACGCAGCAGGCGCCCGCGCTGAAGACCTCGCCCACGCTGACCCGCCCGTCCAACTTCGAGGAGCCGCCGCAGTTCAAGCCGCTGCCCGGCCTGCCCGTCGCCACGCGCTTTCGCTACCCGGTGCAGCTGGCCAAGCCCATCCAACCGCCGAAGGATTTGAAGCTGGCCGGCAGCAGCAGCGAGTTCATCGCGCCCAGCCAGGGCAATGTGTTCATCCCGCTGGGGCCGCAGAAGCCCGGCCTGTACCTGGTCGAAGCCATGGCCGGCCAGCACCGCGCCACCACGCTGCTGTTCGTCAGCGACACGCTGGCGCTGACCAAGGTCTCGGGCGAGCAGATGCTGGTCTGGGCCACGCAGCGCCAGGCCGGCCAGGCGGTGCCCGGCACGCAGGTCGTGTGGACCGACGGCGTGGGCGTGCTGCAGTCCGGCAAGACGGACGCGCAAGGCCTGCTGCGCATGGCGCGCAGCGCGCCGGAGCAGACCTATGCGTTCGGCCAGGACCCGAGCGGCGGCGTCTTCATCTCCGAAAACTTCTACTACGACAGCGAGATCTACAACGCCAAGGTCTACGCCACCACCGACCGCCCGCTCTACCGCCCTGGCGACCAGGTCCTGCTCAAGGTCACCGGCCGCGAGTTCAAGAACGCACGCGACTCGGTGCCCGTGGCCGACGGCGACATCGCCTTGACCGTGCGCGACCCGGCCGGCCAGGTCGTCGCCACCCAGACGCTGGCCTTCAACGGCAAGACCGGGGCCGACGGCCGCTTCCAGCTGCCTGACAACGCCGCAGCCGGTGGCTACGAGCTGCTGATGACGCTGCGCGGCGACAGCTACACCGCAGCCTTCCGCGTGGCGGACTACCAGAAGCCGCACTTCGAGATCCAGTGGGTGCCCGACAAGGCCGACTTCGCCACCGGCCAGCCGGTCAGCGGCGTGATCCAGCTCGCCTACCCGGACGGCAAGCCCGTTGCCAGCGCCCACCTCTCGCTCAGCGCCCGCGCGCAGGCGCTGAGCATGGTCGAAGGCGAGCTGGACTACAGCGGCGCCTTCCCGCTCAAGCTCAGCCAGACCGAGCTGGAAACCGACGGCAGCGGCAAGGCCAAGTTCTCGCTGCCCGCCGCCGAGCTGCCCAGCCGCTACACGCTGACGGTGCTGGCCACGGACGGCGCCGCCTACCGCGTGCGCAGCACCCGCGAGCTGCTGGTCGAACGTGGCAGCGCCGGCTGGCTGCTGCAGGCCGAGCGCCAGTTCTCCACGCCGGGGCAGAACACGGCATTCCGCTGGAGCCCCAGCCGCCGCGCGAGCGACGTGGCCCCGGTCGCACCCACGCAATGGGAATGGCTGCGCCTGGAAGACCGCCAGAAGGCCAGCGGCAAGCTGGATGCTGCGGGCACCGCAGCGGGCGGCAGCGTGGCCCTGAACTTCCCCAAGCCCGGCTCCTACACCGTGACGCTGCGCGACGCGAACCAGCGCATCGTCGCCGCCAGCCCGCACTTCGTCGCCGGCGAGGGCCTGAAGGCGCCGGCCGGCAGCATCAGCATCGTCTTCGACAAGCTGCGCTATGCGCCCGGCGACACCGCCGAAGCGCTGGTCACCTTCCCCGAGACTGTGGACCAGGCGCTGCTGACGCTGGAGCGCGAGCGCGTGGAAGCCGCCGCGCTGCTGACGCAAGGCGGCGAAGGCTTCAGCACCCAGCGCCTGGGCCCCACGCAGTGGAAGCTGAAGGTCGCGGTGAAGGAGACGATGAGCCCGAACATCACCGTCTCGGTGGCCTACGCCAAGAACGGCGACAGCGTGTTCCAGAACCAGGGCCTGGCGGTGGTGCAGCCCAAGGTGGCGCTGGCCTTCAAGACCGACAAGCCGGTCTACCAGCCGGGTGAAACGGTGAACGTCGAAGTCTCCACCACGGTCGCCGGCCAGCCGGTCGAGGCCGAGGTGGCGGTGGGTGTGGTGGACGAGATGATCTACGTGCTGCAGCCCGAGATCGCGCCCAGCATCGAGGACTTCTATTTCCACCCCCGCCGCAACAACGTGCGCACCAGCGTCTCCTTGAGCTTCATCGGCTACGACCTGGCCACGCGCGCCCTGGGCGAGCTGCCTGGCCGCCGCGCCGAGCCGCAGCGCGCCATCAAGGTGCTGGAGCGCCCGCGCCGCGACAACATCGACACGGCGGCCTGGGAACCCCGGCTGCACACCGACGCCAGCGGCAAGACCCGCTTCAGCTTCAAGATGCCGGACTCGCTGACCCGCTGGCGCTTCACCGGCCGCGCGATGTCCGCAAGCGGCCTGGTTGGCCAGCAGACCGCCTGGGTGCGCAGCGACAAGCCGTTCTACGCCAAGTGGACCAGCCCGGACTGGCAGCGCGTGGGCGACAAGGCGCAGGCCAGCCTGGCGCTGTTCAACCAGGGCAGCAGCGCGCAGGCGGTCGAGTGGTCGGCGCAAGGCGCTGGCGTGGCCCAGCAAGGCAGCGTTACGCTGCAGCCGGGTGCCAACTTCGTCAACCTGCCGCTGAATGCCGAGCAATACGGCGCGGCCGACCTGACCATCACCGTGAAGGCCGGCGGCAAGGTGGTGGACACGCTGGCGCAAGCCGTCAAGCGCCTGCCCATGGGCTGGACCAGCCCGCGCGAGCTGGTGCTGGACCTGGCCGCGGGCCCGGCCGCGCTGCAGCTGCCGCCGGACGCGCGCAACCTGCGCGTGACCCTGGCCACCGACCCGGCCGCCGGCGCCTTCAGCCGCTGGATGGACGAGCTGGTCGAGTACCCGTACGGCTGCGTGGAGCAGACGGCCAGCCGCATGCTGCCGCTGAGCATCGCGCTGCAATCGCTGTCCGCAGCGCAGCAGCCGCTGGCGCCCATGCTCACGCAGCGCCTGGCCACTGCCCGGCTGTCGCTGGCGCAAATGGCCGGCCCCGAGGCCAAGTTCGGCTGGTGGGGCCGCGGCATGGCGCCCGACGCCTTCCTGACCGCCTACGCCTATTACGCCGACTGGCGCGCCACGCAAGCCCTGCGCACCACGCTGCCGGCCGAACACTGGCAGCGCCTGCTGGACGTCTACGCCAAGGACGGTGCCAAGCAGCCGCCGCTGCAGCGCGCGCTGGCCTTGAGCTGGATGCAGGAGATCGGCTTGCCCGTCAACAGCATGGTGGACGCATTGCTGGACGAGCTGATGACGGCCACCGATGGCAAGGCGGACGCCGCGAATGCTGTCGCAAGTGCCGCGCGCCGCGGCAGCGTGGTCATGAGCGAAGAAGCCGGCGGCACGCGCGACCTGGCGCTGCTGCTAGCGGTGCAAACCGCCGGCAGCCGCGCCACCGCGCCGCAGCGCGCCGAGGCAGACGCCGCGGCGACGCGCCTTGCGCCGTCGCCGTCCCCCTTCGTGCAAAGCCTGCTGGTGCTGGCCAGGAAGGGCGGCGCGGCCCAGGCCGGCGCGCTGCTGGCCCAGGTGCGTGGCGAACAGCCCACCTTCGACCGCGCGCAGGCGCTGATCTGGCTGCACAAGGCGCTGGGTGGCCAGCCGGACGTGCGGGCCGATGCCGGTGCCTTGCCGGCCCCGTGGGTCGCCAGCCAGGGCAGCGTGGGCCAGCCGCAGTGGACGCTGCCGGCCGGCGCCATCCGCCCACCCACCGTGGCGGCGACGGGCGCCGCGAAGTTCGCCTTTGTCGCCTTCGACAGCCTGGACAGCGGCAAGGCCGCGCCGCTGCCGGTCGGCATCACGCGCCAGCTGTTCCGCGTCGTGCCACAGGCCAAGGCCAAGCCGGCACCGGCCGCTGCCGCCTCGGGCGTCGCGCCCGAGCCGGTGGTGGACGACGGCCGCATGGACGTCAAGCTCGAAGCCGTCAAACCCGGCAGCACGCTGGACACCAACACGCTGTACCTGGACGTGCTGACCGTCAAGCGCAGCGCCGGCAATGGTTCGCTGCGCTGGGGCGTGCTGGACGTGGCGCTGCCGCCGGGCGCCGCGGTGGAGGCCACCACCTGGGGCCTGGATCTGGCCAGTGCAGACGGCAAGGTCCAGCCGCTGGAACGTGCCATCCACCAGCCCACGGCCCAGGGCTATGCCGTGCCGGTCGAGCAGCTGGGCGCGGACGAATCGCAGGTCTACCGCCACCTGCTGCGCTTCTCGCAGCGCGGCCGCTTCGTGCTGCCGCCGGCCCGCTACTACCGCATGTACGAGCCGGAGGCCAAGGCGGTGGAGGCCGGCAACGCCTGGGCGGCGGTCGAGGTCAAGTAGGGCAAGGCGATGGCGGCGCAACGGCACTGGCAGACCATCGCGGGCGGCGTGCTTGCGATGACGGCCGCTTGTGCGTGTGCGGCGCCTCCTTCCACGGTGCTGGCCTGGCGCGTGCCAGGCGGCGAGCTGCGCAGCAACGCACCGCTGCCCGCCACCGTGCCGTTGGGAAGTACCTGGAAGCTGTTTGTCTACAGCTACCTCATTTCAATCGGTGCGCAGGAGCCGGTTTACCGCTGCGAACGCGCGCAGCGCGAGGCCGGCGACGAGTACTGCTGCGACCCCGGCGAAAGCATCGGCCGCGACGCCGCGCTGCAGCGTTCCTGCGGCGCCTACTTCGCGCCGCGACGCCTGGGGCTGACGGACGCGAACTGGCGCCGTTTCTGGTCTGAACTGGACGCGCCGGCCTGGCTGCTCTCGCTGCCTGCGCTGCAGCCCGCCACCACGGTGCCGCCCGAGCGCCTGCTGGATGCGCTGCAGCACGTGCCTGCCGCCGGCCGCGTCGCCGCCCGCGAGGCGCTGCTGCCCAACACCTTGCGCGAGCCGGCGCTGCTGGCTGCGGTGGGCAGCTCGCCGCGCTTCAAGACCTGGTCATGGTTTGACGGTCAACAGGAGCGCTGGGGCGGTGCCGCCGGCTGGCTGGCGGATGGGGCACCGTTCTGGCTGGGCGCGCCCGGCACCGGCCAGAAGGTGCTGGCGCGTGAGGCCGGCCGGCTCGCCGAAGCCTGGCAGGCCAGCGGCCAGCTGGAAGGGGCGCCCGAGGCCGTTGCGCTACAGGCCCAGCCCTGCGTGGACGTGCGCCTTTTCGCCCGCTACCCGCTGGCCAGCGTCAAGCGCCAAGGCCAGCCCGCGGCACCCGGCCCGCTGACGGCCGGTGCCCGCTACGCCCTGCGCTTCGCCAACGGCCAGTCGCTGGAAATTCCCGGCCAGCCCGAGCTGCTGCTGGGGGCCGGCCCGCAACTGCAGGCCCGCCTGCCGCTGGAGGACTACGTGGCCCGCGTGGTGGACCGTGAAGGCGACGCCCGCGAGACTGCCGCCGCGCGTGCGCTGGCCGTCGCCGCGCGCAGCTGGCTGCGGCAGAACGCCGCCACGCCTGGCGGCTGCCTGCAGGTGGCCGACGACAGCCGCGCCCAGCGTGTCAGCCCGCGCCCGCCCTCCGACGCCGCACGTGCTGCAGCCGCTTTCACCGCCGGCCTGGTGCTGGACGGCGCGCCGGTGCATTACCGCAGCGACGGCGCCGCGCCGCAGCTGATGGGCTGGCGCGAGGCCGTCGCCGCCAGCCGCGCCGGCAACAGCTTCGAGGCCTTGCTGCGCAATGCCTATCCCGCAGCCGTGCTCGCCGGCTGGCATGACGACAGCGACTGCGCGCCGCTGCCGCTGGCCGCCGCCTGGCTGGGCGAACGCTCGGCGCGCTGGGGCCGCGTGCTGCGCGCCGAAGCCGGCTACGAGCCGCCGGACGCGCTGCCGCAAGTCTGCGAGCTGGGCCAGGGCGTGCCGCATGCCGACCCGCGCCGTGGCCGCATCTTCCTGCGCGAATGGCAGAGCCGAGAAGGCCGCGTCACGCTGATCCACGAATACCTGCACCTGGCCTTCCGCCGCCATCCGCGCGGCCAGGATGAAACCTACATCGAGCGCCTGGCCCAGCAGCTGGCCGACGTTTGAGGAACCTTTGATGCCCCGCCACCTTTTCCTCCTGTTGTCTTCCCTCCTGGCTTGCACCGCGCAAGCCCAGCAGTCGCCCGGCATCGACACGCCACGCGGCGGCTGGCGTGCCAGCGACAGCACCGGGCAGGACTTCGTTCAGGAGGTCCACTACCCGGCCTCCAACGTCAACACCGCAGGCCGCAGCAGCACTGCTTTGATCGCCGGCCGCATCGGCAATGAGATCGCGGCGAGGCCGAAAGATGGCCGCAGCGTCGCTCGGCTGGTGGTGGACGGCGTGGCGCTGCCGCTGAGCGTGGGCGAAGACGGGCAATACGCCCGGCCCTGGTCGTTTGGCGCCGGCTCGCATGGCGTGAGCGTGCGCGGGCCGGGCGGCACCGAGAAGCGCGTGCAATTCATCGAGGCCAATCCCGGCCGCGCGCCGGTCAAGCTGCGCGTGGTGCTGAGCTGGGACACCGACCAGACCGACCTGGACCTGCACGTCGTCTCGCCCGATGGCCAGCACGCCTGGTACGGCGAGCGCGTGGTGGCCAACGGCGGTGCGCTGGACGTGGACGTCACGACAGGCTTCGGACCCGAGATCTACGCCAGCCGCGCACCGGTGCCCGGGGTCTATCACGTCTACGTCAACTACTTCGGCGCCGGCGAACAGCGCGACGTGATCACCGTGGCCCAGGTCGCAGTCATCGAAAACGAAGGCACGCCCAGCGAGAAGCAGCAAACCTTCCGCGTACCGATGCGCAAGCCCGGCGAGCTGACCCTGATCCGTTCCTTCGTGATCCCGTGATGCGTGCCGTCCTGATTGCCTTGCTGCTGGCCGCCGGTGTGTCCGCGATCGCAGCCGACCGCGACATCCAGCACCCCGCCGGCGGCTGGACCCACAGCGGCCTGCTCGACAACGGCGACACGGTCGGCTACGCCTACCCGAACAACCTGATCGACCGCGGCGGCCAGCGCGGCCGCACGCTGATCGAAGGCCAGCTCAAGGCGTTTGACAAGACCCAGCGCCATCCGCCCACGCTGGTCGTCAACGGCAACGCCATGCCGCTCTACAGCGACCAGGAAGGCCGCTTTGCGCGCCCCTATGCCTTCGGCCCAGGCAGCAACACCATCTCGCTGCGCGGCACCGACGGCAAGACCCAGCAGCGCGTGCAGTTCTACGACGCCAACCCGCTGAAGACCAAGGCCCAGGTCCGCATCATCCTGGCCTGGGACGATCCGCACGCCGAGCTGGACCTGCACGTGCTCACCCCCGATGGCGGCCACGCCTTTTTCGGCAATCCCATCCTCGCCACCGGTGGCGGCCTGGACGTGGACAGCGTGGACGGCGCCGGCCCAGAGATGTTCTCGGTCACCGCGCCGGTGCCCGGCGTTTATCACGTCTACGTCAACTACTGGGGCAACTTCGGCGACCAGGGCTACCACTTCGACGAGTCCACCCGCCAGCAACCCATCATCACCGGCCGCGTCACGCTGGTCTTCGACGAAAACACCGGCGCCGAACGAAGAGAGACCTTTGTCGTGCCGATGCGCAAGATCGGCGAGCTGCAGCTGGTGCGGTCGTTCCGCCGCGGATGATCCAGCCATGGCCTACGCCTACTGCCCACGTTGCGATCGCTCGTTCCGCTACAGCACGGATGCACCGGAGGGGCCTTCGTGGCTGAAGGAGCTGGCTCGCGCCATTGGTCGCGGTGATCAAGCCTTGGCCCTCTGCTTCGGCTGCTGGCGTCTGCCGCGTGTCGGCGATGAAGTGCAGGTGCTACATCCACCGTACGATCTTTTGGATCGCGTCCAGCGTGGAAGCTCGGGGCAGGTGATCGAGATCGTGGCAACGCCGGAGGGCGTCACGTGCTACCTCGTTCAGTCCCCTTTGGATGCGATGGGCGAATCGATTTGGACGGCTGTGTTTCGTCGGCATCAGATCAAATTGATGAATGCGGAAGAAGGCCGAACCCTTCGATTGCGGCTGCCCGGTTCCGAAATGTCTTGAACTTTCCATCTCACATGTTTCCGACCGTCGCCGACGACTGCATCCAGAAACTGCCGGTACAGGACAACGGAGAGCCGCTGGTCCCGCTGGTGGCCGAGGCCGGCGGCGCGCTGCTGCTGGACGAGTCGCCGCAGAACGTGGCCCACCTGGGCTACGTGCCGGACTTTCGGCTTCGCGCTGGTGCGGCGCAGCGCCTGGCGGCGGTGGCCGCGTCTCTGCCGGCAGGGACGCGACTGCTGGTCAAGGAGGCCTACCGCCCGCTGGCCATTCAGCACCGCTACTTCGACCGCTACTTGGCCAAGTTGCGTGGCCTGCATCCCGAGATGGATGCTGCCGCGCTGCGCCTGCTCGCCGCCCGCTTCATCGCCCCGCCGGACTGTGCGACCCACGTGACCGGCGGCGCGGTCGACGTGACCCTGGCCGACGCTTCTGGCCGTGAGCTGGACATGGGCACCGCCTACGACGCCTCTCCCGAGGTGAGCGAGAACCGGTGCTTCACCGGCGCCGAGGACATTCCCGAAGCTGCACGGGCACTGCGTCGCTGTCTGGTCGACGCCATGCAGTCCCAGGGCTTCGTGAACTACCCGTACGAGTGGTGGCACTGGTCGTTCGGGGACAAGTATTGGGCGCATGGTGCGGGGCAACGGGCGGCACCGTACGGTCCTGCGCCAGGTTGATCGGGACGAGTTGGCGTCCAACGGCTGGAAGCATGTCTGCAAGTCCGTACATGCGACGGGCGAGACCTCGGCCATTTTGTGGCGCGTCGTTGTGCGACCATGAGGTTGACGGCCACAAGCCGGCCGCCACCCACCGCTCGCCACGCGCCAGCCAAGGAGGACTTTCTTGCCATTCGTGACCCCTCGCACCCTGCAGAAGGACTACGACGTGATCGTGGTTGGTTCGGGGGCCGGTGGCGGGCAGACGGCTTACACCCTCGCGATGGAAGGCGTGAAGGTGTTGATGCTGGAGGCCGGCCGGAACTACGACATCGCGGCGGAGACGCCGATGTTCCAGACCTATGCCGACGCGCCCTTGCGCGGCGCCGGCACGCCGGACAAGCCCTTCGGCTTTTACGACGCCACCATCGACGGCGGCTGGGCGGTGCCGGGCGAACCGTACACCAGGGCCTCCAAGGAAGATGGCCGGCAGTTCGAGTGGTGGCGGGCTCGCATGCTGGGCGGGCGCACCAACCACTGGGGCCGCATCGCGCTGCGCAACGGGCCGTACGACTTCAAGCCGCATTCGCGCGACGGCCTGGGCTTCGACTGGCCGATTGGCTATGAGGACCTGGCGCCGTATTACGACAAGGTCGAGATGCTGATCGGCGTCTACGGCTCCAACGAGGGGCTGGAGAACACGCCTGATTCGCCGGACGGCTGCCTGCTGCCGCCGCCGGCCGCCCGCGTGGGCGAGCGGCTGGTGCAGCAGCGCGGTGCCACGCTGGGTGTGCCGGTGGTGCCCATCCACCGTGCAGTGCTCACCCGGCCGCTGGACCACAAGACGATTCCCGCCAAGCTGCACCCGGGCAACGAGCGCGCCCAGCGCATCATTGCGCAGGACATGCAGGCCCGGGCCGCTTGCTTCTGGGCCACGCCCTGCAGCCGTGGTTGCTCCATCCGTGCGACCTACCAGTCCACCGCGGTGCATCTGCCGCCGGCGCTGGCCAGCGGCGCGCTGGACATCGTCTGCAATGCGATGGCCTACGAGGTGGTGACCGACAAGGCTGGCAAGGCCACCGGCGTGCGCTTTGTCGACAAGACCAATGGCCAGCACGAACTGGTGACGGGCCGCGTCGTGGTGCTGGCAGCCAGCGCCTGCGAGTCGGTGCGCATCCTGCTGAACTCCAAGTCCGCGCAGTTCCTGCATGGCGTGGCCAACAGCAGCGGCAAGCTGGGCCGCTACGTGATGGACACCGTGGGCAGCGACCTGGGCGGCCAGATCCCGCTGCTGGAAAACCTGCCGCCGCACAACGAGGACGGCGCTGGCGGCTCGCACCTCTATGCCCCCTGGTGGCTGTACCAGCAGCAGGCCAAGGGCCAGATGAATTTTGCGCGGGGTTATCACATCGAGCTGGGCACCGGCCGGCGCATGCCGTCCATGGGCACTGCGGCGGAGCTGGAGTGGCTCAACGGCGGCACTTACGGCCGGCAGCTCAAGGCCGACGCGCGGCGCTACTACGGCTCGTTCGCCTACTTCTCCGGCCGGGGCGAGATGATCCCCAACGAGCAGTCCTACTGCGAGATCGACCCGGCGGTGAAGGACAAGTGGGGCATTCCGGTGCTGCGCTTCCACTGGCAATGGTCGGACCACGAGACGCGCCAGGCCGCGCACATGCAGAAGACCTTCGCCGAGATCATCGAGGCCATGGGTGGCAAGGTGCAGGGCAAGGCCGAACTGGACGGCCGCAAGGCCATCGCGGCGGGCGGTTCCATCATCCACGAGGTGGGCGGCGCCATCATGGGCAGCGACCCGCAGCGCTCGGTCACCAACGCCTTCTGCCAGACCTGGGACGTGAAGAACCTGTTCATCACCGACGGCGCGCCGTTTGCTTCCAACGCCGACAAAAACCCCACGCTGACCATCATGGCGCTGGCCTGGCGTGCGGCGGACCACATCGTCGAGCGCTTGCGCCGCAAGGAGCTGTGATGACCATGCAAAGACGCGAATCGCTGCAATGGATGCTGGCCGCGGCCACCTTGCCGGCCTGGTCGCCCACCGGTGCGGCCGTGCCCAAGCCGCGGCCCACCGGCTACGGCACCGACCCGAACCTGGTCAAGACCTACCGCGCCGGCGAGCTGTGGCCGCTCAGCTTCAGCGAGCGCCAGCGGCGCTGCGCCGAGGTGCTGTGCGCGGTCATCATCCCGGCAGACGAACACTCGCCCAGTGCGGCCGAGCTGCAGGTGCACCAGTTCATCGACGAATGGGTCAGCGCGCCTTACCCGGACCATGTGAAGGACAAGGCGCTGATCGTGCAAGGCCTGGCCTGGATGGACGCCGAAGCCGGCCGTCGCTTTCGCAAACCGTTTGCCGAAACAAGCGCTGAGCAGCAGCACGCCGTGTGCGACGACATCTGCAGCGTGGCCGCCAAGACCAGCCCGCGCTTTGCCAGGCCGGCCCGGTTTTTCGCCCGCTTTCGCGACCTCACGGCCGGCGGTTTCTACACCAGCCCGCAAGGCATGAAAGACCTGGGCTTTGTCGGCAACACGCCTTCCGAAACCTTCGACGGCCCGCCGGCCGAGGTGCTGAAGATCGTCGGCATCCGCCCTGTTTGAACCGAAGATGCGCATGAACAAACTGACCTTGATCGCCGGCCTGCTGCTTGCACAGGCGGCCACCGTGTTTGGAGCCGAAGTGAACACCCTCAGTCCCACCGAGCAGGCAGAAGGTTGGCAACTGCTGTTCGACGGCAAGAGCCTGGACAACTGGCGTGCCAGCGACGCGCCCGGCACCTTCAGCGTGAAGGATGGCGAGATCGTCGTGCACGGCCCGCGCTCACACCTGTTCTACCTCGGCCCGGTGGCCAACCACGACTTCAGGAACTTCGAGCTGCGCGTCGACCTGAAGACGTATCCGAAAGCCAACTCCGGCGTCTACTTCCACACCCAGTGGCAGGAGAAGGGCTGGCCGGACAAGGGCTACGAAGTGCAGGTCAACAACTCGCACAGCGACCCCAGCCGCACGGGAGGGCTGTGGGGCATCGTCGACTACTCCAAGGTACCGGTGCCCGACGGCCAATGGCTGACGATGAGCATCCGCGTCGAAGGCAAGCACGTGGTCACCCGCATCAATGGCGAGCGCATCGTCGACTACACCGAGGAAGCCAACCCGCCGCGGCCCGAAGGCCTGGAGCAGCGCCTACTGGCCAGCGGCACCTTCGCGCTGCAGGGTCACGACCCCGGCAGCGAAACGCATTTCAGGAACCTCAAGGTGAAAGTGTTGCCCTAGGAGACAGGTCATGGCCACGGTACGCGAAGGCAGTCGTTCGATCTTGCTGGTGGTGGACGTTCAGGTCGGTGTGGTGCGGAACGCTTGGCAGCCGGTGCCGGTGGTGGCGCAGGTGCAGCGCGCGGTCGAGCGCGCCCGCGCGGCGGGGGCGCCGGTGCTGTGGGTGCAGCATCACAACCAGGAAATGCCACGGGACTCGGCGGACTGGCAATGGGCGCCGGGTCTGGCGCCTGCGCAAGGCGAGACGCGCATCCACAAGCAGTGGAACTCGGCCTTCGAGGACACGCCGCTGGACGGCGAGCTCGCGCGGCTGGGCGCCACGCACATCGTGCTGGCCGGCGCGTCCAGCAACTGGTGCATCCGTGCCACCGCCTACGCCGCGCTGGACCATGGCTACGACCTCACGCTGGTGTCGGACGCGCACACCACCGACTCGATGACGCTGGAAGATGGCAGCGTGATCGAGGCGGCGATGGTGATCCGCGAGCTGAACATTGCGATGCGCTGGCTGGAATATCCAGGCCGCAAGAACCACGCGGTGCCGGCGGAAGAACTGGTGTTCTGAGGCTGGTTCGCTGACTCAGCGCGCCCAGTCGATCTGCGCCAGCAGGCCTTGCAGCTTCGCGGCCTTGGCCGGGTTGAGCTGTGCCGCCCAGGCCACGCGGCCTTGCAGGTGGCCGCGCCAGTCGGCATGGCCTTCGCGGTTCTGCGCCGCAGGCCCGGCCGTCACGCACTGGTGCAACACGGCCTTGAGCCGGTCGAATTCGTCGCGCGGCAGGTTGGGCCGCTGGTTCACCACGATGCTGCAGACCGACTGCCGGCGCCCGGCCGTCTGGCAACGCGTCTTGCGGTGGTTCAGCGCCAGGCCTTCTTCCAGCGCGATGCGGCCGACCCAGCGTTCCACCCGCTCGGCCAACCCTCCCAGTTCCGCGCCGCCGGAGATCACCAGGTCGTCCGCATACCGCGTGTAGCGCGCGCCCAGTGCAAAGGCCAGGCCGTCCAGCCGCAGGTCCAGCCGGAAGGCGCAGAGGTTGGCCAGCGCGGCCGAGGTGGGCGCGCCTTGCGGCAGGTGCGCGTCGCGCAGGCGCTGCAGCTGCGGCCAGCTCAGCGAGCCGGCCTGGTGCCGGCGGTGCAAGACTGGCTCCGGCGTGGCCACGGTGCACAGCGCGGCCAGCGCGCGGGCGACCGCGGCCGGGTAGCCCAGCGTTGCGAACAGCGCATGCACGCGAGAGTGGCGCACCGAGGCGAAGAAGTCCTGCAGGTCGAACTTCAGCACCACGGCCTGGCCGGCATGCGCGCGTGCATGGTCCAGCACCGAGCGGCCCGGCGTGTAGCCGCAGGCGGCCTCATGCGGAGGGACCCGGTTCAGCACGGCGTCCAGCAGCTTGCGCTGCAAGGCCATCAGGTAAGGCTCGGGCACTTCCAGCAGCCGGAAGCCACCGCTGCGCTTGGGCAGCAGCTGGCTGCGGTAGTGCTGCTGGCCCAGCGGCTGCTTGCGCTGGCGTTCGCGCGCCAGCGTCAACCGCCACAGGCCGGCGGCCGGAATGCCCAGCCAGCGGCTCAGCGCCGGCACGTCGGGCCAATCCGGCAGTTCGAGTTCGTCCAGGCCCAGCGGCCGCGGCTGCATGCCACCTGGCAGTTCCAGGAAGTAGTGGCGCACCTGCGGCCGCTCGTGCGCGAGCCAGGCGGCTTCGAAGCTGTCGTCCGCCTCCACCAGGTCGGCCAGCCGGTTCAGGGCCTGCGGTGTGGCAGCGCGCCAATGCTCGCCAGGCAGCTGTGCCACGCGCTCGGCCAAGGAGCGGTACCAGGCCGCCTTGCGCCCCAGGCAGGCCTGCAGGCGCGCGGCCAGCCCGTCCACCCGCGGCGGACCGGCCATCATCGCGCGCGCCATGGCCAGCGCGGTGAAGCGACGAACGCTGGTCATCGGCGACGCGAGACGCGGGCCTGGCCTACGGGCGCTCGACCTCGTCGCCGCGCTTGGCAAAGCGCGCCGCCTCCGGCCCGTGCACCAGCTCGGCTTCGGGCCAGGGCCAACCGCCGAACTGGGTGCGCTGGTAGTCGGCAAAAGCCTGGCGGATCTCCGCCTCGGTGTTCATCACGAACGGGCCGTATTGCGCCACCGGCTCGCCGATGGGCTTGCCTTGCAGCAGCAGGAATTCGGCCTTGGCGCTGCCCTGGTTGACCAGCTCGACGGCGCTGCCGGCGTGCAGCTCGATGGCGGCATGACCTGCCATCGGCTGCCCGGCCACCGTGACCTTGTCACCTGCGAAGAAGTAGAGCTGGCGCCGTGTGTCCGGCCCGTTGGCCGCCGGCAGCGTCCATGCCGCGCCGGGGTCCAGCTGCACGGTCCAGATCGCCACGTCGCTGTCATCCGCCGAGGCCCAGGAATGCGGCGGTGGTGCCAGCGGCTCGGCGGGCAGCTCGGCCAGGCGGCCGGCGATGCAGGTCACCTCGGCCCGTGCGCCGTTGGGGCCGCTGGGCACGACGAGGTGTGGAATGTCCTTTGACCAGAACATCGTGAAGTGCGGGTCGGCCATCTTGCTGCGGGCCGGCAGGTTCAGCCAGATCTGGAACAGCTCCAGCGGGTTGGGCGCCTCGGTGTCCAGCAGCGGAAACATCTCGCCATGCACGATGCCCTTGCCAGCGGTGAGCCACTGCACGTCGCCCTGGCCGTAGCGCGCTGCCGCGCCCAGCGAGTCCGCATGGTCGATCCAGCCGCGGCGCACGATGGTCACCGTCTCGAAGCCGCGGTGCGGGTGCGGCGGGAAGCCAGGCACGCCCTGGCCGTGGTACATGCGCCAGCCGTCGGCATTGTGGAAGTCCTGCCCCAGCGAGTGGCCGGCCAGCGAAGCGGCGGGGCCGTAGCGGCCGTTGGCCTTGGGGTACGCGTCGTCGTGGTAGACGCAGAACAGGAAGGGATCGAAGGTCGGCCAGGGAAAGCCCAGCGGCGCCAACTTCAGGACGGGGTTCATGGCAGGTCTTTCGCAGAAGAAGCGGCCAACCACCCAACCTGCGGGTGATGCGTGAGCTGATTGGCAAACAGCCACTCCGCTCACGCCCCGAAAGTACCAGGCAAACCATCAACCGCGGGGGTACCCCGCGGCGCGAAGACGCCACCGCCAGCACGAGGCTGCCGAAAGAGGCTTCGCCGAGAACTTGGGTGGCGGCCGCACGGTCATCATAGATGGCGCTCCGCAGGCACTGCGCGAGTGCTGCCGTGTCCGCTTCGGCGCTCCGGGTGGGCGGCCGGGTCACCGCAATGGGCCGCCGAGCGCCCGGCCCCGAGCCCCGAGCCCCGCCCGGCGCATTCGCAGCTTCTCAGCTGGTCAGCCAGCCCAGTGCATGCGCTTTCAGCACCAGCTGGGCCACGCTGTTGACCTCCAGCTTGCGCATCAGGTTCTCGCGGTGCTTGTCCACCGTCTTGGGCGACAGCGACAGCAGCTCGCCCATCTCGGCATTGCTCAGGCCGTCGCCAATCAGCTTGACGACCTGCATCTCGCGGCGGGTCAGCAGGCCTTCGCCCGGCGCCATCAGCGCGGCCACTGCGGCGGGGATCACCCGCTGCCCTTGCATCACGGCGCGCAGGTTGGCGAGCAGGTCTGCCGCGCTGCTGTCCTTCAGCAGCACGCCATCGGCCTGGGCGTCGGCCAGTTGCTTGAGCACCCTGCCGGCGCTGCTGCCGGTCAGGAACACAATGCGCAGCCCGGGTTGCGTGTGCTTGAGGTGGTTCACCACCGCCGAGCTGTCGCCGCCTGGCATGTGATAGTCGATCAGCAGCAGGTCCGGTTGCGTCAGGCGGAGCAGGTCCCTCAGTCCGAGCAGGTCCTGCGCCTCGCCCACCACCTGGAAACCGGCATCCCTGGTGAACAGCAGCTTGAGGCCTTCACGGAACAGCGCGTGATCGTCTGCGAGCAGCACTTTGACGGCGACCGGAGCTTGGGTTGGCAATGAACTGTCCTGACGGCGTGACGACCGGAGCGATCCGGCGGATTATCGCCAGCCTGCTGCTGATTGGCGCGGCGGCGATGCCCGCGTGGGCGGCGCCTTGTGTGCTGCTTGCGAACGAGGCCAGTCCGGACATCCAGCCCTGCATGAGCGAGAGGCCCGCGGCGGACGGCCTGCGACACCTGCGCATCGAGCTGTCCTGGGCCGGCCCCGGTGTGCTTCAGCGCGTGCTGGACCTTCGCGTGCCGGACGCACTGTCGCTGGCGGTGCGCCAGCAGGCCGTGGCATCAGACGGCAGCATGACAGGTCCGCCGCTGCTGCTGCAGGCCTTGCGGGCGGACTCGGCGTATGCCGAGCGTCTGCTGCCCAGCCCGCGCATCGCGGTGCCGCTGTCTCTCGCGCCAGGCCGCCACCTCATCGAGCTGGACTACCGCATTCACCTGGACGGCCGGCTGTATCCGCGGCTGGACGACGGCGCCGGCTGGCGTGCCCGCAATGCGCTGGGCGACATGTTCAGCGGCATGCAGTGGGGCCTGATGCTGGCCTCGCTGCTGCTGGCGGTGATGACCCGCGTGCTCGCCAGGACGCCGGTCAACTGGGCCTATGCCGCGCTGGTGGTGGTGCACGGCGCCGGGCTGGTGCAGATCCGTGGCGACGCCTTTGCCTACCTGTGGCCCCAGGCGCCGATGTTCAACCAGGGCATCACCGTGCTGGCGGTTTCCCTGGTGCTGTGCACCCATGCCTGGTTCGCCACCCAGTTCCTGGACCTGCGCGAGCGCTGGCCGCCGGTGTACCGCCTGCACCTGCTGCTGCTGGCGCTGCTGGGCCTGAACCTGCTGCTGCAGCGGGGGGAGGCCGCGGCGGCCGGTGCCGGGGTGTTGGCGCTTGCCTATGCCGCGCTGGCGTTCGCGGTGAGCTGGCGCAGCCTGCGCAGCGCAGCGGCAGACGCCAGGCTCTACACCGCCGGCACCGCGAGCTACGTGTTGTTCACGATCGTGCTCTTCGTGCCCTTTGCCGCCGGCCACAACCCGTGGCCGAGCTTCGACTTCCTGGTGCTGCCGGAGATCGGCTACATGCTGGAAACGGCATGTCTTGGTGCGGCCATGGTCTGGCGCGTGCGCCGCATGCAGCAGCGCCAGGCAGCGGCGCGCGAGCAGCAGCTGCAGGACGCACAAGGCCTGATCGAGGCCGAGTCGGCCCGGCTGGCCGCCCATGCCCGGGCCGAGCGCAATACGCTGCTGCTGGCCGGTGCCGGCCACGACCTGTCGCAACCGCTGGCCTCGCTGCGGATGGCGCTGGCTGCGCTGCAGCTGCCGCAAGGCCAGGAGCCGGTGGCCCACCACCTGGAGCGCACCATCGCCTATGCCCAAACCTTGCTGCGCGACATGCTGGCCGAGGCACGCAATGAACACCGTGCGCACGACGACCGCGTCTCGCTCGGCGACTGCATCACCCAGGTGGCGCGGGCGCACGCCGGTGCGGCGGCGGCCAAGGGCCTGGCGCTGAGGGTGGTCGACACCCAGGTCGAGGTGCGCGCCTCGTCGCTGCTGCTGGCCCGGGTGCTGCACAACCTGGTCGGCAATGCCGTGCGCTACACACCGCGTGGGCGGGTGCTGGTGGGCGTGCGCCGGCGCGCAGGCGGGGTCGAGCTGCAGGTGCTGGACACCGGGCCCGGTTTGCGGCCGGACCAGCTGCAACTGCTGCAACAGCCCTTCCAGCAAGGCACGGCCGCCGCGGCCGAAGGCCACGGCCTGGGCCTGTTCATCGTGCGCACGCTGTGCGAGCAAAGCGGCTTTCGCTTGCGCGTGGCCTCGCGCGTGGGGCGAGGCAGCGCGTTCTGCGTGTGGGTGCCGCTGGGGCCGGCCGGCGAGCCAGGCCCACAGCGCAGTGTCCCCTTTACTTCTTCGTGAAACGCACGACGGTGGTGCCGCTGTTGTCCGAACAGAATTCGTCCGTGATGTAGCCCCACACGCTGTCGTTGGGGGCGGTGACCTCGATCGTCTTCTTGACATTCGGCTTGGCGACCATGGCCTTCTCGTATTGGAAGTCGCTGCCGAACAAGCTCAGGTTGACCTCGGGTTGCGGGCAGTAGCCAATGGTCGGGCAGAGGTCCACCGTGCTCGACAACACCGTCATGCTCCAGGTACCAATGGGCAGGGCGATGCGCGGGAAAACGTTGTACGTGCCGCCTCCGGCTTCGATGCAGTGGGCATGTGCATCGATCGTGAGGTCGAGGTGCGTGCTGGCTTGCGCGCTCGCGGCGAAGACGATGAGGCCGAAGCTGGCAGCCTTGGCCAGGCGCTTGGTACGTTGCAGGTGAATGATGTTCATGATGGTTCTCTCCTTGGGTTTCTGTGCAAGGCCCCTGTTGATGAGGCCGATGTGTGTGCCTTGCGCGGACGGTGCCGGCGAGGTGCCGATGCATCAGGCACAGCTGCACGATAGGAGTTCGTCCGCGCCGCTCACATCAGGTAAGCGCCGTAGTTGCGACCGGGCGAGATCCCCCAGAAGGGGGGCTCAGCGCCGCAGGTCGGCGTCGGTCAGCGTCTGCAGGAAGGCGACGATGGCGGCGATCTCGGCGTCGTCCAGCGCCGGTTTGTCGCCCACATGGCGGTCGAATGGCGGCTCGGTGTTGACGTTGCCGTGAAAGGCTGGCGGCAGGTCGTCGAACTTCTGCCCCGGTGGGTAAAACTCGGCCGGGTGCGTGTCCCGCCGGGCGTAGAAGCGAAGCACTTCGTCCAGTGTGTGGAACTGGCCGTTGTGGAAGAAGCTGCGGCGCAGCGCCACGTTGCGCAGCGAGGGCGTGCGGAACAGGCCGCAGTAGGCCGGGCGGTCCTGGAAGTCGGTGCGCAGCGGGCCGCACAGGCCGAGGTCGAAGAAGCGCGGGTCGGCGTTGGCCGGCAGCGTGCGGTTGCGTGGCACGCCGAGTGCGATCAGGCCGAAGTCGGTGAACAACGGGAAGGCGCCGTCGGGGGTCTTCTGGCTCAGGTGGCAGGCCGCGCAATTGCCCTTGGCCGGGTCGTTGAACAGCGCGAGGCCACGGGCCTCCTGCGCCGTCAGCTGGGCCTTGCCGCGCAGCACTTCGTCATACCGGCTGCTGTACGGATAGAACTCGGCCGGCGACTGCTGGAAGACCTCCAGCGCCAGCAGCGCGGCGTCGAAAGCGCGGGCGTCGTCGGCCATCGCTTCCTCGCCAAAAACCTGCTTCAGCCGCGCCGCCTGCGCACCGTGCCGCAGCTTGGCTGCCACCTCGGCCGCCGAGGCATTGGCCATCTCCAGCGGCGACAGCAGCGGCAGCCGAGCCTGCTCGCGGCCCGAGCTGGCGCGGCCGTCCCATGTGTGGCCGCCGGTGGGGCCGGCGTCCACGCTGTCGTCGCCGTCGTTGTCGAAGAAGTGCTCGCTGAAGGGCGGCAGCGTCTGCAGGTAGCGCAGCGAAGGCCCGGCGCGCAGGCCGGGCATCCTGCCGTCGCGTCCGGCCAGTTGCACCGCCAGGTCGTTGGGCGGGCCGAAGGCGAAGCGCGGGTCGTGGCAGCTGGCGCAGGCGACCCGGCCCGAAGCGGAGAGGCTGGGGTCGAAGAACAGCGCGCGGCCGATCTCGGTGAGCGCCGGCACGTCCAGCTTGCGGCCGTAGGGCGTGGCGCTGGCCGCGGGCGCGGCAGCCAGCCGCAGCGACAGCGTGATTGCGCCGAGCAGCAAGGCCAGCAACAGTGCAAGCGAAGGGCGTGTCATGAACCAGGGATGTTAGCGAGCCTGCTTGCGACCATCGCCCTTGGGGGCTAGGCTGCGGGCCACCATACCCAAGACCGCCCCAAGACCGACATGACCACCAGACCTGCGCTGCTCATCCCCTTGCTGCTGCTCTCGGCCTGCGCCGGCTCGCCAAGCCCCTCGCCAACGGACGCCGCCGTCAATGCCATCGACACCGTCGTCGTGATCTACGCCGAGAACCGCGGCTTCGACACGCTCTACGGCCTGTTCCCCGGCGCCAACGGCATCCCCGGCGTGAACCCCAGCGCCGTCGGCAGCTACGTCCCGCAGAAGGACTTCGACGGCAGCGTGCTGCCGGTGCTGCCGCCCACCTGGCGAGGCCTCACCGCCGGTGGCCAGCCCGTCACGCTCACACAGGCGCAAAGCACCGGCATGCCCAACGCGCCGTTCCGCATCGACGCGCCAGAAGGCCTCAACGGCACCGGCATCGTCGTGCCGCAAAGCGTCATCACGCGCGACTTGGTGCACCGCTTCTACAACAACCAGATGCAGATCGGGCTGGACGGCCACAACGACCGCTTCGCCGCCTACTCCGATGCCGGCGGCCTCAGCCTGGGCTACTACGACGGCAGCCGCATGAAGCTCTGGTCGCTGGCGCAGCAGTACGTGCTGGCCGACAACTTCTTCATGGGCGCCTTCGGCGGCTCCTACCTGAACCACCAGTACCTGATCTGCGCCTGCGTGCCGGTCTACCCCAATGTGGATCAATCACCGGCCAAGGATTCGATCAGCGAGATCGAGACCGACGCGCAAGGCCGCTTCCTGCGCCTGAAGCCTGCGGCCGACATGCCCGCCAGCGTGCTCGCCGGCCCGCCGCGCCACCTGCGCGACGCCACGCTGACCCGCGGCGCAGACGGCGTGGCCTACAGCGTCAACACCATGCAGCCCGCCTACCAGCCCAGCGGCAACCCGCCGGTGATCGGCGGCGATGCGCTGTATGCCGACCCCGCCAAGCCCACCACGCTGCCGGCGCAGACCCTTGCCACCATCGGCGACCGGCTGGACGCCAAGGGCGTCTCCTGGGCCTGGTACGGCGGCGCCTGGGCGGCGACCAGCGCCGGCACGCCCGAGGCGCGCACGCAGATCTACGGCGGCACCGCGCAGTTCCAGCCGCACCACCAGCCCTTCAACTACTACGCCACGATGGATCCGCAGCGGCACGCCGCCTACCGCGCCGAGCACCTGCGCGATTTCGACAGCCGCTTCCTGGCTGATGCCGCCGCTGGCCAACTGCCGCACGTGACCTTCTACAAGCCGCAGGGCAACCTCAACCAGCACGCCGGCTACGCCAACGTCGCCGACGGCGACGCCCACATCGCCGAAGTCATCGCACGGCTCCAGCAAAGCCCGCAGTGGCCGCACATGCTCATCGTCGTCACCTACGACGAAAACGGCGGCTTCTGGGACCACGCCCGCGTGCCCAAGGGCGACCGCTGGGGCCCCGGCACCCGCATCCCGGCGCTCATCGTCTCCCCGCTCGCTCGCAAAGGCTTCGTCGACAAGACCCAGTACGACACCGCCTCCATCCTGCGCTTCATCACCCGCCGCTGGGGCCTGGACCCGCTGCCCGGCGTGGTCGAGCGCGACCAGGGGCTGAAGGCGAATGGTTTTCCGGCGATGGGGGACTTGAGTGGGGCGTTGGGGCCGGGGTGAGGCCATTGCTTGTGCCTGATGGGTCGACAATGCTGCCTGACCCGAGTGGACAACGCCCTTACCGGCATCACACGCAACGCGAACCATGTTGGCTGCCTCTCAAATTCCGCTGCCCCTGCCCCGCGAGGCCCTGGTGTCAACCCTGCGAGACCGTTTGCCTGGGCTCCTGGCCGTGTACGTCTTTGGCAGTCGCGCCCAGGGCACGGCAGGGCCGCAAAGCGATCTCGACATGGCGGTGCTGGTGGCAGGCCAGGTCGAACCGCTGGTCCTGTGGGAACTGGCCGGCGACCTGGCAGACCTGAGCGGCTGCCCGGTCGACCTGCTGGACCTGCGCGCAGCCTCTACCGTTATGCAGTACCAGGTCATCACCACCGGGCAGCGCTGGTGGGCGCTGGACGCACAGGCCGCCCTCTACGAAGCGGCGATCCTGAGCGAGAAGACCGAGTTGGACCAGGCGCGCGCCGGCCTGCTGGCAGACATCCAGGCAGAGGGAACCGTGTATGGCCGATGACGTGCTGATCAACAAGGCCGCCGCGATCGAGCGCTGCGTGCGCCGCGCTCGCGAGGAATACGCCGCCGACCCGGCCAGCTTCGCCACCAACTTCACCCGCCAGGACGCAGCCATCCTGAACATCCAGCGCGCCTGCGAAGCCGCACTGGACATGGGCCAGCACATGGTCCGCCGCGAGCGCCTTGGGGTGCCTCAAAGCGCCCGCGACGTGTTCGCGCTGCTGGCGCAAGGCGGCTGGATCGAAGCGCCACTGGCCGATGAACTCAAGCGCATGGTCGGCTTCCGCAACATCGCCGTGCACGATTACCAGGCCCTGCAACTGCCCATCACCGTGAGCATCATCCAGAATCATTTGGACGGTTTCCTGCGCTACAGCCAGGCGTTGTTGCTGGGGGATGCGGGCAAGGGTGGCGGTTGAAGCTGCGGCGCCAGTAAAGCCCCCTCAGCGCTCGGCGCGCTGCATGTTCACCACTTCATAGCGCAGCTCGGCGGCACCGCGAACAAAAAACGAAGCTTCTTTCGCCACGAATCCGTGCCGCTCGTAGAAGCCCTGCGAGTTGCGGGTGGCGACCACGGTGAGCGGTCCGTCGTGGCCGATCTCGGCCTGTGCCATGGCCAGCCGGAACAACTGCCCACCCAGCCCGGAGCCCGCGGCTTCCGGCCGAACGAACAGCAGCGTGACCTCGCCCGGCACAAAGCCCGCAAAGCCCAACACCCGTCCCTCGCGCTCGGCAACAAGGATCTGCCCCGCCTGAATCGCCGGCCAATGGACCTGATGCGTCCGGCCCTCGAACCAGGTCTGCATCTGCAGTGGCGTGTAGGCACCGGCGCAGAGCGTCAGCACCGAATCCTGGTGGGCTTCGAAGACGGCTTGGGAGTCGGCGAGGGTGGCCGGGCGGATTGAAGCCGGCGGCAGGGCGTTCAGGGTCATGAGCGGCGGTGTTCTGCGAACCTATCGATGCGGCCGCCCGCACGTAGAAGGTAACTCATGCAACAGCGCGGGCTGTGAGATGTGTGAATTCAGTACCTCATGGTCCATGGGTCCTGTGTCAGCTTGCCCAAGTCTTATCGAGAGATCCCTTGCGCGTGTCTGTTGCGGCGCCGTCCCCGCCTTCCGCCTGAGGGCAACTTCAATACAGCCTGAATCTATCGATAACCGTCGTGAGGAAACAGCGCCTCAAGCTCAATTGCGAGTTGATGTGCGGGGCAGCCCATGTCGCTTGCAGAGGCTTCGATGCGGTCGGCATGGGTGGCAGGAAACCTGATGCCTCGCCCGACGAGCGCGGCCACCAGGTCATCGATTCGAGCTGCGCTGGCCGCTGGGACCTCAAGGTCTGCATCGCCAACGGTAGTGGCGAACAGGCCCACAGGTTCCCCAGTGGCTCTTGAACGTTCTGCGAAGCGGTCGAGGTGCCCTGCTGCACCGGGCGAGATGACGCGAACGTTCGGTTCAAAGCAGAGGATGACCGAGACGCTGACTTTGGCCCATGCGCCAACCGGAGCGTTCAGCGCCAAAAGTACCGCGAACACCGCGGTGAAACGAGGCGTCTTGTTCATGTGACCTCATGGACGTTTCTGGCGATCCGCGCCCTGCGCTGAGCTCAAGAATCAGCGCACCTCAGCCCGCAATCGCCCGCTTCCCCGTCGGTGTGATCGCCAGCACCAGCGCAGCATCCTGCTTCCCATAGGCGCCTCGCCCTGAATTCACCGGCGGCATTGCGAGCTTGATGTAGCCCAGGGCTGCCAAAGCCTGAGCGCCTTTGAACTCTTCGGCGGCCAGGAGGCGGACGGGCATTTTTTGGGAGGTGAATTTACGGAGCAGTTCCAGGTCGGCCATGTTCGTTCCAATTGTTCTGTGTTGAAGGGGTGATCGTAGTCGCAAGCCGAGATTGCGGTCATGCGCTGGCTGGCGACAGCGTGGCATGCGGCCAGTCCGGGCGTTCCGCGTGGGCGGGCGCCTGTGCGGTCAGTGCCGCCAACCATGCCGGCATCGTTGCGCTCGGCTCCGGCCCCCAGCCCCTGACGACGCAGACGCTGTGTGCGCCCGCCGCCTTGGCGGCACCAGCCTGTTCGGGCGTCAGCACCCCGCCAATCGCCACCACCGGCGCTGGCGAATTGACCACCCACCATGCCAGGTTGTCCAGCCCTTGCGGGCGCCACGGCATGTCCTTGGTCGTCGTCGGCCAGACGGGGCCGCAGGCGATGTAGTCGGGGGTCCATGCGGCGGCGCGGGCGAGTTCCCAGGGACTGTGGCTGGACAGGCCCAGGCCGATGCCGCTCGCCTGGGCCTGGCGGAGTTGCCGGCGTTCCGGTTCGCTCAGCGCGAGCAGGTCTTCCTGGCCGAGGTGCAGGGCTTGGGCGCCGGTGGCGAGGGCGAGTTGCCAGTGGTCGTTGACCCAGAGGATGGCGCCGGCGGCGTCGCAGGCGGCGAGGGACTGGCGCAGTTCTCGTTGGTAGTTGGACTGCCAGCGTTCGGCTTCGGTGCCGGCAAGGCTGGGTGGGCGCTTGATGCGCAGTTGCAGTTGGCGCAGGCCGGCGCCCAGCAATTGCGCGATGCGCTCGGCGCTGTCGGCAATGCCGTAGAGGCCTTCACGCAAGATGCTGGAACGGGCCGGTGCGGACCAGGCTTCTGGTGCTTCGTTGCCGATGTGCAGGCGCGGTAACGGGCGTTTCGTGGAATGGCCGCTCCAGCCGTGCATCGCCCGCACCGGACCCGCGCCCTGGCCTTGCGGGGTGGCCTGGCGCAGCGCGTGGGCGGTGAGCTGCTTGGCGAGCACGGCGGCGTCTGCGTTGGTGAAGCCGTGGGCCAATGCTGCTGCGGCGGCGCTGGCCAGCGTGCAGCCGGTGCCGTGCGTGTGCCTTGTGGCGATGCGCGGCAGGCTGAGCCAGCCTTGGGCATGCGGGGCGTCCAGCCAGTCGAGCGCGAGCTGTGGGTCGGCTGCGTCGCCGCCGGTGATCAGCACGGCTTCGGCGCCGAGGCGGCGCAGCGTTGTGGCTTGATTGGGTATGCCGCCTTCGGTGCCCAGCAGCACGCTGGCTTCGCGCTGGTTGGGCGTGACGAGGGTTGCGCGGGGCAGCAGTTCTTCGCGGTAGACGGCCAGCAACTCGGCGTCCGCAAACGTGGCGCCGGTGGTGGCGCGCAACACCGGGTCGACGACCAGCGCCAGCGGGCCGTGGCGGCGCTGCTGGTCGACCCAGCGGGCGACGATGCGGGCGTTCGCGGCGCTGCCCAGCAGGCCGGTCTTCAGCACGCGCGGCGGCAGGTCCGCGGCGAGCGCGTCCAGTTGAGCTTGCAGCAGCGCGGGTGGCATGGGCTCGACATGCGTGACGGCCCGGCTGTTCTGCGCGGTGACGGCGGCGACGACCGGGCACAGGTGCACGCCGAACGCATCGGCGGCGCGCTGGTCTGCGGCGAGGCCTGCGCCGCCGCCACTGTCGGTGCCGGCCACACTGGCCACGCGCGGCAGTTCGTTGGATTCAGGCATCTCTTTTCGTCATCCGATCAGGAAGGGGTGACCGGGCACGGGGGTGCTGGGCACGGCGAAGTCCTGCGTGGCCATCACGCCGGCTTCGAAGCCGAGGCGACCGGCGTCGATGGCGCTGGCGAAGGCGCGCGCCATGCGCACCGGGTCGCGCGCCTGGGCAACGGCGGAGTTCAGCAGCACGCCGTCTAAGCCCAGCTCCATCGCTTGCGCGGCGTGAGACGGCGCGCCGATGCCGGCGTCCACGATCAGCGGCACGCCGGGCAGGCGCTCGCGCAGCGTGCGCAGCGCAAACGGGTTCAGCAGGCCCTGGCCGGAGCCGATGGGTGCGCCCCAGGGCATCAGCACCTCGCAGCCGGCGTCCAGCAGGCGGCGGCAGCTCACCAGGTCGTCCAGGCAATACGGGAAGACCTGGAAGCCGTCTTTCACCAACTGCGTGGCGGCGGCCAGCAACTCGAACGGATCGGGCTGCAGCGTGTGCTCGTCGCCTACGACTTCCAGCTTCAACCACGTCGTGTCGTACAGCTCTCGCGCCAGGTGGGCCAGCGTGATGGCCTCGCGGGCGCTGCGGCAGCCGGCGGTGTTGGGCAGCAGCTGCGCGCCGCTGGCCAGCGCGAGGGCGACAAAGCCGTTATCCGGTCGATCATTGGCAACACCGGCGAGCGCCCTCTTCAAGCCGACGGTGACGACCTGTGCGCCGCTGGCGCGGATGGCGTCCTGCAGCACCTGCGGGGACGGGTAGCCGGCGCTGCCGATCATGAAACGGCTTTGCAGCGGCGTGCCGTAGACGGTCCAGGCAGTGGGTTCGATCATGGTTTCAACCTCCGACGATGGCGCGGAACACGGTGAGCTCGTCGCCCGGCTGCAGCAGCGTGCGGGCGCGGGCGTGGCGTGGCAGGAATTCGCCGTTCAGCGCTGTGGCCACGCGGTCCTCCGGCTGGTCATGTTCGGCCAGCAGCGCGGCGGCGCTGAGGCCTTCGCGCCAGGGCAGCGGCTGTTCGTTGAGCATCACGAGGCGTGCGCCCCCAGACCTGTCGCTTCGCGCCAGGCCCCCCGAGGGGGATGAGGAAACTGGGGGGCGGCCCGGCGTTTCCTCATGCGACGCGTCAATGCGCGAGTTGAGGGACATGGGTGTCAGCATGTGGGGTCTCCTTGGGCACAAGGCCGCAGGCGGCCAGCGCGTCGTCCACCAGGGCAGGCGCGAGCAGCCAGCCATGGCGGAACAGGCCATTGAGCTGCAGCAGGCCGGGCTCGGCGTGGCAACGCGGGTGATGGTCCGGCAGGGCAGGGCGCAGGTTGGCTTCGAGGTGCAGCAGGCGCGCTTCGGCCAGTTCGGGCAGCACGCTGTGCGCTGCGGCGAGCAGCTCGACCAGGCTGCGCAGGCTCGGGGGCGAGCGGTCTTCGCTTTCGATCTCGCTGGCGCCGACGACGATCACCTCGCCCGGCCGCGGCACCAGGTAGACGCGGTGCCGCGGGTGCAGCAGCCGCAGCGGGCGCGTGAGCGGCAGGCCCGGCGCATGCAGCCAGGCGAGCTCGCCACGCACGCCGCGAGGTTGCAGCGCGCCGACCTGGCCGGCCACGCCGCGAGTGTCGATGGCCCAGTCGCAGCGCAGCGTTTCGCCGTCGCTCAGGCTCAGCGTGCGAGCCGTCACCGAGGTGACGCGTTCGCGCCAACGCCAGCTCACGTTGGCCGTATCGTCATGCAGCGCAGCCATCAGTTCGCGTGGCATCACCTGGCCTTCGCCGGGCAAGTGCCAGCCAACGAGGCCTGGCGCCAGCGCTGGCTCCAGCGCAGCGAGCTGCGTCGCGTCCAGCGCTTCGGGCCGAGGCGTGCCGGCCGGCGCTTCGTGCAGCCGCGCCAGCAGGCGCTGCGCGCTGCCGCGATCACCCGGATGCGCCAGCAGCAGGCTGCCGTGCTGGCGGAACAGCTCGGACCGGCCCAGCGCTTCGCAGGTGGCGCGCCACAGCGGCAGCGAGCGCCAGCCCAGCGTGGCCAGCGCAGGGCCGGTGCTGTCCAGCTCGGCCAGCGGGCTGAGCATGCCGGCGGCGGTGAAGGCCGCCGCGTGCTGCACCGCTGCGATGCTGCCGACTGGCGGTGGCTGCGGGCCGGGCGCCGGGTCGACCACGGTGACCTGGTGGCCCGCTCGCGAGAGCCGCCAGGCCAGCAACCGCCCCAGCAGGCCGGCGCCTGCAATGGCGACATGCAGGCCGGTTTGGCCCGCGGTGGCGATGCTGGCCATCGCTCAGGCCGGCTGGATGGGAATGTAAAACTCGCCGCCCGCCGCCTTGAACTCCGCCGACTTCGCGGCCATGCCGGCTTCGGCCTCCTTCTTCTGCGCCTCGCTGTAGTCGCGCACGTCCTGCGTGATCTTCATCGAGCAGAACTTGGGGCCGCACATGGAGCAGAAGTGGGCGTGCTTGGCTGCCTCCTTGGGCAGGGTTTCGTCGTGGTAGCTGCGCGCGGTGTCCGGGTCCAGGCCGAGGTTGAACTGGTCTTCCCAGCGGAACTCGAAGCGCGCGGCGCTTATCGCGTCGTCGCGTGCGCGGGCCCCTGGGTGGCCCTTGGCGACGTCGGCGGCGTGCGCAGCGATCTTGTAGGCGATCAGGCCCTGCTTCACGTCGTCGCGGTCCGGCAGGCCCAGGTGTTCCTTGGGCGTGACGTAGCAGAGCATGGCCGTGCCCATCCAGCCGATCATCGCGGCGCCGATGGCGCTGGCAATGTGGTCGTAGCCGGCGGCGATGTCGATGGTCAGCGGGCCCAGCGTGTAAAAAGGTGCCTCATGGCAGTGCTTCAGCTGCTCGTCCATGTTGGCCTGGATCAGGTGCATGGGCACGTGGCCTGGGCCTTCGATCATGGTCTGCACGTCGTGCTGCCACGCGAGCTTGGTCAGCTCGCCCAGCGTGCGCAGCTCGGCAAACTGGGCCTCGTCGTTGGCGTCCGCCAGGCTGCCGGGCCGCAGCCCGTCGCCCAGCGAGAAGCTCACGTCGTAGGCCTTCATGATCTCGCAGATCTCTTCGAAGTGCGTGTAGAGGAAGTTCTCCTTGTGATGCGTGATGCACCACTTGGCCAGGATGGAGCCGCCGCGCGAGACGATGCCGGTGCGGCGGTCGGCCGTGAGGTTGATGAAGGGCAGGCGCAGGCCGGCGTGGATGGTGAAGTAGTCCACGCCCTGCTCGGCCTGCTCGATCAGCGTGTCGCGGAAGATCGCCCAGCTGAGGTCCTCGGCCACGCCGCCCACTTTCTCCAGCGCCTGGTAGATGGGCACGGTGCCGATGGGCACGGGGCTGTTGCGCACGATCCAGTCGCGCGTGGTGTGGATGTGGTTCCCGGTGGACAGGTCCATCACCGTGTCCGCGCCCCAGCGCAGCGACCACACCAGCTTGCCCACCTCTTCCTCCACGCCGGAACTCAGGGCAGAGTTGCCGATGTTGGCGTTGACCTTGACCAGGAAGTTGCGGCCGATGGCCATCGGTTCCAGTTCGGGGTGGTTGATGTTGGCGGGGATCACGGCGCGGCCCGCGGCCACTTCGCCCCGCACCCATTCGGGCGTGATGACGGCCGGGATGCGCGCGCCGCGGCCGTCGCCGCGCAGCCGGGCCTCGCGCTCGGCATTGCCCAGGTGCGCGGCCATCCATTCGCGCTGGCCCATCTCGCGTTCGGCAACAAAGGCCATTTCGGGTGTGACGATGCCGCGCCGCGCGTAGTGCAGTTGGGTCACGTTGGCGCCGGCCTTGGCGCGGCGAGGTGTGCGCTGCAGGCCGGCGGCCTGGGCGCGCAGCGCTTCAAGCCGTGCGGCGCCTTGCGGCGTGCGCACGCCGCCGTCATCCTGCACGTCATGCGAGCGGCCGGTGTAGGCCTCGGTGTCGCCGCGTGCGGCCACCCATTCGGCGCGAGGGCCGGGCAGGCCGCGGCGCACGTCCACCGCCACGGCAGGGTCCGTGTACGGGCCGGTGCAGTCGTAGACGCTGACGCGCTCGCCATTGCTCAGCGCGATCTCGCGCATCGGCACGTGGATCTTCAGCGGGCCTTGCGGCGTCGTGACGGCCTGCTGCGTGTGGACTTTGCGCGAACCTGGAAAGGGCGCGCAGGCCTCGGCCAGTTCGGTAGCGAAGCGCTGGGCGGCAGAGGATTCGGGTGCGTTCATGGCGGTCTCCTGGATGGCAAGCACAAAGGTCAGTGCTCCGGAGACCGCCTGCTGGCCGGGGTGGATGCAACCGGGCCGAGGACACGTCTGCCCCAGGCCCAGGTTGCACGCCCGGCCAATCGGGCATGCGCTCTTCTTCCGCCGGTACGAACCGGATCAAGTTCACGGGTTGGACCTTTCAGTCCTCTCAGCGCTGTGCGCACCCCGGAGCGAGGCGGAGTGTAGCCGCATTGCCGCGCGCGGGAAAAGCCCGTCAGCGCAACAGGGCGCTGGCCCCCGCTGTGATCAGCCCGCCGCCCAGCAGCAGCCAGCCGAACAGCAGCGCCGCCAGCAGCAGGGGCCGCGGACCGGCGCGGCGCAGCAGGGTCAGCGGCGTGGCCAGGCCCAGTGCGGCCATCGCGGTGGCGATCAGTGCCAGGTCCAGGCCTTGTGCGGCGTGCAGCCAGGCGGCGGGCAACCAGCCTGTCGAGCGCAGCAGCACCATGCCGATGAAGCCAAATGCGAACCAGGGCAACGCCAGTTTAGAAGAGGCGCCTGAATTGCCGCCGCGCCGTGCCAGCAGTGCCGACAGCAGCAACAGGAACGGTGCCAGCATCATCACGCGCAGCATCTTGGCGACGACCGCCGCGTCGCCTATCTCCGCAGGCAGCACGCGGCCAACGGCGAGCGCCTGCGCCACCTCGTGCAGCGTGGCGCCCGCAAACAGCCCGAAGCCCGGCGCCCGCCCGCTCCACGAAAACAGCAGCGGGTAGAGCAGCGTGGCCACCGTGCCGAACAGCACCACGCAGGCCACCGCAACTGCCGTCTGCTCGGCGCGGGCCTTCAGCAGCGGCTCGGTCGCCAACACCGCAGACGCGCCGCAGATCGCGCTGCCCGCGCCGATCAGCCACGCGGTGTTGCGTGCCACGCCCAGCCGCGGCCCGGCCCAGGCCGCCAGCGCAAAGGTGCTGGCCAGCACCAGCGCGTCCACCAACACACCGGCCCAGCCGACCTGCGCCACGTCCTGCAGCGTGAGCCGCAGCCCGTACAGCACCACGCCCGCGCGCAGCAACCGCAGCCGCGAGAACAGCACGCCGGCAGACGCGCCCGGCTGCCAGCGCGCACCGCCCAGCAGGCTGCCCGCCACCAGGCCCAGCAGCAGCGCCAGCGTCAACGGGCCCAGGCCCAGTGCCTGCAGCAGCGGCCAGCGCCCGGCCCAGGCCGCTGCCGCCGCAAGTGCCGCGCAGCCCAGCAAGCCAGGCACCAGCGCAGGCAGAAAGGCCAAGCGAAACGGCGAGGCGGGGAAGGTTCGGGACAGCATGGTGTGCAGTGTGCGCAGCGGCCACTGACCCGTCCAACGGCTTGTATGGTTAGGATTGAGCGATTGAGCCGGTCATTGACGCTGTCTGGGTGGTCATCTCAGGCTTGGCTTCCATAGCACTTGGTGCTATATATCGCTCGGCGAGGGGGAACAACATGGCGATCTACACGACCCGATGGTTCGACCGTTGGGCGCGCAAGCAAGGGTTGGGCGATGCCAGTCTCTGTGCAGCGGTGCAGGAAATGAAGGACGGACTGTTCGATGCCGATCTCGGCGGCGGCCTGTTCAAGAAGCGCATTGCACGGCCGGGACAGGGCAAGCGCGGTGGCTATCGGACGCTGGTCGCCACCAGGCGAGCCGAGCGTTGGATCTTTGTCTATGGCTTCCCGAAGAACGAGCGGGGCAACATCGACAAGGATGAGGAGGAAGCGCTGAAGAAGTTGGCGGAGCACCTCTTGTCACTGTCGGCGCAAGCGGTGGCCCAGGCGAAAGAGGCAGGTGAATTGAGAGAGGTGGACTGCGATGAGAAAGAATGAATCTCCGATCCTGGCCGCCGTGCATGAGACGGCCAAGGGGCTGCACAAGGCCGGCGTCATGGACCAGCTCACGCTGCGTGAGTTCGACCAACTCTGCCTGCCACCGATCGCGCCGCTGGCGCCGGAGCAGATCAAGCGCGTGCGTGAGGATTCGCGGGTCAGCCAGGCCGTGTTTGCCCGGCTGTTGAACACCAGCCTCTCGACAGTTCAGAAGTGGGAGATTGGCCAGAAGAAGCCCACCGGCACCGCGCTGAAGCTGCTGCACCTGGTGCAGAAGAAGGGGTTGGAGGTCCTGGCCTGATGAACATCCTGCGCCTCACGCTGCGCCAGCTGCAGATCTTCGTGGCCGTCGCGCACGAAGGCAGCACCAGCGCGGCTGGCGAGGCGATTGCCTTGTCGCAATCGGCCGCCAGCGCGGCGGTCAATGAGCTGGAGCGGCTGCTGGGGCTGAAGCTGTTTGACCGCGCCGGCAAGCGGCTGCTGCTCAACGACAACGGGCGGGCGCTGTTGCCACGCGCACTGGGCCTGCTGGATGGCGCGGCCGGCGTGGAGCAGATGGCGCGCAACCCGGACGCGCAGCTGCAGGCGCTGCGCATCGGTGCCAGCACCACGCTGGGCAGCCAGTTGCTGCCGGGGCTGCTGAAGCGCTTCTATGGCGAGGTGCCGCGGCAGGCTGCGCATTGGCAGGCGGAGGCGAGGGTGGGCAACACTGCGCAGGTCTGCGCAGCGGTGGCGGCCTTTGAGCTGGACATCGGGCTGATCGAAGGGCCATGCCACGAACCGGCGCTGCAGGTGCAGCCCTGGCTGACCGACGAACTGGTGCTGGTGGCGGCGGCGGGCACCGAGGCCAGGCTGGCGCTGAAGGCTTTGCGCGACTGTGTGTGGCTGCTGCGCGAACCTGGTTCGGGCACCCGCGAGGCGATGGACCAGGCGCTGCTGCCGCACCTGCGCAGCTACCGCCGCAGCATTGCGCTGGGCAGCTCGGAGGCGATCCGCCAGGCCGCAATCGTTGGCCTGGGCGTGGCCTGCCTGTCGCGCTGGCTGGTGGCGGACGCACTGGCTGCCGGCCGCCTGGTCGAGCTGCGCACGCCGCTGCCGCCGCTGCGCCGCCAGTGCCATTGGGTGACCCACCGCGACAAGCAGCCCACCCAGGCATTGCAGCGTTTCATCACCTTGCTGGCGGCCGCTGCCGACACGCCCTTGCCAGCCTGAGCGGCGGCCGGGCGGCACCGCGATCAGCCAGCCTCTTGCTGGCGCAGTTGCCGGGCGTGTTCTTCGTCGCGTGCGTCGTCGATCTCGCGCAGCACGCTGCCCAGGTCCACCGGGCCTTGCCTGGACTTGAACTCACCGCTGAGGGGCGTGTCCGGGTGCAGCAGGCCGCGGGTGTAGAGGTCCCACATCTCGGCGCCGTGCTGGGTGGCCAGCAGCGCGGGGGCGAACTGGCCGAAGAAGTTGCGCAGGTTCTCCACGTCGCGCAGCAGCATGCGCTGGGCGTGGTTGTTGCCGGCGGCGTCCACCGCCTGGGGCAGGTCGATGATGACCGGCCCGTCTTCGGCCAGCAGGATGTTGAACTCGGACAGGTCGCCGTGCACGACACCGGCGCACAGCATGCGCACGACTTCGCGCAGCAGCGTGGCGTGGTGGCGCAGCGCGTCCTCGGGCGTGAACTGCACGTCGTTCAGGCGCGGCGCGGCGTCGCCGTTGGCGTCGGCCACCAGCTCCATCAGCAGCACGCCGTCGAGGAAGTTGTAGGGCCGCGGCACACGCACGCCAGCGGCGGCCAGGCGGTACAGCGCGTCCACCTCGGCGCTTTGCCAGGCGGCCTCGGCGGCCTCGCGGCCAAAGCGCGTGCCCTTGGCCATGGCGCGGGCCTGGCGGGTGTTCTTGACCTTGCGGTTCTCGGTGTAGTCCACCGCCTGGCGGAAACTGCGCTCGGTGGCGGCCTTGTAGACCTTGGCGCAGCGGGTGTCGTCGCCGCAGCGCACGACATAGACGGCGGCTTCCTTGCCGCTCATCAGCTGGCGCAGGACGCTGTCGACCAGCCCCTCGTCGATCAGGGATTGCAGGCGCTTCGGGGCTTTCATCGGGCAGGGATCACAGTTCAGGCAGGCAGAGGGCAGACCCTTTCGGGACTGCCGCATTGTGTGCCCTGGCCGGCAAAAGGCCCATGACGGCCCCGCCCATGAAAAAAGGCAGGCCCTTTCGGGCCTGCCTTGGCAGCGAGCGCCGGAGCGCTGGCGAGGTTCAGCGCGAGGCGGCGATGCGCGCCTTGCGGGCGCTCATGTCGCTGGCGCCCAGCGTCAGGCTGGGCGCATTGGGTTCGACGGTCAGCAGCGTGGTGCCGACCGTCGAGCCGTCGCCCTTGGCGTAGCGGATGCCACCGAGGTAACGCAGGTTGGCCAGGCCGGACCAGCTGGCCTTGACCGAGGCCTGGTCGGCCACTGCGACGGTGGTGGGCAGGCCGGTCACGGCCAGGCTGCCACCGGCATCGGCAGCCGACAGCACCCAGGAGGACAGCGTGAAGTTGCTGCTGCCACCGACCGGGTTGTAGCCCTGCACGCAGGCCTTGTAGGTGCCAGCGACCGGGGCGGTGACGCTGACCAGTTCGTCGGCCGTGGCGCCGCCGCTGGAGGCGACGGTAGTGCCCGAGGGGTTGAGCAGCGTCATGTCCAGGTCGTCGCCGCCGTTGCCGGAGGTGTCGGCGTTGTACAGCGCGGCGCGCACCACCAGCGCGTCGGCCGGCACGCTGATGTTGAAGCAGACCTGGGCGTTCAGCGCCACGGTGCCGGCGGTGCGGGTGGCCGGCTTCAGGCCGGTGACCAGCGCGCTGGTGGCGCCGTCGAAGCCATAGGCGACCTTGAACTTGGCGGAACCGGTGGCGGCCGTGCTGGACAGCACCGCCGGGGCCGACAGCGCCCGCGCCCGCGCCAGCACCGGGCTGGTGACGACGTGCGAACCATCGGTCCAGCTCAGGTTGCCGAAGACGCCGGTGTTCAGCGCCGCGCCATTGGTCTTCAGCGTCAGCGTGAAGGCGGCCACCTCGTTCTTGGCCAGGCTCAGCGTGGGCGGCGTGACGGTGGCAATGAAGCCGGGCACCGTCGCACTGGCCGAGTAGATCGCCGGGCCGGTGCCGACATTGCGCACGTGCCGCTTGATCGTCAGGGTGCCCGGCACATCGGCCGCGACGGTCGGCAGGTTCAGGTTGCTCGGCGCGGCGCTGCCAAAGGCGAGGCAGTTGGCGTCATCCGCGGCGAGCCAGTTGGCGCCGCAGAGGAAGCTGAGGTAGTCGGCCGGGTTGATCGGGTAGACCAGGCCGGGATCCGCGGCGCCGCGCGGGTTCACGTGGCCAGCGCCGTAGCCATTGGGGTTGGTGTCCGGCGCGCCGCTGGCGAGCTTGACGCCGGTGGTGCTGGTGACCATGGCCGACTTGATCTGGGCCGGCGGCCAGTTCGGGTGGGCCTGCTTGATCAGTGCGGCAATGCCGGCGATGTGCGGCGTGGACATCGAGGTGCCCTGGTACGACTCGACCACCGGCGACGGCACCAGCGTGCCGGCCAGGATCGCGTCATGGTCGGCCTGGCTTTGCTGCGCGTAGGTGACCGAGGCGATCACGTCCACGCCAGGCGCGGTGATCTCGGGCTTCATCACCGACAGCTCGGCCAGGTTCGGGCCGCGCGACGAGAACGAGGCCATGATCGGGGCGACCACGTTGGGTGCCTGGTAGCGCGCGCTGATGGCGCCGGTGGCGCTGGCGCCGCTGCTCGTCACGTAGTTGCGCACGGCGGTGCGCGAGGGCGCGTCCAGGTGCACCGTGGGCACGCTGTGGAAGTCGGCCACGACGGTGTTGGCGCTCGGGTTGATCAGCACCATGCCGACACCACCGACACGCGCCACTTCCTGGCTTTTCTCGACGCGGGCATTGGTGCCGCGGTCGCAGACGACGATCTTGCCGACGGCCTTGGTGCTGTCCAGCGAGTTCAGGAAGCACAGGTTGGCGTTGGCCACCGGCACGCCTGCGGCCGGGATGTCGCTCGACAGCACCATGCTGGCCGAGGGCAGCGCGGCCGGGTCGAACGAGGCGCCGGTGTACGGGCCGGTGCCGTTGCCCAGCGACAGGTCGGCAATGAACTGGCGGTCGTGGGTGGACGCGGCCACCGTGGTCAGCCACGGGCTGTTGTGGGCGACCTGGTTGCCCGGGCCGCTGTTGCCGGCCGACGCGGCGACGAACACGCCGGCCGCCGTGGCATTCAGGAAGGCCACTTCGACCGGGTCCAGCAGGTTGGTCTGCGAGCCGCTGATCGAGTAGTTGATGACGTCCACGCCATCGGCCACGGCCTGGTCGATCGCCGCGACCAGGTCGCTGTTGAAACCGTTGCCGCCCAGCGAGCCGTCCGCCGCGATGGTGCCGAACAAGGCCTTGTAGGTGGCCACGCGGGCGCGCGGCGCCATGCCACTGGTGGTGCCGACATAGATGCCGGCCGAGGTGTAGGCCGGTGCATTGGCATTGCCGCCGGCGGTGGACAGCGTGTGCGAGCCGTGGCCGACTTCGTCGCGCGGCACGTCGTAGAAGTTCAGGAACGGCGTGACGGCACCCTGGGCGACTGCCTGCTGGTAGCCGGCGCTGAAGACCTGCGCGCCGATCAGCTTGTTGTTGCACGAGTCGGCCGTGAAACCGGCGCCGGTGGTGCAGGTGCCGCTGTACTGGCCGGCCGGCAGCGGCTGGTAGGCCAGCGTGCCGCCGGTCTTCACGGGGGTGCCGTTGGCGTCCACATGGTCGTAGAAGGCCGGGTTCTCGGGCTGGATGCCGGAGTCCACCACCGCGACGATGACGTTTTCGCCCTTCTCCAGCACGCCCTGGACCTTCTTGGTCCAGACGCCGCCAGGGCCGTCCAGGCCGAGGAACAGCGGGGTGGTGATGGTGGTGGCTTCACGCCGCTCGTCGGCCAGCACGCTGGAGACGGCGCTGTTGGCGCGCAGCTTCTTGGCTTGCGCTTCGGTCAGCACGGCCGAGAAGCCGTTGAAGGCCACGTTGTAGCGGTGCAGCAGCTTGACCGGGCCCAGCGAGCTGATCAGCTTCTGCTGTTCACCGGCCAGGTGGGCGCGGTAGGCCTGCACGGCCGCGGCGCGGGCGTTCAGCTTCTGGCCCTCGGGCACCTGGGTGGCGGCAAGGCCTGCCACGCCACCGCGGTAGCTGGCCGCCGGGGCCTCCTTCAACAGCACGATGTAGCTGCGGGATGCGCTCGGGCTGGTGGCCGCGAATGACGCCGACATCACGCCCGAAAGCAGCATCAGCTGCGTCAGCCGGACAGTCCTGGGAAAAAAGCTCATGACCCAAACTCCACAAAAACGAACGTTGAGGCGCCGAGTGCTGCCCGGGTAGGACTGCCTGCGCTGGTGAATCGCCGACGTTAACGAGGCGTTCAGCACTGTGGGGTTTTGTAACTAGGGGGATGGGCGGGCTTTGGCGCCGTTGCCGGGCGGATGTCGTCGGCTTGTCATGCGTCATCGCTACGGTTCGCGCCATGGATGCTACTTTTTTGAGCCTGCGTGCCTCGCGCAGGCAGCTGCTGCGTGCCGCTGGCGCGCTGGGCCTGGTTTCGGTCTTGCCTGCCGCGCGCGCCTGCGAGTTCTTCTGCAGCAGCCTGCGGGTCTACAAACCCTACGCGCGTGAGACGCTGGCCGGTGACAGCAGCGTCATCGTCGGCATGACGCTGGACGAGGTGGTGCAGGACGACCGGCTGATCGGCGTCACCTCGCCACTGGCCAGCTCGGCGGAGATCGGCGGCATGGGCGCGCGGCCGGGTGCCATCGACCTGCCGATCCGGCGCGGCCAGGTGCTGGTGCTGCACGAGGACACCACCTACATCCGCCTGCTGGGCCTGAAGCAGCCGCTGGGCCTGGGCCGCGAATACCCACTGACGCTGCACTTCGAGAAGGCCGGCGTGGTCGACGCCGACATCGACGTGTCCTACACCCGCAACCAGTCCATCAAGTGAATCGGGGCACCCGGCTCCGCGGGTACGCGGAACCACCCGCCGGGCGGGTCGCGCAGGCCGCTTGGGGCGGCCCGGCGCCG